>JAOARN010000132.1 GCA_025210485.1 Marinifilaceae bacterium | reverse complement strand
GTAGGAAGAGGGAACGTCCTGTTGAGCTTGCGAAACATCTACTATAATTCAATGAGTCGGCTATATAAATTATGAGATTCTTCATGCTCGTATATTTTCCAAATATAGAAATAATTTAAAAGAAAAAACAAGCTATATTTTGCATAGGCTAGCTTACAGCCTTTTACTTTTATATAACAAATTATAATGCTGTACGTTGTAATTTGTTATATATGACTTTCAGGTAATATTTAAAACTTGCAGTATAATAATTTTTGGTATTCAACGACAACAATATCTTTGCTCATTTTTACTTTGATCATAAATATTCCGTTGGTAATATGACTTAAATCTTTTCTTATACAGTTTAAGTATAATATATGCATAATTTTATGAACTACATTTATTATTTAAACTGTTACCAGTATCAGGAATCCAGTTTTATTAAAAGAATCGTCCAAATAGTAAAATTCTGTGTAATAATTTCAAATCCAATATTACCATAGTTCAGAGTTTTAAAGTTTAATGGAACTTAAATCAAAAATCACATCCTAGCTTCAAAGTCATACAATAAAACAAGCGCTCAACAATATGCTAATCATAAGATTATATTTAAAACCAAAAATACATGAATTTTAAAATTTCAAGTTTCAGAAATATGAAAAAAAATTTAAAAAAGACTGTTTTTTTATCTTAGTATCTAAATAATATTTTATACTTTTGTGCCGAGTTTGTTCTGAATTTTATTTTAGCTAAGCATCATATCATCAGTTAATTCAGAGACCTTAGCAATCTTGGTAACTTTTGATTTGAATATAATTATACTATTTTCTTATTATTTTTGACCGTTTGTCCGATTATCCACTAAAAAATAATAAGTAAATGTTTCCAGTAATTATTTGGGCAATAAATTGATTTATTGTACTTTTGCGAGCCAAAATTTAGAATAATTGATTAAATATTAACTGTAAAAGTATTTAAAGTGGATACATTAAGTTACAAAACTGTTTCTGCAAACAGCGCTACTGTAAACAAAGAGTGGGTTGTTATTGATGCAGAAAATGAAGTATTGGGTAGACTTAGTAGCAAGGTTGCTAAGTTACTAAGAGGGAAGTATAAGCCAAATTTCACTCCTCATGTTGATTGTGGTGATAACGTGATTATTTTAAATGCAGAGAAAATCAGAATGACTGGTAAGAAAATGTCTGATAAAAGATTATTCTCTCATACTGGATATCCAGGTGGACAGAAAATCAAAAATCCTGCAGAGATTCTTGAAAAAACTCCTGAAAAACTTATCCAACATTCAGTAAAAGGTATGTTGCCTAAGAACCGTTTAGGAAGAAAATTATTAGGAAATCTTCACGTATATGTTGGTGGTGAGCACAAACACGAAGCTCAACAACCAAAGAAATTAGATTTAAACACAATTAAATAAAAGGTATGGACGTAGTTAATGCTATTGGACGTAGAAAAGAAGCTATTGCTCGTATCTACGTTAGCGAAGGTAAAGGACAAATTACCATTAACAAAAAGGACTTAAACGAATATTTCCCAACAGGAACACTTCAATATATCGTAAAGCAACCATTAAACTTATTAGAAGTTGCTGAAAAATACGATATCAAAGTAAATCTTTGCGGAGGTGGTATCAAAGGACAAGCAGAAGCATTAAGATTAGCTATCTCAAGAGCATTAGTTGCTATTGACGCTGAATCTAAATCTCAATTAAGAGCTGCTGGATTTATGACTCGTGACCCTCGTGAGGTTGAGCGTAAAAAACCTGGACAGCCTAAAGCACGTAAAAGATTTCAATTTAGTAAACGTTAATATTTTTGTGGCGAGTTTAGTATCTAAATTAATAAGACTCCTAAATAGGGACTACTTATTAATTGCCATAAAATGAATGTAAACAAGTATTTAAAAAATTAAGAAATGTCTCAAACCACATTCGAAGAGTTATTAGAAGCAGGTTGCCATTTTGGTCACCTTACTAGAAAGTGGAATCCAAAGATGGCTCCTTATATTTTCATGGAGCGTAATGGAATTCACATTATTGACTTACACAAAACCGCTGTAAAACTTGATGATGCATGTGCTGCATTAGGTCAGATTGCAAAATCAGGTAGAAAAATATTATTCGTAGCTACTAAAAAACAAGCTAAAAGCGTTGTTGCCGAAAAAGTTAGCGATATCAATATGCCATACGTAACTGAGCGTTGGCCAGGGGGTATGTTAACAAATTTCCCTACTATACGTAAAGCAGTTAAGAAAATGACTTCTATCGACAAGATGGAAGCTGATGGTACTTTCAAGCACCTTTCTAAAAGAGAAAGATTACAAATCTCTCGCCAAAGAGCAAAATTAGAAAAGAACCTTGGTAGTATCGCTGACTTAACTCGTCTTCCAGCTGCACTTTTCGTAGTTGATGTAATGAAAGAATATATTGCTGTTAAAGAAGCTAAACGTTTGGGTATCCCTGTATTTGCAATTGTAGATACTAACTCAAGCCCAGAAGGAGTTGATTTCTTAATTCCTGCTAATGACGATGCTTCAAATTCAGTTGCTTTAATTCTTGATAAAGTTGCTGCTTCTATCAAAGATGGTTTAGTTGAAAGAAAAGCTCTTAAAGATAAAGAGAAAGAAAACGCTAAAGCAAAAAAAGCAGGAAAAAAATCTGAAGCTAAGGAAGCAAAACCAGCAGCTGGAGAAGCTACTCCTGAAACTGAAAAATAATTGTTAACGCAAAATAATTCTTAAGATTATGGCTATAAAAGCAGCAGACGTAGCAAAACTACGTAAAGCAACTGGAGCAGGTATGATGGATTGTAAAAATGCTCTTACTGAAGCTAATGGTGATTTTGATGAAGCAGTATCAATTATCCGTAAAAAGGGTATGGCTATTGCTAACAAAAGAGCTGATAGAGAAGCTACAGAGGGTGTTGTTCTTTCTAAAGTTTCTGCTGATAAGAAAAAAGGAGCTATCATTACTTTAAATTGTGAAACTGACTTCGTTGCTAAAAATGACGGATTTGTTGAGTTCGCAACTAGAATTCTTGACCTTGCTCTTGAAAATATGCCAGCTGACCTTGAGGCACTTAAAGCTCTTGAACTTGACGGAAGAAAAGTTGAAGAACATGTTAATGAGCAAACTGGTGTAATCGGCGAAAAAATTGAATTAAGCTACTTCGACAAGATTGAAGCTGAATCAGCTATCGCTTATATTCACGCTGGTAATAAATTGGCTACTCTTATCGGATTCAACAATGATATCGACGAACAAATGGCTAAAGACGTTGCTATGCAAGCAGCTGCAATGGCTCCTGTAGGTATCGACAAGGAAGATGTTCCTGCTGATATTGTTGAAAAAGAATTAGAGATTGCTAAAGATAAGGCTCGTAACGAAGGTAAGCCTGAAGCAATGCTTGACAAAATTGCACAAGGTAGATTGGGTAAATTCTTCAAAGAATGCACTCTTCTAAACCAAGCTTTTGTTAAGGATAACAAGAAATCTATCAAGCAGTATTTAACTGAAGCTAATAAAGAGCTTACTGTTACTGAGATGAAGAGATTTACTTTAAATGCTTAATACAATTATCTCTAAATATAAAAAGAGTCTCTAATGAGACTCTTTTTTTTTGCTAAACAAACTAATATATTACCATTAGATGTTTACTCACTATTATTGTAATTGATATCAATAAAAATTATGCAAAAATCAATATCCCAAATTTTTCAAGATTTCAACAATGAACTAAATGAATTATATTCAAAAATTGAAATAGATAATTTTTGTTTGATGATTTTAGACGAACTATTTAATATTTCAAATATTGAAGCAAGAATAAATAGAAATATGATTTTGAACGAAGAACAATGTTCAAAAATAATAGCAATTTTAAATGCTCTAAAATTATCAAAACCTATTCAATACGAATTGGGAGTTGCATGGTTCTATGAACTAAAATTTAAAGTCGACTCTTCTGTTTTGATTCCAAGACAAGAAACAGAAGAGCTTGTTGATCTTATTATATCAGAAAATAGGAGATCTCAGAATATAATTGATATAGGAAGCGGAAGTGGCTGTATATCTATATCTTTAGCTAAAAACATGCCAGATACTAAAATTAGTGCTGTAGATATTTCGAGAGAAGCTCTAAAAATAGCTAGCGAAAATGCACAAGCAAATAAAGTCAATATCAATTTCTTAAATAGAGATATCCTTAATTTTGAATCATTCAAATGGGATAAGTATGACCTTATAGTAAGTAATCCTCCATATATCACTCAGTCTGAGAAAATACTAATGAATAAGAATGTTTTAGACTATGAACCAGAACTTGCCTTATTCGTTGAAGATAATGATCCCCTTTTATTCTATAAAAAGATCGCTGAATTTGCAGAAATTCATCTAAATGAAAATGGCAAACTATATTTCGAAATCAACGAAAACTTTGGCGAAGAAACTTGCCATGCATGCCTAGAAGCTGGTCTAAAAAATCCTAGACTCATAAAAGATTTAAACAAAAAAGATAGAATAGTTATCGCATCAAAAGAATAGTTAAATCTTATTAAACTATTTATTGGAAAAAAATTTATATCTGTCTTGGTGTAATATCTGTTTAAAAATAGGTTCTTTAAAATTAGAATTATAAGAATCTTGTTTGCTTTAAGGGTTGGTGACGGTATTTCTCAATCGATTTTGCTCTATAAAGAAGTGTTATAGCCTTTATTCCAGAACTAAATTCATTCAAAGCTCTATACCATGATACATAATTTTCTAAATATCGGGTGGCAACTCCTTTGAACTTATTGTTTATCCAATTTATAAAAATGTTTTTATAACGCTCACTTTTTTGAGGTGAAGCAAGAGAATCTTTTTTTTTCGAAAAGTAAGAGTGTTTAAAAGATTTATCTTTCGCAAATTTCACAAAAACTTCTTCTTTATTTATAAAAACAAGAGAATCTTTCATTATAAGTTTTCTAAAATTAGAATCAATAGTTTTAAGATCAAAACCTTTATTTGTAATATCGTATTGGTTGTTATTTCTATCTAGATCATAAATAATATAAATATTCTTCCTATTTTTCTTCCTAACAAGATTTTTATCTCTGCTTCCTTTGAATGATTCTTTTAATTTCAAAAATGATTTTTCAACAATTCCACCTAGTTTTTTTGCTTTAATAAATTTAGAATTTTGCAGAAATCTATGCCTCCATCTAAATGAAGTTGATGCATTAATTTCACATTCAGCAGCGGCCTCCCTAATTGTTAATGATGATTTAAGACATTCAGCATAATCTAACCAATGCCCCTTCCTTCTTAATCGTGCTAATGGAGTATTAGTTAAACTATTAAAAGTTTTAAGACAACTCTTACACTTATATCTTTGAAGATCATTTCTTCTTCCCCAAGCTATAAATTTTGATGAAGCACAAAAAGGGCATTTTAATTCATTTTTAGGGGTTTCGAGAATATACGAAACCCTTTTTTTATAAATTAAAAATTCCATTTTTTCTTTTAATAGTTTGAATTCTTCCGGACTAAAAGATTCTATCCGTTGAATAAAATTTAAATTAGATTTTGTTTTCATAATATTACACTTTTAAAAGTGGACCCACCCTTAACGCGAACAAGAATTTTACTCACTTATAAACGGACGACACAAGTGCAATTTTAGGCTAAAAATATTTTTAAATTTTCAATAAATTTCTACTGCTTTGCAAAATGGAATGTGATTGTTCCCATTTGTTTAGGTGGGGCATTTAAATCTTTATTGAATTGAGATCTAAAAGCAGCATCAATTGCATTTTCATGTAAATTTTCATCATTACTAGATGCTTTCTCTTTCTTTATAGTAGCTGATACCACACGTCCTAATCTATTTACAATAATTTGAACTGTTACTTTTCCTGCATTTTCGCATTTAAATACAGGAATTGGGATACGAGTTTTATGTCTATTTTTAAGACTATAGTATACCGAACTTTGACCGCTATATTCTATAGTTTTAAGGGAATCTAACTTACGAAGGGCGTCTTTATCTTTTTTTAAGGCTATACTATCTTGGATATAGTCAGAATATTTTCCTTTACCTGCAGGAGTTTCATCAGATCTGTATTCGTCAAGATTATTTTCTATTTCCTTAATCATATCTTGTACAGATTGAGTATTATCCTTATTTGGTTTAATGTCAGAATTTGAGACTACAGATTTTAATAAATCCTCCACTTGTTTATCAATGCTTTCTTCTTTTTCAATAATTTCTTCTTTAATTTTTTCCTGCTCTTGCTTTTCTATTTCTTCAACAATTTCAGCAATATCCTCAATAAATATCTCTGTTTCTATCATTTGATTTACAGCACCTAATTTAGTTATCATCATAATTATACCTAAAATTAGGTGGAAAGCTATAGTTCCCATTATACCATATCTATTCCTATGTATAAAATGTTTTATTCTCATATTTAGTTTTATAATACTCAAAAAAGCATAAAGTATTGTTCTTTTTTAAAGGAAGACAATATTTTTAAATTAAAGCATAAAATTAAAAGCTTTTTTTCTGGAATCATAAATAATATTAAAATTTGGTAGACATAATTTATTGGTTATCCTTAAAAAGAAATTATATTTTTGTTAAATGATAAACCAAAACCCAAATTTTAAATGAAAAAACAAGATTTAGCAATCACAATTTCTGCTATTACAATAAGTTTATGTGCATTTTTTGTTTCAATATACCAAAGCAGGATATTGAATCGTCAGACTGAAATTATGCAAGAGCAAAAGCATGCAGCAGTATGGCCAAGGTTATTCATAGCCAAAAACACCAGTAATAATATATATCAATTCACATTACAGAACGATGGAGTAGGACCAGCAATAATAAAATATGTAGAAGTTCGACTTAATGGAAAAATAGAAAAATCATGGAGAGCCATGATAAACAAAATATGTCCTCATGATTTACCTGTTTCAATAAGTATGATAAACAATAGGGTTGTAAAACCAGGCGAAACTATATTCATGTGTGGTATTCACGGAAATGAAGCCGTGAAGGAATTTATAAAGTCCAAAAATAAAAATATAAGTATTGATATATATTACGAGTCGATATACGGTAGAATTTGGCGACTTTATCAGGAGTCCAACAAATCTTTCTGTGTTCCTGTTTCAGTTGACAGCTATCCGTCGGATACTGGAAATAGCTTTCAAAATTAATCGAAACTTTTATCATAAATGGAATGTAATTTTGTGTAATTTTCCATAAACATCAATAATACAATCAAATAAGTATTTGCTGAAACAATAATTAATTTCTATATTTGCCGCCCGAAAAACAAGCTGCGAGTGTATCTCAATCACAAAGATATACTCGCAGCTTTTTATATGTGAAATAATTTTTTGATTTTAAATTTTTGTTTGATGTTTGATTTTTTCAAGAAAAAACAGAAGAATATTAGAAACGATATTTTTTCTGGACTTACAGTTGCCCTTGCTTTAGTTCCTGAGGCTGTTGCATTTGCTTTTGTTGCAGGTGTTGATCCTCTTGTAGGGCTTTATGCTGCTTTTATGATAGGACTGATTACATCTATCCTAGGCGGAAGACCTGGTATGATATCTGGTGCAACAGGGGCTATGGCTGTAGTAATGGTGAGTCTTGTGAGTAAAGGAAACCAAATGGGATTAACATTTGAATCTCCTGTTGAAAATATGGGTTTATATTATCTATTTGCAACTATAATACTTGCTGGTTTATTTCAAGTATTAGCAGGAGTTTTCAAATTTGGTAAATTTGTAAGACTTATTCCCCAACCAGTAATGATGGGATTTGTAAATGGCTTAGCTATCGTAATATTCCTATCTCAATTAAATATGTTAAAATTTGAGGAAAATGGTGTAAAACAATGGCTTGAAATGGGTGATATGCTTCCTATGCTTGGTTTCATCGGTCTTACAATGCTAATAATGTTTGCTCTTCCAAAAATCACCACAAAAATTCCAGCTGCTCTAACTGCTATTCTAGTAGTTTCGGCTATCGTAATTTTTGGTGATATCAATATGAGTACGGTAGGCTCATTTATTCGTGATGGAGGAGGAGAAGGCTTAAAAGGTGGGTTACCAAGTTTTCAAACAGAAATATTCTCCTTGGTACCATTCACAATTGAAACTATCAAGTTCATCCTTCCATATTCATTAATTTTAGCTGCCATTGGACTTATTGAATCACTACTTACTTTAAACCTCATCGATGAAATAACGGATGGAAGAGGTAATGGCAATAAAGAATGTATAGCTCAAGGAACAGCCAATATAATTACTGGATTTTTTGGAGGTATGGGAGGCTGCGCAATGATTGGCCAATCTTTGATTAATATCAAATCAGGCGGTAGAGGTCGTTTATCTGGAATTGTGGCAGCAATCACCTTATTAATTTTTATACTATTTGCCTCTCAATACATTGAAATGATACCTATAGCAGCATTAGTAGGAGTAATGTTTATGGTTGTTATTGGAACATTTGCATGGTCAAGTTTGAGAATACTTCATAAGATTCCTAATTCAGATGCATTCGTATTAGTACTGGTATCAATTGTAACAGTATTTTTCGATCTTGCTATTGCGGTTATTGTAGGAGTTATAGTAAGTGCTTTGGTATTCTCATGGGAAAATGCAAAGCGAATTAGAGCAAGAAAACGTATCAAAGAAGACGGTACAAAAGTTTATGAAATTTGGGGACCTTTATTCTTTGGATCTGTTAAGACTTTCATATCAAAATTTGATATAAGTAATGACCCTGAGTCTATTGAAATAGATTTTATGGAATCAAAGGTATCTGATCATTCTGGTATCGAAGCTCTTAGGGTTTTGGTTGAGAAATACTCAAAACTTGACAAGCAAGTTAAATTAATCCACCTAAGTCCCGATTGTATTGCATTATTGGAAAAAGCAGATATAAATATTGAGTTAAACATCGAACGCAATATAAATGACCCTAGATATTATGTCGTAACAGACAAACCAATATTAGAAAAGGGAGTATAGCAAAAAAAGAGCGTTGTAAGTATTTACAACGCTCTTTTTTATCGTTTTGTGAAAACAACATGAATACAGAGGTTATTGTTTTAGAAGTATTTTATCCGAAATATCATTATTCCTTAAAATATATTTAATGACTAATAAACTAGGAATAGCACAAATTATAACAAAACCGAAAAATAGCTTATAGCCTAAATACTCTTGAATATATCCTGAAAACAAGCCTGGAATCATCATGCCCAATGCCATAAAACCAGTCGAAAAAGCATAGTGTGCTGTTTTATATTTACCATCCGAAAAATTGATCATATACATCATAAAAGCAGCAAAACCAAATCCATAACCGAACTGCTCTATAACTATACATGACGAAATAATGGTTAATGATTCGGGTTGAAAACTAGCCAAATACAGGTAAACAAAATTTGGAATATTTAATGCAAGCGCCATTTTAAAAATCCAATATTTAAGATTTGATTTAGCAATAACTGCACCGCCAAGAATTCCACCAAGAATCAAGCTAATAACACCAAAAACACCATATATAGTACCATACACATCATTTGAAAGCTCCAAACCTCCATTTAATTTATCATCCAACATAAATGGTGCAGCCAATTTTAACAATTGGGCCTCACCTAATCGAAACAATAAAATAAACGATAATGAAATAACTATATATGGCTTCTTGAAAAACTCCACAAAAACATGAAATAAATTATTTACAAAAATTGATTTTTTAGGAGATTCCTCGGATTCATTCGGCTTTTTATCTTTCAGAACAATCATATGATACATAAAGAACAGCAGATAGCACATACTAGTAATAAGCATAGTATACTTCCAACTCATCCTATAATCATCGACAAAATACTTAGAATATAAGATTCCTGACAAAATAACAATAAGTCCCTGACCAGCAATTATTGCCAATCGATAAAACAAACTCCTAATACCAATGAAAAAAGATTGCTCCTCGCTATCAAGAGCTATCATATAATAGCCATCAGCGGCAATATCATGAGTAGCAGAACTAAAAGCAATAAGCCAAAAGAATATCAAACTATACTTAACAAAATTATCAGCAGGAAGACTGAGTGCAACACCAGCAATCGATACAGCCAAAATGAATTGAGTTATAAGTATCCACCATTTTTTTGTTTTCATCAATTCAACAAAAGGACTCCATAATGGTTTGATTACCCAAGGCAAATACAACCAAGAGGTATACAAAGCTATATCAGCATTAGTCATATTCAAGTTCTTGTACATTACTACAGAGCTTGTGGTGACAAGAATGTATGGGAGTCCTTCGGCAAAATATAAACTTGGTATCCAAGAAAATGATTTAAAATATTTTTTGATATTCATTAGTCTACTTTTAGTATTTCTGCATTTCTATAATAGTGATTTAAAATTTCCTTATAATTATAGTTTTGATTTGCCATAACAGCTGCACCTATTTGACATAAACCAACTCCATGACCCCATCCAGCACCAATTAACCTGAACGAATCTGGTATTCCATTAGTTTGCCCTTCCTTTACAACATAAAAACAAGAGCTATATAAATGAGAATTAGAAAGAGCTTTGCGTATTATCAATTCCTTACCAATTATCATTTCTCGTAATTCGGATTTAATTCTTAATTTGGTAATTCTTCCTGATTCTCCTCTTTCCAATACCTCAAGATCTAATATCTGTCCAAATTCCTTATTCAAATTCGATTCCAATAAGTTCTTAATTTCGGCTTGCTTATAACTTTGTTCCCATCTAAAAAAGTCCTTGGTTTCTCTATCATAATCATTTAAAATCTGAGAAAGCACTTCCTCGTCTTTAGTATTGCAAAAACACTTAAAGTCCGAATCAATCCAATCTTTCCACTCTACTTCGCTATTTGGTTTTGCAAAATTATTCTCTTTATTATCTACAAATGATTTCAGATAATCATAATCCATATTCTCCCATGCAGCACTATATTTTTCAGTAATTCCGCCACACGACTTTGCATATCTGGCATCACAAATCCTATCATGGTATACTAAAACTTCGCCTTTAGTGGCTATTACCGCTTTTTTAACATTCTGGTTTGTTTGTTTCGTTATTCCCTGATACCTCTGGCAATGATCATCAGCACAAACATCGAAGAAATCATGATCATCCTTGTCGAACCAATCAATTATGGTATTCTCTGTTATAATTTTGTCAGAAGATTGAGAAACTTTTTTATTTCTAATCTGAAACATTAACCATGAGCGGGCAATAACAGTATGTGCTTTAAGAAGTTCAATATTACAATTAGCGTGCATTTCTGAAGAAATCACACTTAACAGATAATCCTCAACATCTAAGATATTTACTGCTCTCAAACTATCGTCTTCAAGAATAAACTTCAGAACTGATTTAAAACTCTGATTTTCTTTTCGATTCCAATGAAAATCAATACCAATTTCAACATTCTGAATTGTGAAAAAACAATTAAAATCATCAACAGGAGTAAAATAAAGCTCATTTATGCTGATAGCTTTCTCATTTAAATAGATTTGACCCCCAATAATCTCCACACACTGATTTGAATTATATTCAAGTCCGTTTATATCCTTGTAATATCCGTTAAATTTAAATTCTATTTTATTAGATTTCAATATTCCGACGGAAACAGTATTTTTTTTTGACATAATTATCTTTTAAATTCTAAAACTGTTTCTTAAAATTATCTATAAACTTTTGAAACTTTTTTTCGCCCATACTAACTTGACTTAATATGGATTTTACATATGAAGAATTCATTCTATTAAAACTATCAAAATCAGAACAAATAAAAACTCCTCCCATATCGATACAACCTGGACTAATTATTATGCTATTATCATTTTTGGAATAATACTGATATGGTCTATGTGCCGAACGAGGAAATATATATATTCTATACTTATTGTTTATAAACTTACCAATTAAATTAATTTTATCTTGATAATCACCATAATAAAGATCTGAAAATTGATTAATTATCTTATCATATATATATTTCATCCCTAGCTTATTGTCAGATTCAAGAATTAAAAAAGACCTATATTCTAAAGTCGAAACATAGATGAATTCTTTAGACTTCGCATAAATACATTTAATATTTTTATCATCAGCATTAATTCTTTCAATTGGCAACAAATTCTGCTTTATGGCTTGAAAATGCATATGATCAGGGAGAGAGGCTCCACATTTAGCACCATTATACATAAATAGCATTTCTGGAAAATCCACAATCAAATCTAAAAAGTCGGTAAAATAAGGGCTTATTTGCTGATCGACATGCTTCATATTTGGAATAGTAAAATGCATGGGCATTATAGGGTAGGGATTTAACAAAAAGTCAAATTTACTTTTATAATTCACCGAATCCTGCTCCTTAAATAAGTTACTATTACACAAAAAACATTTCCTTGACTCTATGCTTTTTTTATCTATTTTAGCTTTAGTTGAAAAGACTCTATTGGGATTATATTGTATTTTGTATTCATACTCATCCAAAATTACAGTTTTCTCATTCTGATTTTCTAAAGCTTTATAATTTTTATCTGCAATTTCCCAAGTTTTTAATTGCTGTTTGAAAAATTCAAACAAATCTGAACTATTCATTATCTATTTATTAATTAATCGAGCTACAATAATGCCATTCTGAATTTTATTATCTAAAATCATTTTTTTAAGACTCTTAGATGAAAGTACAACCTTAGCGTATTTACTAGATGCGTGAATTAGATGTATCTCATCTTCCAATTCGATAGCTATTCCAAGATGGGAAACATCTAACCCCTTTATATTACAAGTTATTGCTACAATATCACCAGTTTTAATATCAATATTCTCATCAAATTTTTCCTCTGGTATATAATACTTAGTCAAGTTATTTAGATATGCCTCTCTCAATTTGATTTTGCCAATCAAATCTGTATTCGACTTTAGTTTTGGGTACAAATGAGAATTAACACTCATAAAATCTATTCGCTTATCCAATTCAATACCACCAATTTCACTTGTTATATTCTTAATCAAACCAATCTCTTCCAGATTATTTAACCAATCAGAAAAATAATGAAGTCTACTAGTATAATCTTCGATTGAATCTTGTCCATACCTCAATCTTCTCAAATTATTAACAAAACCATCCATTTTATTACTATCATTATCCTCTATTTGTGATAATGCTAGACAATTCTCTACAAAAGTTACGCAATCCAATTCATGCATATTAACAACAAGTTTCTCTTCACTGTTTTGATCCAAAGTATTTGATTTATATGGAGTCTGCAAAAACAATTTGGAAACAGCAACAAAACGTTCAAGTATTTCATCACTCTTAAGAACACCTGTTTGAACAATAGATCTAAAAATAACAGAATCCTTCTTCCCAAAGTATTCGTTATCAGATTTCGTATCAGCATTACAAGAAAATATTGTGGCAAACAATAAACTAAAAAATGCAATTTTTGATAAATTACTTATCCATTTAATATATACTTTCATTACGAGTTTATTTTCGATTTTGCTCTAATTTCTATTTCAGTCTTTCTTAATGAATCCTTATACTCATTATTTTTATTTGTTTGTTCAATTGAAATATCTGAATCTGAATTCCCTTCCCATCTTCGACAAAGATAAAGAGAATCGTATATACGCGAAATATTGTACTGTCTGCTAATGGCAAGCCCCACAGCATAATCTTCGCCATATGAAACATTAGGGAATAAGTTTTTTCTCAAAATATCTGTTCTAAATGCTCTTGGGGCACCAAGTCCATTAATTCTCAATGCATTATTCCTGCCATTTTCAAAAGTCCATTCTTTATGATCTATTAATCCAGGAGCTAATTCATTTAAAGAAAAATCCACAAGCTGATAGCTTCCAACAAGCATTGCTGTATTTTCTTCCTTAAACTTATTTACAATTTTCTGGAGAGTATTTTCATCAAGATATAAATCATCACTATCTAGTTGAATAGCATACTTCCCACAAAACTCAGAATTAATTGCCAAATTCCAACAACCCCCAATCTGCAAGTCTTCTTCTTCGGGAATAAGATGAATAAGCTTATTCGAAATAGATTTCAGTTCATCTATTATGTCAGTTGTTGAATCTGTAGAATGATTATCAACAATGATAATATTAAATGGGAAATCAGTTCTCTGATTTAAGGCAGATTTGATTGCATCAGCAATTGTTCTTTGCCTATTTCTAACAGGTATAATAACAGATGCCTCGAATTCAAAATTTTCCTCCACCTGATGAAGTTCGGTTTTAGGTGGAGAAACAAATGCATCAATAAGCTTAAGATGGGAGGTAAAAACCTCTTCCTTCTCGATTTGGTTTCTTCTAAATTCGTCTTTGACGTAATCAAATATCTTTTCACCCGATTTTCTATTATCAGATTCGATAATAGTGTAAAAAGAATTTTCACCTCTTTCGATCTTATCTAATCTCAGAAAATATAAAAATAAATAATAAAGTCCAGAATAATTAAGCTGAACATTTAACTCACTGCATGCATCTTTAAATAATTTAGAATTAAGAAACAATATATTGCCGGTATTGAAATCATCCCGAACACTTCCACAGTGAGCAGTTAAGACAGGTATTTTCTGCTCGATATTATCTTTTTTATAAAAATGATCGAAATATAGAAAACCACTATCTGATATTTTATAATTGTCGAATACTTCAACAAATGAATTTATATTTATTTCAATTTTAGACTTATTCTTAATAAGCAAAACTGATTCTGAATTTAAATTACTCGATATATATTTTAAGATAGTACTATTATCAAAATCGGAATTTGCATAATTAGTATTCTTATGTAAATCTACAATTTGATCTAGAGAATATATTTCACTTATAAAATCTAAGTCTTTAAGCTTACTAATCAGTATATTATCCTGTTTTTCTAAAACGATACTTATAGTTTTATTATTCATAAATATTTGTTATTCTACGATTATCTAGTTTTATTTTGAAATAACAATATAATACATAAAAATGAATATTTTATTAGATTCTGAGCGAATAAATTTTAGGAATAGAGAAAACAAGATCTTTTTTTTACTGTTTTTTTAAAAAAAAATATTCTAATCTATTGCAAGTATAAAAAAAGGCGCTATATTTGCATCGCATTTGACAAAATGATTGTCCCATTGTGTAATGGCAGCACCGCAGATTTTGGTTCTGTTAGTCTAGGTTCGAATCCTAGTGGGACAACAAAATGCTTAAACCATCTGTATTACAGATGGTTTTTTTTATATATACATTTCTTAAATCCAATAATACATTACACAACTAAAAAACAATCAGGGGTCAGCACCAAAACTATTAACTCAAATAATCAATAAAATCAGCTACTAACTTATAGTTGTAATGCTTACTTCAGGCTTAAGCTAGGCTATGCAAAAGTTATTAAGAAATCACCATGCATTTTTCAACACCCCTTTTTCTCTTATATGATTGATTTTACATGTATTATTAGCTTTTCAAATTATTAAATTCGCACAAAAAATCTATTCTATGCTTTTTCTTGAAGTTGACATCAAATTTTGATTACTTCACCAATACAGAAGGAGCGATTACCTCAGAAGAACAATTAAATGGATTAAAAAGAGAATAGAAATAAGCTTTGATAAATTCTAGGAATCCTAACTGGAATTTATATAGACTTGAAGTTTTAGAATGTATGAAATCTTTCCACTTCGGCAAGCTCAGCACAGTGGCTCGTGCCTCGCTTAAGGACAAAGGACAATAGCATCAATAGCATGAAAAGGTAACCTTATATTATATGCATAATTTGATATAATCCATTTATTATTCAAACTTAGCTCGAATAGTGTTATAAATCAGAATACATTAATTAAAAGAATATTCTCATATTATACTAACTATTAATCTCATATCTCCAAATAGGCTTAATATCTTTAAGAGCTATAAACACAACTACTATAAGCTTAGTTTAAAAACTCAGACAAAGAACAACTATTCATGTTTTTAATAATTTATGATAATTATTACCAAAAAAGATATTGTTTCAATTCATCAAATTAAGCCTTTTGTTAGCAATTAAAAACTGAATTTATTTAAATTAAATCTGAATAATCACTTCTTGTAATTATCCTATATATATATCTATATACAAACAAGTTGAGCCAAAACTGAAATTCTAAACAAAGAGAATAAAATGATATATATCATTTTATTCCTTTTTTGTTAAATTACATAATTATTAATTTAAATATATCCTCATCAATTAATAATCAATCTTAAATAGACAAACAATTAGCTGCTTATGTAAGTTCTGTTTTTTACGAATATTAGCTAATTATCATTATTACACCTATACTAACACTCTGTTTTATTGTTGTTTAGATTTTTAGATGTAATTACAACACATTCATCATCTGTAATTAGTTGTTTACAAAATATTAAACTCAATCTGTTGATGATTTTAATATTAGATATAATTTAGCCCCGAATCTAAATCTATCATAATTTTATTAATCAAGAATGTGGGTATGAATAAATGTTTACAATTTTTATTTTCTCATTTAAGGAGTAAGAGGTCTTTATTTCTTTTTATGATTTTAATGATTGGCATTTCAAACAATGCCAAGTCACAAAACAAAGCGAATTTTACATTCACATTATCAAGTAAATGTGGAAATGCTACAGCTCATTTCACTGAAAACTCAGATATTCCAGCACACAAATGGAATTGGGTATTTGGTAATTCAAATGTAAATGAATCAGATGATCCTAGTACAGGAAAGAATACATCTGCAATATATCCAAAACCTGGTGTTTATACTGTAAGTCTGTATATCAATGATGATATAAGCACCATGGTTTCGAAAGAAATTACAATCTATCCAAATCCGATTCCTGACTTTACAGCATCAATTGCAGAAGGTTGTGAACCTTTGGATGCAAGTTTAATTGCCAATAGTAAAAATGTAAATGTTCCAGATTCGAATATTGACGGCATTCCTATTGGAGCAGTTGACGGTGGGAAGATTGTCTCATACACTTGGGACTTTCAATCAAAAATTGAAAACATCAACACTACAAGTCAAACGACTCAATTAAAAAATCTACCAGCAAATCAGTACAATATCATTCTGGAAGTAACAGATGAAAATGGTTGTAAGGGAACTAGTTTTAAACCAGCTGTTATTTCTGTATTTAAAACTCCTAACGCTAATTTCACTATCAACAAATTAAACCAATGTGGTCTTGGTTTAGTAGAATTTACAGCTGAAACTGAATTTAAAAAATCTTCCATTTCAAGATACAATTGGGATATTGGTAATGATGGAATAATCGATGCCGTTCACAAAACTCATAAGCATAAGTTTACATCTACAGGGGATTTTCCTGTTGCCTTAACTATTGTTTCAGATCATTCATGTTCGTCTGAAAAAATTGTTAAAAATGTACTTTTCAATAATAATAATTCTGCGGATTTTGAATTTTCTAATGAATGTATAAATCAAGACATACAGTTTACAGATATATCCTCTGAATCTGCAATAGCTTGGGAGTGGGATTTTAATATGGATGGCATAGTGGATTCAAGAATACAAAATCCACTATATAAATTTAAATCTCCTGGCATCCACAGTATAAAACTAAATGTTACACACTCGGATGGATGCCAAATGGAAGTAATTAAAGATATTAATATACTAGCTTTATTACCTGACTTTACATACGAAAGCAATTCGGCATGTCCTCCTAGTTATGATGTACAATTCACAAACAGTTCAAGCATAGACAGAGGGGAAATTGTAGCTTATGAATGGGATTTTGATGAAGATGGCATAACTGACAGTACGGAAGAAAATCCAAGTTTTAGTTTTCTTTCGTCGGGTAAGAAGAATGTAAAATTAACAATTCATTCAGCTTCTTCATGTCCTAATTCAATTGTCAAAGAAATAAATATCAAAAAGAAAACTCTAAATTTCGAATTTGCTAATACCGACCAAGGCTGTATTGGACAAAATATTATTTTCAATGCAATATACTCGGGAGAGAGTTTTGATCCAGCTGTTTCCTATGATTGGACCTTTGAGAATGGGTATGAAAATGGAACAGGCAAACAAACTTCGCATACATACAACAGTAGAGGAAAATTCACTGTTAGCCTAACAATTACAACTGCAAGTGGTTGCACACTCAGCAAAACCAAGGACAATTTCATTAAGATAGGTGAGAAACCGATAATCCAGAATCTACTACATGATGAAATTGCCTGTAAGAAGGAAAATATAGAATTCACAACAAACTTTTCGGGCTATGTTGATAAAATACACTGGAGCTTTTCGAATGGACAAGATCACGAGCAAGAGCTGGATGATCCTTCAACAAGTAGCTCTATAAATCATAGTTTTAATCTTCCTAGCTTTAACCATACGGCTACAGTTACGGCTTTTGATAATGGATGTCCTTCAGAACCTTTCAGCATAAGTGGAATCGTTATCAAAAATCCTCTAGCTGCATTTTCGTTAGACAAATATGTCCATTGTAACAAAAATGATATAATTAAATTTCACAATAATAGTAGCGGAAAAACTACAAATTCTCAATATCTGTGGGAATTTGGTGATGGTGAAAGTTCAACAGAGGAAAGTCCTTCTCATAAATATGCTACTTCAGGAAATTATCAGGTAAAATTAACAATGACATCACCTGAAACTGGTTGTAGCAGCACAGATGAGCAATATGTGTATATCATCCATGCGGAACCTGAATTTACAGCAGACAAAACAACTGCCTGTCACGGGGATGAAATTAAGTTCACTAGCAATCTTGGAGCAGCTAGCTCATCTAATTTTATAATAAACGAATATAGTTGGGATTTAAATGGAGATGGGATAGAAGATTCTAAAGAAACAAATCCATCTTTCACTTACACAGACACAGGTTTATATGATGTTAAACTTAGTTTAATAGGGCACTATGGCTGTAAGTACAGCATAACTAAGGACGATTACCTTAATATAGGAGGACCAATATCTAAATTTGAAGCAACACCAACACAAGCATGTATAGGTGATGAAATTGTATTTACTAATTCATCAACAAAGGCAGAAAATGATTCTGCAAATTCTGAAAACAACACTTATCTATGGAATTTTGGAGATGGAGGAAGCAGTATTGATAAAAATGTAACACATACTTACAACACAAAAGGAATATTTAATGTAGACTTATTGGTTACTGATGAAAATGGATGTACAGATCATTCTAGCTCAAGCAATAATATTACTATTCCAAATGTAATTGCAGATTTCACAACTAGCAGAGAGATTTATTGTTTAGGAGATGAAATTACATTCAACAATAATTCAAGAATTATTGGAGGAACAACCAGTATTACCAAATATGAATGGGATTTTGATGGAGATGACATCTATGATCTAACGACAAATGTAAACGAAAATCCAAAACACCAATATAACAAAGCAGGAAATTACACTGTAAAACTAAATATCACCAATAATATTGGTTGTTCGGAATCTTACACAAAGGAAATAAGCATAATTGATGGCACAGGAAGCTTTTGGGTTGAAGACATCAATTTAGGCTGTGCTCCAATAGGTACAACTTTCCATGCCGATGATGATGAAGATATTGTAAAATCATACACTTGGGACTTTGGTAACGGAGAAACAGCTAATGGTAAAGAGGTTTCTAATTTCTATGTTCACCCTGGTGTTTACGAGGTGGTATTGCAAGTAGAATTGCTTGGAGGCTGTACAAAAACTAGCTCAAAGAAGGTATATGTAGCTGGACCAAACGGAAACTTCTCATATGATAATTTAGCTTCATGTGCTGATCCAATTCACAGATCTAATTTTCATGTTTCCGATTTAGAAGAAGTAGTTTCTCTAGTCTGGGACTTTGGTAATGGAATCACTGAAGAACAAAGCCTAGAACATGGAGTCACATCTAAATCTACAACATACGACTATACAAAAGCAGGTACTAAATTACCTATTTTGATACTTACAGATAATGGTACCTGTGGTTCGATTTCATTCTACAGAGAAGATCTAGGTAGAATCAATACTAGCTTACCACCAATAGTTGATTTCAACAAGAAAATGGGAGAAACTATATGTACAAATATAGAAATAGAGTTTTCAGACTTATCTCAGTTAGTTGATGATAGATACCCAATTAGCGAATGGTGGTGGGATTTTGATGGAGATGGAATAGCTGATTCTCACGAAGCAAATCCAAAATTTAAATATCCAAATGCTGGAGTATACAATGTAAGTTTAAAGGTAACTACTAGCTTTGGATGTACTGCGACACTTACAAAAGAGGACTTTGTAGAAGTTGTATCTCCTGATAATTTAACTATTACTGACCTAAGTATAATTGAACCAAGCATAAATAATCAAAAAGTATGCTCGGATGATGAATTACAATTTTTCGGCTCTGCTACGACAACTAATGGAGATGGCGGAATAAAGGATTACAAATGGGTATTTGGAGATGGTAATTCTAGCCTAGGGCAAAATGTAAATCACATATACAAATCGAACAGAGAAGGCAAAAGGAATCAGGTAAAATTAATTGTTACAGACAACAGTCTCTGTAAGCAAAGCCAAGATACATATATCGATGTATATAAAGTGAATGCGAATTTTGATATTCTAAACACCCCTGTTTTAAGAGGTAATAGTATCCAATTTGAAGATTCTTCAAATTCAGAAATCAATAATTCAGAAATAGCTAATATTGTTAAGTGGGATTGGAAATTTGAACAAGGTGACAGATATACTAGCAATATTCAAAACCCTAATATTGATTACAATACAATAGGAACTAATTTCGATGTTGAATTAACAGTAACGAATGATGAAAATTGTGAAGCTAGCATTGAAAAAACAGTAGATGTATTAAATAATCCTCCACTTGTAAGTGATTTCGAACTAAGAAGTGATGAAGATACTGATCTATTTATTGGTCAATCTAATTTTCAAGATCATTACGATTCTAGTCTCGATTATAATATTACACCAGATCAGAATACTCTAAAAAAGATAAAAATTACGAGTCTTCCGAAGTATGGTAAACTATATTATGGAAATACAATCATAAATAGTTCAAATTTCGAGGTTCAATACATAGACTTACCTAAACTAAAATTCGTTCCAATGGCAGATTGGAATGGAAACACAAGTTTTAGGTACAATTCATATGATGGTTACGATTATGCTAAAAATGATGCCGAGATTAATATCATTATAAATGAAATTGAGGATGCGCCTACAATTGAAAATATAGAAGATGATAAATATAAAGATTGGGAGTATGAAATGAGTTTTTCTCAATTTGAAGATGCATTCAATGATGCGGATTTCGATGTAGATAATGATGGAAATCCAGATGAGAAACCAAATCTATATCCTGATTTAGATATCATAAAAATAACAAAACTTCCAGAGGTAGATCAAGCAGTATTGGAACATAACAATATTGCCGTAACCGAAGGTCAGGAATTCACAAAACAAGAACTAATTGATTTTGGTTTAACTATAGTTCCTGTAAGAAATTTTGTTGGAGATGTCTCATTCCTATGGAATGGTTCAGATTCAAATAGTTATGCAGATGAAGTAGCAGAGGTAATTATCACATATAAAAATAGAGTCCCAAGTATAAAATACAAATGGCTGGGGCAATTTAAAGAAGATGTTGTTGTTAATTTCAATAGAGATGTAATAAATCAGCTATATTCTGACAAAGACAGATTTGACAAACCATTCAAAAAGATAAAAATAACATCAATACATAAAGATGGAGGTAAATTTTTATTCAATGGCAGCGAGATCAGCCTAAACCAAGAAATAAGCTATAATGATTTTTCTCAAAATATAAGCTATATACCTACAGAAGGATATAATGGAACTCCATATATCAAGTATAAAGCATTTGACGGTACTGTATATACATCTAAGTCTGAATTTATTTATTTTTCATACTACAACAGTAGACCTACAGTTTACGATTTCAGTATGCCTAATTTCGACGAGGATACAGACTTAAGTTTTAATGAAAACGATTTCGCAGAAGAACCAAACAAATTTTATGATGAGAACATTCATGATGATTTGACAAAAATACAAATCACCAAACTTCCAGAAAATGGAGACTTATATTTAAATGGACAAATCATTGAGAAAGGCAAAGAAATAAGCAAGTCAGATATAAACAATCTTGTTTACAAGCCTGATCCAAATTTCAATGGTAACGACTTATTTAAATGGAAAGGCCATGACGGAACTGATTTTTCAAATAATACAGCAAATGTTCAGCTTATAATAAATCCAGTTCAAGATAAACCTATAGTTAGTCAAATCACAAAATCTGTAATTGAAGATACTCCTGTAACAATAGACATTACAGACTTTACAAATAATTTTGAAGACGAAGATTTCCCATATGGAAATCCAAACAGCGAGCTAAGCATAACCAAAATCAAAATTCCAGATAGTTTTAATTCAGGTAAAATATTCTTTGGAGAAAACCAACTACTTGGAGACAGTGATTTGAACATTAATGAATTTAGTGAAACAAAAAAACTAGTATTTATTCCAAATGATGGATTCGAAGGAATCACAGAATTAAGCTGGAACGGAAATGATGGTCTTGATTATGCTGAAAAAGATGCAAAAATTATAATCAAACATAACAATACTCCTCCAGTAGTAGAAGACTATAATTTAGGAGATACAAAAGAAGATAAAATCATAAATATTAGTAGGCAAGAACTTTTAGATCACTATACAGATGATGATAAAACTGATAATATTTTTGAAAAGATAAAGATAATAGAATTACCATCTTCTGATGCTGGAAGATACAGCATAAACGGAACTGATGTAAGTGTAGGAGAATACTCGTATGCCGAACTTGCAAACGGATTAGTATTTACACCTAACAGAAACTACAATGGCGAAGTTAGCTTAAAATGGAATGCTTTTGATGGAACAGAATATGCAAAAGTAGACAAGTTATCAAGCAATGAGGAAAAACCTGCATTTATTAAATTCAACTATGTAAATGCAGTACCATATGTAAGTAGCTTTGATATGCTACCTAGCAACGAAGATGAAAATATCGAATTTCAAGCAAATATGTTTGATAAAACATTTAATAGATTTCAAGACAATGATGATAATGACAAGCTTGAAAAAATAATTATCACTTCGATACCTCAACATGGATCTTTAAAATACACAAAAAATGGTTCAATAATTAGTATCAGTGAAAATGATGAAATAAATCATACCGATTTAGAAGAGCTTTTCTATCAGCCAAATGAAAATTATTATGGTGATGATAGCTTCAACTATAAAGGTTACGATGGAACTGCAATGTCTTCAAATATTGCTCAAGTAAAGCTGAATATACTATCAGTAAATGACAAACCTGAAGCAACAGACCATAAGGTAATGGAATTGGAAGATACTAAGCACCTGTTTACAAGCAGCATATTTGCAGATGGATATTCTGATATAGAAAATGATCCATTTATGGGAATTATGATAACAGAATTGCCAAATAAATCGAATTTAAAACTAAATGAAAACTTAGTGAAAAAAGGAGATTTTATAAGTTCTGAAAACATCAAATATCTAAACTATCAAGCTCTTAATAATGAATTTGGACTAGACTATACTGAATTTAAATATAAAGTTTTTGATGGCAATAGTTATAGCAATGATGACTATAAACTCACAATAGACATTCAATCTGTTAACGATCAGCCAAGCTTTAATCTTACTACCGAAAAGGATATTATAGTGAATGAAGATTCAGATAAGTTTGAAGAGAATGATTTTGCTTTTAATATCAATAGAGGAGCCGCAAACGAAAATGATCAAACAGTAAATTTCATACTAGAATATGATGAAAATAATCTATTTGAGATTAATCCGAATATTGATTCTGAAGGTAAATTAGTATTTAAACCAGCAGAGAATGCGAACGGAAAAATTACTATTAATCTTAGATTAAAAGATAATGGAGGTACAGCCAATGGAGGTATTGATGAATCGACAGTACAGCAATTCAGTATCGAAATTAAAGCAATAAACGATCGTCCTGTTGGAACGGATATGGCTTATGCCATCAAAGAGGATGGTAAAATAATCTTTGACAAAGCTACATTTGAAAGAATATATTCAGATATAGACAATGATGATTTCACTGGCATACTAATTACAGAGAAACCTAAGTATGGAAAATTAATATTCTCAGACAATGAATCTGAAATTATAGGAAATAACGAATTTATAAGCTCTTCGGATATCAATAAACTTAGGTTCATACCTGTCGAAGATGAAAATGGAGTAAATTATGACAATTTCTTGTTTAAATTTTATGATGGTACAGACTATGAACTTAATCCAACAAAGCTATATGTTCAAGTCAATCCTGTAAATGATAAACCAAACTTTAGTTTCAAATCTCCAAAAGATATCGAAATAGACGAAGATTACGGATCATATGAAAGTGTAAAACATATTAGTTCTATAGACAAAGGTGCATTTAATGAGACTGAGCAAAACATGACGGTTATAATCACAAATCCACGTCCTGATTTGTTTAGCTCGGGAGGGCAACCAAGCATCGATAATGATGGTAATCTAAGATTTACAACTGCTGCAAACAAACATGGAGAAGTTATTATAAAAGTTCAATATAATGATAATGGAGGTACTGCAATAGGAGGTATCGAATTATCTGATATAAAAGAATTTAAAATAAAGATTAACTCTGTTAATGATAAACCTCGAGTTCGAAATTCATACTTTACAGAACTAGAAGATAATATTTATCAATTCCATAGAAATAATTTTGCAGTTCTATACGACGATGCAGACGGTGATGAACTAAGAGCTATTAAAATTACGAAACTAGCTTCAAAAGGAAAATTATTTATCGAAGATGATATTAGCAAACGTGAAATAGTTTTAAATGAAACTATAGATATTAATGATATCGAGAAACTAAAATATCAAGCAGCAACAGACGAGAATGGTAATAATTACAGCAGCTTTGATTTCAAAGCATTTGATGGAATTGAGTATAGCGAAGAAGCCTCAACATATTCAATCAATATAATACCTGTAAACGATGTTCCTAAATTTGAAATTGCTGATCCGAAGAATATAAACGTAAATGAAGATTCAGGAGAATTTAATAAAAGTGCTCATATCATTGATATTAATCCTGGTGCTATAAATGAAACTTCACAGACGGTTGAAATAAAATTTAGCTCAACAAATAATGATTTATTTGAAGTGGCTCCATCCATTAATCAAAATGGCGATATCAGCTTCACAGCTAAAGCAGATAGGTTTGGACAGTCGATTGTATCGGTATATGTTAAAGACAATGGAGGAACAGCTAATGGGGGAGTTGATCAGTCATTAGCCAAGAAATTTACAATAAATATTCTTCCTGTTAATGATCCACCAGTAGCAATGAATGATAGTTTTATTGGAACAGAAGATAAATCGGTAAATGGAAATCTAAAGGAAGATAATGGGAATGGTGTAGATTCGGATCCTGATAGTAATTCTGACAATTTTATTTACACTATTATAGAAGGTGGTACTGCTGATGAAAATGGAGATATTATTTTAAATAATGATGGGACATTTACATATAATCCTGACAAAGATTACTTTGGAACTGTGAGTTTCACTTATCAAATATGTGATAATGAAAGTCTTCCTTTAATAAGCCTTTGTGACCAAGCAATTGTAAACATAGAAATAAAAGCTGAGAATGACACACCTATTGCTGTAGATGACAAAGAGACTACCAATGAGGACACTCCTGTTCATTCAGAAGTGAAATCAAATGATACCGGTCTAGGAGATAAATTAATAAGCTTTACAATCGAATCTGATCCAAAAAATGGAAAACTTGTTATAAACACCAATGGAGAGTATACTTATACCCCTAACAAGGATTTCTACGGAGAAGATAAATTTGAATATCGAGTTACCGATACTGACGGAGAATATTCTATTGCAGAAGTAGTTATCACGGTTAATCCAACAAATGATACACCTATTGCTGTAAATGATACTAATACTACAAACGAAGATACAGCTGTTGATGGTGAATTAAAGTCAAACGATACAGGATTAGGAGATAAGGATGTCAGTTATACGAAGGAGTCGGATCCTACTAATGGTAGTGTTACAGTTAATACAGATGGAACATATACCTACACTCCAAATAAGGATTTTTATGGAACTGATAGTTTTGAATATAGAGTAACAGATGTTGACGGAGAATACTCAATAGCAGAGGTGAAAATAATTGTTTCGAATACTAATGATAGTCCTATTGCTGTAAATGATATTTTTGACACTGAGGAAGAAAAAGAAGTATCTGGTAATCTGATAAAAAATGATACAGATCTAGGAGACAAGCCTATTACAGCTAGTAAAACGACTGATCCTAAAAAAGGGACTGCTATAGTAAATCCTGATGGAACATTTACTTACACCCCATACAAAGATGAAAATGGAAAGGATAGTTTCACTTACACCATAACTGATAAAGATGGAGAAAGCTCAACGGCTGTAGTCTTAATAAATATTTCGTCAGTTGATGATATACCAGTAGCAGTAGACGACTCTTACAAAATACAAGAGGGAGGAGCAGCATCTGGTAAATTGATGGAAAATGATGAGAACTTAGGTGATAAACCTGTAAAAGTAATTGATTATACCAGACCCGATAATGGAACTTTGGTGGTAAGCGAAGATGGTTCTTTTATTTACACTCCAGACAGAGATCATAATGGTAACGAAAGTTTCACCTATACTATAGAAGATTTTGACGGAGATGTATCAACAGCAACAGTTAGAATCGAAATAGAACCAGTAAACGATGCACCTATTGCAAAAGACGACAAGTATATCATATTAGAATCAGAAACTGTAAATTCTAATATTCTTACCAATGACAATGATATTGATAAAGATCCAATCACCAATTTTGAGATAAATGGAGACAGTAGATTGATTAATCAAAATATTGAATTGTCAAAAGGAGGTGTGGTTAATATTGATGAACTTGGAAATATATTTTTCAACTCCAATGGCAAATACGATTATCTAAACGAAGGCGAATCTTATAAAGAGTCATTCACTTATAGCGTATACGATGGATTAGAGAAAAGTAATCAGGCCAATGTTGAAATCATTATAAATGGTGTTAACAATCCACCTGTAGCAACAGATGATTATTACTCTGCTTTTGACTCAAAAGAGATTGTAGTAATTCCAATGAGTAATGATTTGGATCCAGATAATGATAATCTTAGAATTAGAATTATTTCAGCTGCTTCGTATGGTGATTTAATATTAAATGAGGATGGTAGTATTACTTACACCGCTTACCCTGGATCATATTGTAATACTGAATCAATACATTACGAAATATGTGATCCTGCAGGACTTTGTGACCAAGCAGTGATTAACATAGAAATTGCAGCTTCGGATTATGACGAAGACGGGATACCTGATTATGTAGAAGGACTTGACAAGGATTCGGATAATGATGGAATAGCTGATTTTGAAGATACCGATTCGGATAATGATGGCATACCAGACTCTATTGAAGCAGGAATAAGATCTTATTGTAAAGATGCTCCTGTGGATACTGATAATGATGGTAATCCTGATTATACAGATGTAGACAGTGATGGAGATTCAGTTCCTGACTCCGAAGAAGGAGATGACGACTGTGATAATGATGGCATACCAAATTATATTGACCAATATGATGACTGTGGCGAGTATATAAGTATCCCTGAAGGATTTTCTCCAAATGGTGACGGTGTAAACGATTATTTCAAAATAAAAGGAATAAGAGATTTCCCTAATTCTAAACTAATGATATTCAACCGTTGGGGATCAAAAGTTTATGAAGCTAAAGGATACCTTAACGATTGGGATGGAAAACCTAATACAAAAGGACTTATTGGTTCAAACACATTGCCTGAAGGAACCTATTTCTACATTGTAGAATTAGAGAGCGGCAAAAAACCAATAAAAGGATACGTTTACCTTAATTATTAATTGAATATTAAAACAACTGGTATCTTCTGTATTAATTCATTTCACAGAGATACGATACAGGGATACCAGTTATTTATTCTAACAAAGAATTATGAATCGATTAATAATCCGACAAGATTTATTTGAAAAAAGTCGTTTAATTATTCTTGACGAAACTATTAATATTCCAATAATACACCATTCAAGAATACTTAACACAGAACTAGTTTACTGTAATAAATTTCATTTCCAATCTTTTTTCAACAATCCAAAACTTAATTCAGAACAGGAAACAGCTACTTGTTAAAAAATATATTTAAGATGATTACAATATTAAAAAAGTACAATAAGTATCTACTTAGTTTGATATTTATAATGCTAACATTATGTCTAAAAACAAATGCTCAGCAAGATCCAATGTACACTCAATATATGCACAACCAACAAACTATTAACCCTGGATATGTTGGTAGTAATGATATGCTAAGCGTAATGATTATGAGCCGCCAACAATGGGTTGGTTTTGATGGAGCTCCAAGAACAAATCTATTTAGCATGAATTCCAAATTAAGATATTTCAATGTTGGTACTGGTTTTACTTTTATAAATGATAAAATAGGACCTACCGAGCAGAATAGCTTCTACGGAGATATTTCCTACCATTTGCGACTGGGATATAGAACTATGTTAGGAATGGGACTAAAGGCTGGATTCGACATGTTACAATTAAAACTTAACGATCTAAACTTGGATCAGAATAATGACTCCGCTTTTGCCGAAAATTTTAATCAAAACTTCATTCTTAATTTTGGAGTAGGATTATACTTATACAATCCAAAATATTACATCGGACTAGCAAGTCCACGACTTATGAGAAACCAATACGATAATGATGGCGTATCATCTGCTAGTAAAGGGTACAAGGAAAGACATTATTTCCTGAATGGTGGAGCTTTATTCAATATTAACCACAATCTTAAGTTTAAACCATCTGCTCTTGCTAAAATTGTATATAATGCTCCAATTTCAATCGATATAAGTGCCAACTTTATATATCTAGACAGATTTTGGTTTGGTGCTT
This sequence comes from Marinifilaceae bacterium, assembly GCA_025210485.1. Taxonomy (GTDB): domain Bacteria; phylum Bacteroidota; class Bacteroidia; order Bacteroidales; family Marinifilaceae; genus JAOARN01. The sequence continues at coordinate 95,933 of JAOARN010000132.1, read as the reverse complement.
CGCATCGTATCGACGATTCGTTTAGTGTGATGTTACAATACCAAATGACAAATAAATGGAGAATAGGGTATGCCTTCGATATGACAGGTTCTGAGCTAAGAAAATATAACAGTGGGACACACGAAGTAATGATAGCCTTTGATTTCCATTTAGGAGATAAGAAAATACTAACTCCTAGATTCTTCTAATCAAAAATGATAAGAATTTATTAACCAGAAAAAACCTACTAAAATGAAAAAATCATATATATATACACTAGTATTAATATTTAGCCTTTTTATAAGTAGTAATACATTTGCACAATCAAGCCGAAAAGCAAACAAGCAATTCAAAAAATTTAATTTCCTAAGTGCTGTCGATAATTATAAACGTATCTACCAAAAGGATACAATGAATATGGAGGTCATTCGAAACATCGCCGAATCATACCGAATGGTGAATAATTCGAAAGAGTCAGAAAAATGGTATTACAGACTAGTAATACTAACCGACAGTGTCTCCATACAGGATTATTATCATTACTCGAGAGCATTGCAAAGTAATGGTAAATACAAACAAGCACATTTTTGGATGGATATTTTTATGGCGGCTAACAAGGACAGCCTCGTTGTAGAACATATAAAACCTGAAGAAATCAAAAACATAGGTAGAACGGAAAAATTCTATAAAATAGATAAATTAAAAATAAACTCCCCTGAATCGGATTTTGGACCTACTTATTACAAGGATTCGCTTGTATTTTCATCGGCTCGAAACAACTTCAGTTCAAACAAAAAATATAAATGGACTGATCAAAATTTTCTGAAACTTTACTCTGGAAAAATTAAAGATGATGGTAATCTTGAAGGACTTAATTATATCTCAAACAAATTTGGAAAATCATACATGTTTCATGAAGGTCCAGTATGTTTTTCGAAAGATGGGACAGAGGTTTACATCACACGTAATACTGTTAGCAAAGGCAAAAGAGCAGTCAAATCGAAAAATGGGGTAGTAAAAATAAAATTATATTACTCAAAATTTGATGGAAACAGATGGTCGAAACCCAAACTAATGCCATTCAATTTGAAAGATTATTCTACAGGACACCCAAGCATATCAGAAAATGGAAAAGATCTTTACTTTGTTTCTGATCGTCCTGGTGGCATTGGAGGTACTGATATATATGTAAGTCATAAGATTAATGGAGTTTGGACCGAACCAACAAACCTAGGTCCAAGAGTAAATACCATTGATAATGAAATGTTTCCATTCATCTCACAGTCAGGAGTTCTGTTCTTTTCATCTAAAGGTCATGCTGGGCTTGGAGGTTTAGATATTTTTAGTTTCGACACAAAAGATATTACGGTTCCAGTAATGAATTTAGGAATAGATATAAACTCCACAAAGGATGATTTTGGCTTAATCATAAATGACGACAAAGGTTATTTTTCATCAAATAGAGAAAAAGGAGAAAGTTTCGATGATATTTATATGTACAAGATAAATTCTTTCTTGCTAAATGGTATTGTTAAAAACATAGAAGATAAATCAATTATTCAAGCTGCAAAAGTAAGCTATATAGACACAACAGGAGTAGAGGTAACACATTCAATAACAACAGAGACAGGCTGGTTTGGAGCAAAACTAGGAAATGACCGAGAAGAATTTACCATCACAGCTAGTAAACCTGGATACAGCACCGAATCTGTACAGCTTGTAAAAGCCGATTATTCTAATAGAGTAAATATATTTAAAACCATATATCTGAAACCAGTAAAGGATATAATATTAAATGGACTTGTGGCATATAAGTCCGATAATAGTCCTGTAAAAATGGTAAATATCGAAATTATAGATACAGAACAAAAAGATACTATCAAACTATCTACAGCGGATACAGGAAAATTTACACATAAATTACTCCGTGATAAAAAATATGAAATCAATATTTGGAAAGAAAAAACTATCTCGTGTAATGAATTGGTATATGCAGAAAACAATTCGCAGGATACTATAAATATTGTAAAGTATATCGACAAATTAGAAGTAGGAAAGAGTTTTGTACTAGAAAATATATTTTATGACTTCGACAAAGATAATATTAGACCTGACGCAGCAATAGAATTAGACAAACTGGTCAAAATAATGGAGGAAAACCCAAGTCTAAAAATCGAATTGAGTTCACATACAGACAGCCGAGGTTCGGATGTATACAATATTGATCTTTCGGACAGACGAGCAAAATCGGCAGTTGCATATATTATTAGCAAAGGAATAAACCCAGATAGACTAATAGCCTCAGGCTATGGAGAAACTCGCCTAGTAAATAGATGCTCTGATGGTGTAAGCTGTAGCAGAGCAGAACATCAAGCCAATAGGCGAACCGAAATCAAAATTCTTGAACTGTAATTTTGATAATTTAGATTCAAATTAAGAGCCGATTTTTTATCGGCTCTTTTAATATTTAATAAATTTGTTTTTGCTATTTATATTTTCAACTTAAATCTATAATTAATACTTTTGCAAAATTCATTAATCAAAGAATGTTAAACATTTAGAACAGAGGAATCTTGAAAAAAGGAAGAGTTATAAAAAATACTGGTAGTTGGTATACCGTAAAAACAGATGAATCAGAAATCTTAAATTGTAAAATTAAAGGTAAATTTAGATTAAAAGGTATAAAAACTACAAACCCTGTAGCTGTTGGCGATTGGGTTGAATTTGACGATTCGGATGAGACTCCTGTGATTTCTAAAATTTTGGATAGAAATAACTATATTATTCGTAAATCTTCAAACCTTTCGAAACAAGCTCAGATTATTGCGGCAAATATAGATCAAACTTTACTTGTGGTTACCATCAACTATCCTATGACCACAACTACATTTATAGATAGGTATCTAGCAGCAGCAAAAGCCTATAGTATTGATGTTAAAATTATTTTTAATAAAACAGACAGATATCAGGAAGAGGAATTAGACAAACTTGACGAACTAATCGACCTATATAGCTCAATAGGTTATGAATGTTGCGCTATTTCTGCAAAAAACAATGATGGTATAGATAAAGTTAAGGAATTGATGAAAGATAAAACTAGCTTATTCTCTGGTCACTCGGGGGTAGGGAAGTCTACATTAATCAATATTATCCAGCCTGGTTTGGATTTGAGAACCAAAGAAATATCAGATTCTCATAAACAAGGAAAACATACTACCACTTTCGCCGAAATGTTTGAACTCGATTTCGGAGGATATATTATAGATACTCCTGGCATCAGAGGATTTGGAACTTTCGATATGGATAAATCTGAAATTTCACATTATTTTGTTGAATTTTTTGAACTAGCCGACAAGTGTAAATTTAATAACTGCATGCATATCAATGAACCTCAATGCGCAGTAAAAGAAGCTTTGGAAAACGGAGAAATTCACTTTAGCAGATACGAAAGCTACCTAAGTATGATTGACGAAGGGGATATGGGAAAATACAGACTATAAAAATATAGTCTATATACTTTTCCCTTTTATTTTTTTCAACCACTTATTAACAATCTGGTTAATATCTTTGGATATATTTAATTTATAGCAAAACAAGAAATACAATACAGTTATAAAAAAGCCTCTTAATAATAAATTGAGATAAGCATTATCTAAATCAATATAAGTTAAAGATAGATATAGTAATACGAATGAGATAATAACTACATATATATACTTTAGTGAAAAAGGTTGCATTCCAAACCACTTGTATACAAATATAAATTTAAGAAGACTATAAATAAAAACAGAAATAAAACTAGCTGATGCAGCTCCTACAATTCCATATAGTGGTATAAATATCATGTTGGTAATAATGAGCAAAAGGGCAAAAATTGCTAGAAAAAAGGACTGATATTTATACTTTTCAGAGGTTTGAATTATTACTCCATTAACACCCGAAAGCATATGCAGAATATGAGCAGCTCCAATAAAAATTAGCACTTTATGCCCAGGTAAATAAGAATCAGTAACTAATTCAAAAATAAAATCGGTATTAGAAATCAAACCAATATAAAGAAAGCAAGCTACCACAAATTGATTAATACTTGAATTCTTATAAATAGACATAATCATAGTTTTATCCTTATTCTTCCATGCTTCAGAAATAACAGTAGTCGAAATCTTGGTCAACGAACGCAAAGGCATAGATATAAGCACCCCAAAATTAGCCATTGTAGCATAAATTCCATTCTCTGCATATGATAAATAGCCAACTATCATTATACGGTCTATTTGCACTGCAAAACTATTGCTAAAACTATTAAAAATCCCAAATACTGAGAGATTAAACATCTGTCCTTTATAAGATTGGAATAATTTAAAATTCAATCTAGAGAAACCAATATTATTTTTATACAAAAGGAGGAAGAATAATAAAATTGCCGGAAGACAAAATGCAGCAACATATATTTTAGAGAAGATACTAAAATTAATAAGTCCCAAATACATCAATAAAAGAGCTAACATATTTAAAAGCTTAAAAACTATATCCCTAAAGAAAGTTCCCGAAACAGCATCATAAGAAGTCTTATTGTATGCATCAAACAAATTGTAGTAAGTCCCAAAAAATAAAAGAGGAAAAACATAATAAATGTATTCATGGGTCAAATCATTGCTATATCTTTCGTTTGTAAAATAAAAAACTAAAGATGAAACGATAATCCCTATAAAGCCAACAAATATCATTAAACTAGGGTATCCGTTATGATATTTGGAACTAGATCTAAAATAAGGGAATAATCTATCAGTAATATTATTGAATCCAAGACATGAAGCCTGTGAAAAAATCAATGATATAGCTATAAGCCAATTTAATATTCCAATTTGATCTTGACTAAGTATACGAGGAAATAGGATGCCATTATTAACCAAAGCTAAAATGGCACCAATATATGAGAATATGCTTCCTTTTATTGTTTGTTTCTTTATTATCTGCAATTAAATAAAATTTTGGATATTGAATATGAGACTACTTTATAAGTTTCATTATATTCTCAATATTTGGAGTAAGAATTATTTCGGTTCTTCTATTTTTACCTCTTCCTTCTGGTGTTTTATTAGATGCTATAGGTAAGTATTTACTTCGTCCAGCCACAATTAGACGTTTAGCTTCTATTTTTTTATTCTTCAATATAATTCGTACTACCGAAGTTGCACGCTTAACACTTAAATCCCAATTATCTTTTATTAAAGAGGCTGATTTGTAAGGCACATTATCTGTATGTCCTTCAATCATAATACTAAACTCTTTGTTCACTGCCAAAACCTTGGAAAGATCTGTTATAGCTTTTGCTCCTTGAGGATTAATAGTAAAACTACCAGACTTGAATAATAATTTATTCTCCATGGATACATACACTTTTCCATCCTTTGTATATACACTAAGCCCTTTTCCTTTAAAGTTGGTTAGAGCATTACTTATTTTTGTTTTCAGAGAATTTAGTTTTTTTGAATTTCTAGCAAGTTCAGCTTCCAAGTCTCTAAGTTTTTTATCCCTAGCGTTTAAGTCATCCATCATAGCATTAATTTTTTTCCGCTTTTGAGCCAATTCTGCTTCTAAGTCTTGAAGCATATCCTCTCGTTTTTTTAATGCTGTCTGAGTTTTAGAAATCATATTTAATAATGATTTTGACTCAGATTGACTACCTAATTTTGTTTTCTTCAATTGCTCAAACAAATCTTTATTATTTTGCTCCAAATCACTAATTTTCTCTTTTAGTTTTATTATCTGATTCGATAATTCAACCGTATCTTGAAGAAGGGATTCATATTTCCTGTTAGTATTTTCAAGATTTGCCTGTAATTCATTGTTTTCTTCAGTTAGTAACCTATTATTTTCTTTTTCGGATTCGAGCTGAAGGCTTGCGTCATCTGCCAAGGCTTTGGCCTCTTCATATTGTTTTGTGCTAACACAAGAGTATAAAAAAGAGCACAAAAGGATAATAATACTAATTCTAATCTTCATAGTTATTTTGATAGTTTAAACCCAATTATTTTAACAATTAGATTTTGATATTTATGTTTTTAAATCTAATAAGACTTAGGATAATAAGCTTCCTCATTAATTATCAACCATTTACTTCTTATTGGATGATATATCATTAAATTTTTGAACAATATATTTAATACAAAAATATAACTATAGTCGTAAATGCATAAATTATTATATTTTTTTAATACAATTTAAATTAATTACTAATCTGAATATCAAACAATTTAATAAAGATAAATAATATAAAGGAACAAATCGGAACACAAAAAAGCTACAAACAATTCATTCATCATAAATAAATGGAAACTAATCCTAAAATACAATGTTTTAACATAATAAACTCTTGGCTATTTATATTTTTATTTAAATTTATAAGAATAAAGCCTAAATAAGTTATGTCACAATAAGAACTAGATAATTAAACTATCACAAAAATTTCACTTATGAATAAAGAAACATATTGTATCTTAATGGCAGGCGGTGCTGCTTTAGATTTTTGGCCTATTAGCACAGAGGACAGACCAAAGCAGTTTTTAAAAATAAACTATGAGGGGAAGTCACTTCTTCGAGTTAATTTTGAGATTCTATCTAAGATATGTAAGATTTCAAATATCTTTGTGGTAAGTAATAAGAAATACCTTACATATATAACTGAAATATTACCCGAATTATCTCCTCATCAAATATTGTTGGAACCCATACGCAGAAATACCGCCACTTGCATATGTTATGCTAGTTTTAGAATTCAAGCCATAAATCCAAATGCTAATATATTAATCTCATCCTCGGATAATTTAATAGTTGACTTTGATAAATTTAACAAAACTATAGATGATTCTCTAAGATTTATAGAAAAAGAAGATGAATTGGTTTGCCTTGGAATAAAACCAGATAGAGTAGATACAAAGTTTGGTTATATCCAGAAATCTAGTCATATACAAACCAATATTTTCGAGGTAAAGACTTTTACGGAAAAACCTGAAGCCGAATTAGCAAAGATATTTGTTGAATCAGAAGAATTTTTATGGAATTCAGGACTTATTGTATGCTCATTAAATAAAATACAGAAAGCCCTAAGAACTCATCTACCTGAGCTATTCTCGATATTTGAGTCCGATATAAGTGTCTACAATACAGATATGGAACAAGATTTTATAGATAGAGTTTATCCTGAATGTCATAATATTTCGATCGAAAGCGGAATACTTGAAAAGATGGACAGAATATTGGTTATTGAAGCGCAAATAGGATGGACTGATATTGAAAATTGGAATAGCTTGTACAATTACCTAAAGAAAGATAAAGATTATAATGCTAAATGGGGAAATTCGGATGTGTACTATTCTAATTCAAAAAACTGTTTGGTTTTATCAGAAAACAATAAACCTATTATTATTAAAGATATGCAAAATACTGTTGTCCTAGATACTGACAATGCTTTAGTCATTTGCAATAGAAATTCTTCAAGTTTTGTTAAGGAGATAAGAAAGACTAAAAATAAAATGGAATCGAATATCTATTAATATAATTGTTATATCCTAATATAAAAAAGCGTATTTGCCTAAAGCAGATGTGCTTTTTTTTGTATATATAAATTACAAAGTTTTTTTTGACAGAAAAAAGCAAAAGGATTAGTCAAATGAACTAATCCTTTTGCTTGAATGTATTTATACAATTTATTCTTAATATATATTTTCAAAAACCATTGCCTCACATATTTTTTAAATCCTCTATTTCTATTCCTGTTATTTTTGAAACAAGTTCAATATCTATATCTTCTGCAATCATTTTTCTTGCCACTATAAAACGACTTTCTAGAATTCCTTCTGCTTTTCCTTCTGCTTTTCCTTCTGCAAAACCTAGTTTGTGACCTGCTTGATGTCCTTCTCTTACTGCGGTGTTGTAGGTATTATATAGATCTCGATAAACTTTCAGACTTTGCTGATATGCCTTGTGTTCATCCTTTGTGAAATTTGCAACTCTAGCTACATCAAAAACTTTATTGAAAATTTTCTCCTTCAATTTCATTGGCATTCTATCTAGAATATGCAAATTTTTAAGTATATACATCCATTTGTCGAATCGAGTCTCAAGCTCATCGATAGTTTTCTTAAACTTGGGCATTTCAAAGTATATAAAAGTAAGCTTGTCATAAAATACCTCCTTGGTAACAACATCATGCAATTGAGCATCTGTTCTACATTTTGAGTCTTTTTCATTATCATTAAACTCAAAATCTAGAATTCCTAATGTAAATACCGCTTTCAAGTCAAAATCCCATTCTCCTTTTTCAGCTTGCTCTTGTATAGGAAAACTTGAATAATAAATACTGCGCTCTTTAAAATAGTCTTGTTTTGCTTTCTGCATTTCTATAATAAACTTTTCGCCCTTTTCATTCTCACAGTATATATCAAAAATTGCTTTCCGATCTGAACGAGTGAAACCCAATTTCTCAGTACTTTTATAGCTCAAATTCTTCAGCTGCCCAGTATAATTAACCAATACAGAATTTAGAAAATCCAATAATAAGTCCTTATTAGGCTCTTCTCCAAATAATCGTTTAAATCCAAAATCGGTAAATGGATTTACAAATTCTTCTTTTTCCTCATCCATAACAAATATCAAATTTATATCATTAACTAAATTATTTACACCCTACAAATATAATATAAACTAGTTAGCCAAAGTAAATCTCAAGGATGCTCCAAACTCAGTTGTAGTTGTTGGATATGCTAATGACACATATGGCTCATTTATAGTTCTATCGTAGAAAAACCTAAGATTAAATCTACTACTTAGAGTATAGTCGGCACTAAACTTAAGGGTTACTACCTTTTGTCCCGAAGTAAGCTGATCTACCTGCTCTACTACCTTTCTTATCACGGTACTCGATTTTCTAATTGATAAATCACCCCTAAGGTTCAAGTCACTTTTAACTTTCTTTTGTTTAGAACCTTGTCCTATAATCATTCCAAAATCATCGAATCGATAACCCAAACCTATTACCATTTCGTTCGATGCTATTTCTGTTAATTGAGTATTTGATAAACCCAAATTGAGAGTTCGAGTCCTCTTTATCTCAAACCTAGTAGACAGATTGTTTTTCCAGGTCATATTAACATTAATCAAAGGATTAAATTGCTCATTGATTGATACGGAATTTAAATCATATTTTGCATAATAGTCTCCTGCTAAGTTAACGGTTTCGGATAATCCTTTAGCCCCTTCCACAAAGTCGAGATTGGTTGTAAAGGAACCAATAGTGTAATTACAATTATATGCATGACTAATATTGACTGATTTAAAATACTTTTTCACAATCGGTATTTTACTAAGTCCATTAAATGTGATTTTCCAGTTAGGCATTATCTGACTTATCGCAGGAAATACCTTTTCAAAACCACTTGATTTTCCACCATATGCTTTAAGGAATGAAGGGACTAATACTTGTTGCGATGTTGGTCCATAACCAGAATAAAATCCAGTTTCATTTCCTTTTTCATCTTTTAATATATAGTCTGAATATTTTGATCCATATCTTTGTTTTGCCAGTCTCAACGATTCATCTTTTCTATAATCAAGAAACTTATCAAAATATTTAGAAGCATAATTCGAAGCTGTTCCAATAGTGTAAAATGCTGATTGCAAGCTTAAGAAACTTATACTATAATTTCCTGATTCCACCAGATTTTTAGCTTCAAATCTACCATCCGAATCATTATATATATAAAATTCACTTCTCGTTTTAGTAAAACTTCTTTCACCATTAATGTCGATTTTAAATCCTCTAAAAAGCTCGAAACTTGTTCTTATTGCTACCCTTTCACTCTTCGACATTTTATACGGATTATTTAAAGTTGGGTCCTTTGTAATCCATCCCTTATTGGCAGCTTTCATAGCAAACTGCTTATCTTGACCACCCGCCAAGAATTTAAATCCTGGTGCACTGGAATTATTAAATCTATCACTTCCAAAGTAGTTTGTATTTGGCAGATAACCAGGAAGCATAGAGCTATTGGTTTCATTATAAGTTACCGAAACATTACGCAAACTCATCATTGTACGTAAAGTATTGAATGCCACTTTTTCGATAAAGCTATCCTTTATTTCCTGCTTTCCATCTATTCGTACTCTTATATAATCGATATCTTTACCAATACTTATTTTTACTTTATTGTTAGTAGTTGCTAATATCTTGGCGGATATCTTTCGTCCTGCTTTATCATATAATTTTAAATCTATATCTTTTGTCGATAATTTATGATAAATTGTATACTCTTGCGCTTTTTTTACATCGAGTAATTTTCCAGCATATTTCACCTTCTTAACTCGATTGACTTTTCGTCTTGGCCGTGCTCTTCCATATTCTCGATTTACTTTTTTCAGGAGTTTAATCTTATTGTAAAGATTCACCATATTAAATTGAGAATTTACTTGGAAATTATTCGAATTTTGAATTGTATTTCCTAATTCTATTTCATCATCCGTAATTGGGCCAGCTTTCCAATCATACATTCCTGAATATCGAGCCATGACAGATGTCCAATTTAATAACGGAATTTTACGTAAAGGTAATCTGTACGAAATATTAAACTTATGATTGTACTGAATATTTCTACCTCCATCTAGTATATTATTCCAAATGGAATCTTTCCATATTTCGTAAGCTTCTTTATCTCTGTCTTTATCAACTATTCCTTCAGGTTCGTCGATTCGGGATGTATTAGTTGCAGAGAAATCAAATTTTAATTCCTTGGTTAGGTTAAATTTAAGATCATAATATCTCTTCCAGGTAAAATCTTTATCAAATGTTGGCTCTATCAATATTCCTGGATTTTCGATATTTCTTTTTTGTACCTCGTTATAATATCTGCTAATATCATTTCTTATTGAAAACTGAGTAGGTAGATAATAGAAATTAAAATCACGCAATAGTCTCATTGATTTACGCTTAAAGAATGGTACATTCTTAAAAGGTTGTACTAATTTGGGACGACCTGTATAATCATAACTTAACAATCCTCTATAGTTTTTCTCAATCGTATGAGCCGTGTTAATATCACGCGAATAGGTTTTATTGTAAGAATAGGTTGCTGATACATTTGAAATATCAAGTATTTTAGGATTGCCATTCTTTTTCTCAATCCTCATATTAGTGACATTAAAACTTTTTCGTTTTGTGTATTTTTGAGAAATATTTTTAATTGAGTCTCTCTCTTGTTTACTCGCAGCATTGTCAAGAGCAACATCTAATGGAATATCTGGATCCAATGGATTATATTCAGGACTTACCGTTTCTTCAGATATTGCATAATATAATGGAATTTTGATTCCTGATTTTTCAGGGAAAAATTTACCTAATTCCAAACTAGCCGAAAAATCATACTGAAAAATATCATCTTTACTTCTCTCATTTACACCATCATCTATGCTACCAAATCCGGCATTTAATTTAGAACCAGCGACTGTTATTGTTCCCAAGTCAGCAAGTTTAGTGTTTACTCTAAGATTTGCAGCCCATCCACCTTTCTCATTAAAATCAGACAATCTCAATTCATTAAACCAACATTCTACTGATTTTGACAATCCATCGTCACTACCTATATCTTGCTGACTAGGATTTTTGACCCCAATCATTATGGTTCTGACATTTGCTAGATTCGGATTACCTTTTATTCTAACTATATGATTTTCGTTATCAGCATTTGATTTATATATTTCGCTTAATTTCCTTTCAAATAAACTTGAATACTCAACTGCGTTAGATTTGCGCATTTCATTATTCCTTAACTGTTTTATTGTTTGAAAGATTCTCAGAGCGATATCAAATCTATTTTCATCTGGCCATACAATATACCTATCATCCTTGTTATCACCATTGTATTCACCTGCAGGAGTCAATTTCAATGGAATTTCATATTCGTAATAATTGTTCTGATAATCCGTACCTATTCTCATAAATGCGTGTAATTCATTATCAGACACGGCACTTCCTGGAACTTCTTCGGCGTGAACATCCATCAATATTTTTCCATATTTACGAATATCCATTCCAATGGTTTTGTATGCAGCCTTTCCTTTTCCATTTTCAAGATCCTGTACCTTAAATAATAGTGACTGCTCATTAAGCTGGACTAATTGTGGATTTCCTGGATCTACAACTCTATCTATTCCAGGAGGAAGTATATAATTGACTGGTTGTTTAAATGCATTTTCTTCAATATTAATTGCGGTAATATCAAGCTTTGCATCGGAAGCAGATATATCTGTTTCATCCTCATTTACAGCCTCTTTATATTCTCTCCAATCATCTCTAATCAAATCAAAACTTGCAAAACGAAGTACAACCTCTTTCTCAAATCCTCGCATAATCATACGCATGAATCTTATAGAGGTAAAATTATTTATATTACCATAACTTTCTGGATTTTCGGTAATAGGGATTTTAAATTGATACCAACTTACAGTTTCTTTGTTCCCATTTGGTAGTTGTACTTCACTGTTTACCCTATCTATGATAAAATTACTTCCAACCTTCAAATCCTCAGGTCGCAGACTTACCTTATATTGATAGTATGCTTCTGTTTCACTTAATGTATTATCTTTATTTATATCTTCAATATCGGGAAGCGAAGTAGCAGAAGTTGGATATGATTCAGGTGATATATTTGAGGTAGGGGAGTTACCATCAGGTCCATTATAATTTTTATATCTGTCAAGAATACCTAATTCGATAGCATCAAAATCACTACCTCTAAAGTAGTGGTAGTTATCCGCCGAAGGGTCATTATTTGCCAAGGCAAAAGCTCGGGAGGCAGATCCCAACTGTGGCGATGTAGCTATTCGATTTAAGTAATCGCTAAAGAAAGTTTTTTCATCCTGAGTTGACAATCCATCCATACCCACATCCTGAAATTGTCTGGAATCACTACTATTATCAAAAGCCTGTACAACTTGCTGAATAACAGGCACACGACCCCATGATGTAGTATCTACATCTGTTACTAGTGCAGAATTTGGCAGACCATTTTCAAATGATTTTCGAGAATCCCTAAGCACATCCTCCGATATATTACCAAGATGTAATAATAGTTCCCCTCCTTTATTTTCTTTATCATAAATGTATGGATCCAACATCCAGAATTCAATATATGCAATGTTTGAAGATTCGAAATCATTCACATCTATTTTTCGCATTATTCCAGCCCAACGAGTTTCGGGATCCTTAAGTTTACCCTCACTATCAATACCTGAAGAAAGACCTGCTTCACCCTCAACATCATAATTGTATGGTCCTCTTTCCTCTGGATAGTATGCTAAATTTAAAACCGAAATATTGGTTGGTATTCCCGTAGCTCTTTCTTTATTTGGCCATATTTCGGCCTCGTATATTTCACGAGTATAGTGATTTGACAATTCTTCCTTATCACTTTTTATATGTCCAGGAGTATTGGATGTATTTCTTAAAAATAGAGGGTCGATTACGTACCATGCCATTTTTGCACGATTATATCCATATCGCAGGTCATTTGTAAATTCAGCTTCAGGAAATTCTCCTTTATTATTTTGCGGTGTACTCGAAAGTCCCCAAGCAGTCCAGTTCTTCATATCAATCGAAGTCTCTGTCCCTTCAAAATCATCAATGTATGCTGTTCCTGATTTACCTATTGATTTATTATGCCCTGGTATCAATTGTGCAAATTCGCCTTCTACCATTATTTTGGAAGGTTCCTTTGTTTCAATAAATGGTAGTTTATCAATCATACGAGTCAAAAACATAGATTCTGTTTGGAAGCTACCATTAACACCCCAAATTGTGTTTGCTATAGGTTCATCACCTATATTAACTTTCTGTGTAAGAGGTTGCTCCGAAAGGTGCATTACAGTAGCACCAAGATTAAAATCTTTGTTAACTTCGTAATCCACATGTGCTCCTACCAATGTTTTTGTTTGTAGATTGAAAAAAGAATTATTTTCGGATTCAATATTTATTGGTGTATTTGATTCAATCAATGATTGATTAAGAATTTTAACCTTACCTAGAGTATAGTCAACAGTATAATCAATATTCTCGACCAATGTTCGTCCACCAGCATTGACCTTAACCGAACCTGGTTGGACATTGAAAGCATTTAGACTAATCTCATCGCCTGATTCCGATTTATAACTTCCTTTCAAAGAGAATTTGTTTTTTTCAGCAAGTCTCTGGGCTTCACTTTGCAATTTTGTATACAATTCTTGATATACATATTTATTAGCAATTGCATTATTATTAATTTTAGCACGAAGATGCTCACCAAATGGTTCAATTATTGGAAACATAATTATACCCATTTCCGAATTGATAGTAACTCCTTCAATAAAGTCAAACATACCATCAGCTCCAGGATCGGACTGTGAATTTAATTTATCCAAATTCATAACCTTTAGCAATGGTTGATTAGCAATATCGCCTTCGCTAATATAGTTGAGATCTGTACCAGCATTATCATTTTGATACATTACGTTCAGTTCAAACTCTTCGCTATTAATTTGTCTAGAACCAATGCTATAAATATTTTTCATCATATAATCCCAAGTAGGCATATCGGGATTTAGATTGGTACCTTTCAATAATTTAAGTATTAATGTTTGTGGAGCATTAATCCCATCAGTGGTAAATTCACCAACTGTTTTGACCTCACCTCTATATGTATATTCAAAAGCGACAGCAAGAACTTCGTCCGAATTCAGAGCAGAATTCAAACTTATATAACCCAAACGGCTATTTAGATTATATTCCGATTCGGAAAGACGTCGAGCATTTTCTAGTTTCTCGTACTGTATTCCACTTTTTAGTTCATTTCGTATTGGTTCCAATACATTTGTAATATTATTAACATCTCTAATTCCAGAATAATTATTAATCATCAAATCGTATAAATTATTTGATTCATTTTCAGGAATATTGACAGCAATATTATCATTAACTATAGGACTGGATATATTTGTTCCGCTCTCACCTAAATCTACTAAACCAATTACATTTCGGGCAGCTTCGAAATTTGAAGTCTTATTTGTGACCCATACTTCAATTTTATTAATTGTTATCCCACTTTTAACAACTGGTAAATCTTGTAGGAATTCATCATAATGATCATAAAAATATTTTGAAAGAAAAAAGTGTTTATTAGCTTGATATTGATCTACATCCACCTTATAATCTGTTACCTGAGCTCCATTTTCTAATTTCACGGACGAACTTTGACCCTTTTGCTGTGAGATAACAGTGGTTACAGAAAACTTACCAAATTGTAATTTTGTTTTAACCCCAAACAAATTTTGACCTCCTGTGATAAGAGTGTTCGCAATGGGCATGCTAACATTACCAGCTTCGGCGGATTTTACAATATCATCTTCCTTACCTTGATATTCAAGTTTCATTGTATTCTCAAAATCGAATGTAGCTTCTGTGTTATATCCTACATTCATTTTGAGATTATCTCCAATACTACCGTTTACGTTCATTTGAATTTTTTCTTCGAAATCGAAACTAGTAGTTTTTCTCAAATCCTCGGGCAGGGTAGGGTTATCGATTTTGGTGGTATTAATACCAAAAGTTAATTCTGCCGAACCCTGTGGTTTTATGGATATTTTGGCACCACCGAGCAGCTTATCCACAAGCTTTTTACCTAAATCTAAACCTGAGGTATTTTTATTCGAATTAAGATAGTCTTCTCTACTTCTGTTCAGCCAGTAGTTTTTTATATCTACCTCTTGCCTGTACTGTCTATATTCCTCTTCGGACATTGACATTGGTCGTCTGTAATCAAAACTACCCACCATTTTTTTTAGTATATATCTTCTGCTTACAGGATCGTATACTATTGTAGTAGTAATATTTGAAGGGTCGTCAAGAACCATTGTTGGTCTTTGATTTCTACCATATTCGTCTCTATCCGATTCATCTCTAAACGGATATCTTAAGGAGTCATTTTTTTGGTTTTCATTATCCTTAAAGAAAGGAGATCTTATATTAAAGAATCTCTTTTTTCTTTTCTTCTTTTTCAAACTATCCTGCTGTTGAATATTAATATACTCGACAGTAGTCGTCGACTGGCTTGGACGCAATTCTGCCTCTTTAAAACCGGTGACAACGACAATCAGAATTATTATAAACGAATATAATATACTGTTTTTCAAACCTGAATCAAATAAAGTTAGGATTAATAATGATTACAATTGTTTTAGTGCTAATTTGATTAGCTCTTCTACTTGAATATTAGGATTTGCCCCATGCAATTTATTTAAGGCTTTGATAACCGTATTTTTTGCAAAACCTAACATTACTAATGCTGATAACGCTTCTTCTTTTACATTATTGTTCTGAGATACTGATATTTCAACATCTGGATTATCTTTTCCAATTTTGTCTTTAAGCTCAATAATTATTCTCTGTGCTGTTTTGGCACCAATTCCTTTTATACTTGTTAGAGCTTTAGAGTTATCTGTTAATATGCAGGTTTTTATCTCGTCAGGGGACATCGAAGACAGCATCATTCTGCCTGTGTTTGCTCCGACACCTGAAACCGATATTAAGAAACGGAAAATTTCACGCTCCGAACTTTCAGAAAATCCAAATAATAAATTTGCATCCTCTCTTATTACCTGATGAATGAACAGCTTAACTTGCTCAAGTTCATTGATCTGACTATATGTATGTAATGAAATACTAATATGATACCCAATCCCATTATTTTCAACTATTACAAATGTAGGAGTAATAGAATCAATTTTCCCTTTTATAAATTCAAACATTCTAAGCTATGATAAAATATTTATTCAAATTATGATTTCAAACTATATATAGCTGAAAAACATGTGTTTTACATAAACTAAACTCTATTCCATACTATTATAGTATATAAATTCAGTTAGTTTTTATATTATTATTAAGCTTATCATTTAAACCGATATAAAGGATAAGCTTAACAATAAATCTATGAAATACTAATCCTGATCATCTCTTCTATGATCTATTTCATAATGTTTCAATGGATTTTTAGAAAGCTGTTTGAATTCTTTTCTTTTTCGAACTACATCTATTGCCATATATATAGCTTGCATAAATGACTCTTTGGACGCTTTATTAGAACCAGCTAAATCGTATGCTGTGCCATGTGATGGAGAAGTACGAACTCGTTCTAATCCAGCAGTATAATTAACTCCAGAATCAAATGCTAATGCTTTGAATGGAATCAATCCCTGATCATGATACATTGCTAATATTGCATCAAATTTGTTATATTCTGATGATCCAAAGAAACCATCAGCTGGGAAAGGTCCGAATGCTTTTATTCCTTCCAATTTTACTTCTTTCAGTGCTGGTATGATAATTTCATTCTCTTCTTTTCCTAATAGTCCGTTATCTCCGGCATGAGGATTTAAACCTAAAACTGCTATTTTGGGTTTTCTGATTCCAAAATCTTCAAGTAGAGATTTATTTAATATTTTTATTTTTTCGACTATTTTCTCTTTTGTTATATTCGCAGAAACCTCTGATATAGGTATATGCCCAGTCACAACTCCAACCCTTAAGTCTTGGCTAATCAATAACATCAAGGCTTTACCCGAATCTAATCTTTTTTCAAGATATTCGGTATGTCCTGGAAATTTAAAATCTTCTCTTTGTATATTGTCCTTATTGATTGGTGCTGTAATTATTGCATCTATGGCACCTCTTTTCCAATCTTTGACAGCATCCTCTAATGCTTTAAATGCAAATTGTCCAGCTATTTCGGTAGATTTACCAAACTCTACTTTTAGAGCTTCATCACCGCAATTAATTATATTGACCCGCTTGGGAGATGCATCTTCTACTGATTTTATATTGTTTAAAGTGAAACTTTCAATATCTAAAACCTTTTTATGGTAAGCAATAGCTTTGGGTGAACCATATATTATTGGAGTACAATAATCGAAAAGTCTTGAATCTGATAAACTTTTAATTATTACTTCTATTCCTATTCCGTTTATATCGCCTTGGGTGATACCAAGTTTTAATTTTTCGTGTTTCATGCTAAGTATATTTATGATTCCTAAGAAGATTTTTTAATTTTTCTTAGCGGTAGAAATCAATCTTTATTTTCGGTAAATTGTTCAACAAATTATGTTCAAATACTTTAAAATCACAAAAGTAAAATTAAATATCTTTGTATAAAACAAAATACTGATATTATGTTGAAAAATAAAATATAATTAAGAAAAACTTTATTATATATAATATTTAGGCAAAGAGTGTGATAATACTTAGATCGTAAATACAATAATGGAGTAACAAGATTGATACATCTAATAAATTAAATAAAAGTAGACAGAATTACAAAATTCTCATAATTAACAGAATGAAGTTAAAATTTAGAAATCCCAAAATAAAAATTATAGTAAAGAAACAATTATTATTATATCCAGCTTATTTTGATTTGAATATTGATTTCATTCCTTTTATTTCAATTAAATAGGCAATCGAAATAAATATAATCAACAATACTGTCTTTAATCCTAGTTTGAAAATCATATTCGTAATTTCTATATTAATTGATACTATATATAAAATTAATGCAAACGTAAAATAAAAAGCTATCTTTTTCATATTATAAGGGATAGGATAGTGTCTTCGACCATAAATATAGGAGACAACTGTCATGGTAAGAAAACAAACTAACATCGCCCAGGCTGAACCCATGTATCCTATTCTTGGAACTAAAATTATATTTAAAAGCAAAACAACAACGCTACCTAGTATAGCAAAATAAGCCCCATATTTAGTCTTGTCTGTAACTTTATACCAAACGGATAATGAGAAAAATATACCGTAAAAAAATTGGGCTCCTAATACTATCGGTAATACATTAATACCTTCATGATATTTCTCTCCTATAAAATATTTTATTATATCTATATAAAATTCAACTCCTAAAAATATTAGCAATGAGAATATGAGAAAATAATGCATCACTTCTGCTAGATTCTTTTTATAATCACTACCTTTTGCCTGCATCTTAAAGAAAAAGGGTTCGAAGGCATATCTAAAGGCCTGAATAAACATGGTCATTATTACTGCTAATTTTATATTTGCTCCATAAATCCCTAACTGGTAATTAACATCAGTCGCATTTAGCAGTTCAGGTAATAATATCTTGTCTATCTGCAAATTAAGCATTCCACACAAACTAACTATTAATATTGGAAATGCATACTTCAATATCTGCTTATAAAAACTATAATCTAAACCAAATCGAAAACCTGAAAAACTAGGGATTAATAATACTAAATTAACTAATGAGGCAATAAAATAGGAAAGAAAAATATAACCAAGTCCAAAATCTGCTCCTAATATATTATCGAATAAATCAAAAGAAATATTTGTCCGTAACCAAGGATATAGTAAAAAGAAAAATAAATTTAAACCTATATTTGTAAATATGTTAACCAACTTAAGTATAGCATAACGCATCGCCTTACTTTGCATTCTTAATCTAGCAAATGGTATGGCCATAACTACATCCATCAATACGGTTCCTAATAATAAAAATAAATAGGAGGGATGAGCAGATATGTCTAAAAATGCAACCAACCAGGTTGAACATAAATAAACCAATAACCCAAAGGAAATGGAACTAAATAATATGGAACTAATGCAATTACTAAATACTTTCTCCTCTTTGTTCTCGGGCTTACTTGCAAATCTGAAATAGGCTGTCTCTAAACCGTATGTTAATAAAACCATACACACTGCTACATATGCCATTAGCTTTGTTACTACTCCATACTCGGCAGGTAATAATATATTGGTATACAATGGAACTAATAACCAATTTAGAAATCTTCCAACTATTGAACTTAAACCATAAATTACGGTCTCTCCTGCTAATTTTTTTATTATACTCACTATCTATATAACAACATTTTCGTTTGTATTTATTCAATAAACACGAACTTTATTAAACTTAATATTAGACCCTAAAATTACACTAAAAAAGCTCTAGAAACTAACTAAAGAATGAAAAACCATAAATAATTGATGTAAATCTGAAATTGTTTCACCGTTAAAGGTAGGTTTCAGTAAAATTACATTATACTGCACTACCTAGACCCTAATATTAGCTCACAGCAGGAACGACCTTTAAGAAAGCAATTACATCTATAGCAATAATGATTTTGCTAATCGAAAATATTTCACCGTTAAGGGTAGATTTTGAATAATATTCCATAACATACTAGAAAACACGACTAAAATGTACATGCATCGCAACTTAAAACAATTTAGTCCTTTTCACTAAAACAAGCAATAATTCGCGAGTCGATTATTTATTTCACCGTTAAAGGTAGCCTATGCAAAATACAGGTTGATTTTTCTTTTAAATTTTTTCTATAATTATTGCCAATATCAACTAATTTAGAAAAGAATGAAGGAACAGTTGACATCAACTTCATAAAAAGCATAAAATTTATTTTTCATACAAATTTAATTACTTGAAAAGATAATAACATATCTAAAATCAACCCTATAAGAGAAGAAGAGTATTGATAAACCCAAGGAAATTTCTTTATAATTTTTGCATAGGCTACCTTTAAGGACGCAATTACATCTGTATCAGTAATGATTTTGCTAATCGAAAATATTTCACCGTTAAGGGTAGATTTTGAATAAGATAACATAATATACTAGAAACCACGACTAAAATGTGCATGCATCGAAACTGAAAACAATTTAGTCCTTTTCACTAAAACAAGCAATAATTCGCGAGTCGATTATTTATTTCACCGTTAAAGGTAGGTTTCAGTAAAATTACATTATACTGCACTACCTAGACCCTAATATTAGCTCACAGCAGGAACGACCTTTAAGAAAGCAATTACATCTATAGCGATAATGATTTTGCTAATCGAAAATATTTCACCGTTAAGGGTAGATTTTGAATAAGGTTTCATAACATACTAGAACCCACTACTAAAACGTGCACGCATCGCAACTGAAAACAATTTAATTCTTTTCACTAAAACAAGTAATAATTCGAGAGTCGATTATTTATTTCACCGTTAAAGGTAGATTTGGGTAAAAAAACTTTTTTGACTCTAATCATATTTTTTTTAATAAACAGTATTTAATTTTGCTAAAAAACTGCACTTATACCAATCTGTCCTGTATGCACACAATCTATTTGTTCGGACTTTCGTCCAGAATATTTAATATCTAATTTTATATACTTTCCGAACTCCCTCAAAAAATTGATATTCCAAACAAAATTATCACCATTTGAAAAACCTTCAAGCATTTGATTACCTGCTACAGTATTTCCATTAATATTGGTATTTACACCTACATAACTTACTAGTAGACTAAACTTAGATTTTTCTTGTGTTTTGTGATTTAAATTCAAGTCAAATTGATATAAATCAAGTTTACTTTCAAGTAGTTTTTCTTGTTTTTTCTTTATTAAAGTAGCAAATTCAATATTCAGATTTTTATATAGATTATAGTTTGATATTGACTTTAGTTCATAAGATGAAATTTTGTAAGAAAAATCTTTATCTATTAAATATCTTGACTGATCTTTTGTCTTCTTAAACGAGCTCACAAAACTTAAATTTGAATTAGCAAAACAACTTATTTTATAATCATATATTCTTTTTTTATTAATCTTAAAATCATTAATTAAGTTTTGTTTAGAACGATTAAGCGTATACGAAAAATCATATCTAAACTTTGAATTTGATTTACGGTAGCTCGCAAGTTCATTAAAGTTATTTTTTTGTTCAACAACTCCATTTTCTGAAAGTTTATCGGAAAATATATCAATGTAGGTTCGAATATTGTTTTCAGTAAATTTATATTCATTCACATAATTTGTTCTCAATTTAAGAGGTTTCAACCATTTGAATATATTAACTTTAAGTCGTGAAAATCGCACATAATTATTAAACCGATAAGTTACAGTATATAGATTTCTGAAATTATTTGAAATATTGCTTACTCGAATATATTCTCCTAAATCTTCAAATTCAGCCAATACAAATTCATTCAAGTCTTTTTTTTCATCCTTATTAAAATCAATCCACTTATACTGCCCCTTCGATTTCTCTGTCTTAATATAGGTGTACTGTACTTTGTTTTCCTGTTCTGTACTTATCTTATAATAGTTCCCGAAACTAATAAATGAATTTTCTGTTCTATATTTATGCTTTAATTTAATAAAGTAATTATGAGAACTTGGATTTTTTGCAATTTGTTCATCTTTACTATGCTCTTCAATACTCTTTATGTCAACAGAAAGACTATTAGTTCTACTTCCTTTTGATTTGAAACCTGCACCGAATTCCGTTTTTTCACTTGCTAAAACTAAAGATTCCATTTTTGGTAAATAGTATCGTCCTAAATCGGTATATATATAAACATTTGATTTTCTCCAGTTTCGATTAATTCTGAATGAATTTTCAATATTTTTCAAACTACCCAATTTGTAAATCCCTGAAAAATTATCTTTTATTATGTTTTTTTCATAGTTAATCTTGTGACTTACTGAATAATTATGAATAGCTATAGTATTTTCGGTCTCAAAGTATTCTTTTTTTGTGTTCTGATCCAAATATTCGGATACTAATATATTAGCAAGAACTTTAGATTTATACATATTTAAATCAAGCTTAAATAATGCATTATGCTTATTAGCTTTATAACTAGAAATATCTTTATTTTGATAAGAGTATGATATATTTCCTCGCTTAAATGAGTAATTATTATATAATTCAATATTAAATTCATCTTGATCCAAAGCCTCATCAATATTCCAATTTCTATTATATTCAATATCTCTAAAATTAGATATTGCTTCAAATTTATCTTTTATAAAACTAGATCGTATTGAACTAAAAAAATAATTATTACTATCCTTCAATGTGAATTTCTTATCAAGTTCAATTGAGGCTGCAGTACCAATATTATCCGAATCATTAATTTCAGAATACCTATTTAAATCAAGCCTACTAAGTGCTAGATCTATATTTGTTTTAAATTCATTTCCCAATTTAACTTGGGTCTTTAGTTCATACATTTGATGTAAAGTTGGGGGCTTAAGACTTTTAAAAATGGTATAATTACCTTGTTTTATTCCTTGTACAGGAGGAATCCATTTATATACAACACCTATACCTAATATCTCATCTAAAATATAATTCCCTTGATTGTCTCCAACATATCTAAACTTGACATAATACCTTGAACTATCTCTATTTTGAGAGTACTTATATATAGTAAAGGTTTCATTATTATGGACAATAAAATCTTTTTTATATAATATTTTATCCTCAGAAAATTCTTCTTCTCTAACATTTTCAGATAATGCATTTGATAAATTATCTCCTACCTGGCTCATTATTTTTTTATCATATTCATTTATATCTGAATCCAATACGTCATTTTTTGAATCT
This sequence comes from Marinifilaceae bacterium, assembly GCA_025210485.1. Lineage (GTDB taxonomy): Bacteria > Bacteroidota > Bacteroidia > Bacteroidales > Marinifilaceae > JAOARN01. Next base: position 72,452 of record JAOARN010000132.1, on the reverse strand, counting down.
GACTTATGATAAGCCAACAGTTGCAATTTAAACTTCTTCGATTTCCAAAAACTCGAAGAATATAAAGAATAACTTGCATAGGTCTTATCTGAATATTCAAATTCAACTAAAATTCGGCTTCTTGAATTAATTGGATTTTTAATATTGAAACTAAATTCAGATAAATTGTAATCAATTACATAATCTTGATTAAGACCTCGTTTAAGCAATTTCCCGTTAAGATATATTTTTTCGCTCCCTGAAATCGTAATAATATTCTGTTCTCCATTTTTGCCTAATAACTTGTATGGACCTTGTATTCCATTATTAGCACTAATTACCTGACTATTGAATCGAGCCTTTGAACTTGAAGCACTAATATCAGAAGAATAATTATTATTGGGGGACTTGTATGTGAAACGAATACCTCTCAACTTATTATTAAATCGAATAAAACCCATACTATCCTGAATCAATTGATAATCACCAAGAGTAAGGCTTTTATTCTTGTCGAACAATTTCACATATATATTATCTACTTCATCAATATTCTGAGTATTTGCATTGGTTTGTAGCATAGTGGAATTATCTGAAATATTCCCAATTATGGAAATATCATTACTTAATTTCCCATTTAATTGTAGATTTAATTGGGATTCTAAATTTGATCCAGAATTATTTCCATAACTAAAACTCCTAGTATATATGCCCTGTGCATTTAAATTTTTAAATAGTGAATTAGTTCCATTTTGAGATATATGTTTTTGTGAAAAACTAGATTTTGCAAATTTGGGTAACTTAAACTTATCAATATACGCATCGGAACATGAAATATCAGAGACACGATATCTAAATATAAGATAATCGTATGTCAAACATAGTTTAGAATTAAAAATAACTTGGGATTTAATAAAATCTAAACGATATAAGCTGCTATCAATTGTGTTCCAATTATTATCATAAATGGAAAATGAAGAAGGAATAACAACTAATGTATCAAAAACAATAGTATCCTTGTTTAATAAAATTTTCTTAGATCTTCTATTATCTTTTTGTCCAAATACAATATTAACAAAAAGCATAATACAAAATACAAGTAATACATTTTTCCCAATATACATGCTTATTTTAAACCAATATTTATTTAGCTAATTAATAAGAGTAAATTACACGATTAGATATTATGTAAATATACAAAGCTAGATAATAAAATAATTAATTCAATTAATATAAAATAAAACTTAATATTAGTCGAATTATTCTTTTTTTTGCTAAAGATTAATACTTTTTAGACAATAAACTCTAAATTGCATACTATTTACTAAAATTTTAAATTAATTTTTATCATATAATGAAATATATCTATACCCTTGGAATTAGAATTTACTATTTTATAGTTTTAATTGTCAGCGTATTCAATAAAAAAGCAAAACTTTGGATTGATGGGAGGAAAAATATCTTTTCAAGTTTAAAAAATAAAATAAATCCTAATGATAATATTATTTGGATTCATGCCGCCTCTGTAGGTGAATTTGAACAAGCAAGAGAGATTATAGAGGTAATTAAAGCAAAACATACAGAATATAAAATTCTATTAACTTTCTTTTCTCCTTCTGGCTATGAATTAAGAAAAAATTACGATAAAGTTGATTACGTATCTTATATTCCTATCGACACAAAATATAATGCAAAAAAATTCCTAGATATTGTTAATCCTGATAAAATATTTTTTGTTAAATATGAAATTTGGTGTAATATCCTTAATGAGGTTTCAAAACGTAAAATTCCAACTTTCTTAATATCTGCAATATTTAGACACAACCAGATTTATTTTAAAAAATGGGCTAATTTTTATAGAAATGGACTTATTAGTTTTTCTCATATTTTTGTACAAAACAAAAATTCCTTACACCTTTTGAAATCGATAAATTACAACAATGTAAGTATAACAGGTGATACTAGATTTGATAGGGTTTATAAGATTTCACAAGAATCTGCCGAAATTGAGATTATATCTAGTTTCAAATCTGATAAGAGAATAATTTTAGCTGGCAGTACTTGGCCTAAAGATGAAGATTTTTTAGTAGAATATATAAATAAGTGCAAGCGTAATGATATTAAATACATTATAGCTCCTCATGAAATAAACAGTTCACATATTAAATCACTTGAATCAAAATTAAAGGTTAATTATCTAAAATACACAGAATCTGACAAATTTGATGATAATGAAGTAAAATATGCAAAACTACTAATTATCGATTGCATTGGAATTCTGTCATCAGCCTACAAATATGGTAATATCGCCTACATCGGAGGGGGGTTTGGAGCAGGTATTCATAACATATTAGAAGCTGCAACTTTTGGTTTACCTGTAATATTTGGTCCAAAACATACTAAATTTGCTGAAGCTTTAGAACTAATAGATCAAAAAGGGGCTTTTACCTTTACTCAGTATTTTGAATTAGAACATCAACTTGACACCCTCGTGGATGATAAAAAAACTTATTCGGAAGCATCTACTAGCTGTCTTGACTATGTGAAAAGCCAAATCGGCGCTGTTGATAAGATTATGACAAGTACCTTTTAAATTAGCTTAAGATCATCTTTTAACATATTACAATTAATTTATTAGTATATTAGAATCCAAATATTAATAAATTAATTGTAATTATTATTTAAATCATCTTTTTGTACTTCGTTATTTTTAATCGAATAAACAAATCCTTTGCTTATATAGTATGGCTTTCTATAATCGAAATTAAAACTTATACTTTGCTGGTTGTTAAATACAAATATCTTTTTTCCTATCGTATAATAAATTGTATTTCTATATACCCAAAAATCTTCTATATTTGGTATTGAGATTAGATTCAACATCAATAGATTCTCATCTAATATTAATAATCCTTTATTCTCATATTTAAGATAAAGTTTATTATTAAGTTCAACCAACTTATCAACCACACTGTTATCAAAGATATTATTTCTTAAGTTTGATTTATCTATAAGCTTACCCTTTTCGTTTATTTTCACCACCTGCCTTATAAATTCATCATAAATAATTATTCCTGAATAATTTGAATTAATCAAACAACTAAAATCATTATCATATATATCAAACATATTTATTGAATCTCCAATCTGACACATTTTATTATCTAAATATATAATTTGATTATTAGATTCGAAGTAAACTAAAATTTTATGACTATCACTTACATCTACAAATTTTATGATTTTGTCTTCTTCAAAAGAATATTCGGATAGTTTAACTCCCTTTTCGTTTAATTTTTCTATTCTATTCTCATATATTTTATAAATATTATTCAAATTATCAAGTTTTAAAAACAAAGGTTTTTCTGTTATCATATCTTGTTTTATGATGATAAAAAGAGAGAATACTAACAATAAATATTTTAACATAATGCTTCAAACCTTAACAAACTATCAATTATTTTTCTATCATTTGACAATCTAGGCACTTTATTTTGCCCTCCTAATTTCCCATTCTTTTTCATCCAGTTATAAAATAAATTTTCAGGAGCAATATTTATTATTGGTCTTTCGAGAGTTATACTTTTATATCTTTTAGCCTCATAATCTGAATTTAAATTCATCAAAGCATTATCTAACAAATAATTAAACTGATCTATATCTTTTGGCTTCTTTTCAAACTCTATAAGCCACTCGTGACAGCCCTTCGAGTCTCTATTCATAAAAACGGGAGCTACAGTATATTCTTTAACTATCGCACCAGATTTATCACATGCTTGCTTTACTGCCTTTTCTGTATTATCTATAATTACCTCTTCACCAAATGCGTTTATAAATAATTTTGTTCTTCCTGCAATTTTAATCTTATATGGATTCTTGGAAGTAAAATAAACTGTATCACCTATCATGTACCTCCATAATCCACTATTTGTGGTTATAATTATTGCATAATTCTCATAAAGCTCAATTTGATCTAGACTTAATACTTTTGGATCTTCCGAATTTATTTCACTATTTGGGATAAATTCATAATAAATCCCATAATCTAACATTAACAATAGAGAATCATCATTTGGATCATCTTGAATTCCAAAGAAACCTTCTGATGCATTATAGGTTTCAATATAATTCATTTTATCTGTTGGAATAATATTCATATACTGATCTTTATATGGAGTAAAACTAATACCTCCATGAATAAATAATTCCAAATTAGGCCATATTTCAAGGAGATTATTCTTACCTGTGGTTTTTAAAATATGCTTAATCAGAACTAAAAACCATGATGGAACTCCTGACATACTAGTTACATTCTCATTGACAGTTATGTCTGTAATTTTTGACATTTTTTCCTCCCATTCATCAATAAGCACAATCGAACTTTCAGGGGTACGAATAAAATCTACCCAAAAAGGAAGATTTTGAATGAGAACTGCAGATAAATCTCCATAGTAAGAATTATTGTTGACATTATTGATTTGATGACTACCGCCAAGCGTTAAACCTTTTCCTTTAAATATGCCTGTTTCGGGATTTAAATCAGTATAGATTGCAAGTATATCTTTACCTCCTCTAAAATGACAATCCTCGAGTGTATCCTTACTTACAGGTATGAATTTACTTTTTGTATTAGTTGTTCCTGAGGATTTTGCAAACCATCTTATCTCAGTGGGCCACAAAATATTTTGTTCTCCTTTTCTTAATCTTTCAATATAAAGATGGAGATCCTCATATTTATGTATCGGAATTCTTTCTCTGAATTTTGATAAACAATCTATTGTTTTAAAATCATAATTTTGACCAAATTCGGTTCTATTTGCCTTCTTCAATAATTTAGCTAAAGTCTCATTCTGAATTTCATTGGGATGCTGCTTGAAAAAATCAATTTGAGATAGCCTTTTTACATTAAGCCAATTTACAATCGAATTAATAAATGCCATAGTTGTATATTTAGGTTATTCGGGCTTAGATTCAACATAATTATTAAATCTCGGGATTAAAATATTTATTTATGGTGAAAACATTTTAGTGTTTTTTTGATAAATTTTCCACTGAAATATACTACAAATTAAGCAAACTTAGGTTAAAATACAAGCATTTTTACTTTCACGAAAGTATATTAATTATCATATATATATAACAATAAATTTTTAACTAAAACTTTAATTATTGGATTAATTTAAAGTTATACATATTAGTTAGTATTAGATTATTATATTATTGATGCAGGTGACAATTAAAACTTATACCTTAATAAAAACTTTTGTTCATTATAAGATTCCTTACCTTCTGTTCTTAATTTTGATTTAGAAAACTTAAAATAGAAATGAAATTTTTTAGCCATTTTATAGTTTAAACATAAAACCAATCTTGAGCCTGAAAAACTATATTTAGGTATATAAAAACTCTGATACAAATCTTTCTCATAAGCATAAATACCTGAATTGTAGTCATCAGTATCAAACAATGCATATCTTAAAAAGATATTTATCATCTTTATATTATAATATAAATCAATCATCGACAACTCTCCATTTGATATAGTTTTTGAAAATTTATATGAATTAAATTGGAAACGAATATTGTATTTCAAATTAGATAATATTTGAGAAGAATAATTTATTCGATACTGCTTAATCCTTTCTTCTTCTTGTGAATAACTTCTATCCAACTCATTAGACAATGTTTTTGTTTTATATTCGTTTTTATATCGAAAATACAGTTTTGTCTGTTCATCAATACTATAATTTATTTCAGCTAAGTAATCTTCTCCTTGGGAAGGAGAGGACGAATCTGAAACTAACCAATGTGTTTGATATGAATCATAATACGATCGTAAAACAATATTGCGTGCAATATCATACTGAACACCAAAATACACCCCTTTCTCATTTTCAGTTCTAGAAAATTCTCCAAATGATCGTGAATGTATGCTTCTGTAGCCTGGTTTATAGTTACGATAAATCAAATCTAGCTTAAAGTTATTAGAAATCTGAAATTCTATTCCTTGTATTATTGCAGTTTTATTTTTCTTATTTCGAGCATACTCTCCATAAAAAAGGACATGATTATAATACTTTATATAGCTAAATCCTGCAATGTAAAATGATTTCAATCTAGGATTATAGAAATTATAATAATTATCGACTCCTATATACTTACTAAAATTAGAATTAGTAATGTAGAAACTAAAACGACCTAGCATACTTGAATACTTGAAGATTAGTCCTGCGGTTTGCTCTCGCAATGCTGATTTATTCAATTTCTCAGTTTTTGATCTATGATAACCAGTATTTTGTAATTTATAAAATGGATTGGTAGGTGAATTATTATAACTTGCATCCCTCTTTTTATTAGAATAAAATGATATTAAACTTATCTTTCTACTTAAATTTCTTCTGATAGCTATACCTCTTAAGAAAATATTCTCCTCCGTTGAATTCTTTCCTTTTATTCCTGGGGATTTATAACAATTATTTATACTCAAAGAGCTTTTTGCCCCACCATAATTAGTCCAATAAGCTAAGCCTTGACCATTGGCAATATGATAATCTCCTATGATTAATTTTGTTCTTTTGTTTGTGTACGACAAATAAGCAGAATAAAAATCGAATCCTCTCTTATTATTGGAATTAAAAAAATCTTCACCTATATCATTTTCAGCTACAAAATTATACTTCAATTTATTATCTACACTACCTCTAGTCTTTACTGAATAATAAAACGAACTAGCTTGATATGCTGAAGGTTTATCTTTATTATTAAATACGAACTTATGCAAACAATCCCCATACTGCTTTTTAATATTTATTCCTCCTGATTCTGTATCTTCAAAAACCAACATATAACTAAGTAATTTGACAGTAGAAAATGGAAAATTATCCAAATAAAGGAATTCATATATCGAAAGAATTTTACCGACTTTTTCTCTATACTTAATTATTTCAACTACCTGCTGTTCGTTCAATATTGGTATATTACTTAGTTCTGATTCTTTTAAACTATTTATGTTAACAGGTTTATTTACGTATTGGTTCAATTCTTCAATCTCATCTGTATTTAGATTTTCTCTTTCACCCCAACGTTCTATAAGTCGTTCTACTATCTGAGATCTATTAAGCTCATTCTGTGAAAATATTTCTTTAGTAATAAGGATGTTAACACAACAAATAATCAAGATATATTTAATTAACATAAGACTATATTTTATATCTTATAAACAATTGTGCCGACGGTTGAATAATTAAGTTTTGGATGTTTTACAAATGCTATATTAAAAATAAAATCATGATATTCATAACGCAAACCCATGCTAATATTAGAATGATGGGTCTGAAAACCAGCTTGTAAAAACATATGCTCTGCTATAGCATATTCAATTCCAAACTTATATAATAGTTTGGAATTCAATTCTTTTTCCGTTTCAATTATCACTAAACTCTTATTTGAAAATATCCGAGAAATACCGACACTAATAAAGCTTGCTACAGGTTCTTTATCTTCACTAACAACAAAATACTCCTCTGTTGGATTAACAACTTGAAAGGCTAAAAGTGTATTTTTATCTATATAATGAGACATTGAGAAATCAAAACTGGCAACATTAAGCATTTTATCATCTAGAACAGCTCTCTTTCTATTCAGATTAATTCCAATACCACAAAATACTCTAGGTCCTAATTGTTTAGAATAGGAAAAACCAAGTTTTTCTTCGGAATATGTTGTCTCGCCAAATCTCTCAAAATTAATGGATAAACCCATACTAGTCTTAGACATATAGGCACAAATAGATTGACATGAAAATTCTTTAACACCAAAACAATTCTGATAGTTAGCACAGACTCCATTCCCTTCTAACCGACATATTAATGACCTATTATTTACACAAGACCATTGATCTACTAAAGCTAATTTTGCATTTCCTAAAGCCTTGGCTCTCGCTCCAGTATTGAGATTATCAGCAGATATATCAGCCGTGAAAATTATAAATATTAAAAAAAATATAAATTTATACAACTGAACAATATTACTCATAATTATGATATTTGTTAATAAACCAATCGGAACTAATAAAATAAATTTATAATATTTTAATATAGTAATCAATCTAAATCTATTTAATTATAAATATATTATTTAGATATATACCTAAACAAACAATAGAATAGTTTAAGGTGTAATATTTTGAATGCTTTTTAGACTAAATAAAAATAGGTTTTCTCTCAAAATATAGATGAAATTTTCCAAATATTATTTCACCGTTAAGGGTAGATTTGTTAATTATCAAATTTAAAGAGATTGCATAATCTATGCTATTCTAGAGTCTACGCAAATTTAATCACCCAAACTCTAAACGACTAATTTACACAACAATAACTCCTTTGTGGAGCACAACTAATCTCTCAGTATTATTATTCATAGCTTTTAATATTATTTCACCGTTAAGGGTAGATTTCCTATAAACAAAAACAATCCACGACTGAAATATTCAATTAAATAAGCTATCAGATTTATAACTACAAACAAATAGTCGTCATCATTGTGTTTTTATTAAAAAAAACTGAACACTTTTATTTCCTAAATCGTACAATAGACAGGAACTCATATTAATTTTCTCTTATATTTTTCACCGTTAAGGGTAGATTTTACAACTTTAAAAAAGAACCACTATGGAAACAAAAGAATTCAGGAAGATGATAGATAATGTACACAAAATCAAAATTTCACAATTCACTAAATTAAGGGATGAAGTAGATAAAAGGGTAAGATCAAAAAAAATAGCAAACATACTAGAAACAGACAAATCATTATTATCATGTCCATTCTGTAAATCACAACTATGGGTAAAATGGGGAATCAGAAATGATTTACAAAGATATCAATGTAAAAACTGTAAAAAAACTTTTAATAGTCTTAGCAACACACCACTTGCAAGACTTCGCAGAAAGGGGCATTGGTTAGATTATGCAAATTGCTTAAAAGAGGGGCTTACAATTAACGAAGCTGCAGAAAATTGCGGTATTCATAAAAACACATCCTTTAGGTGGAGACATAGATTTATTAGTAATTTAAAACACACAAAGGCAAAAAAACTAGCAGGAATAGTAGAAAGTGGACACTTATCAATAAAAGAGTCATTTAAAGGAAGTAATATTGATTTCAATATTAAAAAAAGGAAAAATATTTTTGTGATATATGGCATAGATAGGAATTTCAATATATTCGATATTACAAACAAAACTTTTTCAACAAATACACTAAATAAGCAATTATCTAAAATTATACTCGATAAATCATTACTCTTTTCAGATAAGAACAAAGTATATTCTAATTTTTCAAAAGAGAACGGTTATAATCACAGGTATTTCAGTTTAAAACAATGAAATATTTTAAATTCACAAAATCTAAACAACTATAAATCTCAATTTTATGAATGGGTTCATTCACATTTCAGAGGAGTAGCTACAAAATATTTAGAGAACTATGTATCCTGGTTCAGGAGTATAAACGAATTCAGGTCTGGCATCAACGCTCTTACACTACTTTACAGAGCCAAGTCAATAGAAAAGTATCGTCATCAACCTATTAAGGTTAATAAATACATATAGAATACAAATGAACTTATAGTTAATAATGCATAGCCTGTTTTTTTATTTTGACAAATAATATTATTTTTTTGTAAATTAGATTAAGTGATTTCTAGTGTATTTATTTTTACAACTTTTAAACAAATCACTATATATTTTTCAGCAAATAATAACTTAATCTAAAACAAATGTTAACTAAAGTATATGGAAGTGCAGTTCAAGGCATTCATGCCACTACAATAACTATAGAGGTAAATGTTTTTCCTGGAGCAAGATATAGCATAGTAGGACTTCCAGATAACGCAGTTAAAGAAAGTCAACAAAGAATAGAATCAGCATTAAGAGAATCTGGTTTTAGAATTCCAGGAAAGAAGATAATAATAAACATGGCTCCTGCTGATATTCGAAAAGAAGGATCAGCATACGACCTTCCTTTAGCTATTGGAATTTTATTGTCAACAGAACAAATCGAGAGTAAATTAGATTTAAACAAAATAATGTTTATGGGCGAACTATCACTCGATGGTTCTCTTGTTCCTTTGAAAGGGGCACTACCAATGTCTATTCAAGCCCTAAAAGAAAATTATGATGCTATTATTCTTCCTTCTCAAAATGCTAGAGAGGCAGCAGTAGTTAACAATCTTAAAGTTTTTGGTGTTGATAACATACAACAAGTAATCGATTATGTAAAGGGAGACAAGGAACTTTCTCCTACAATCGTAGACACCAGAGCTGAATTTTATGCTCACCTAAATAGTTTCCCTCATGATTTCAAAGAAGTTAAAGGGCAAAACAATGTTAAAAGAGCTATCGAGATTGCTGCTGCTGGTGGTCATAATATTATTATGATTGGTCCTCCTGGTGCTGGTAAAACCATGTTAGCAAAAAGAATTCCTGGTATTCTACCACCTCTTTCTCTTGTAGAATCTCTTGAAACAACAAAAATTCACTCAGTAGCTGGACTATTAAATCGAAATAGCTCACTTATTACACAAAGACCTTTCAGAAATCCCCACCACACTATCTCTGATGTTGCTTTGGTAGGAGGGGGAACCTATCCTCAACCAGGAGAAATAAGTCTTGCACATAATGGGGTTTTATTTTTAGACGAATTACCTGAGTTTAAAAGAACTGTTCTTGAGGTAATGAGACAACCACTAGAAGATAGACAAATAACAATATCTAGAGCCAAATTTAATGTTAATTATCCTGCCTCGTGTATGTTAATTTCATCAATGAACCCATGTCCTTGCGGTTATTATAACCACCCAGAAAAGGAATGTATGTGCGCTCCAGGAGTAGTCCAAAGATACTTAAGTAAAATAAGCGGTCCATTACTAGATCGTATTGATATTCATATTGAAGTAGTCCCTGTTAGTTTTGATGAGATATCAAACACTACAGTAGCTGAATCAAGTGAAGCTGTCAGACTAAGAGTTGAAAAAGCTCGCTTGATACAAACAAACAGATTTTCAAAATTTGAAGACATACATTGTAATGCTCAAATGACACCAAAACTTATCTCTGAACATTGTAAGATTGATGAAGAGGGGAGTTCTATACTAAAAAAAGCTATGGAAAAACTCGGCTTATCTGCTAGGGCATATGATAGAATTCTGAAAGTAAGCAGAACAATAGCCGATATGGAAAATTCCGAAAATATTAACGCCTGCCATCTTGCAGAAGCAATAAACTACAGAAGTCTTGATAGAGAAGCTTGGGGAGCATAAAAAAATAGCTAATAAGCAATATGCTATTGTTTACATATTGTTATTAGCTAAACTTATTCTGAAATTTAAACTTGCTCGTGTTTATTTAGAAATTATAACTTATTCCAATTCCTGGCAACCAACCCGTGTTTTTGTATTCTCCTCCAAAATCATCCCCTTCATACATTCCTTTAGTATTTTTACTTGTTTCATAAGCTGTTGTTTTTTCACCTTCCATATACAATAAAGAAGCATCAAGACAAAGATTTTTAGTTAACATATAACTAAACCCTGCTGAAATTCCTATCTTATTTGCTCCTGGAGTTTCAGGAGAATAATGCTTTTTATTAGTAGGAGTTTCATCATAATATATACCAGCTCTTAAATCTAATTTTTCATTCATCCTATATTGCGCACCTAGTCTATAAATCAAAGTATTGTCCCAATCTCTTTTATTCTTTTGATCCTTTAAAGCAGGAGTATTATTCTCAAAATCAAAATCCAAAGATTCATATTCGCTCCAATTAACAGAATTTACTTCAGCAGAAACAATTAATTTATCATTAAACTCATAAGAAACGCCTATATTTAAACTTGAAGGCAAAGGTAAAGTTACAGCAGTACCTCCCTTAGGGAACATAGCTTGTAAAGGCTGAGGGACAGAAAATTCGACCTCTCCATCATCCATTCCAAGTTCTACATCAATGCCTGATCTATAAGAAATACCAAAATTCAACTTATCTGTAGCCTCAATATAAAGACCTAAATTATATCCATACTCTATCTTTGATCCTGAAATTGTAGCTTTTCCATCTGAATTACCCAAAGGAATAGCCTTGTTTAATTCAACATCTCCTTTACCAATAATAACACCTGCTCCCAATCCTAGCCAATCTGTTAATTTGTATGATACAGTAGGCTGAATAAAAATTGCCTTCAAATCAATATCTTGAACAAGATATCTGCCAGACCACTTATCACCCCATTCCACCTTATTCCCAAATGGAGTATATACAGCCAAACCAAATGCTAACTTCTCACTAGCTTTCATTGCTGAATAAAAATAAAACGGTGTTCCAATAGGATTATCACTTTCTTCCTTCCCTTGTGGACCAGTAAATTCAGTTTTTATAAAAGTAAAACTACCCCCCAAACTAAATTCATACTTCTTATCCATAAAACCTAGCAAACCAGGATTCCATTGCATACTGGAAGCACCAAGTCTTATTGCTGTTCCAACATGCCCCATTCCCATTTGCTTATTACCTTGTGCATTTACGGCAAAACCTTCTGATTTTGCATAAAATCCCATACTTATTAATATAGCGATAAATAAAAGTCGTTTTAACATTTTTATAATTTTTAATTTTCCTCAGCTCATCTCTTCAATAGAAATAAACATCTTAGAGATATTGTATTTTTGTGGCGCCGAATATATGGAGAGAATCATTATTTTTTAATGAATTTATGAGAATATAATTAAAAACAACATCATATTCGATTCTTTTACAGGAACATACAAGCTGAAATTTAATAACGATTTAAAATACTATATTTGTATTCTTATTCAGAATGTTCATTTATAATCTATTTAATTTGAATAAGATCATTCTAATTAAAATAAAATTTAAAAGAGATGAATAAAAATTTCGAATACCAAAGTCTTAAAGAGGAATACAAAAGTCAAAGTTTTTCTTTAATAAATAGAAGTTTTGAATGGAAAGATAAACAAATAAATATCATTCTTGAGGAAGCTGTATTCGCCATGGGACAACTAAATTTATTTACAAAGATTTACCCTGAAATAGAAGATTTTATTCTTTATTTTTATTCAATGGAAGCCGTAGCTTCGAGCCGACTCGAAGGCAACAAAGCTGATATCATTCAACTACTATCACCAAATTACAATAAGGACAATCCTCTATTTGCAGATCAATTGGAGCTAAAAAACCATGTAGATACAATGATTGATTCATGCAAAAAACTCAACAAACAAAGGCTTAGCATAAAATTAATCAAGGACGCACATAAAAAACTATATGAAAACATACCTAATAAATATAGATTTGGAGGTAAATTAAGATTGAATGATAAAAATGACTCACATCACAATTTAGATTTTATTCCACCTAGTAAAACAGAATTAAAAAAATTGATAAACGATGCTAAACATTTTTGGAGAAATGACGACCTCGCATTACCAAATATGATTAAAATGGCATTCTCTTTATATCAATTCGAAAATATACTCCCATTTCTTGATGGAAATGGAAAAACAGCTAGAATACTTATCCTTTTCGAAATACTAAGTCTTGGCTACCTGAAATATCCTATCCTATGTATTTCTGAATTTCTTGAAAGAAACAAACTTGAATATTACAATAGACTAAGTATTATAAGAGTAAAAAATGACATTGAACAATGGATTAAGTTTTTTTTAACAGCGATGAAAGAGAGCGCACAACTATCAATCGATATACTTGAGTCCTTAATTAAAATTAAACAAGAAATTAAAACAACAATTGTTCGCGAATTCCCTCAAAAAGGACATAAAAATGCTATTCGCTTTATTGATTGCCTTATCAATGCGCCAATGTCAACAATAGGAGAAATGTCAAAAAAACTCAAACTTAGCTTTCAAGCGGTAAATGAAATAAATAAAATATTTCTAAAACTGAATATTGTTAATGAATACTCTGGAAGTAAAAGAAATAGGCGATTTTTCGTGAAAGATATTATGAATCTTTTCTATCGTTAAAACAACGATAAACTTTCACCTTTTATTAACTAAAAAAAATTCCACCATTTCTTCTTATCCTTATTTAATACAGCTCTTATTTTTTCAGGATTTTTATACTGTATCTGTTTGTATGAAAATAAATCTAACTTAGTATTTGCAATCAAATCATTTGACTTATCTAGTCGTTTTCCTAAAAAACTCTTTGTCAAATTTAATAAAAACTCTTGTTCTGGTAAATTTTTGTATTTAAAGTCATCCAAATCCTGCGCATCAAGATTATATAAGTCTATCTCTTTCTCAAAACTCAATGCTTTTCCTTTATCTATAATCTGGTTTTTGTTCTCACTGTACACAGTTCTTATCACTCCTTTTTTATTTCTCAAACAGTATCCCCACTTTTGAGACACAACATCAAGATACACAGAACAAACTTCGGATTTTGGAAATAAACAAAATAAAAGCTCTAGCATATGAGATTCTTCATCCTTTATTATATCCAAAGGAAGCTTCTTTACACTTATAACCAAATTATCTTCAATATACCCCATAAAAATAAATTTGCTCTTAGCATTAAGAGCATCTATAAATTTAAGTCTTCCTTCAAATTCCAGATTCTTAAAACCCAAACAGTTTAACAACTCAGTTGGATTTATTTGCTTTATCTTGGACAAAATTAAATAAGAAAATTGCCATCCCATATCTAAGTCTTTAATTTTTACATAACTAACTAAATCTAAGTTACAAAAATGATTTTGAATTATTATAATATTTTTTATTACACAATAAAATGCATACTCCTTGATTTTCAACACAATGATAAAACTAGACACATTATCAATTTTATTATTCGAAAAATGATAATAAATAAAACTCTCTAAATAACCGATATACTAAACCTCAGATGAGCAAATCTAATTTAATTCTTATCGTCTTAACTATGTCTATATAACTAAGCTAATTTACTTTTTTTAAAAAAACATAAATTTTTTTGCCTCTAAAAGCTGAATGAATTAATGTTTTTTGTAAGTTTGTGAAATTTTTTATTCAAAAGGTTATGGCAAAGATAATTAACGAAGTTTCAAGGACTTTTAATGAGTACCTTATTATTCCAGGGTTGACAACTAAAGATCACACCCCTGACAATATTAAATTAAATACTCCTTTAGTGAAATTTAAAAAAGGAGAAGATCCAAAAATTTCATTAAACATACCGTTCGTATCTGCCATAATGCAGTCAGTATCGGATAACGGACTAGCTATTGCATTAGCAAAAGAAGGCGGATTGTCTTTTATTTTTGGTTCTCAATCAATTGAAGAGCAGGCTAAAATGGTTTCAGCTGTAAAAAAATACAAAGCTGGATTTGTAGAAAGTAGAGCAAACCTTAAGCCTGAGAACACTCTTGAGGATGTACTTAAGTTAAAATACGAAACTGGCTTTTCAACCATTGGCATCACAAATGATGGAACTCCTGCAGGAAAACTTGTAGGTATGGTAACAAGTAGAGACTACAGAGAGACTAAAGATCCTAGAAATAAAAAGGTATCTGAATTTATGACTCCTTTCGAGGAACTTATTTCCGCTAAAGATGGAATTAGTCTTAGTGAAGCAAACGACCTAATATGGGAACACAAACTAAGTACTCTTCCTATTGTTGATGATAATCAAAATCTAAAATATTTCGTTTTCAGAAAAGATTATGAAAATCATAAAGATTATCCAGTTGAATTACTTGACCAAAACAAAAGCCTAGTTGTTGGTGCAGGTATAAACACAAGAGATTATGCCGAAAGAGTTCCAGCTCTGATTGAAGCTGGGGTAGATGTTCTATGTATCGACTCTTCAGATGGCTACTCTGAATGGCAAGCGGAAACAATCAAATACATAAAAGAAAACTTCGGCAAAAATGTTCTTGTTGGAGCGGGTAATGTAGTTGATAAGGAAGGTTTTATGTACCTTGCCAAAGCTGGAGCTGACTTTATTAAAGTTGGTGTAGGTGGCGGATCAATCTGTATCACTCGTGAGCAAAAAGGTATTGGTAGAGGTCAAGCTACTGCTCTTATCGATGTTGCAAATGCTAGAAATGAATATTTTGATGCTACTGGTGAATATATTCCAATTTGTTCTGATGGTGGTATTGTTCAGGACTACCACATGACTCTAGCTTTAGCTATGGGAGCAGACTTCTTGATGATGGGGAGATATTTCGCAAGATTTGACGAAAGTCCTACTCGTAAACTTATGATTAATGGCAACTACGTTAAAGAATACTGGGGTGAAGGATCTAACCGTGCTAGAAACTGGCAAAGATATGATATGGGTGGTTCTGGTAACTTAAAATTCGAAGAAGGTGTTGATAGTTATGTTCCATATGCAGGAAAATTAAAAGATAACTTAAACGTAACTGTAGGAAAAATTAAAGCTACAATGTGTAGTTGCGGTGTTTCCAATCTTAACGAGCTACAAGAAGAAGCTAAACTTACTTTGGTTTCCTCTACTAGTATAATCGAAGGTGGTGCACATGATGTTATTGTTAAGGATACTAAGAACTAAGACAAAACTAACATAAAAAAAAACCGAGTCGAAAATTCGACTCGGTTTTTTTTTATAATATAACAAGAGATTATTTTAATCCTAATACTTCCAAACCTTGTTTATAAACAATATCTTTTGGAATACCAGCTTGATTAACTCTATCTAAATCTTTTTGAAGAGCTTCTCTAATAAATCCTTTTTCTGAAATCAATTTCTTAGCTTTTTCAATATCACCATCACCTTGAATTATTAAGATTTCTCTACCTAATTCAATCATAGCAGCTTTCATTTTTTCGAAATCAATTTTATATCTACCAGTTTTTGCATCTCTAACAAAAGCACCTTTTTCTTCAAAGAAATAGAAACGAATCATATTAGCTTTACCATGAGCACTAGCTGCACCAAATCTAACTGAACGGAAAATACCTGCCATAAAAGTAACATAATTATCCATCAATTTAGATGCATCTAAATCACCCCATTCTGCCATTTTAGTAATCATATATAATCCTAAAATATCAGCTTTTCCTTCTTCGATTGAAGTGTAAGTATTTTCCAATACTTTTCTCACCATTTTCTTATCTTTCAAAGTGTATTTAATACCTAAACCATGAGCAACTTCGTGAAACATTACATTCTCAAAAAATGCATCAAAAGTGATATTTTTTAATTGTGATTCATCAATTAACATATCAGCAATTGGAACTAAGATTTTATCAAACTTAGCTTTCATCGCATTTTTCAATTGTAATTTACGACTACCTTTCTTAGCGTGTACACGTGGATCATTAGGAAGATTAATTGCAATATTTTTACTTCCTGCATTACAGTCACCTGCATAATAAATCACATCATATGCATTCATATCAGCATTTGCATTAGCTTTTTCAGCTTTATACTCAGCTGGAACAGGAAGACTTGCTTGTAATTTTGGTAATAATGAAGCAAATTTTGATAATTTTTTACTCCATTCTGCATCTTTCACTAAAATTTGACCTGAATGTGAAGCTTTATAACCATATAATGCATCTTCATAGTTTTCAATTGGACCAACCACAAAGTCAATCATATTTGTCTTCATATCCATCCATGCTAAATCTGATGCTAAATAATCATCAGTTAACAATGCTTCTGCACGAAGATTTAAATATTTTTTGAATCCAGCGTCATCAGCTAATTTAGCAGCTTCTTTAAGCAATGATGCTGCTTTTTCAATTTGTTCTTTATATACTACATGATAAGGAGCTACTTCCAAAGAACCATCAGCTTTTCTAAGGATTTTTGTATACCAGCTAGTTTTAGCATCATTCTTAATGGCTTCAAATTCCTCTTTCTTCATATCTTTTGGATAGAAATTCGCACCTTTTGGTTTTTCTCCATAACCTGCAATAAATGCTTTATTACCATCTAATCTATCCCAAGGACCATAATTAATTTTTGCATACTTAATTTCGTTTTCGTCTTTAAGTTTGCCTAAGAATTGAGACTTGTCACCAATAGCGTCTTTCCAGAAAAGTTCTTCCATAATATCAGCTACCTGCATTAACAATGGAAGCATTTGTTTCTGATTTTCACTCAATACAGAAATGTCTGTTTTTAATTCAACCTCTGCATATTGTTTTACTAATTTTGCAGCAGGACTTTCTTCTACTTGTTTGGCTTGTTTTTTATTCATATTACATGAAGCAATAGATAAAACAAACACAAATAAACTCAAGCTTTTAAAAAATTTCATAGGTTTATTTATTTGTTGATATTTCAAAATTATATACTTTTTCAAAACCGCAATATCCTACATAAAATACTTATATCCACTAGTTTAATATATCGTATTATACTTATGTAAAATTTTATGTCAAATTTAGTTTAATTCAAATTTATAAGCAAATATTCAAAAATCATATATTCAACTTAAATCATCATTACATATAAAAATGCAAGGCATCAGCCACTACAAAAGTACTCCCTCCTATAAAAATAAGATCCCCTGATTTTGCATTTTTATTAGCATTATCTATAGCCTGTTTCAAATCTTTATACTTTTCTCCTCGCAAACCAATCTTTATGGATTTTTCATAAAGTAAGTCAACGTCCAAGGCTCTAGGAACACTTGCTTGTGTAAAATAATAATTAGCATCCCTAGGTAGTAATTCCAATACAGAATCTATATCCTTATCATTCACCATTCCAAATACGAAATGCAAACTTTCATAATCTGTTTTTTCTAATTGTGAAATTATATATGCTAAACCTGCTTTATTATGCCCTGTATCGCAGATTGTTAAAGGTGTCTCGGACAATAATTGCCACCTACCATAAATACCTGTTTTAGAAATTACCGATTTTAACGAATCAAATATATCATCCTCCGAAATCTGAAATCCTAACTGTTCCAACTTCTTCATTGCCGCCAAAGCCGTAGTAATATTTTTGATCTGATATTCTCCTTTTAAATCTGTTTCAATTTCTTTTAAATCAAAAATCTCTGATTTTATCTTATATTTTGTTTTTCTAATATCTTCATCATATTTAACTAATTCAATATAATCGCTTGCAAACATTATATCCGTACCAACCTTTACCGATTTATCAATAAAAACCTTATCCGACTCTTCTTGTTTTTCACCAATTACAACTGGGATATTGTTTTTTATTATTCCTGCTTTCTCATGTGCAATTTTTTCAATACTATCACCTAAAAACTGAACATGATCAAGACTAATATTAGTTATAACAGACAATTCAGGAGTGATAATATTTGTAGAATCCAATCTTCCACCCATACCAACTTCCATAATTGCAATATCAATATTCTTATCTTTAAAATATTGAAATGCCATTGCCACTGTAAGTTCAAAGAAAGATGGTCGCAAACTTTTAATAATATCATTCGAATTATTAACAAAATCTGTTACATAAGACTCTTCAATCTGCTCGCCATTAATTTTTATTCTCTCCCTAAAACTAAGCATATGTGGAGAAGTATAAAGCCCAACCTTATATCCAGCTTTCATCAATACAGAACACAACATATGAGAAACCGATCCCTTACCATTTGTACCTCCAACATGTATTGTTTTATATGACTTATGTGGCGAATTAAAATGCTTATCCAAATCCAATGTGGTTCCCAAATCATTTTTATATGCACTCTTACCATCTCTCTGAAAAACTGGTAATTGAGCAAATAAAAAATCAATACATTCATTATAATTCATTTTTTCCATAATCTCTTAATTTTAGTAAACTTAACAATTGTTCATATAAACATAACATGCTAACAATATCATAATTTCGCACATCTATTTCTACAAATATCCGAAAGCTCTTTAATCAAATATTTTTTTTGCAAACCTAGAAAAAAAAGTGTAATTTGAAATATATTCTAGAATCAGATATTAGTTTATCGTAGTATTTAAGGCATGTTTGATAATATTAAATTTTCTATTTCTATTCTAATTTACGTATACCAAACCTGACTTCTATATTTATTTTCATTTAAATAATTATTGAATAAATCAAAATACAGACAAATCCAATTTGTCATTATTCAAATAGACTATATTCTGCAAGTTTATAGTCCGAGGATCGAATTAAAACGCTACGCTTATGAAAAAAACAAAATTCGCATCGATAGATATTGGATCAAATGCAATAAGACTTCTAATTGCAAATGTATACGAGACAAAAAATAAAGTATTCTATAGAAAATGCTCCCTTCTAAGAGTTCCTATTAGATTAGGACTTGAGTCATTTATACATGGTGAAATTTCAAAACAAAAGCAATATAAACTAACTGAAGCCATGAAAGCTTTTAAAATACTGATAAATATACACGAAGTCAGTAATTATATGGCATGTGCTACCTCTGCATTAAGGGAAGCTAAAAATGGCAAAAAAATCATTAAAGAGATATACGAAGAAACTGATATAAAAATAGAATCTATTTCAGGTAAGGAAGAGGCTAGCATAATATTTAACAGTCAAATAGCAGAAGAATTAAGTCCTGATAAAGACTACCTATACGTAGATGTAGGTGGAGGCAGTACAGAAATAACATTATTTTCAAAAAAAGAGGTGGAGTTTTCGGCATCCTTCAATATTGGTACTTTGAAACTAGTAGGAAACTGTGTACCTAAAGGCGAATTTTTAAGATTGAAAGAATGTTTGTTA
Organism: Marinifilaceae bacterium; assembly: GCA_025210485.1. Lineage (GTDB taxonomy): Bacteria > Bacteroidota > Bacteroidia > Bacteroidales > Marinifilaceae > JAOARN01. The sequence continues at coordinate 51,734 of JAOARN010000132.1, read as the reverse complement.
GATATAGCACCACCTTGCAAATCAATTGAAATCATTGGCACAGGTGGAAACATCAATAAAATAGCTAAAATGAAATGTCAAAACAATGACAGAAAATTAACTTACAATCAATTGGTTAACATTTCCGAGGAGCTAAAACAATATTCTACTGATGACCTAATCCTTAATTATGATATGAATCCTGACCGTGCAGATGTAATTATTCCTGCCTTAACAATATTTTTAAGCATAATGGAATGGTCCAAATCTCAGATTATACATATGCCAAAAATAGGTGTAAGTGATGGACTTATACATATGTTATACACACGGAAGAACATTAAGTAGATAAAGAAAGAGAAGAATCACACAAATGATTCTTCTCTTTTTTAATTATTCAGATTACAATCAAAACAAAAAAACTAACTACTTAAGTTCATTATATTTGAAGATAGATTTTCAGAATTAAAAAATTCAAATATTCTGTTTGCAGCCTCCAACATAGGCTTAAAAAGCCTACTGCCTTGTATCGAATCAACAGAAACCATATCAAATTTAGTATTTATACTATCAAAAAAATAGACTATCATACTAACTATCAACACAGCTTTTAGCAGACCAAACATCATTCCCAACAATCGGTTTAAGGTACCTAAAGCCACTGCATCAATCATTTTATCTAAAGCCTTACCTGCAAAATGGACAAGGATAATTATACCTATAAATGTAATTGCAAAAGATACAACTCCAATATATTGAGGATTAAACTCGAAGCGAGACATAAGAACATCAGCTGTATAATCAGAAAAATTTATAGCTCCAAAAATACCCAGTATCAAAGCAGATAACTTTGTCAATTCAATAATCAAACCATTCGAAAACCCCTTATATAAAAACCAAACTAGCGGAATAACAATAATTACATCAATAGCACTCATCTATGTTCTTTTTTTTACCAATTAATAATTTAACAATAATACTACAAATTTATCTTAAAATTTAGAACACAAGAAATAATCAGCCTCTAAAATATAAAACAACTATAACGATGAGTTACATAAAAATACATCCAATAGAAAAAACTAAAAACAACTGACAATAAAATTTTAAAAAACATAATGAATTAAAAGCCAATAATACAAAAATGATAAATTCTTTAATTATTAGAATCCAATTATTTAGAATTGGATATTTTGTTTTTTAAACTATTATCATTACTTTTGCAACGAAAAGCAAGCGGACGGCAATTATTAGGGGACATTCAGTCCCCTATTTTATTGAAATAAAATGATTTATGATTGAAAGAAATACGCTTAAAGAAATAACAGAAAACATTCTTAAAGATACAGAGCTATATCTAGTAGATATAAAAGTATCAACAAGCAATGATATTTCAATTTCTATCGATAGTATGCAAGGTGTTAATATCGGAACTTGTGCAGAAATTAGCAGAAAAATAGAATCACATCTAGATAGAGAAGTAGAAGATTTCAAACTAGAAGTTGCTTCAGCCGGGATTGGACAATCATTTAAAGTTATCCAACAATACCATAAAAACCTGAACAAGCAAGTTGAAATTCTTAGTGCCGATGGAAAAAAGTACAAAGGAGAACTGGTAGAGGTTGATGACCAAGTAGGTATAAAAATAGAATTTGAAGAAAAAATAAAACTCGAAGGCAAGAAAAGAAAAGAGCTGATAAGAAAAGAGTTGGAATTCAAATTCGAGGAAATAAAAGAAATAAAAGACATAATTGTTTTCTAAGTGTCATTACACAAAGAAACAAAATAGAAAAAAATATTCTTATGAATCTTATAGATACTTTTTCAGAATTTAAGGAATTAAAAAACATTGATCGCGCAACCATGATGAGCGTTCTAGAAGATGTTTTCAGAAACTTGCTTCTTAAGAATTATGGTACTGACGAAAATTTCGATATAATTATCAATCCTGACAAAGGAGACTTAGAAATATGGAGAAATAGAGAAGTTGTACGCGATGAAGACCTTGAAGATAAAAATCTACAAATACCTCTAAGTGAAGCCAAACAAATAGATGATGACTATGAAGTAGGCGAAGAGGTTACTGACGAGGTTAAATTCTTGGATTTCGGAAGAAGATCAATCTTAACATTACGTCAGAATTTAGCTTCCAGAATTCTTGAATTAGAAAAAGATAATATTTATAACAATTATAAGGATAAAATAGGTGAAATAGTCCTAGGTGAAGTTTACCAAATCTGGAAAAAAGAAATCTTATTGCTTGATGATGAAGGCAATGAGCTAATCATGCCTAAAAATGAGCAAATTCCATCTGATTTCTTCAGAAAAGGAGAAACAGTTAGAGCAGTAGTTATTAGAGTAGAAGTTAAAAATAACAGTCCTTTAATTATTGTATCTAGAACATCTCCTGTATTCCTAGAAAGATTATTCGAACTAGAAGTACCTGAAATTTTTGATGGAGTAATAACAATCAAAAAAATTGTTCGCTCTCCAGGAGAAAGAGCTAAAGTAGCAGTTGAATCTTACGATGAAAGAATAGACCCAGTGGGTGCATGTGTAGGTATGAAAGGCTCTAGAATTCATGGTATAGTAAGAGAATTAAAAAATGAAAATATCGATGTAATTAACTTTACCTCGAATGTTCAATTATATATAACACGAGCTTTAAATCCAGCTAAAATTAGCTCTATTGAGGTTCGTGACGAAGAAGGTAAAGCTGATGTTTACCTTAAACCAGAAGAAGTTTCGTTAGCAATTGGTAAAGGAGGTCAAAATATAAAACTTGCAAGCCAATTAACAGGCTACGAAATTGATGTTTATCGCGAAAAACCAGAAGGTGAAGAAGATGTGAATCTTTCTGAATTTACTGATGAGATTGAAGGATGGATAATTGATGAACTTAAGAAGATAGGCTGTGATACAGCCCGAAGCGTATTGGAATTATCTGTTGAAGATCTTGAAAAGCGTACAGATCTCGAAGTTGAAACAATCAATGAGATTTTGAATATATTTAAATCCGAATTTGAATAATTTTATACAAATTTGGAAATGCATATAATTAATGGTACTACTGCTTGAAATTTATAGTTATGCTGTTCAACAATGAAACCAAAATAATAAATTAATTATGAAACAAAGAATTTAATTAGTTTATGAAATAACATGGTTTAGTATAGCTTAAGGGCTCGGGTGGTGTTTTAATAGTTAAGTTTACAATATGGGAAAACTCAACAAGAACATAAGACTTAGTAAGTTAGCAAGAGAATTTAACGTAGGTATCTCTACAATAGTTGAATTCCTTAATAAAAAAGGAATTCAAATGGATTCTAACCCAAATACCAAGGTCTCAGGAGAGGCTTATGATATATTGGCTAAGGAATATAGTTCTGATTATCATCTTAAAAAGGAGTCGGAAAAAGTTAGCTTTAAAAGCGCTAGAGAGAAAAAAGAGGTGGTTTCTATCGAAAAAGATGAAACAAGTGAAAAACCAAACGAAAAATCAGATAAAGAAAAAACTAAATCTGATAGTTCTGCTGAAAAAACAGCGCCTCCTAAATCAAAGCTAAAAGTTGTAGGTAAAATAGATTTAGAGCAACCAAATGAAAAATCTAAACCTGAAAATACAGTAGATAATAATCCAAATACGGGAAAAATAGAAAATAAGCCTAAAACTAAATCAGAAAAAGTTGAAAAACCCAAAACTGAAAATTCTGAGAAAGTTAGTCCTAAGTCTACAAAAAAGACAAAGGAAACAAAGGGCGAAGAGAATAAAGATATGCATACAGCAGGAGGAAATACAGGTGCTAAACCAGAAATTAAATTAAGTTCAGACATGCCTGAGAAAAAAGATGAGAAGCTGAAAGATGGTTCTGAGGAATTAAAAGTTGTTGGAAAAATTGATTTAGATGCACTAAATCAGAAAACCAGACCAAAGAAAAAGACAAAAGCTGAGAAAGAAGCGGAGAGAAAGGAAAAGAAAATGTCTAGAAAGCCAGCTTCCCATAAAGCAGATAATAACCGTAAAAGAAATGATGATAAAGGTTCTTCGAAAGATAAAACTCCGAAGAAACCTAATACTCAAAATACTTCTAAATCGGAAAGTAAAGATGAAGTATTCAAATCTTCTACTCAGAAATTATCTGGACCTACTGTAGTTGGTAAAATCGAATTACCTGTTGAGAAAAAAGGCTCAACAAATAAAAATAAAACAAAGCGTAAACGCATCAAAAAAGATGGCGAAAAAGTAAATATTAACGCTTCGAAAGGTAACAACAACGATAACAACCAACAAGGAAACAAAAACAATAGAGGCCGAAATAAAAACAACAATAACCAAGGTCAAAATCAAGATAGAAATAAGTTTAAAAAACTTAAAAAGAAAAAGAACGTTAAGAAAGAGGTTAGCGAAGAAGATGTTCAAAAACAAATAAAGGACACTTTAGCTAGACTTACTTCTAAAGGCGGAAAATCTAAAGGTGCTAAGCACAGAAAAGAAAAAAGAGAAATCGCTTCTGCCAAAGCAATGGAGCGTGAGGAACAAATCGAAGCAACAAAGAATGTTCTACAATTAACAGAATTCGTAACTGTTAATGAACTTGCTACTATGATGGAGGTACCTGTTACTGACATTATTGGTACATGTATGGGATTAGGTCTTTTTGTATCTATCAACCAACGTCTTGATGCTGAAACTATCGCTATTGTTGCTGAAGAATTTGGTTTTAAAGCTGAATTTGTAAGTGTTGAACTCCAAGAATCTATTGAGGTAGAAGAAGATAAAGAAGAAGATTTACACGAACGTCCACCTATCGTTACTGTGATGGGACACGTTGACCACGGTAAAACTTCACTTCTTGACCATATTCGCCGTGCTAATGTAATTGCTGGTGAAGCTGGTGGTATTACTCAGCATATCGGTGCATACAATGTTTCTCTTGAAGATGGTAGAAAAATAACATTCCTTGATACTCCTGGTCACGAGGCATTTACTGCTATGCGTGCTCGTGGTGCTCAAGTTACAGATATCGCAATTATTATTGTTGCTGCTGATGACAACGTGATGCCTCAAACTATTGAAGCTATCAACCACGCAAGTGCTGCTGGTGTTCCAATCGTTTTTGCAATAAATAAAATTGACAAACCAGGTGCTGATCCTGAAAAAATTAAAGGAGAACTTGCTAATATGAACTACCTAGTTGAAGATTGGGGTGGTAAATATCAATGTCAAGAAATATCAGCTAAAAATGGTATTAATATTGAAGACCTTCTTGAAAAAGTGCTTCTTGAAGCTGAAATGCTTGAACTTAAAGCAAATCCAGACAAAAGAGCTATTGGTTCTGTAATCGAATCTTCTCTTGACAAGGGTCGTGGATATGTTTCTACTGTACTTGTTCAGGCTGGTACACTAAAAGTTGGAGACTTCCTTCTTGCTGGTAGCTACACTGGTCACGTTAAAGCAATGTTCAACGAGAGAAATGTTAAAATTGATAAAGTTGGACCTTCTGAACCTGCATTAATTTTAGGTTTGAATGGTGCGCCTCAAGCCGGTGATAACTTCAATATCATGGAAAATGAACGTGAAGCTAGAGGTATTGCCAACAAACGAGAACAATTACAACGTGAACAAGGACTTAGAACTCAGAAACATATCACTCTTGATGAAATCGGCCGTCGTATTGCAATTGGTAATTTCCAAGAATTAAATGTAATTGTTAAAGGTGATGTGGATGGATCTATCGAAGCATTATCTGATTCTCTTATCAAACTTTCGACTGAGGAGATTCAGGTTAACGTTATTCATAAAGCTGTAGGTCAGATTTCTGAATCAGACGTTATGTTAGCAACTGCTTCGAATGCAATTATCGTTGGTTTCCAAGTTCGTCCTTCGGTTGGAGCTCGTAAACTTGCTGAAAATGAAGAAATAGATATCAGACTTTATTCTATTATATACGATGCTATTGAAGAGCTTAAATCTGCAATGGAAGGTATGCTTGCTCCTGAAATCAAAGAAGAAATCACAGCAACCGTTGAAGTTCGTGAAATATTCAAAATTAGCAAAGTTGGAACTATTGCTGGTTGTATGGTTAAGGAAGGAAAAATCAAACGTACATCCAAAGTTAGACTTATTAGAGATGGTATCGTAATCTATACAGGTGAACTAGGCTCATTGAAACGTTTCAAAGATGATGCTAAAGAAGTTGTTAAAGGATACGAATGTGGTCTTAATATTGAAAAATACAATGATATTAAAATTGGTGATATCGTTGAAGCATATGAAGAAGTTGAAGTTAAGAAAAAACTTTCTTAATAGAAATCATATAATATACAGAAAAACCAAACTGAAATTTCAGTTTGGTTTTTTTTTACACTAATTTTTCATAATATTTTAATATATTATTTTATTATATAAATAAATAATTTAAATTTAAAGGATTGAACATCAATAGAAGTTTATTCCTACTACTCTCTTTGATTCAAGTTAAGACCCAAACCTAAACGAATTTAAATGAAGTATTTTTCTTTTATATTTATATGCATATGCCTATCCTGTTTTCCTAGTAAAAAGAATCATAATTCGCAAATTACAAAAAAAGAAAATGGAATATCAGTATTCAGAGAGTATAATGACCGAAATATATTAATTCATGAAGCCGAAATGGTTGATGGTATGAAAAACGGTATTTCAAAGATATACTATCAAAGTGGTAGGCTAAGTGACCTCGTTATTTATGAAAATAATCTTAAAAATGGAATTGCAAAGAAATTCTATCCTTCAGGAGAATTGTATAACCGAAATAATTATATTCATGGTAATAAAGACGGGACTCAGAAGAGGTTTTACAAATCTGGAAAAATATGGTCTGAAGTAGACTATAAAAAAGGTAGCCCTGGAAAGGGACTAATAGAATACAAATTGAATGGTAAAATCAGAACAAATTATCCTGAAATTAAAGTAGAACAATTTACAACCCATAAATCTGTGAAAATAAAATTACAACTTTCAAACTATTCTAAAAAAGTAGCATTCTACATAACCGACCTTCTTAATAACAAATATATTCCTTACAAAGCCAAAGCTCTAAAAACAATTAACGGGGTGGCTAGAAAACAATTCTATTTTAATAAGAATTTAGATACTATCATTAATATAGTTGCCAAATACGAAACCCAAGATAGAAATATCTATATCTGTGAGAAGAAATATCGAATTAAAATACCTTAAAATCAAACATCTTAACCGAATCAACTAAACATACCATTTAGATAAAACCATAAAACTAAATCTCAATTTCATGAAAAAAATTGTATTAAAATCCATCCTTTTTTGTTTTTTGATATGGATATCACCTAAAATCTATGCGCAAAATACGAATATAAAATTCGATGATTTTTTCGAAAACAAAACCCTTAGAATTGACTATTACCTATCTGGTAATAATAAAAGCGAAAAAGTTATTCTACAAGAACTAAAACAAGAAAAACATTGGAGTGGAAATCACAATAGCCTTATTGATAATTTTAATTATGGGAATTTTTCGTATGAATTATATGATATTTCAACAAATAAATTAATATTTAGCAGAGGTTTCAATTCTCTTTTCGAAGAATGGCAAAGTACGAATGAGGCAAAAACTCAAGAAAAAGCTTTCTACACTGTCAATATTTGTCCATTCCCTAAAAAGAAAGTAAAATTTGTAGTTAAGTCACTAAATTGGGAAGGTAATAGAATTCCAATATTTGAAACTACTATTGATCCCAAAGATTATTTTATCAGAAAAGAGGCGCCCCTAAAAGCAGAATATATAAAAATATCAGGTAACAAAAATCCTAATAAAGCTGTTGATATTGCCTTCATAGCAGAAGGATATACAGAAAAGGAAATGGATAAATTCATTAAGGATGTTAAAAGAGTATCATCTTACATCTTTGAAGCAGAACCATTCAAATCTCGAAAAAAAGATTTCAATATCTATGCTATAAAATCTACTTCAACAGAATCAGGCACAGATATTCCAGGCAAAAATATTTATAAAAATACAGCTACTAATTTCACCTTCTATACATTTGATGTAGAAAGATACTTAACAAGTTTTGATCTCAAATCAATGGCAGACTATGCCTCTAATGTACCATATGACCACATTTACGTACTAATCAATACAGATAAATATGGTGGGGGTGGTTTCTATAACTATTATACTTCATGCTCTTCTGATAATTATAAAACACAAGAAGTTGCAACCCATGAATTAGGTCATGGACTAGCAGGTTTGGCAGATGAATACTATAATTCAAGTGTAGCTTATAATGATTTTTATAATCTAAAAGTTGAACCCTGGGAGCCAAATATTACTACAATGGTAAATTTTGAGTCCAAATGGAAAAATATGATTAATAAAAACACAAAAATACCTACAGTTCGAACTCCTGAAAACAAATCAAAAGTTGGAGCTTTCGAGGGTGGGGGATATCTAGCAAAAGGAATATATTCTCCATATCAAAACTGCAATATGAAATCTACATCGACACGTATATTTTGTCCCGTTTGCCAAAAATCTATAGAGAAAATAATTAATTATTATTGTAAGTAATTAATACAAAAAAGGACTTATTAACAAATTGTTGATAAGTCCTTTTTTTTAAGCTAGAAATCATTATCTACTCTAAATTAAACAATTTAATAATCAGTTTAAGACTTTAATAATGATACATTTCACAATTTTATTTTCTGTTATAATCAATAGTTCGATTTTCTAAAGCTAAATTGAGGTGTTAAGCTCAACATCACATAATAATATGATTGATAGGAATCCATAAAATCAATATTTTTTAATTTTCTAAAACTTGTAGTCTCGAAAAACCAACTCGCTCCAAAATTAAGGCTATATTTTAGATTAAAATTATACTTTAAACTTAAATCTAATTCATAACCCAGTTCCCTATTATAATTAGCCCAATATAAACCCTCATAACTCTTAATTTTACCGAACGAATGAAAAAAATGAATCTCTAATTCACTATTTAATTTTTGCCTCTTAAAATTAACAGCTATATAATAATCATAAAGTCCGAGTGAATTATAGTGATTCTTGTTAAAAAAATAATCCATATGACCATAAAACTCATGATTACTTCCAAAATAAGGATTAAAAGCTTTATTTGTGCTTTTTGTATTTTCGACTCCAATAATTGAATCATTCCCAGTTATCATCTGTGCTCCAAGCTTAAACCCTAAATTCCTATTTGGTTTATATCTTGCCTCTAAACTAAGCAAATACGATTCAATACTATGATTTTTAACATCTTTACCTATTTGGGAATAAGCTGATAGATTTACAAAAAAGTCATTATTCACAAAATAATGACTATGAAAACCAAAAGTTTGAGAATAGTTTATTTTCTCCATATTTGGATTATCCGAAGTAGAAAATCCAGTATTCATAAACAATAAACTAATATAATATTTCATATCCTTTTTATGCAGCCATAAATATTGTAAATACTTATATCTATCAAGCTTATATGGCTTTTCCGAATCATTTTCTGAATCACTATTCAATGCTCCCCCTAAGTGACATTCGATGCCACTTTTAAGTTTCATTTTCAATAAAAATAGATCATGACTACTTGCTTTCTGTGACCAATCCAAATTTCCTAGTATACGAGAATCATCATAAACTAACTCCTGTCTACCTATTTTCAACTTAATCTTCCTGTTGATATTGAACTCAATCCAGGCTTCATGAAAACTTATCTCTTCATTACTCGATTCAGTTATTCCATCATTTCCTCCCCAAACCAAAAAATTCTGAGCTCGCAACATCAAAGAATATTTTTTGGAACTACTATAAAAATTCAATCTGTTCCTTTGAGATATAAATGATGTACCGTCCTTATCAATATCTAAAGGAGTTCTATATCCATTCCTTAATTCCATTCGAGGACGTATCTCGCCACTAAATTCAAACTGGGAAAAACTAAGTTGGGATATGCTTAATAATATTATTAATAACAAATACCTTCCAATCATCTAAAATTCGTTAAATAAAACACTACAATATTTAAATTACAGACTTTTAGAAAAAAGGGAAAGAATTTTGGAAACTAATCAGTTAATAAAATTGGCACATATAATCAAAGCTCTCCAATTAATGCCAAATTACTTATGCTGTATAATATTTACTGAACACCCAATAAACATTGAACTTAAAACCCTACATATATCCCAGTTTAATAATATTAAGTAATATTAAAATACTGATATTTAGACGATACTTTATTCATTTTAAGATTCTATAATCATTAAACAGAGCGACTTTTTATAAGATAAAATCAATACTAGTTCCAAAAAGTTTAAAATTTAGATCGAAATAATACAAAATCAATAAAAAATATTATTTGCTACTTATCCTATAATCAATTTGATAATGCAATAGGTATTATTAAGTTTGCAAAAAAATAAAATTAAATAAAAGTGAAATACAAAAGAATATTATTAAAATTAAGCGGCGAATCTCTTGCAGGAGAAGATAAATTCGGTATAAACTCCGAAAGACTTGCAGAATATGCAAAACAGATCAAAGAAGCTGCTGACAATGGAGTACAAGTTGCCATTGTTATCGGTGGTGGTAATATCTTTAGAGGTTTAAGCGGAGCGGCAAAAGGTTTTGACAGAGTCAATGGTGATTCTATGGGAATGTTGGCTACTGTAATTAACAGTCTTGCTCTACAATCTGCTCTTAGCTCTGCTGATTGCAAAGCCAAAGTATTAACAGCTATAAATATGGCTCCAATTGGTGAATTTTACTCTAAAGCAAAAGCTGTTGAATATCTAAACCAAGGCTATGTAACTATTTTTGCTGCTGGTACGGGTAATCCTTATTTCACTACTGATACAGGTTCTTCTCTTAGAGGAATCGAGATAGAAGCAGATGCTATGCTTAAAGGAACCAGAGTAGATGGAGTATACGATTCTGACCCTGAAAAAAATCCTAATGCAGTGAAATTTGAAACTATCAGCTTCGACGAATTATATGAAAAAAATCTTCGTATAATGGACTTAACTGCTACTACAATGTGTAAAGAAAACAAACTTGATATTATTGTTTTCAATATGGATGAAGTAGGTAATTTGAACAAACTATTAAGTGGTGAAAATATTGGTACATTAGTTACTTGCTAGTAACTATCAATACTTCACGAAAAAAGCAAATAAGACTGTGTTTCCTATTTGCTTTTTTTTATTATACCAGATAATAAAAATATACTCTATTTATTTTTTTACCACTACAATAACAAACTAATAAAATTTGTTATTCCATAATCTCAAAGGCTCATTATTAGCAAACTAAAAGTAAATTATTTCAAAAAACACACAAACTTATTTGGATAAATATATTTTAAAATACATAGGTTCAATTGGCTTTTGTGACAAGTTTTTATTTTCTTTGAACTAGGAAATAAACAATCTAAATATTTGAATAAAATGAGATTACTTTTAATAAGCAATTCAACTATGCCAGGTGAGGCATACCTTGATTACCCAAAAAATAATATTAAAGAATTCTTAGGAGATAAATCAGTTAAAGCTCTATTTATTCCTTACGCAGGTGTTACTATGTCATTCGATGAGTACGAAGCAAAGGTAAAAGAAAGATTCAACGAAATCGGTCATGATATCGTTTCAATTCACCATTTTGAAGATCCAGTAAAAGCAGTTGAAGAAGCCGAAGCTATTGTCGTTGGCGGTGGATCTACATGGAACCTACTTCATTTAGTACACAAGTACAATCTGACTGAACCTATCAGAAAAAAAGTTATGTCTGAAAATGCTCCTTATATCGGATGGAGTGCAGGTTCGAACCTAAGCTGTCCAACTATCAAGACTACTAATGATATGCCTATCATTGACCCAATGGGATTTGATGCATTAAATATGATTCCATTCCAAATTAACCCACACTACTTGGATAAAAATCCAGAAGGTCATGGAGGTGAAACTAGAGAAGATAGAATCAACGAATTTATGGTGCTTAATCCTGATATGTACGTAGCTGGATTAAGAGAAGGTACAATGTTCCTTGTTGAAGGAGACAAACTATCTCTTATTGGCGACAGACCATGTAGAATATTTAAAAATGGTGTAGACGCTTATGAATTAACAAATGCTGACGACTTTAATTTCTTAATGAAATAAAAATCTAATTATTAAACTATTAAGGGTTGGATAAATCTCATAACATTGTGATAATCCAACCCTTAATTTTAAAATAAACAATTCAATACTAATTTTTAAAAAAGTGTAAAATGGCAATTATTGAACTTGAAGGATTAGAATATTATGCCTACCATGGATGCTTTAAAGAAGAACAAATAGTGGGTAACAAATTCGAAATGTATGTCAAATTAGAATATGATGCTGCTAAACCATGCGAGACAGATTTTATAGGTGATGCACTAAACTACCAAAGAGCATATGAAATGATAAGTAAAGAGGTGAAAATAACATCCCATTTACTAGAACATGTATGCGAAAGAGTACTCGATATGCTATATGAAAATTTCCCTGAAATACAGAAAGCAACTATCAAATTAAGTAAATTAAACCCTCCTATGGGTGGACAAATAAAAAAAGTTAGTTTAACTCTTTCTCGATAGGCACTGAATACTAAGCTTCTGAAAAAAAACTTTAAAATAATTCATTTTTTTATTTGGAATATTAAAAATATAATGCCTATATTTGCATCGCCGATACGGAGAAAGGGTCTCTTGGCCGAGTGGCTAGGCAGTGGTCTGCAAAACCATCTACGGCGGTTCGAGTCCGCCAGAGACCTCAAAAAAACTAAGAGAGTACTTTACAGTATTCTCTTTTTTGTATACAGTAATTTATGCAACATAACAAGTTTATGAAAAACTTATCTAATATTTTCATAGAATTCAAAAATCACATATGCTTCAATCGCTTTGCAAGCGGTTGTGAAGTCTGTTGTTGCTAAATTTCAAAAACCACCTGACACATATTATCTCTATAATATTTTCTTAAATACAGAACAACTGTATTCTTATCTTTTTTATAATTTTACATTTGCATATAATTTTGTAGAAATGGAATCAAAATTGAATATTTACAATACTCTTTCCAGATCAAAGGAAAGATTTGAACCAATAAACCCTCCACATGTTGGACTATACGTTTGTGGACCTACTGTCTATGGAGACGCACATCTAGGACATGCTCGATCAGCTATAAGCTTCGACCTATGGTTTCGATATCTTAATCATATCGGATACAAGGTTAGATACGTAAGAAACATAACCGATGTAGGTCATCTTGTTGACGACGCAGACGAAGGGGAGGATAAAATTGCAAAAAAAGCCAAATTGGAGCAATTAGAGCCAATGGAAATAGCACAACACTACACGAATCGCTACCACAAGGATATGGACGATTTAAATGTGCTTTCTCCAAGTATAGAACCTCATGCTTCTGGCCATATCATAGAACAAATCGAATTAATTGAAAAATTAATTAAAAATGGATTTGCATACGAAAGTAACGGATCCGTATATTTTGATGTTTTAGAATACTCGAAAAAACATAATTACGGAAAACTTTCAGGTAGAAAAATCGAAGAACTTCAGGCAAATACTCGTGATCTTGACGGACAGTCAGAAAAGAAAAACAGTCTTGACTTTGCTTTATGGAAAAAAGCAGCACCAGAACATATCATGAGATGGCCAAGCAGATGGAGTGATGGTTTCCCTGGATGGCATCTTGAATGTTCTGCAATGGGACAAAAATACCTAGGCAAACAGTTCGACATACACGGAGGAGGACTCGACTTACAATTCCCACACCACGAATGTGAAATTGCTCAAACTACAGGTGCATACGGAGAAGAAGCTGTAAAATATTGGATTCATAACAATATGATCACTATCGATGGTCAGAAAATGGGAAAATCTTTAGGCAACTTCATCACTCTTCAACAGATGTTTAGCGGAGATAACAATGTCTTAGATCAAGCATACTCTCCAATGACTGTTCGATTCTTTATGCTACAAGCTCATTACCGCAGTCCTTTAGATTTCTCAAATACAGCACTTAAGGCATCAGAAAAAGGATTTCAAAAATTAATGCAAGCATTATCGAATCTTGATAAAATCCAAATATCAGACAACTCAACAATCAATGTTACTGAATTAAAGGAAAAATGCTATGCCGCTCTTAATGACGACTTGAATACGCCTATTCTTATCGCACATTTATTTGATGGAGTTAAATCAATTAACAATATACTTGCAGGAACAGAAACTATCAATGATGAAGATTTAGACAAACTAAAAACTTTATTTAATGAGTTGATAAAAGATGTTCTTGGATTAGAATTAGAAGGAGGGGAGTCAAACTCAGGAAATGACGAAATTCTTAAAAATGTTGTCGATCTATTATTAGAAACTCGTATCAGAGCCAAACAAAATAAAGACTGGACCACCGCTGATGAAATTAGAGATAAATTATCAGCTATGGGTATCAAAGTAAAAGACACTAAAGACGGTTTTGAATGGGAAATATAATATTTTCTAATCTAGCATAGAATCTAATCATAGATTATAATATGAATTTCAACTAGAAACAATATTCAAAACCAAAAAAAATAAACCGTAATTTTAAATTTTTAAAATTACGGTTTATTAATTCATCACATCTTAGTAAATTGCATTGATTATCCTAGTTTTTAACAAAACTCACAACTATAAGTATGACAAAACAATTACTAATAAACTTATCTATTCTTATTTCTGTAGCCCTTTTCTCATGCTCTAATAAGAAAAGTAACTCCCACAAGTCAAATCAAAACAAGATAAACCAATACATAAACAGCTTGAGATTAAAATCACCTAGAAAAGGTGATTTATACAGCTTTGGGAAAGAAATTAACATTAACATTCATGCAAGAAAAAGATCTGGAGATATCGACTCCATGATATTAATTGCTGATGGCGACACGATAACACGATTGACTAAACCTTCATGGAACTACAAGTGGATTCCCTCAAAAAATAAAATGGGAAAATACAAATTCGACATAATTGCATATCATGAAAATGGAGAAATAGGAAAACTTTCAAGCTACATTAACATTAAATCAAGATTTACTCCAAAATCATATAAATATAAAGTCAAAAAGGAATACAAACACGATAAAACTGCATACACTCAGGGACTATTCTTTCATAATGGATACTTGTATGAAGGAACAGGACAAAACGGTCAATCAGAACTTAAAAAAATAGATCTTAAAACTGGCAAACTTATTAAATCTAGACCTCTTGAAGATAATTATTTTGGAGAAGGCATCTGCATGTTGAATGATAACATATATCAACTTACTTGGACATCAAAAAAAGCATTCGTAATTGATGCTAAAAGCTTTAAATTGAAAGATACACTATATCCAAAGACAAGCAGTGGACAAAGTTGGGGAATTATCAATATAGAGAATAATCTAGTAATTTCGGACGGAACCAACAAACTACAATTCGTTAACCCACAAACTTTCGAAGAAGTAAAAACATTAGAAGTTTATGATAACTTAGGAAAAGTAACCAACATAAACGAAATGGAATATATTGATGGTAAAATATATGCCAATATATGGTTAACCGACAAAATCATTGTAATCAATCCCGATTCAGGGGCTGTTGAAGCCGAAATAGACCTAAGCAATATACTTGATCCGAAAACTCGCTCAAAGCTAACTCCTGGTGATGATGTATTGAATGGAATAGCATACGACAAAGAAAACAACAGAATATTTGTAACAGGTAAAAGATGGCCTAAGTTATTTGAGATAGAAATAGAAAAATAATATATAATGAACAACAAATTGGAAATTGTATTCGCAACCAACAATCCTAATAAACTGAAAGAAATCAGAGAAATACTTGGTGAAAAATACAAACTATTAAGCCTACAAGATATAAATTGCAACGAAGAAATTCCTGAAGACTTTGAAACTCTAGAAGAAAATGCTAATCAAAAGGCTGAATATATTTTTAAGAAATACAATGTAAATGTATTTGCCGATGACACTGGTCTTGAAATAGATGCTCTGAACGGAGAACCTGGAGTTTACTCCGCAAGATATGCAGGCGAAAACAAAAGCTCTGAAGACAATATGCAAAAGGTACTTCTAAAAATGGATGGCACAGAAAACAGAAATGCTAAATTCAGAACTGTAATTGCTCTCTATTTAGAAGGAAAGAAGTATGAATTTGAAGGAGAAGTTATAGGTAAAATTCTTGAAGAGAAACACGGAAACGAAGGTTTTGGCTATGACCCAATTTTTATGCCTGAAAATTACAATATTTCGTTTGCAGAAATGGAACTATCTGAAAAAAATAAAATCAGCCATAGAGGTAGAGCTGTTGAAAAGCTAACTAAGTTTCTTAAAAACAAGACAATCTAATTGTTTTTAATAGGAAACCCCAAAATAATAGGAAAAGAAAAAAAGCACTTGTGATTTTACATATAAATAATTTATAAAACACAGGTGCTTAAGTTTTTTATACTCAATTCTATATAATTTAAAAGGTTTTTTTTATTTTTAAGCAGAATAAATAAGATAATTGTTAAAAAACTCCTAACAAAAAGTATAATTAAAGAACAAGCAATATTTTTGTCAAAAAAACAATAGTTTAATTTTATTTAATCGCAGGCTTGCTTATACATCTAACTTTATTCTAGTCTTAAATATAAAACAACAGTTACAATATAATGGATTATATCTTTGTTATTAGCATTGCATTTATAATTTTCACAATTTATAAGCTTTCATCCAGAAAGAATCTATTACTTTCTGACAAAATTCTTATAACATGGATGGCATTTATTATCCCTGCTGAAATAACCTTTTTTCTATCATCACAAAATCTATTTGTCGAATATCATTGGTTCTACGAAATATCCTGCTCTACGCATGTCCTTCACGGAACATTCTTCTATTTATACATAAAGAGCCTAACTACAAAAGATTTTAAATTTGAAAAAAAACAACTTATTCATCTTATTCCATTCATAATATACTTGGGATACAAGATTTATATAAAATGGTTTGACCTTGTTGATTGTCTTAACGAAGGAGGCTGTTCACATTCCGATAATATCTACTCAGTAATATCTGTTTATATGAAATTCGCTATTCTTATTAGCTATGTTTCATACACAATATATACGGTTCTGAAATATCAACGAGAAGGAAAACTAAACATACTGTCAAACAATATAGCCCTATGGATTAAAAGCGTATGCATTGGAGTGGTAATACTCATGACATTAGTTTTTGGATTAAAACTAATGGGAAATATAGGCATGAGATTCTTTCTTGACGAAATAATCATAATCAATATAGTCGTTTCCATATTTGTAATATCATTCATATTTATATACACAAAATATAGTCTAGAATTTACAACTGTTTATAATGAAACAGAAAATGTAAAAGATATTCCAAAATCAACAAAAACAGACAAATTGGAAAACTCTACAGACAAGGAAAATTATATTAATATCTGTTCGCTTGTTAGAAAAAATGAACTTTTTAGAGATGGAGATCTTACCTTACGCAAACTCTCCGAAAATATAAAATTACCTGAACACACTGTCTCAAATTCAATAAATAGGGTTTCAGGACTTAGCTACACAGATTATATCAATAAATTCAGGATCGATTACTTTATCAAACTTTTAGAGGAAGGTAAACATGAAAATAATTCTATCATAAATCTAGCATATGATTGTGGTTTTAATTCCAAATCATCATTCAACAGAGTGTTCAAACAATTCACCAAACAAACGCCTACAGAATTCATAAAAAATATGTCAAAATAGAAATACCAGAACACAAATAAAAGACAACATAATCCCAAGACAATCAAAAACAGGAAACCCGAAAAGTTTGAATCTACTAAAACTCTAGTTATCACCTCCAAGTACTATATCCCGAAACAATATTAAACAATATCTAAAACAAATGCTACAAAGCATTTAATTTAAAAATAATATGGATTATCTTAGCGACCGTTAATATAATTTCATCCAAAATATCCAACTGTTTTTTCATGATAAAACAGGGAAATATTTTAAACATAATAGAAAGATATAACCAAAATACAATACTATGCAGAAGGATTTAAATATTGTTAGCTTTGAGGAAGCTGCAAAGATTATAAAATCAGGCGACAGAGTACATTTACATTCAGTAGCATTGGCTCCGCACAAGTTTATCAACGCAATGTGCGAACGTGGAAAAAATGGCGAAATTTATGATGTAACAATCCAACACATCCACACAGAAGGTCCAGCACCATACGCAGCAACTGAATTTGAAGGAGTATTCAACCTTGAATCATTATTTGTAGGTGCTAATGTTCGTAAACAAACTCAAGCTGGATATGCTGACTATATTCCTGTTTTCCTTAGTGAAACTCAACAATTAATCCGCGAAGGTGTTCTTAATGTTAATGTTGCTGTTGTGCAAGTAAGCACCCCTGACAAACATGGATATGTTTCATTAGGTACTTCTGTTGATTGTTCTCGTGCTGCAGTAGAAGAAGCTGATACTGTAATTGCTATTATCAACCCTAATGTACCTCGTGCATTTGGTGATGCAATGATGCCTTTAAGTAATTTTGATGTATTCTGTGAAGATGATTCTCCTCTTATCGAGCATGATATGGGTCCTTTATCTGAAACAGATATCGCAATTGGTAAAAATGTTGCCAACCTTATCCCTGATGGCGCTTGTCTTCAAATGGGTATCGGTGGTATTCCAAATGCTGTATTAGCTCAACTTGGAAACCACAAAGACCTAGGTGTTCACACTGAAATGTTTGCTGATGGTCTTCTTCCATTAGTTGAAAAAGGCGTTGTTAATGGTATGAACAAAAAACTAGACAAGGGTAAAATTGTTGCAGGTTTCTTAATGGGAACTAAAGAATTATATGATTTCGTAGATGACAACCCAGGTGTTTTAATGATGGATGTTGCCTATACAAATGGTGTTCATATAATCAAGCAAAACCCTAAAGTATGTGCAATAAACTCAGCTTTATCAATTGATATCACTGGTCAGGTATGTGCTGATTCTATCGGAACAACACACTACTCAGGAGTAGGTGGTCAAATTGACTTTACTCGTGGTGCTGCTGCTTCAGAAGGTGGTGTACCAATAATTGCAATGCCATCTGTAACAGGAAAAGGCCTTTCTAAAATTACTCCAACATTATTACAAGGTTCAGGTGTAGTAACTACACGTAACAATATGAGATGGTTTGTTACAGAATTTGGTGCTGTCAACTTATTCGGGTTAAGCCTACAGAAAAGAGCAAAAGCTATTATCTCTGTTGCTCACCCTAACTTCCGTGAAGAATTAGACAAAGCTGCATTCGAAAGATTCGGTAGCCACTACCACTTTGTATCAAAAAAATAATATTTCCAAACAAGACAACTAGTTAAAAATAAAAGACTGGTTACTTATTTAGAATATTAAATATAAAATCTAAAGTTTCTTTATACTTTTGTAAATACAAAAATATAAAGAAACTTTTTTTATACATATAACTATGATAACGACAGACCAACTTAAAGAATTGTTGGAGCGCAAGCATGCGCTAAGGAGGTATCTTTGACATTGATGCCAAACTTATAGAAATACAAGAAGAAGAGATGAGAACCCAAGCACCTGGATTCTGGGATGATGCAAAAAAAGCAGAAACTCAGATGAAAAAGCTAAAAGGAATAAAACAATGGGTAGAATCATTCAACGAACTTGAAGAGGCAATAGAGGACTTAAACGTTCTATACGAATTTGCGAAAGAAGGAGAGGCTAGCAATGAAGATGTAGAAGAACAATATAAAACTTCGTTTGAGCTAACAGAAGCATTGGAATTAAAGAATATGCTTCGAAACGAAGAAGACAAACTCGGAGCAATATTGAAAATAAATGCAGGAGCTGGAGGAACCGAAAGCTGCGACTGGGCTGATATGCTTTACCGAATGTATCTTCGATATGGTGAAAAAAACGGCTATAAAGTAAAACAACTAGAATACCAAGATGGAGACGAGGCTGGCATAAAATCAGCAACTCTAGAGTTTGAAGGAGATTTTGCTTATGGTTATCTCAAATCAGAGAATGGAGTACACCGACTTGTAAGACTTTCACCTTTTAATTCTGCCAATAAACGAATGACATCATTTGCATCAGTATTTGTTTATCCTTCAATAGACGACAGCATTGAAATTGAAATAAACCCTTCTGATATCAGTTGGGATACATTTAGATCTGGTGGAGCAGGAGGTCAAAATGTAAACAAGGTTGAAACAGGCGTAAGACTTCGACACGCACCCACTGGAATAATAATTGAAAATACGGAAAGTAGATCTCAATTGGGCAACCGTGAAAATGCCCTTAGATTACTTAAGTCCCAATTATATCAACTTGAATTACAAAAAAGACAAGAAGAACGAGACAAAATTGAGGGAACCAAACTTAAAATAGAATGGGGTTCACAAATAAGATCATATGTAATGCAACCTTACAAACTTGTTAAAGACGTTAGAACACAACATGAAAGTTCAAATGTTCAAGCTGTTATGGATGGAGAAATAGACGATTTTATAAAAGCTTATTTAATGCAATTTGCAGGAAGCAAAGATAAATAATACAGAAAAAAGGAGCTAATTGCTCCTTTTTTTTAAAAAAAACCACTCAATTCTGCTTAAAAATATAGAATAAGACATAATTATTCCTCTAGGGCTATTTTTATCATTACAAATAAATCCCTACTCATATTTAAATATAAATTACAAAAAGCGATAACGAATAAGCTTAATCATAGATTTCATTTTTATAAATCTGAATAAAAATCCATAGACAACTGTACCGCATACGTTTGCGTAGATTTTTTTAGGTCTATATGCACTCAATTAATAAATTATATCTACTTTTATATCTCGTTTGTTAATTACTTAACATCTAAATAGTATTAATAAAAATTTATTTTGAACAATTATGTCAGAAATACTTAATATTCACGGTCGTGAGATTTTAGACTCACGTGGAAACCCAACTTTAGAAGTAGAAGTAACACTTCCAGGAGGAGTTATTGGTAGAGCTGCTGTACCATCAGGTGCATCAACAGGAGAAAATGAAGCTATCGAGTTACGTGATGGTGACAAAAGTAGATATCTTGGCAAAGGTGTATTAAAAGCTGTAGAAAATGTAAACACCGTAATTGCTAACGAGTTAATCGGAATGGATGCAATAAATCAAGTTGAGATTGACCAGGCAATGTTAAAACTTGATGGAACTAAAAATAAAGCAAAATTAGGTGCAAATGCAATCTTAGGAGTATCATTAGCTGTTGCTAAAGCTGCTGCTAAATTCCTAGATATGCCACTTTACAGATATATAGGAGGAACAAATGCACGTACACTGCCAGTTCCAATGATGAACATTATTAATGGTGGATCTCACTCAGATGCTCCTATCGCATTCCAAGAGTTTATGATTCGTCCAGTAGGAGCTCCAAGCTTCCGCGAAGCATTAAGAATGGGTGCTGAAGTATTCCATAGCCTTAAAAAAGTATTACACGATAGAAATCTTAGTACAGCTGTAGGTGACGAAGGTGGTTTTGCACCAGCATTAAACGGTACTGAAGACGCTCTTGAGTCAATTATCAAGGCTATCGAACTTGCAGGTTACAAGCCAGGTCGTAAAAACGAAGGCGGAGAAGTATCTATCGCATTAGATTGTGCTGCTTCTGAATTTTTTGTAGATGGTAAATACGATTATACAAAATTTGAAGGAGAAGGCGCTGCAATACGTACATCAGAGGAACAAGCAGAATACTTAGAAGAACTAATTTCTAAATTCCCTATCGATTCTATCGAAGATGGTATGGATGAAGGAGACTGGGATGGCTGGGTATGCCTAAACGGTAAAATCGGAGATAAATGCCAATTAGTAGGTGATGATTTATTCGTTACAAATGTTGATTATCTAGCAAAAGGTATCGAATTAGATGCTGCTAACTCTATTTTGATTAAAGTTAATCAAATTGGTACATTAACAGAGACTTTAAATGCTATTGAAATGGCTCATCGTGCAGGTTATACTTCTGTAACTTCTCACCGTTCAGGAGAAACAGAAGATGCAACTATTGCAGATATTGCAGTTGCAACTAACTCTGGTCAGATTAAAACTGGTTCATTATCTCGTTCTGATAGAATGGCTAAATACAATCAGTTATTAAGAATTGAGGAAGAATTAGGAGATACAGCAGTATTTGGCTGCTAGTAGCTTATAATTTTAGATATAAGAAGAACCAATATTGATATTCGATATTGGTTTTTTTGTGCAAAAAAAATAGCAAAATAAATTAAAGTTAATGCTCTAATTTATTTTGCTAATTCACATTAGTCCCAACCTCGTTTCTTAATGTTAACCAAAGCTTCCGAAGCAGCTTTTTGTTGGGCTTCTTTTTTTGAACTTCCAATCCCTCGTCCAAGTAATTCTTTGTCAAGTGAAATTTCAGATATAAACTGTAAAGTTTTAGAATTTCGATCAAGTCCCATTTCACGGGTATCAAATTCTATTTCGTATTTCATTTTTTGAGCCCACTCAATTAATTTGCTCTTATAGTTTTTATCTACCGTAACAACGGTTTCAAGGTCGATATACTTTCTAAAGACCTCATTTTCGACAAATAATTTAGTTTTATAATAACCTTGGTCAAGGTATATAGCTCCAATCAATGCTTCAAAGGCATCTCCAAAAATATGTTTATTACAACTAAGATTTACATTGGAAACAACATGTTTCTGAAGACCAATTCTATCGGCAAGATTGTTTAGAAATTCACGGCTAACAATTTTCGACCGTGTTTGAGTTAGAAAACCTTCATCCTTGTTAGGAAAATATTTATACAAAATATCAGCAATTACAGCCCCAAGGATAGCATCTCCTAAATATTCTAATCTTTCATTATTAAGGTGAATACCATCTTTGTATATAGATGCAGACTTATGAATAAAAGCTAACTCGTATAAATCAGTTCTGTCAGGGTAGAAGCCTAATAACTCAAACAATCCATAAAACTCTTTCTCAGGAACGAAAAATAGTTTTATGGATTGAAAAAAAGATTTTAACACTATATTACTCAGTAAAAGATTTAAAAATTACTGAAGCATTGTGTCCACCGAAACCGAAAGTATTAGATAAAACAGCTCTAATTTCACGCTTTTGAGCAGTGTGTAGAGTTAAGTTTAATCTTTCATCGATTTCAGGATCTTGCTCCTTATGATTAATCGTTGGTGGCACTGTTTGGTGCTTAATAGCTAGAATACCAGCAATTGCTTCAATTGCTCCAGCTGCTCCAAGCAAGTGTCCAGTCATTGATTTTGTAGAACTGATATTCAAATCATATGCATGCTCACCAAAAACTGTTTGAACAGCTTTAGTTTCAGGAATATCTCCAACAGGAGTTGAAGTACCGTGAACATTCACATAATCAATATCTTCAGCTTTTAATTCAGCGTCTTGCAATGCTTGAGACATTGAATTAATTGCACCTCTACCTTCAGGGTGTGTAGCTGTTAAATGGTAAGCATCAGCAGACATACCACCTCCGGCTAATTCTGCATAAATTTTAGCTCCACGTGCTTTTGCATGTTCATATTCTTCAAGAATTAAACATCCAGCACCTTCACCCATAACAAATCCATCTCTAGTTTTACAGAATGGACGCGAAGCAGTTTTGTACTCTTCGTTGTTAGTTGACAATGCTTGCATAGAATTAAATCCACCAAGTCCTGCTTCATTAATCGAAGCTTCTGAACCACCAGTGATAAAAACATCTGCTTTACCTAAGCGGATATAGTTCAAAGCATCAATTAGTGCATGTGATGAAGAAGCACATGCTGAAACTGTACCGTAGTTTGGTCCCTGGAATCCATATTTCATAGAAATATGACCGGCTGCAATATCAGAAATCATTTTCGGAATGAAGAAAGGGGAAAAACGAGGAGTTCCATCCCCGTTCGCGAATCCCTTAACTTCGTCAAGAAACGTTTGTATTCCGCCGATTCCAGAACCCCAAATTACTCCCGCTTTTTTCATATCAAGAGCTTCAAGATCGAATTTTGAATCCTCAATGGCTTCTTTTACAGCAACCAATGCATACTGAGTATACAAATCAATCTTTCTTGCCTCTTTTCTATCAAAATGCGCTTTTGGATCGAAATTTTTAACTTCGCAAGCAAACTGAGTTTTGAACTTAGATGCGTCAAAATGTGTAATTTTGTCACATCCACCTTTTCCATTTGATAAACTATCCCAGTATTCTTGGATATTGTTACCAATTGGATTGATAGTTCCGATTCCAGTTACTACTACTCTTCTAAATTTCATAAAAAAGGTTCTGGTTATTAATTATTTTGCATTTTCCTCAATGTAAGAAACAGCGTCACCTACAGTACCGATGTTTTCTGCTTGATCGTCAGGAATTGCAATATTGAATTCTTTTTCGAATTCCATAATTAGCTCAACTGTATCTAATGAGTCAGCTCCTAAGTCGTTAGTGAAGCTTGCCTCTGGAGTAACCTCTGTTTCATCTACTCCTAATTTGTCAACAATAATTGCTTTAACTCTTGATGCAATATCAGACATAACTTTAAATTTTAAGTGATTTAATATTTAAATAATTTTTAACTTTGCAAAGAAACAATTTAAGCATTATAATTCAAAAATATTTTTTTACAAAGTTGTGGCAAAGGTAATTGTTTTTCCATTTGTCCAAAATTTTTTTGAAGTTAATTTTAAATTTAACATTTTACCTTATCACAAAAAACAAGATTTAAGAGATGATAAATATTGCCATACTAGCCTCAGGTTCAGGTTCTAACGCTGAAAATATAGCTAACTATTTCAAAGCAAATCAATTAGTAAATATTGATTGCATTATTACCAATAATCCTAATGCTTATGTTATAAAAAGAGCTGAAAAATTAAACATCGATTTTAAAATTTTTAACAAATCAGAGATGAAATCGGAAGATAAAATGTTAAAATACCTAAATGAAAGAAATATTGATTTTGTTGTTTTAGCAGGTTTCTTATTATTAGTTCCAAAAATATTAATTGACAAATTTCCTAATAAAATAATTAATATTCATCCTGCATTATTACCTAATTACGGAGGCAAAGGAATGTATGGTATGAATGTACACAATGCTGTAATTGAAAACAAGGAAAGGGAGAGTGGTATCACAATTCACTATGTGAATGAAAACTACGACGAAGGTGAGTATATAAGCCAACACAAATGCACTGTAGACAAAAATGATGATGCAGAGTCCTTAGCAAATAAGGTTCATGAATTAGAATATGAATTTTTCCCTAAGGTACTTGAAGATGTTTTTATGAAATCTATAAAATAGTTTATAAAAAAAATGAGAGGCTGTTATGCTGAAACAACCTCTCAAGGGACAACCTTAAAACTCAACCATGGTTTAGTTATTTGTTTTTACTTTTCACAAATAACCAAATATTTTGATTTTGACCAAAATTCATCTTTATTCGTTACTTGGAACCAACAAGCTTTCTCTTTTTTATTGTATCCAGCTCTAAATGTTCCTTTTGTAAAACTAGGATAAATCGATATCACCTTCACTCCTTTTGCTGTCTTCAACATTCCGACATCGGTTCCTTTTTCTACTTTTGTGAATGCTGCCAAGGCAGTATCACTCATTTTTTCAGATAATTCTAATTTATCTGATTTTTTCACTAATATATTTTTACTGATAAGATCTTGTTCTTTTGCTATCACATAATACCAAGAATTATCATCTTTCTTTTCAGGTTTGCTAGGTTCTTGAGGCTTCTTGTTTTTCAGAGAATCAACTAACTTACCTAGATTTGCAATGGTCGAACCTTTTACAACCAAATCCTTCTCCAAACTATCGATTCTGATTTTCTTATTATCATTATCAACTTGCAGAAGTTCAACCTTTTTCTTTAGCATCCCTATACTTTTGTTTAGGTTTGCAATATTTTTTCTGTAGCCTACAATTTCTTTAGCAATATCATTAAGCTTATTGTTCTTTTGCGCTACCTCAATCTTCAAGCGCTCAACTTCTTCATCATTTTTCAAGTCCGTAGGTTCTTGAATTTTAGAAGTGTCGGGTTCAATATTTTTTGCTTTTTCTTTAGCCAACTCAGCTTCAAGCTCCAAAATTCTTTTCTTATTAGCTTTAAGAGTTTGTCTTATAGCTATCATATCCCTCTCAATTTTATTCTTAAAAAAAGGATCGCCACCATATCCTCCAACTGAAAGGATATTTTCTTTCTCTTTTATCAGAGCTAAGTTACTTTCTATTGAATTCAGAGTATTAATAAATCCATTGACCGTTCTACTCTGAGTTTCAATCGCCTCTGACAACTCAAGATTTTGTTGTTTTAATTGTTTAATCTGGCTTCTATTGCATGAAACAAGAAAAGGCAAAACAAACACAACCAATACTAAACATTTTTTTAAACATACCTTCATTCTAGACCTTTGTTTAAGTTAGACTAATTTAAAAAATTAATAAAAAGAAGAATGTTTGTTTGTTTGTATTTTGTAAATATATAGACAACAAAGTCTAAATGAATAGCATTCAAATTAGAAAATTCAGCTTCAAAAATAAATCGTTGTCCCAAGCAATATTGAATACCGCTACAAGAATGATATATGTAAATATTGTGCCAAAAGACTTTTGCCATTCATGACTTAAGTCTATTTTTTATATCAAACATATTATTAACAACTTAGATATATATAATAAATTTTAATCAAATTATATACTGTGTATCAGATACACAAAAACTGTGTATTTTTTCCCCATTTTATTTTGCCAATACGAAATAAATTAATAATTTTGAACTGTAATTGTTGAATGGGTGCATTTTAACATTTCTAGAATTAACTGAGTAGCTTTGCTGATTCTATTATTGTTAATTAATTTAAATATAATTATGATGATTTAAGCACCTATTGTTATTTACATAAAATTATTGTAAAAAATATTTTAATTTTCTTATAGTTTTCTTTATTGCCAATCGCAAAGGCTTGCATTTTATAGTTTGTTTTCATTTTTAATTGATATTAGTATTATAGCTATAATTAACGTACACCTAACAATTAATACGATATAGTATTTCTTAATTTTTCCAAATATATTTTAATATAGTAAGCTACTGCGATTGGCAAACTTTATTTCATTTTCACCTCTATTCTTATCGTTTTTTATTTCCAATCTGATTAATTCTAAATAAAAGGTATATTTGGGATATAAAATCGAACAAAAGAGATAAACTCTAAGCAACAACATGAAATATTATACAAGACTAAAAATCACACTGGGCTATATTCTGATTATTGCATCAATGTCTGGTGCTTTGTATATTGCCTACAGTACATATAAATCTTTAATTAGCTCTGTATCGGAAATTTCTTTGCCTGACAAAGAAATAAGTAAAATAAACAAGCTTATAAACTTAGTTTCTGTTGCTGAAAACAAGATGAGAATTTACTCATTGGTCAAAGAGGACAAATATCTTCATGCGTGTAAAAATGATATAAAAGGTATACTTTGCCATATTGATAGTTTAAAGTTTTACAATCAGAAAGATAGCCTCGCTCATCTATACCTTGACTCTATTCACTCTTTATTAGTAACAAGAGTAATACATCTTAATAGTTTTGTTAGGTATAAACGCAAAATTGAACAAGAAACATATTCGAGTAGTGATATAAAAGAATACCAAAAAGAAGTTTCTGATTCGATAACAACGAAAGTTAAGACAACAACTACTACAAAAACATACTTTGATACCATTGTTCATGAGAAAAAGATAAAAGAGAAACGCAAAGGTTTTTTTGCGAGATTATTTTCAAAAAAGGAATCATTTAAAGTTGATACTTTAAAATCTATTATTAAACGAACAGATATTAAAGTTGATTCTAGCATAAATGTTGAACCTGATTCTGTTTTATTTCAATTTGTTGACCTAGTTACTGATGCGGTCAACAAACATAGCGAAATGAAAATCAAATTAATACGAAAAGAACTAGGCTTAATCATTGAAGGGCGATCGCTTTGGTCTAAAATAAATATTCTAGTCGAAAGATTTGAAAATAAAAGAATTGAACAAAACAAATCAAGAGCTAATAATGCAAAAAAAACGGCACAAAAAAGCATACTTTTCATATCTCTTATAATAAGCCTTGGGCTTGTTATAGGAATACTGTTCTTGATATTTGTATTCCGTGATATATCAAAAAGAAATTTCTACAGAAAAGAACTCATCGATGCTAAACTGAAAGCAGAAAGTCTTGCCAAAACAAAAGAAGAATTCTTGGCAACAATGTCTCATGAAATTCGAACTCCTCTAAATTCTATTGTTGGATTTACTAATCAATTAGAAAAAACAGATTTTTCGGAGAAACAAGAAAAATACATATCTATTCTTAAAACCTCATCAAATCATTTACTCAACTTGGTGAACGATATTCTAGATTTATCGAAAATAGAAGCTGGAAAACTACGATTAGAGCGAATTAGTTTTTCACCTCAACAATTGGTTTTAGATGTATACAATCTAATGAAGACCAATGCAATCCAAAAAGAAATTGGATTCAATAATTCTATTGAAGGTTTTACCAAACTTAAACTCATGGGCGATCCTTTCAGGATACGACAAATTTTGCTGAATTTATGTTCAAATGCCATTAAATTCACAGAAATAGGTAAAGTAGATATTGTTGCGAAGATACTACGAGAGGAAGATAAATTCCGTTTTGAGATTCAAGTAATTGACACTGGCATAGGTATTCAGGAAAATAAATTGGAAAAAATATTTGATAATTTCAATCAAGCTGATACTAATTTGGCTCGTAAATTTGGAGGCACTGGTTTAGGACTTTCAATCAGCAGAAGACTAACCAATATGATGGGAGGAGAATTAAAAGCTAGCAGTACCTACGGGGAGGGTTCTTGCTTTAGTTTTTCATTTATAATGGATGAAGCCAAAGACGAGAAATTAGAATCGACCACAAATAATGAACTAAATTTAGATCAAATAAAAAGCTCTAAAATTCTGGTTGTAGATGATCATGAATATAGCTTACTTCTATTCAAAACTATATTTGAATATTGGGGAATCGATGCAGAGTTTTTTAACTGTTCCGAATTAGCCTGGAAAGATTTTATATCTAAAAAATACGATATAGTTATTTCAGACTTCAATATGCCTAAGATAACAGGTGTTGAATTTTGCAAACTAATTCGTGAAAGTTCGGACAATCAAGACATTCCATTTATTTTAGTTACTGCAAACATTCGTGAATCAGAAAAAGAAAGATATAAAGATCTAAATATAAGTGACTACCTTATAAAACCTGTAGATGACATTAAATTATTGAGTCTTTTAAACAAACATTTAACAAAATCAAGTAATAAATTAATAGAAAATATTAAAGAATCGAGAATTACTAAAAAGATTGAGAAAATAAAAGAATCATCACCCAGAATCAAAGAAAACAAGGACTATTGTATAGAAGAATTAATTAAATTCACAGGAAATCAACAGGAATTAATTGCTAATATATTAGTTGAGTTTATCTCATCTACTAAAAATCAAATATCAGAATTAAGAAGGCTAAATAAAGTTCAAGAAAATGAGAAGCTGGGCCAATTGGCTCACAGAATGCTAAGTTCGTATAGACAATTGAAAATAAATAAAATAATTGAAAATCTGGCAGAACTAGAGGATATATTGCACGGAAGCGAAATCGAACAAGGCAGAATTAATATATTGGTCGATAAAGTTATTATCAAATCGCGCGAAGTAATCAAACAAATTGAACAAGATTTGAATTCGATGTAAATTATCTATCATTATATTAGAACTATCCAAACAAGTAGTTTAATGGTAAATATCATTCAAATTACATTGTACCTGAAATAAGATCCAATCAGTTATTTAATATACTTTAAACAGAGCTTAACAATGAGACTATTTAGCTAAATAATCTCATTAGCAATAGCTAAACAAGTAATTAGCTTAAAGAAGGAGAGGTGTTTTACAAAGGAATAATCTCTATCTTATTTGATAATTAACTATATAGCTATTGACAAATTCAATAAAAGTTTGATTAAAATATATTGTCAATTTGTTTAAATAAATTAGATTTGTGAGCTATAGAAATTCTATTGAATAAGTTAAATGATTAAAACTAAGCATTGCATATAATTAGGTGAACATCACATGATTAAAATACAAAACAAAAACAGAATAAAATATCTGTTTGCTTAAATTTTAACATCTTACTTTTCAAGATATAAAGGATTAATAATTAACACAGTTTCAAAAAACAGATATACCAGAAATGCATAACGAATTAAGATCGATCATAGAAAAAGCTTGGGACAATAGAGAACTTCTAAAAGAAGAAAAAACAATACAAAGCATAGAGCAAATCATAGAAATGCTCGACAAAGGAGAACTCAGAACTGCAGAACCAACAAACGAAGGCTGGCAAGTAAATGAATGGGTAAAGAAAGCTGTTATTCTTTATTTCCCTATCCGAAAAATGGAAACAATAGAAGTTGGCCCTTTCGAATTTCATGATAAAATGGCACTTAAAAAGAACTATGCAGAACTAGGAGTTAGGGTAGTACCTCATGCAGTCTCTAGATATGGTGCTTTTCTAGCAAAAGATGTGGTTATGATGCCTTCCTATGTTAATATTGGTGCTTATGTTGATCAAGGAACCATGGTGGATACTTGGGCTACTGTTGGATCATGTGCACAAATAGGTAAAAATGTTCATCTAAGCGGTGGTGTAGGAATTGGAGGCGTTTTAGAACCAATTCAAGCAGCTCCAGTCATTATCGAAGACGATTGTTTCATAGGTTCAAGATGTATAGTTGTAGAAGGAGTTAAAGTCGAAAAAGAAGCTGTTCTAGGAGCTAATGTAGTGATAACAGCATCAACCAAAATAATAGATGTGACAGGGGATGAACCCGTTGAATACAAGGGAATTGTTCCAGCTAGATCAGTTGTTATCCCAGGAACAACAACTAAAAAATTCCCAGCAGGAGAATATCAAGTTCCTTGTGCCCTAATCATTGGAAAACGCAAAGAATCTACCAATAAAAAAACATCACTGAATGATGCATTAAGAGACTACAGTGTAGCTGTTTAAATAATTTATTCATGCTACTCAAAAATATGATAATAGAATTATGAAAGAAGATATAAAAAAAGCGATTGAGACACTAAATAATGGAGGTATCATTCTGTATCCAACTGATACTATTTGGGGATTAGGATGTGATGCAACCAACAAAGAGGCAGTCCAAAAAATATACGAAATAAAAAAACGGGCAGAATCAAAATCGATGCTAGTTTTAATGGAAAACCCAAACCTACTGGATCGTTATATCGAAGAGGTTCCTGAAGTAGCATGGGATTTAATAGAATACGCAGACAAGCCATTGACTATTATTTATGATGGTGCTAAAAATTTGGCATCAAATCTAATTGCAGATGATGGTAGCATAGGAATAAGGATTAGTTCCGAAGAATTTACTCAAGAACTAATTGCTCGATTTAGAAAGCCAATAGTATCAACATCTGCCAATATAAGTGGAGAAAAAGCTCCATCGATTTTTTCTGAAATATCAGAAGAAATAAAAGAGAGTGTTGACTATATAGTCGAATATAGACAAAACGATAATAGCAAACAGAAATCTTCTTCTATTATGAAACTAGGATGTGGAGGAGAGATTCAAATAATACGAGAATAATTTCAAAAAATGAACTTTAAACATAAATTACCAATACAGGTCAGATTTGGAGATATAGACCTAATGCAACATGTTAATAATGGAGTACAATTAAGTTATCTGGATACAGCTCGTCTGGATTATTTCAACAATGTATTTCCAAACAATTCTATAAACTGGGAAGAAGAGGCTTTAATTGTAGCTCATCTTGAAATTGATTATCTGTCATCAATTACTATGGAGACCCAGATTGAAGTACAAACAAAGATATCAAAACTGGGAAATAAAAGCATTAGCTTAGAACAAAACATCTGCAACAGAAAAACAGGTGATGTTATTACACAAACTAAACAGGTAATGGTAGCATTCAATTCTAAATTGAAACAAAGCATAGAAGTACCCGAACATCTTAAGCTAAAAATTAAAGAATTCGAACCTGGATTAAACTAAATTATTATGCCTAAGATTAGACTTACCAAATCATTTAATTTCGAAATGGCTCATGCCTTATGGAATTACGATGGACTATGTAAAAATATACACGGACATTCATATATTTTCTATGTTACAGTAATAGGTGAACCTATAACAGATGAAAAAAATCCTAAGCTCGGAATGGTTATGGATTTTGGTGAATTAAAGAGAATTGTTAACACAGAAATAGTTGATAAACTGGACCATGCATTAGTTATTAACAAAAAAGCACCAATGCCAAATATAGAATCTATCAAACAAATGTACGATAGATTTTACACAACAAATTATCAACCAACCTGTGAAAACATGATTTCTGAATTTGCAGAATTAATTTCAGCGAAACTTCCTGAGAATATAAAGCTTCATTCATTAAAGCTCCACGAAACTGCAAATTCTTTTGCTGAATGGTATGCATCTGATAATATTGAATAAAAATGTTAGATAAGGATAGATATAGCAGACATATTTTATTAAATAACATAGGTATTGAGGGTCAAAAAAAGCTAAAAAAAGCCAAAGTTCTGATTGTAGGGGCAGGCGGACTTGGATCACCTATAATACAGTATCTATCTGCTGCTGGAATTGGTCGTTTAGGAATAATGGATAAGGATATTGTTGATGTTAGCAACCTACAAAGACAGGTAATATATAAGGAGTCACAAATAGGAGAAAAAAAGGCAGTTTGTGCTAAATTATTTGCTCAAGAATTAAACTCAGAGATTGATATATCTGTATATGACTTTGATCTTAATGATGAAAATGCATTAGATATTATATCTAATTACGATATTGTTGTTGGTGCTACTGACAATTACAAATCAAGATACATTATTGACAAAACTTGTAAAATCACAAATTCTGTTTTTGTTAATGGTTCAATAGGGGAGTTTGAAGGACAGGTTGGTGTATTTAATTTTAAAAATTCAGTTTGCTATTCAGATATTTTTGGAGAATACGAATCTGAAATTGAACATCCAAAGGGAGTTTTAGGTGTTTTACCAGGAATAATTGGAAGTATACAAGCTACTGAAGTTTTAAAGATTATTCTAGAAATAGGAGATGTGTTAGCATCAAAACTATTAATATTTGATGCATTGAGTATGAATACAAGAATTATCGAACTTTGAAATATAATCAATAAATAAAAAGAAAGCTTAGTCTCCTGTATTGGAAACTAAGCTTTTCTATTTTGATAAAAATAATTTGTAAACTGCAATGAGCAGCTTGCTGATATCGCTAATAAAATTCAAACCATAACACTATTAATTAGCATACCTATATTTACCAAATTTCTTTCACTAGATTATCTGCTTTCAAATAATCCTCTAATATAAATTTGATATATCTAACATCTACTGAAATTTGACGAGCAGCTTCAGGTATATAAACATAATCTGAAATTACACCATATGAAGCTCTATCAAAGTTTAAGCCTATTAATCTACCTTTACTATCCAATACCGCACTTCCTGAATTACCACCAGTTGTATGAACATTAGAGATAAAACAAATATGTGTATTTTCACGTTTTTTAGTTGACATCTCTTTTATACTTTTTACAAATGTCTCAGGTAAACTATATAATTTAGGCTGTTTTGTATGTTTCACCAATAATTCTTCCAAATTAGTATAATAAGAATAAGTCTCGTTTGTGGTTTTTAGTGGCAGAATATTACCATATGATACTCTTAAACTTCTATTCGCATCCGAAGCTAATAAATCTCCATTTGCAAGTTCACTTAGAGAATGAATATATTGTTTATGAAATTTACCATATTTCTTTCTTATTTTCATTCTTTGTCTCATTATCTGATCTCTGTTAATTAAATAATAGCTAATCGATAATTTAAACACTGGATCATTTTGAAGTAAGCTTATCTTATCATGAGTATATTCATCAACAAATTTTCTTAATTTCCATTTGTCTGAGAAGAATGAATTCTCGAAAATATAATCAGCAAACTTATTATAGTCACCATCAGCTTTTTCTTTTACTAAATTGAATATCGAGGATTTATAATACTTCCCATCAATATTTTTATCATATAATTCCGCTAAAGCAGCAACAATTTGCTTTTCAACATTGATATCATATTGATCATAAAACTTTCTAATCTCTTCTCTTAATCTTGCTTGCTCGTATTTTACTCTCTTATCTTTAGCCTTTCTTCTAGCAAGTGCATTAAGCATATCGAATTTTCCACAGAAAGAAGTAATAGGAGCACCAGAAATACCTGCCTCCATTACAAATGTATTAAGCTTTTCAAGTTTGTCTAGTTGGTCAACACAGTTAGCAATAGAGTCGATTAAATTTCCATATTTAGCAAAAAGTTTTTTATCAGATTTTAATTTAATCAAATATTCTTTCTCCTGCTTAGCTTTCGCTTCAACTAAATTAAATCTCTCGATAGCTTCTTTTTCAGCCTTATCTCTTAAGTACACATTTGAAGATTTAGCCATCACATCAGCATATTTCAACCATAAATCTTCATTTGATTCTCTATTTTTATTAATAACATCAAGTTTTGCACCTCTTATCATTACAGAATAATGATTTTTGATTTCTGCAACTTGCTTCATTGCTCTTGAGGTAACATATTGTTTTGTAGTCCCAGGAAAACCAAGAATCATAGCGTAATCAGCTTGCTTATATCCTTTTTTTGAAACTTTCAAGAAATTTACTGGTTTGTATGGACTATTTTCTTTTGAATGTTCAATAGATTTATTCTCCTTATCGGCATATACTCGCAGAATAGCGAAATCTGCAGAATGGCGTGGCCATTGCCAGTTATCTTCTTCTCCACCAAAACGAGCTAGTTCGATAGGTGGAGCAGCAACTACTCTCACATCGTGATACACCTCATATACTTCCATTAAATATTGAGCTCCTCCAAAATAAGATCGTATTTTGGCATAATAATTCTTTCCAGTGATTTCTTTATCAACAATCTTTTTAGCTCTTGAATTAAATCGATTAATACTATCTCTCTCAGACAATCCTGTCAATCCAGCGCTTAGTTTTTTGGTAACATCCTCAATTCTGATTACACGAGATAGTTTAAGTCCTTTAGCATATAATTCCTTATCCATAGACTCTGCATAGAAGCCATTTTTCAAGTAATTATGCTCGCTCGTACTCAACTTATGCAAAGCACTGATAGCACAATGGTGATTTGTAATAACTAAACCAGTTTCGGAAATAAATGAAGCAGTAGATGAAAAGCTAGCAGGATTTGTTCCATAGCTAATTCCCATTACAGCATCTTTCAAAGATTTTTGATTAATAGAATATATTTCTTCAGCACTAAGTTTCAAACCTGCCTTATGCATATCTTCAATTTTCAATCGTTTAATTAACGAAGGAATCCACAATCCGCCATCTGCCTTGCAAACCGACGCAAGTGAAATTACTATTCCTAAAAGGAAAAATTTTAATTTCATTGAAATCTTAATTATAGTTAATGATATTCTCTTGATATAATACTCAAGATACTTTATAGGTGATTATTTATCAGATATAAACCAATATCAACTAATAGGATTTATCATTGTTTTAATAACACCTGTATTATTTTTAAATTTACTTTTTAAGTTTTGGAAGAATTATATTCCTAAAATATGGATTTGACTGAGTTTGTTTACTATCTATCAAACCATTAAGTCTTACTTTGTATTCTCCAATAATATTGTATTGATAATCGGATTTTGGGTTTTTTATTTTCAATCCTTTTTCTAAATGATTTAAATATTCTTGAACCGTATATTGTTTCTCATTCGAAAAATTAGCAAGTTTACTTATCCGAATAATCACAGTTTTATCCAATAGATCTTTAATCATATCGGACTGTAACTGAAAACATGTATTTGTTAAATCACCCAACAATTGCTTGTGATCTTGAGGATTTATCCATGTATCAAGATTCTTGATTTCGGCAATAATCAAACTAACAAGTTTTTCGTGCTCAGCAGGGCTAACTGTTTTATGTAGGGAAGGGCTTATTTTGCTTATGCGTTTATATTTGTAAACACCTCCTAAGCTTGAAATACAATGTTTGATATATGACCTGTACTGTTTTATCAATGCTGCTCTCATTTCAGATAGTTTAGCGGCATTATTTTCAGATTTTGACCATTCTATAAGGTTTTTCATTATTAGTTTTGTGTTTTTAATACCCAAAACACTAGCCTTATAAATGTCATTTGAAAGAGATTCGGTCAAGCAAGAAGGATCTAAATTACCATCTCCTATATTATTTTTTCCTCCAAATAAATAAAATGGATCATCTTTATGTTTGTCTATCCATGAGTTTAATATTTGTTTCTCTTTTATGGGATTTGATTCAAAACTAGGTTTATATGCCCATTCGATGGAGAAGTAATCGTACACCCCTAAAATAGGAGGAGAAAGTTCAAGCCCTTTGTCTTCTGGTTGTGCTAAATAATTGTTTCGTGCATAATCCATAATAGATGCAGCTGTACCATATTCCTTAGTAAAACTAGCTGAACGTAAGGAATCTAAATCATATGCATAAGATGCTCTATAATTATGTTTTAGTCCTAAGGAGTGTCCTATTTCATGAGCAGCAGCATAACGTATCAATCTTCCGAGTAACTGAGTATCAAGGGATTCAAAATCTGTTCTTATCTTTTGATCATTCGCAGCAGTTTGAACAAACCTCCACTTAAATAATTTATTGACAACACCGTGAAACCAAAGCACATCTCCTTGTATTATTTCGCCCGAACGAGGATCAATCCATGAGTTACCCATAGCATTTGCCCTTTCGCAATATATATATCTAAAACAAGATTTAGATATGGCATTCATGTCGATATCCTTGGCATTTTTTGGATAAAATTTAGCTTGAATAGCATTTTTAAAACCTATTTTTTCAAAAGCTTTTTGCCAATCTTCAATACCAAGTTTTATATATTTTTGCCAAGCTTCTGGAAAATTATCATCTATGTAGAAAACAATAGGTTTAGCTGGTTCAACCAATTTACCCGCTTTATATTTTTTTATATCTTGTTTCTTAGGTTCAATACGCCATCTTTTTATGAAGGCTTGTTTATCAAAATTACCTGTATTCGAATTGTAAATTTTCTTATCAATACTATAATATCCTATTTCCTTTGATTCCAATCTTGGTTTCATAGGATTGTCAAGCAATAATATTGATTTTTGACTAGTGTATAAACAAGGCTTACCCTTATAAACTGCAGTATTTTGAACAACAAATTCAAGATTTACGGTCGAAGCACTAGTATCTTCAATTTTATTTAGTTTTTTATTCCCTTTATTTATACCTGATCTGGATGTAAATGGTGAAATCTTTTTAATAGGATTGATTATAAATTCTGTAAAATCAATTCTATAAGTATCATTTTCTTTATTGAAAGAAGATATCTTGAATGTTTTCAATATTTCTTCTTGGTGATTTTTCAAGTATGATTTATAATATTTCTTTGTTTTATCGTGAACATACTTAGTATCTTGAACTACTAATTTTATGATTTTATCATCCTTTTCAAATTTTACAAGTATTGGATTATAAATCATTTGACCAGCAGCCAATCCTTTGGTAAGTTCTGTTTCAATTGCACGTGATGCAATAAGTAAGTCTTTACCTAAAATCTTTTGAGGAATCTCAAGAAATATTTTATCCTTAGCTTTTAATATATTAATAAAACCTTCTTGAGTTTTGTATTTATTGGAAATAGAAGACTGTACTTCCTTACATTTAGCTCTATGTCTTCTTTGGCCAAAAACACTGCCTACAAGAAGTATTGAGATAAAAACAAGTACAATTTTTATGGTTGAGATACGCATATTTATACGAATATTAATTTAAGGAAAACCAATTTTGCTTTAAATAGATAAAACAAAATTGGTTTTTTTATAGAATTTAGATACAACTATCTAACGTTTATATATTTTATTTTCATTTTATAGTTATTTCCATCTTTACTGATAATATACTTATCTGCAAAAACGATATCTGCATCATCATAAGAGAAATCAATCTCTACAATAATCTCTTTCTTGGTAATGTCATATGAACCTACAGAACGCTTGATTTCAATATTAGCAACTTCAACATTAGATGATTTTGACATATCTCCCTTATTAGCATTTGCATCAGCAAACCATCCATAGTAATAAGATTTAGGATCTGTATCTTTGTCAACAGCATATAGCTTTTCTGTCCATAAAGCAGCACCATTAGTCTTATAAACTTTTATTGTTTGAGCAGGCACTACTACCTTTCCAGACGTAGCTCCTTCTTCTGTAGCAACAAATCTGAACCATCCTTGCTCAGTCTGCATAAGACTTTTTCCATATTTAGCTTCATTAGAAAGCATTTTAGTAAGACCTAAGAAATCACCTGACTGAACTTCATAGTGTTCTTGTTCGTCGTAATTCAAATTTCTAAATCCTTTTTTCTTTTGATAAATATTGATAACTTCTTTCCATTGGTTTTTATCAGTAGTGTTTTTAACAAAATAATGATCTCCACTTAAAGTCTTCCATTTTGTCTCATCCGTAGTTTCTGAATCCCAGTAATATCTTTTCACATCATATGCACTAAGATCAGTGTTAAAAGTTGGTGTAGTAGTATTCTGAATTGCAGCAAAAAAGAAGTTATACTCATTGGTATCATTAAACCAAGCTCCCATATCAACAACAGGATCAATAGCATTAACAAGCACTTGACTACCTTCTTTCACTACATAATCGACAACTTTAGGTGTTGCGAAAGTTACATTCATGTTTTTATTCATTCCAATTTGGTTTGAATATTTCATTTTCATTTTAAAATCAACAGAAACTGTTTGTGCTGGGATAGTAATTGTGTTGTCATCGTTGATACCTTCAAGCTCATAGTCAGTGCCTTTTACTAATTCGCCTTCAAAATTTAAAGGAATATTAATTTCTTCATCCATAGGGGCAGATAAAGCTACAGTAAATGTTTTCTCTTCCTCCATATATGGATTAGTAGTAAAATTACCTGTCACAAATGAGAATTCAGGAGCATCAGATACTGGTGCTTGATTATCTTTAATTGTGATATCTATTTTTGAAACTTCACCAAGAGTATATGAATTTCCTGATTTTAGGCTTATGCTAATAATTTTATCAGTTTCAATAGTACTAATATTGATAGGATTAATAAATATATTAGCTTCTGTCTTTCCTGCACGCATTTTTACAGTTTTACTAATGGTTTGGAAATTGGTTCCCTCCACAGCAGTACCTGCAAGTTCAATATTAACTGTATAGTCCTTTTCTATAGTCTGATCAGCATTTATTTTAACAACAAGAGCTGAGGTAGCATTTTCAGCAACTTCAGCAGTAGCTGCGCTAAAACTTAGTTTTGGTGATGATGTTGAGTTGTCGTCACTACAGGCTCCTAAAATTAAAGCAAATAAGAATAGTTTTAA
This sequence comes from Marinifilaceae bacterium, assembly GCA_025210485.1. Lineage (GTDB taxonomy): Bacteria > Bacteroidota > Bacteroidia > Bacteroidales > Marinifilaceae > JAOARN01. The sequence continues at coordinate 11,941 of JAOARN010000132.1, read as the reverse complement.
TAGGATTGCAAAATTTCTTTTTTTCATATCAAAGTTTTTTTAGGTTGTATTTTTAAAAATAAAGATTGAAAAACTGCCTAGCTTTCACATATATCTTTAGATGTAACAAGGCAGTTTTAATATTTATTAATAACCTGGATTAGGCTCCATCTGTGGATTGTATAACTGAGCATCCTCAGGAATAGGCAATACAAAGAAATTGTTTGGATAATCCAGATTTTGGTTTAGATTTCCGTTATAGTCAACACGCTTTATCGACATTCTTTTTCGTGAATAATCGAAGAATAGATGACCCTCCAAAGCAAGCTCCCTGCGACGTTCATTGAAAATTTCCGCTTTTAGATTCTTACCAAATAGATTAATTTTATCAATAGCAGGATTAGCTCTTCTTCTTATGATATCCATATCATTTCTTGCGGTAGGTTCGTCAGCCTTAGGAAGGTTTACAGAAGCCTCAGCACGAATAAGGTACATTTCAGCTAATCTTAGTACTGGGAAATATCTATCTTTAGAAGTATTGCTAATAGGATATTTTTTTGAAACATATTCACCATCCACAGCTTCGAAAAGAAGTTTTCTAGCATCTGCATCTTCATAAAGACTGTATAAATCATTACTAATACTAAGATTAAGCTTACTTCTATTATTATTAACACCTAATACAGAAGACATAGGAGCAGCATTATTTATTTCCGATTTATCTACAATAAATATATCCTCAGAGTTTGGTGTAAATGTGTTATAAGAATCAACTAAATCTGCATTAGGTACTAATTCTGTATCAGGAGAATCAATAACTTCAGTTGCATAATTTATTGCATTTTGCCAATCTTCTTTATAAAGATATACTCTCGCCAACAATGCTTTAGCGGCTAGTGCTGAGAAATATGTTTTCTCCACCTTAGAATCTTTAGCACTAAGAGGTGTTTTCAGATTTTGCTCTGCAAATTTTAGATCCTCAATAATATATTCATAATTATCGAATAATAAATCTCTAGAAAAGCTTTCGTCATACTTCACATTATGATCCAAATAAGCGATTCCATTATGCTGAGCATTAGCAGTATAAGAATATGACTGAGCAAAATAACGAGTAAGATCGAAACCTACAAGTGCACGTAATGCTCTAGCTTCAGCTTCTGCTTGAAGAAGTTCCTCATCAGATGCATCTTTTATATTTTTAATATTTGCAAGAATAGTATTCACACTATTCATTGTTTTATACAATTCCCTGTAAATATTTTCAGCTCTATCATCCTGCGAATCATCTTCAATATGAGTAAATTCATATGCATGTTGATAATAAAGAGAATTTACAGCCGAATTGGACATATCGTTTATATTCAGATTACCTGATTTCAAATCTGAAATTACAGGATAATTTTCTCCATAGTGAGCATTATCTCCAAGACTATAATACACTCCATTAAGAGCACTTGCAGTACCTTTAATAGTTGAGAAAAGCTCATCAGTGGAAATCTTAGTCTTATCATCAATGTCCAGAAAATCTGAACATGATGATAGACCCAATATTAAAATTGCTAATATATAATGTTTCATAATTCTATATTTTTCAATGTTTTAATGCCAACAAATTTTGTTATTAGAATCCTAACTTGATATTAAATGCAAAGGTTCTTGCCTGAGGGAAAGAATAACGATATTCAGCAATCCCATTTCTTCCGCTTTTGCTATCGTCTTTGTACCAAGTGTAAATATTACTAACTTGAAGACCTACACTTGCAGAGTTTAGCTTTATTCTGCTAATAATATCTTTTGGGAGTTGGTATCCTAGAGAAATTGACTTCAGGCTTATATTGGTTTTATCAAAAATATAAGCAGAACTCTGGTATGGCATAGCTGTAGCACTTGATAATTTAGGAATATCTGTTATATCACCTGGATTTTGCCATCTGTCAAGAAGGTTAACACTTTTGTTTTGAGCTGAGATACCAGAACCTTTTTCTAAACTTTGGACATAACCACTAGCTCTAAGATCCCCTCCAAACTCATAACTAACTAAGAATGATAAATCAATATTTTTATATGAAAAACTATTTGTAAAACCACCAGAAAAATCAGGTTCACGGTGACCAATAATTTGAATTTGATCAGTATTTCCATAAAGGGCTTTGTCGGATGTAATAGTTCCATCTTTAAGCATAAACTGAGGTGCACCAGTTTGAGGATCTACTCCTGCATATTTGTAACCCATCATTAAATCGGTACTTTCGCCAACAATTAGGCCAGTAGTAGAGTAAATTTGATCTAGATTATTTGCTAATTTATCTAGTTTACTAGTATTATGAGCAATATTGAAACTAGCTGTGTATCTTACAGGACCTAAAATTAGATTTCGCAATTTTAAACTAGCTTCAATACCAGTATTGGTTTTTTCAGCAGCATTAACATTGATTGTATTCCAACCAGTTTCAGGGGCTACTTTCATCCCCATAATACCGTCTATTGTCTTTTCATTATAATATTCAATATCAAGGTTTAATTTCTTAAACATTTTCATTGTCAGACCAACATTTAGCTTATTAGTCTTTTGCCAACCTAAATCCTCGTTAGGCGCAGTATATGGCTGAGCAATAATTTGGTTATTGTATACACTTGAAAGACTATAATTATAAATTCCAGTAGCTGAATATCCACCCACTTTAGAGTTACCTACTTTACCATAACTTAATTTCAATTTCAAGAAATGAATAATATCATTTTGCTTCCAGAAGCCTTCTTTAGATATAATCCACGAAGCACCTACAGACATAAAGTTTTCAACTTGTTTATCACCACCAAAATATGATGTTGCATCAGAACGATAGTTTGCTGAGAAGAAATATCTTTTCTTATAATCATAACTTGCTCTTGCATAATATGATCTCAATGCATCTTCAGAATCAAAAGCAGAAATATCTTGATTACCTTCGGATCCTTGACCAGGAATATGCAAAATATCAGTAACTAACTCTGTGTCGGTAGTGGTAGTTCTGTCAGTAAAGTCTTTTTTCAATTGGTATCCAAAAGTACCTGCGAAACTATGATCCACTCCTAATTTACCTGTATAATCTAATTGAGTACTAGCAATCCAACTTCTATTAGTACCTCTTACTTCCCTAATTCTACCACCATATTTTTTACCTTGTGGTGTATCCTTTGATTCAAATACATTATTCTTTTTGTTGGTATAATCAATTCCATAACGCGTGGTACTTTTAAAGTTTTTATTGATTTTAACTCTTAAGTTTAAACTATTATTGGAATAGAATTTTTTAGATGTATTTTCATTTAAAGCCATTACTTGAAGAGGATTTCCTAATCCATCAAGATAATGATAATCACCATTTTCATCATAGATAGGATCCGTAGGTCTGTTCAAATATGTACCAAAAGCATTATATTTATCAGTTTCGAAAGAAGTAATACCACCATTATATTCCAAATCAACATTGTCATATAATTTCATATTAAGATTTAATCTTGTGGTAACAGTTTCAAAATCATTTCCTTTTGATGTTGTTTCATTATCTTTATATGATGCAGATAATCTATATGTTACTCTTGTATCTCCACCTGAAATACTTAAATTAGTTTGGTTTGAGACAGCAGTTTGCAATGTTTGATCACGCCAATCAGTTGAGAAATCAGGAGCTTCCTTATTATCACCTGTATACTCATTCAATAATTCTGTGTATTCTTTCGAATCTAGAAGTTCTATTTTATTAATTGGAGTACTAATAAGTAATTTATGAGATAAATTTACTCTTGTTTTCCCCTTAGCTCCTTTTTTTGTGGTAAGAATAACAACACCATTAGCACCATTAGCACCATATATAGCAGCAGCCGATGCATCTTTAAGTACAGTAATTGTTTCAATATCCTCAGGATTAATTAAAGCTAAAGGATTTGTTACAACCTCTGTACCTGTATTAATGTTAGGATTTAAGGCATCATACAATGGTACACCATCAAGAATATAAAGAGGTTCACTCGATGCAGAAAAAGCTCCAGAACCAACACCTTCAATACTTTTATCACCACGAATACGAACTTTCAGAGGGCTTGTTGGGTCACCTGATTCAGATTCGATTCTGACACCTGCTACTTGCCCCTCAAGCATTTGATCAACACTAATAGCAGAACTATGTTTTGATAAGTCATCAGCCTTAACCTGCTCAACACTACCCACAACAGCTTCTTTAGTTTTAAGAGTTCCATAACCTAAAACTACAACTTCTTTTAGCTGCTTTTTAGATTCTTTAAGCATAATACGAAGGTCGGTTTTCCCTTCTGGCTTAAGCTCGGTGGTTTCATATCCGATAAATGAGAACATTAAAGTTCCATTTTTATCATTCATTGTAATGGTAAATTTCCCATCAATGTCAGTACTCATACCATTTGTTGTTGTTTTTTCAACAACACTTACACCTGGAATTGGTGTTTTTGTTTTAAAGTCCAATACTACACCCGTTATTTTATTAGACTGAGCAAACATACTTGCAAAACAAAAAACGAGTATTATTGATAATACTAATCTCTTCATATTTTTATAATTGAAGTTACGAATACTATTTCACCAGTTTTTTTTATCATCTGGCGTTCATTATTTTCTAATAATTTTAATAGAAATTATTAGTCGTTAAACTTGGATTTGGTAGCTATAAATTAGCTATCTGGTTTTGGTTTATGGTGGGCTTTAAAAATCCCACCATAATATTTTATTTCTAGTTTAGTCTCGAAAAAGAATAATGGTTAGGTTTAGTTGCTTTTTCACCACTTTTATATTCTATATTTAGATTTTTCTGATTTATATGATCAAATATCTGGTTCTCATCTACCATGCCATCTATATATATAAATCTGACTAATGGGAATTTCTTAGGATCTGCATCAATACCGATTGCTCCTTTATGTTTCTTCATCAAGTGATTTGCTAACAAGTGCCATTCACTTTCATTCTTAGGAAAGTTATCCACTTTTAATCTAAGCATCTTCACTTTTTCTCTAGGAGCATTTTTAGCATCATTAAAGTTCTTTCTATAGCCTTTAAAACATCTTTTCATTAAACCAAATCCATTGATTGGTCGTGGAGATTTTACTATATCATGTATTTGATACATTGGTTTTCCTCTGTGCGTTAAAGAATTAATGGCACTATTTAATTGCTCTTTATTTAAATTTGAATCAGCAAATACTAATAAAGTAACACTTTTATCAAACTGAGTTTCCAATTGATAAACATCTAATTCAGAAAGTTTTTCAGCTAAAAGATTTAGGTCTTTTTCGGTGATATAATTTAGTATTCGAAGTTTATAAACTGAAAGATTTTGTTTGAACTTAGGCGTTTTAACAAATTGCTTCAATCTTATATAGAACATTTTACGAATATCCGTTTCGCTTATTTTTGTTGTATCATAGACAATATCAGCCGAATGATTTTTTATATATGTAGATACTCCTAGTACCCCATCCACTTTTTTCATTCTTCGTACAAATCCCATTGAACTGCTGTAACATGTGACAGAATTAATATGATCCAATGTAAAAGTTTTAGAGCTTTGGTATGCATCATCTTCACCCCATTGCTTAGAAACTGTAGGAATTCTGTAATTAGCAGATATCATTAATCCAATAAAGAACAAAACAACTACTACCACGGCAGGTAACCATGCATAATTAAGTTTTTTATGAATCGTTAGTGCTCCTTTTTTAGGACAAGAATTTACACAGTCTGTGCATAAATTACAATCAGGATGTTTTACAACTGATAAGTCAGCAACATCTATTCCTTGAGGACAAACTCTAGAGCAAAGTCCACAATCAACACACTTATCCTTATGTCTAGTAATTTTTAACAAAACTTGCTTTTTAGATTTAATATTTAGAATTTCAATTATATAACCTGCTAAACAAATAATTCCAATAGGAATACTCATATCAATTCCTGATTCGAAAAAATAGACTACACCGCTTATTAATAGGACAATAATAAATGTGAAGCGATAACGAAAAATATTAGAAATTGCGCCTAGAGGACATATATATTTACACCAAAAAAGACGGAAGAAGATTGCTCCAAAAACTAAAACTGCAATTGTAATACTAGCATATAAATAATTGACACGGTGCCCAAATAAACTAAAGGTGCTATAAAATGGGTCATAAGTTTTACAGAAAAGTTCTCCTGTTTCAAGAGTAATTTTCACTGTTAGGAAAAGTAATCCATATTTAACAAGTCTTAAAGCTTTATCTGCTATGCCTTTTATTTCAATTCTAAGATTATATTTTTCGCCTATCTTCCCTAATTTCTCAGATATTGTGCCCAATGGACATAAAAAACTACAGAATAATTTTCCTAATAATAATACTACTATCAGAAATATAAGACCTAATACAATATTAGCAGAAGTCATATTACATGCCAATATGCCATCCTTCATTAAAGTAACAATAGATTGGATTCCACCCATAGGACAATAGGCTTCAAAATTCGTTTTTTTGACACCAGCAATATCTGCTATCAAAAAACCAACAATTAAAGTCAATACTATATATTGAATAATTGTTCTTGTCTTTTTTAAAAACTTCTTCGAGTTCATTTGTACATTTACTTAATTTAAATATCAGGTTCAGTGATTTTGTTTTTGAACCAGTAATGGAAAAAAAACAATTCATTTAAACTGTAATTTTTCGTTAGTATAAAAGAAGCGAAAGACATATTGGAATAGGTTCTAAATGGAGAAATGAGACCTTACAAACAGTGCCATATAATTATTTAACACTGTTAACTAATTGTTTATGTGGGTGTTTAAATATTTGTTTAGAATTCATCTAAACAAACTTATTGGATACAATTTTCATCTCATTTCAAGCTAAATATTTAAAAAAATATCGCTTGTAGCTTTAAATTTTTCAAATAAATAAATTATATTTTTATTGAATTACTAGTTCATTTTGAAAACAATTAGCTTATCAAATTTAACTTAGCTAATAAACATAAAACAATGAGATTGAAAAATGTAAATTAAGATTATTATTGATGATTTCGAACACAAATTATCCTATCTTCCATTCTAGCTCATGCAATTTTTTTATCTTTGATAAATTTTTACAACTAAAAATATTGATTATGAAAGTAAATATTATTAATAAATCAGATAATCCTAATCCTAAATATCAAACAGCATTATCAGCAGGTGTTGATATTAGAGCATTCTTAAAGGAAACTATTATACTTCAACCTTTAGAAAGGAGATTAATTCCAACGGGATTATACATAGAATTACCTGAGGGGCATGAAGCACAAATCAGACCTAGAAGTGGCTTAGCATTAAAAGAGGGATTAACTATCTTAAATAGTCCTGGTACAATCGACGCTGACTACAGAGGAGAAATTGGTGTGATTATGGTTAATCTTTCTAATCATGTTGTCGAAATAAACTCAGGAGACAGAATATGTCAAATGGTAATAGCAAAACATGAGACAGTAGAATTCAATCAGGTTGAAATCCTATCAGATACAAAGAGAGGTTCTGGAGGCTTTGGACATACAGGTAAATAGAACAAATAAATTTAATGTAAATCCTAAATTCCATCATAATATATGAAAGTAATAATTCCAATGGCAGGAATGGGCAAAAGAATGCGCCCACACACATTAACGGTACCAAAACCATTAATTCCTATTGCAGGTAAACCTATAGTTCAAAGACTATTAGAAGAAATTGTAAAAGTATGTGATGAAGAGATAGAAGAAATTGCATACATTATTGGTGACTTTGGAACTGAGGTTGAAAACAATTTGAAACAGATTGCTTCAGATCTTGGAACAAAATCAAGTATATACTACCAAAACGAGGCACTAGGAACAGCCCATGCTATTTATTGTGCCGAGAAATCTCTATCAGGTAAAGTTGTTGTTGCATTTGCAGATACTTTATTTAAAGCTGATTTCAAATTAAGTGATGATTCAGATAGTGTTATTTGGGTACAAAAGGTAGAAGATCCATCGGCATTCGGAGTAGTTAAGTTGAATGAAAATAATCAGATTACTGATTTTGTAGAAAAACCAAAAGACTTTGTATCTGATTTAGCAATAATTGGTATTTACTACTTTAAAGATGGCGATAATCTTAGAAACGAATTAGCATATCTAATTGACAATAATATAATGGCTGGAGGAGAGTACCAACTTACTGCAGCATTAGAAAACATGAAAAACAAAGGGCTTAAATTTAGCCCAGGTCAAGTTATAGAATGGATGGATTGCGGAAATAAAGATGCCACTGTTCACACAAACCAAAGAATATTAGAATATCATAAAGACGATGAACTTGTTTGTTGCAGTGCAAAGCAAAAAAATTCGATTATCATCCCACCATGTTATATTGGCGAAAATGTAAGAATTAGCAATTCAGTTATTGGACCACATGTTTCTATTGGATCCAATACAGTAATTGAAAATACTCTTATTAGCAATTCTATAGTACAAAGGAATTCAAATTTAGAAAATCTTAATCTTCATAATTCTATGATTGGCAATCATGTGGAAATTCATGGAGATGTTACAGAGCTAAATGTTGGAGACTTTGCAAGTCTTTCTAATAAATAGTCAGCTTGTAGCAGATGATATTAATTGTTTTAATATCAAAAAAAATGGGAAGCAAAAATCATGCTTCCCATTTTTAATATATGTGTCTCTTTTATTTTGCCATCTCAGCATAATATTTATAGAATAATGGAATAGTATTAATACCATTAAAGAATTGTTCCAATGGATAGTTTTCATTTGGTGAGTGAATAGCATCACTTTCAAGACCAAATCCCATTAATACAGATTTTATTCCTAAAATTTCTTCGAAAGAAGAGATAATTGGAATACTACCACCACTTCTAACTGGAACTGGACGTTTTCCATAAACATCTGTATAAGCTTTTTCAGCTGCCTGATATGCAGGAAGATCAATCGGACATACATATCCTTGACCTCCATGTAGAGGAGTAACCTCAACCTTAACACAATCAGGAGCGATAGCTTCAAAATGTTCTTTAAATAAAACAGAAATTTTCTCCCAATCTTGGTTTGGAACCAAACGAGTTGAAATTTTTGCATGAGCTTTTGAAGGTAGAACAGTTTTAGCACCTTCTCCAGTATAACCACCCCAGATACCACAAATATCAAATGATGGACGAATACCAGTTCTTTCATTAGTAGAAAATCCAGCTTCCCCAGATAATTCCTTAACATCAATAGCTTTTTTGTACTCATCCTCATTGAATGGAGCTTTAGCCATTAATTCTCTCTCTTCTTTCGACACTTCAATAACATCATCATAGAAACCAGGAATAGTGATATGTCCATTATCATCTACCATTTCAGTGATCATCTTAGCCAATACATTTATAGGATTTGCTACAGCACCTCCAAATAATCCTGAGTGTAAATCTCTATTAGGACCTGTTACTTCAACTTCCCAATACATTAAACCTCTTAAACCAGTAGTTATTGAAGGGATGTCAGGAGCAATCATTCCAGTATCTGAAACTAAAATAACATCTGCTTTAAGCATTTCTTTATGATCTTCACAAAACTTAGGTAAACTTGGAGAACCAACTTCCTCTTCACCTTCGATCATAAATTTAACATTACATGGAAGACAATCATTTTTCACCATATATTCAAATGCTTTAGCATGCATAAAAGCTTGACCTTTATCATCATCAGCACCACGAGCCCATATCTTACCATCTTTAATTACTGGCTCAAAAGGATCTGTATTCCATAGTTCAATAGGGTCAACAGGCATTACATCCATATGACCATATACCATAACTGTAGGCAATTTAGGGTCGATTATTTTTTCACCATAAGTAACAGGGTTTCCTTCTGTTTCGAAGATTTCAGCCTTGTCCGCACCTGCATCTAAAATTAATTGTTTCCAATATTCAGCAGCTTTATACATATCAGGTTTATGATCCGCTATAGAACTAATAGAAGGGATACGAATTAAACCAAATAATTCATCAAGAAAACGTTCTTGATTCTCGTCAATGTATTTTTTTATATTCTCCATACTTTCTGAATTGAGTTTTAAAAATTTATGTGACGTAAATATAAAAACAAAGAATCAAGATTAAAAGATATAATTGCAATATTGATTTGAGAATTTTTAAATTAATAAAGAACACAATAATACTTTGTGTATTTGCATTATTTACTAATTTTGATTCACAAAATACTATATTTGTGTCTTGAATTGAATCAAATTAAATAAAATGAAGAATTTTTTAGCCTTTTTTATTCTACTTGGATTATCTTTTTCTTGCAGCCAATCAATAGATCAAAATTCACCGATTGGAAAAACCGAATTTAAGAAAATTCTATTTGACATGCATCTTGCAGATGGGAGTATGAATGTAAACAGGATTTCAAGAGCCTATCAGAATTTCTCGGCTAGTCATTACTACAATTATTTATTGGACAAACATAATATTACTAGAGCTAAATTTGACTCTTGTGTATTATTCTATATAGAACACACTCAGGAATATGAACAATTATATGATCAAGTAATCGATTCTTTAAACAAATTCAAAACTAAATTGAGCATCGACAGAAAACAATATTCCCAATTTATTGATTCTATAAATTTATATAAAGGCAAAAAGGAAATAAGAATCCCAAAGACAGATTCGATTATTAATGACATGAAAATACATATCGAAAAACCGGGGAAATATATTGTTCAGGCTCAATACAGATTTACTTTTAAGGATAGAGGTAAATTTCCTTACTTGAAATTATACCTTCGACATAAAAACGACACCGCTAAGATTTCAATAAATAAGGTGATTGCTTCTGATTCTGTTAGATTAGTTAGAAATAGCAGATATGACTTATATCAAACTGTCATAGAAAAAAAAGATAGTATCCCATCCGAACTATTTATTGATTTTATATCATGTACTAATGATAAATCGGAAAAATATAAAAAGGATAGAAATATTAAAGAAATACTTATTTATAGAAGTTCTGAAAGAATTTCAAAAAGATTTGAATATTTCGCATACAATAAAATAAATATCAATAAACACAAGAGCAAAAATTATAAACTACATTTCTCTTCTATAAAACACACGAAAACAAACAGCCTTAATAGATAGTTCACACTTAATTTATCTATATTGGTAAAACATCTTTCATCTTTATTTTCAGTAAATTATAAAATATGTACTTAATGTCGTAAATTTGCTGAAAATTTACTTTTTCTCATGAAAATCGTTAACCCAATATATGACAATGCTTTTAAGTATATGATGGATAATGAAGATATTGCTAAAATAGTTCTATCCATTATTCTTGATACAAAAGTTATTGATATCAATGCTAAACCTCAAGAGGCAAACAAAGCTGTTAATCAAGAAATATTTATTACTCGTTTTGATTATAAAGCTGTTATTCTTGATGAAAACGGAGAAAATAGAACCGTTATTATCGAAATTCAGAAGTATAATACCAGAAACCCTATCGACAGATTTAGAAATTACCTTGCTCTAAACTATCAGAAAAAAGAAACATATATTAATAAAGATGGGGACAGAATTACCAGTTCTCTTCCTATTATTTCTATTTATATATTGGGATACGACCTTAAAGAATTTAATTGCCGAGCTATTAGAATTGATAATAAGCCATTCGATATTATTCAGCAAAAACAGATTGATGTGAAATCCAAATTTGTTGAACTTCTTACTCATAAAAGCTTTATCCTGATAGCTGCTAAAAAGGAGAATATTATAAAAAGAAATACCAGACTTGAAAAATTCCTTGATCTTTTTATACAAAAATTCATTGGTGAAGATAAGAATACAATTATTGATGTTAATCCTATTGATGATGATTCTGAACTAATGTCCGTTATAAAGCACTTAAACGAGG
>JAOARN010000009.1 GCA_025210485.1 Marinifilaceae bacterium | reverse complement strand
TTATTTCACTCCTTTGGTTATAAATATCATATTTAGTTTTAAGATAATTTTCAAAACATCTATTATGAACAGTTTAATTATTTTATTAGTTTTGTAAGAAATAATAAACCTAATAAATATTTCGGTAGGTTATACCCAATATAAATGGGGGTATTAACATGTTAGCTGCAAGTGAAAAGAACGAAACTGCAACATTGAAACCTGAATATAAAATTTGAAAAATAGGATAGTAAATATTAGCTCTTTGATTGAAGGTTTGTGCAAGAAAAAATTAGTTTTTGCCCGCCCGCTTCTGCCCTACGGGACAGTTTGGGAAGCCACCTCACATTGCACACATTTGCAAAAGAGTGCATTTCCACTAACCATTAAATTAGACTATATGAATGAAATAACTATCGAGAATATTAATAATTTATCCGACATTCAGCTATCTCAATTGCTCCATAAGTTGATAGGTCTGGAAGCAGTTAAATATAAGTTTGAGGACTGGGATAGGTCAGTTCCCTTTAATATTACAACTGCGGATGCTGGTTCAGACGGTAGAATACAATGGAATGGAAATCCTTCAAGCTCTAAATGGATTAAAAATTGCTTTACAATTTTTCAGAATAAGGCGACAAACTTGTTCCCTTCAGATTGTGGCGAAGAAATATTGCAAACTCCTGTTAAGGGAGAAAAAACTAGGAAACTAAAAGCCCAAATTGAAAAGTTGGTTTCTTCAAATGGTTGCTATGTCTTGTTCACAAACAAACCGATTGTTGATAATGGAAAAGACGAAAGAGAGAAAGCATTTAGAGAGGCAATTAAACAGACTGGACATGCGAATCATAATACCTTTGAGATATTAATATATGATTCAAACAGTATAAAAGACTGGACAAATGAATATATCGCCGCAGTAACACTAGTGCAGTCATTTAATAATATTAGTCGCCCATTTGGATTTTCTATCTGGGAAAAATGGGCAACTCTTCATCGAGCAAATGAAAATGCATTTCAGATTGATGATAAAATTGAAACAAATCTCAAACTATTAAGAGAATCTATAAATAAGGAAAAAGTTATTCGTGTTACAGGTCATTCTGGACTCGGAAAAACAAGACTTGTCTTGGAATCATTCAGGGAAAATGACTTAACAAACACTGTTGTGTATTTTGACCTTGAAGGTAGTGAGAATATAGGTGAATTAAAAAATTATATATTGTCGCATCAAGATACTCAGGATGGTATTATTGTTATAGATAATTGTGATTATCGGAGTCATATGCTGTTGTCGGCAATCACAAAACCAATGGGTGACTTAAAAATAATTACAATCGGACTTGATGATTCTAATTCGATTGAGGATTTAAAAATAAAACTTGAAAGGGATGAACAAAGGTTGGTTGTAAAAGATATTGTACAGACTAAGTTAAGTAAAACGCATCAACAATCAGATATTGAATATATAAATACAATATCGGAAGGCTATCCTTGGATGGCAATTAGATTTTGTGATATTGTCTTAAATGAAGGAATGTCTGAACTTAATAAAATCCCGCTAGATGAATTTATTCGCAAACTAATATTTGGATTAAATCCTGAAAACGAAATTGAATACGATGTTATTAGGGCGTGTTCAGTTTTTTCAGCTTTTGGATTTCTTGATGATAGTTTTAGGGATGTGATAAATGATGAGCTTAAAAAAACTCTAAAAGCCCAAATGGATTTTATTCGTACTACTATTTATGATGGAGAAATAACAGAAACCAAATTTAAATCAATATGTAATAAATTCAGAAGTGAGGATATCCTTGAAAAAAGAGGTATTTATTATATAGTTAAACCAACAATATTAGCAATTAATCTAGCTTCTGACTGGCTCATTAATACAGATTCAGATAGAATTATACAAATAATACAAGAATTGAAGCAAGTTAATTTAGAAGAAAAATTTGTTGAAAGATTAAAAGACTTAGACCAGATAGATAAAGCTAAAGATATTGTTGCTGAATTATGGGGGGCAAACAGCCCTTTTGGTATCGCGGAGGTTCTTAATACTTCATGGGGTTCACTGCTCTTCCGCTATGTTGTTGAAGTGAATCCTATTGCTACAGTACGTGCATTAGAAGAAGCTTTTGGTGGCAAATCAAAAGAAGAACTTTTATTAATTGACCAAGGGCGACGAAATCTTGTTTGGGCGTTAGAAAAACTTTGTTTCCGAGATGAGACATTTATATCGGGAGCAAAAATTTTATATTCATTTGCTGTTGCAGAAAATGAAAGTTGGGGTAATAATTCAACAAACCAGTTTAAACAATTATTTCAATTATTCCTTTCTGGAACAGAAGCTAATCTAGAGAAGAGACTTGACATTATCAAATGGGGTTTATCCAAGAATGACAAAGAATACACAAAAATTGGTATCGAAGCTTTAGGAAGAGGATTAATAAACCATGGTTATACTAGAATGGGTGGTGCAGACAAACAAGGTAGTGGAGCTCCATTAAGAGATTATGAACCTAATTGGGGTGAAATATATAGTTATTGGAAGGAAATTATTAAAATACTGACCGATATAGCATGTTCCGATGCAGAGAACTCAGAAATGGCAAAAAAGAAAATTGCAGCTTCAATAAGGAGTCTTCTTCGTGATAATGAAATTGAGATTACAAATTCAATCTCTCAAATTATTTCAGCGACAGGCAACCTTTGGCCAGATGCTCTGAGCAATCTTAAAATGACTTTGAATTTTGAAAAGCATTTATCAGAAGAAATTGTCGGGAAAATTAACACACTAATTGAAGAATTGACCCCAACAGATTTAAAGAATCAGTTTTACCTTAAAGTTACAATGCCTGAATGGGATACCTATGATAAGGATGAAGAGGGGCATTATATTGATAAACCAAAATTGAATGCAGAAGCATTGGCTAATGAAATTATTAAAGAAAAGCTGGATTGGGTTACATTAATACCAAATCTTTTGATTGGTGAACAAAGGCAAGCGATTAATTTTGGTAGAAAAATCGGAGAGTTATACGATGAGCCATTAAAAATAATTGAAAATTCATTAGTTGAGTTAAAAAAGATAGATAAAGAGAAGCAAAATCCTGAATTTTTAGGAGGGCTTATTTTAGGAGCAAAAGATAGAATTGATACATCAAAACTAATTGATGATTTAATAAGTGATACTGACATACTACAACATTGCTTTTATTTACTGAGGATATTAAATCCTAGTCTTAAAGACATTCAGAAGTTATTTATTCTAGTTGATGAATATGGTTTTCCGATTAGCAATTTTCAAAACTTTCAATATGGCAGAGCTCTAGATAATCTGAGTATTGATGAATTAATAGCATTATGTCAAAGAATAGAAAATTATAACAATGAGGGGAAATGGACTGCTTTGTCTTTAATCTTTATGTTCAGTTTTGGTAGTCAAGATAAACTAGATTACAGTATTACCTATCTTAAAGAGCTAATTACTGGTAGTAATATCCTAATTAATATTGATAATACATATCGAGTAGATGGACACCATTGGTCTGTTATTGTAGAAAAAATTCTCGAATCAAATGAAGAAAATGAATTTGCTGTAAATATTTCAAAACAAATTGTTGAATTCTGTGGCGAGAAAAATTTCAATTATTCTTTAGATTCATATTTATCGAAAGTATTATCAATTCTATTTGAAAAGTACTTCTATAAAGTGTGGGAAACATTTGGTGAAGGAATTATTGGTGACTACCTTAATTACTTTCATCTTAAAAACATGATTGGTACACACAATGGTAATTTAAGTGGCAAAAGAGGTGTTGCTTTTATTAACCCTGATTACTATGAATATATGCTTAAGTGGTGTAAGGATAATAAAGAGCTTGCCCCTCATAGAATGGCAAATATGTGTCCAATAAGTGAAAGTGTCGAAGGACAGGAAACGTGGCATCCATTTACTAGACTACTTATTGATGAATTTGGAGATAATGAAATTGTATTAGAGAACTTATCTTCAAATATGGGTTCTTTTGGTTCTGTAGGTTCTTCAATTCCATATTATATTACACAAAAAACAATACTTCAGGAACTGATTGAACACGATAAAGAGACTGTTAGTACTTGGGCAAAAAAAATGTTAGAATATACAGAAAGAACAATAAAACGAGAGCAATTAAATGATGAACAGCGATATTTGTAATCAGCCCACACAGCCAAGCACATTTGCAATTCACACGAGCAGGCGCACAACCAAAAATTGCATAAGAGCTTATCTGTTTGCCTCCGCATTTTTGCTGACCCTAAAAACTAATTTTTTCGGAAACGGCAGTGCTTCGATTGAGCGGCTTTGTGATTATAAAAGCTTGATAATGAACTAATAATGGATAAACACCAGCAGCTAACAAAGTATATAAAACATTTGGCGGATAGTGCTAGTTTTAAGGTTGTTACACTTAATAAAAATTGTAGCGGTTTGACAGGTTTGTTCTCCGAAAAGCCAAACGTTTCATATACGTGCCCGTTAGCGGTTATTAAAAAAGTACTTAGCACAGTGTATTTAATAAATAAAATATGAAAAAGAAGTTTAAATATATCTTGATATCAATTTTTTCCATTGCAGTACTGTGGAATGGTTTACTGATAAATAAGCATCTGAAAACCGAATATTATTTTCCATATAATAATGGTATTAAGGAGAAAGCATTTTTAAATGTAATCTGGAAAATGTCAATAAATGAAGTTGAAAGAGTAAATGGTAGTGTTTTGAAACCTGGACTACCTTTACTTCTTGAATTAGAAGACGATCTCACAAATTTATTGAGTTATGACAGATTTAAGTCAATGGAAGGAGATAAAATTAATATTGGTGGAGAATTATACGATGTTGATTATCACTTCTTTGATAATTCACTTTTCAGGATAAGCCTTTATAGTGATGTTGAAAATAAGATAAAAACGGATAGCGTTATTATTTCATTATTAACAGCCAAATACGGAAATATTCAAAGAGATACTTCAAAAGAATATTCTGGTGTATTTAGAAGTGAAAATGTCATAATTAACTATAATCAATGGGATTATAATAATGACAAAAATGATACAATTAAAAGAGTTGGAATAGAATTAAACTACCTTCCTATGCTCAAATTGATAAAAACAACTGGAGAAAAAAAGCAGGATGATATTTTTTAAAGCCCTAACAAATACGTCTTCAAACCAGCGCTTGCGCGCAGTTTTGAAGCCTATGTTGAACTAAACATATGCATATGAGTATTTAATTAGTTTTTTATTTGTGCTGAAATGTTTCTTGAGTATTCAATATAGATTTGAAATCAAAAAAAACATTATATGAAATTGAATATACACTAATAAGTCATGCGCAAGTTAGTACTAAACAAGAAATTTAGAACATTGAATAAACACCGCCAAATTTGCGATTTGACTCAATGCAATACTCAGAGTTCATCTCTTTTATATTGCCCACCCCTCA
>JAOARN010000131.1 GCA_025210485.1 Marinifilaceae bacterium | reverse complement strand
GCATTTTATTGTAATTAATGTGTGAGTTATATTTTTTATTTAGATTATTTCTGTAATCATAAAGATGTGTTATGAGATGATATCATTTCTTAAAATGTTGATTTTGAGGTATTGTGTAATTCTGATAATATCTATTTTAAAATTTAAAAGAATGTTATTATTTATGGTTGGTAAATATATATTCAGTTATATAAGTATTTAATATATAATAGCATAGTAGTTGAAACAGCTCAGGATTAAATAATTTTGTATTGTTAATTAATTTTTTGGTTGAAAATATTAACTGTTATAAAAGATTGTAGTACAAAAGAATAGTAATTGTATTTTAATGACATAAATTGATCATAATATTATTAATATTTACCAACCATAAACACAAACATTATAAAGGTATTATATTATAATTAATGTGTGAGTTGTAATTTTGATTTAGATTATTTCTGTAATCATAAAGATGTTTCATGAGAGGATGTTGTTCCTTAAAATGTTTATTTTGAGGTATTTTATAATTCTGATAGTATCTGTTTTAAAATTTGAATGAATGTCATCTTTTGTGGTTGGTATAAATATGGATAGCTTTATAAGTGACTAAAATATAGATGTATATCTACCAATAAAGGCTTGGATTAAATTATTTTATATTGTTAATAATTATTTAAATCACAATATGGCTTGTTGTAAAAAACTGTAATACAGTTAAATAGCGTTCGTGTTACAATAAGTAAAACCTATCATAATAAATCTATATTTACCAACCATAAGCGCGAACATTATAAAAATTACTGGAATAAGTTAAATTTAGACATATATTCTTAAGTTATTTATATGCATTTTGACATAATGTAATTAAAATGTATTTCAATTACAAGTTTAAATCATGGCTTATTAACTTTATTCCCTATTGGCAATAAGGTTTTAAATGATATTCAGTTTAGAAAAAAACAACAAGATATAAGAACAAAAAATTTTGGAATTATTGATCTTAAAATTGATTTGGGTATTATTTTTCCAAAATTCTGGCTCTATTTTAATAGCTTATTGATAGATTTTATCATGTTGTATATTATTTGTTGTAAGTTATTTACTGTAAGTTTTTTACTGTGTATAATTAGATCGGTTAGTTTTATTTATTATTCGGAATATCGTATATAAATATCCTAACTAATTTAAACTCCCAAATAATCTGCACTATATAAACACTAGAAAGAAACAACCAAAATATAGAAAAGAGCCAAGTTTTTAGAATATTAATTTTGTATAAAGCTAGAATAGTTTGCTTTAAGAAGATTGCTAAGTTCGACTATTGAGATTTTCACTTTTATTTCACCTCCTCTAGCATAAGCAATATTTCCAGTTTCTTCTGAAACAGTTATGACATGGGCATCAGTATTTTGAGATATACCTATGGCTGCTCTATGTCTTAAACCTAGGGCAGCTGGAATATTTCGATTATCTGTTACTGGTAAAATACATCTTGCAGCTAGAATTTTATTCTTTGATAATATTACAGCTCCGTCATGGAGGGGTGAATTTTTAAAGAATATAGATTCAAGTATACCTGTGCTAATTTTAGCCTTTAGTATTTCCCCTGTTTCTGCAAAACTATTTAGGCTACTACCTTTTTCTATTACGATTAGAGCACCAGTCTTTGATTCCGAAAAATTTTGACATGCATCAGTGATTTGCACTATTATATTTTCATCAAAACCAGAGTCTTCTTTATCTAGCCATTTTGCAAAAGATATTTTTTGACTCAGATCGTATTTTGAGCCCATAACCAGCAGAAATTTTCTTATTTCAAGTTGAAAAACTATAATAAGAGCTATTACTCCAACTCCTATAAACTGTCCTAAAATACTGCTAAGTAACTCCATATTAAGAGCCCTTACTAATAACCAAATCATATAAAACAAGAATAGACCTAGAAAAATATTTATTGCAACAGTACCTCTTATTAAAATGTAGACTTGATATAATAAAAATGCAACAAGCATTATGTCAAATATATCTAATATGCTTAGGCTAATGAAATTTAAAATCATAAACAATTTGTTAATCCTTGGTTTATTATTATCCGAACATAATGAAAAGGTTAATCCGAGGAATTTATTAATTCTTTACAAAATTAAGATAGTATTTCTTATCAGCAAAAAATAATATTGTTAAAGCCTTTATTAAGTTTAACATCAATTTATTTTAATGACTAAAATTTAGCCGACGAGAATCTTTTGTATAAACTATCGAGATGTTTTTTTCTCTTAGATTCAGATATAAATTTGACCATATTTATGCTTATCCATTTTCTATTTTTGTATCCTATTTTCCAAAAAGTACCTCTTAGTAAAGCCTTTTTTATTGCGTTCCCAAATATTAATCGGTAAGCTATTTTTGGGGTGTTCATGGTCGAAATAACTGTAATTCCATTTAGTTTAGTGAATAATTTTTTCATTCTAGTACCATTATTATTTTCATAATCATATGCAATTCCTGGGAATATGACTTTGTCAATAAAACCTTTTGTTAAGGCTGGCATTAACTCCCACCATATTGGAAATATAAAAATAAGGTGATCGCATTTTTCTATTCTTTTCTTATATTCCAATGATTGTTTATCAATTGGTTCTCTATCCACGAAAGCTCTTAAGTCCTCCATGCTCATAACAGGATTAAACTTTTCTTTATCTAAATTAATTATGTCGACTTCATGCTTGGCGTGGATTAGTGCTTTGTGTATAGTCTCAAGTATAGCATGGCAAAAACTTTTGTCGTAGGGGTGATTGTAAACAATTGCAACTTTCATAATTATTTAATTTTTTAGTTTGGAACAAAGCTCCAAAATTAAAATCTCGAAAGCGATAACAATTGTTAATAAATTTTATTTTCTATTGCGGATTCTACTTAATGAAACTGAAGTAATACCCAAATAGGAAGCAATATAATGTTGAGCAACCCTTTTTAGTATCTCAGGTTGTTCAGTGATTAAATTATTATATCTTTCTTGAGGAGAATCTTTGATTCTTGACAAAAATAGTTGGGAATAATTAATCAGTCTATCCATTCCAAATTTAAAAACTAGATCTTTTAATTCTAAGTTATTTTCAATCAGAAATTCAAATTCCTTTTTGTTTATAATTATTATATTCGAATCTTCAAGCGTTTCAATTGAATATTTACTAGGTTCTGATTTGATAAGGCTTTCAATACAAGAAACTTGTTGGTTCTCGAAAAAAAATTGAAGACTTATATCCTTCCCATCTTTATTGAAAAATTTACGAACTAATCCTTTTTGGATGAAAAATAGCCTTTCGGCAATATTACCCTCTCTCAATAATAATGTTTTTTTTGGAAAGAATTCTGTTTTAAAGAAATTTTTGTATTCATTCCATTCCGAAGGATTCGAACTTAATATTTGAATTATTTGATCATACATGCTTTGTAAACTCTTTTTATTTAAGTTATTAAGTGTTTTAGTATTTTGTGTTTTAATGTAAGTTAATTACTCCTAAGGTATAAATTGACTAGCTAAAGGCCTAAAAGTATAATAAATAAATTCAAGCTAAGCATACTTTTGTCATCGAATAAAATATATTAATCATGACGAAATTTATTGTACCAAAAGAGATTTACCATGGAGTTGGTAGTCTTGAGAATCTAAAAGAATTAAAGGGAAAAAAGGCTGTTATTGTTATTGGGGGTAATTCAGTTAAAAGAAACGGTGTGCTTGAACAAGTTCAAAATATATTAACTTCAGGCAAAATTGAATTTGCGGTATTTGGAGGTGTTGAGGCAGATCCAAGTATTGATACAGTTATAAAGGGAGCTGAATTTTTCACACAAGAACAGCCAGATATTATTATAGGACTTGGTGGTTGTTCGGCTATTGATGCTGCTAAGGCAATGTGGGTATATTATGAATATCCTGATTCAAAATTAGAGGAGTTAGCACAGGCATTTTCTGTTCCAAGTCTAAGAAATAAAGCTATGTTTGTAGCTATTCCATCTACTAGTGGAACAGGTACAGAGATTACAGGTTTAGCCGTAATTACTGATAAACAAAAGAATGTTAAGTTTCCGATTGTTTCACACGAACTTACTCCAGATGTTGCAATTATTGATGGTAATTTGTGTACATCTATGCCTAAGTCAGTTACAGCTAATACTGGACTTGATGCATTGAGTCATGCTGTAGAGGCTTATGTATCTAATATAGCGGATGTTTATAATGATGCTTTAGCTAAATCTGCTTTGGAAATTATTTTCGAAAACTTACCAAAGGCTTATAATAATCCAAAGGATATCAACGCTAGGCAATTGATGCACGATGCTTCTTGTATGGCAGGTATGGCATTTACTAATGTATGGCTTGGAATTGTTCATTCAATTTCGCATCAAGTAGGAGGAGTTTTTGGTGTGCCTCATGGTTGTGCTAATGCTATTCTAATGCCTAATGTTGTTAGATTTAATTCAAAGGCAACTAACAAATACGAAGATCTTGCAAAATCTTTAGGAAAAGAATCATCTGAGGATTTAGCTTTAAAATTAGAAGATTTGAGATCTCAAGTTGGTGTAGCCTCATCTTTTTCAGAAACAGGAATATCACTAAAAGATTGGGAAGAAAATTTAGATACAATGGTTCAAAATGCTCTAAATGATCCATGTACTTTGTTCAATCCTAGAAAACTTAATTTCGATGATATGAAAGCAGTCTTTCAAGCTTGTTATTCTGGCGAAATATTAAGTTTATAAAGAAATCATTCTCATAGAAACTAAATGAATACATTAAAAGATCGCATTTATTTGTGGTCTTTTTTTGTATATGTCCTACCTTTAAATAATATTTGATTTATATCTTAAATTTCACATTAATGGATTACCCTACATTTACTTTAGATTCATATTTTGAGTCAGGAAAGCCATGCTTAACATTTAATATAGAAAATATACATCATAATTATAGTCATGATAATTCTAAATTTCATAGACATGATTATTTTGAAATTTATTTTTTTATTAAAGGTGGAGCTAAACATATTATAGAATTTGAGTCCTATGATATTGAGGATAAATCAGTGTCGGTAGTTTTTCCTAGGCAGTTTCATAGATTGATACTAAATTCAGAAACTCAAGGTGTTGTGTTGATGTTTAACGAAGAAGTGTTTTGTTCAGAGATGCTACAAAAAGAGTTAAGAGCTTATTTTGTTGATATACAAACAAGATTAAATTACTTGCGACCAAATCTAGAAAATTTTGATGAAGTTTTTCAAATTGCTAATATGATTGAAAATATGTTTGATAATCTCAATTTATTTAAGAAGGAGCAAATTAGGCATATGATTAAGCTGATCATTCTTAGCTTGATGGATTATACAAAATCATCTATTTTGAACAAGGTGGAAGCCAATGATTCAAACCTGTTTATTGAATATATTGAATTAGTTGATAAAAATTACAAAGAATATAGACTAGTGAGTGATTATACGATAGAATTAGGTTTGAGTTCTAAAAAAATAAATGCCTTATCAAAAAAATATAGAGGTCAAACTGCCTTGCAAATAATTCATGATAGAATTCTTCTTGAGGCTAAAAGAATGTTATCTTTCTCTGGTTTAAGTCATAAGGATATAGCATATTCTCTAAATTTTGACTCACCCGCTGCATTCAATAAATTTATTCACGCAAAAACAAATCATTCCCCTACCGAATTACAGAAGTTATTGACTGATATACATAGAGTTTGAATATCTATAAAAAAATGAAGCCTAATCAAAGTATTTATTGTTTGCTTGAATTTTCATAAAATTTTATGTGTAAAACGAAAAATCCATGATACATGTAAAAAGTAAATTATAATGTATCATGGTTTTATTTTTTTAATCAATTATAATTCTATCGTTTCTCCATCTTCAGGAATTAGGATTTCGACATTATTTGTTTTTGCCTTCTCTCTTAGCATGTTTCGAGTAATAGTACAATGGTCAAGTGCTTCCATATGAACTGCTACTATTTTTGCATTTGGAGCTAGTTTTGCAAGTTCGATAGTATTTTCATCATTCATTAATATTTGGTTGGTTCCCATAAACATCGCACCTCCTGAGTTTGTTATAATAATATTAGGAGTGTATGTAGCGATAGCATTCTTGATATCTTGATCCAAAAGACAGTCACCAATTATATATATACTAGGGCAATCTGGCGCTTTTAGAATATAACCTGATGACACACCTAATGTAGGTAAAAGCTCATCTGGTCCGTGTTTACCTATTATTTTAGTGATGTTAATATTGTCATAATTAGCAGTTTTTTCAATGTATTGTATGTTGTTGAATGGGCTTTCAGACAATATTGCTTTGTCTGAACTTTGAGCTAATATTTTTAAATCTTTATTTAATATTTCCATTGCTGCAGGATCAAAATGATCAGGGTGAGCATGGGTGAGTAGTACAGCATCTACATTTGAAACGATAGAATCGATAGGAGTAGATAAGTCAATAGTAGGATTTAAATTTTTATCTCTTTCTACAAATGACATAAAACTATTTTTAGGAGATAACATAGGGTCAACCAGTAGTGTTTTTCCAGCATATTGAATTTTTAAACTTGCATTTCGAATTAATTGAATTTTTGTTTTTTCCATTGTTTCTTTATTTTTTGTATTACATGAAATAATAGCAAATAGTGCTATGAGGATAGATAATTTTTTCATAATTAAAATTTGTTTTTCTTTGATGCAAAACTCGATATTTCTACAAAATAAAGGCTTACCAAAAGGTGGAAAAATATACCATTTTGATAATGGATTATAATTGAGCTTCTTTTTTAAATATGCTTGGTGTCATTCCTGTGTATTTTTTAAAGAATCTGCTTAAGTGGTTTGGTTCCGAAAAATTTAATTCAAATGCTATCTCGTCAATAGTTTTATTGGAGTATATTAATAGGTTTTTTATTTCATATAATAATCTTGATTTAATAAATTTGGTAGCATTCATATTAAATTGTGTTTTAACCGTTTTGTTTAGGCTTATTCTGCTAATACCTAAAAGATTGGCGTAATCTTCAACTTTATGGAATTTTTTTATGTTTTCTTCGACTAATTTCCTGAAATTAAGTGACATATTGTCTTTGTTGTTAAAGCAGTTAATATTGTTGAAGGCTGAATATATTCTATTTAATTTTATAAGAAGATAATAAAGTATTGAGCGAATGAAATGAATACTATCGTTTTTGTTAAGAGTTATATCTTGATTTATTTCTAAAATCTTGGCGTAAAATTCATCAAATAATTCTTTATCAAGATCCAATTTGGTCTCGAAACTTGTCTGATAGAAGAACTGAAGTCTATAACTAAAAAATTGATCGGAAAAGAAATCATTTAGAAATCCCTCCTGAAAAACCAAAAAACATATCTCGTATTCATTATCGTTTAATATCCATTGGTAGCTTTGGTTTTGATTTACAAATATTAACATGTTTTCCTTAAATGAAATCTTTCGCCCATTTAGGTTTATGACTCCATTTCCTTTATTAATAAATACAATTTGAAAAAAATCTGCTTTAAAAGTTCCACCGTCTATTGGGTAATCCTTGTGATTTTTATGTATTACATTTAGAAGAAAATCTACTCCACATTCTGTTTTGTTAAATTTTATTTCTTGCATATCTTATTATGTTTTTTCAAATATAAAGATGTATAAATTATAATAATATATACCAAAATGATAAAATTATTTTAAATATTTGAAATTTATATTTCTTTGTTTGAAATTTTAAATATTGATTGGATTCTTCATTATAATTTTGTGAATAGTTTATTTAATTATATTCAAATAATACTAATAACAGTTTTTTTTAATCGAAAAACTTGTATATACAACTAAATTATGAAAAGTATAAATTTAATTATTGTTCTCTTATTTTTTTTAACATCCTGTTCGGGATCTCATACAGGGACTCAGGATTTAGAGCCTATTCAGGAAAACTCTAATAATAATGAGGAAACAGATAAAACTGACGATAGTTCAAATACTGGTAATTCAAACGGGGATAGTTTAAACAATGATAATTCTGATGATGAAGAATATCTGAAATTAAACAAGGCAGTTAGAAAATATTTTGATTCTGTATCTAATTCAGATATTAAGTCGGCATTGGAAGCTTTTGATTCTAATGTCTCGGTTAATATTGCGGGAATGAAATTTAATGGTTTAAATCAAGTGTCATCTTTCTTGTTACGAGATGTAATTGGCGGAGTTTATACTGTTGAAAAGGTTTTTGAGGAATCTGAATGGCAGCTTGTATATTGTTTGTTTCAACCAAAAGGCTGGAGTAGTCCTGAGCCACCGATTGAATATCGATTTAAAATCAATTCCGATAAAATAATACAATGGGAAGGAAAGTATCGTTAATCCAATTGCATATAGGAACAATTCAAATGGAGCTTGTCATATGAGATAATACATATGTTAATAATCGTCTTTACGGGCCAGAATAATTATTGAAATAGAAAAAGAATAATACATAATAAAACAAAAAAAATGGAGAGAAAATTTAAAGCTATTGATAGCTTATCAACGGATTTGGATAATAAAAATATGGATGCTGTGTTATCTTACCTAACCGAAGATTGTAAGTTTACTGCAGGAAATTCTGATCAGATTACAGGTAAAAATAGTATACAAGAGGTTTTTCAGGTGTTTTTCTCATCTGTTAAATCTACAAAACATGATGTTCAGGATATTTTCGAATCGGGAGACAGTCTTGTTCATCGAGGTTTTGTGACTTATACAAGATTGGATGAGACACAATTATGTGTTCCTTTTTGTGATGTTTTCAAAATGCGAGATGGAAAAATATGTGAGTATATAATTTATATTGATTGGTCGGAATTATTTTAAAGAAAACTTATGAGTGAAAAATTGGTTGAATTAAATAAACAAAAGTCACTTGACTTTTTAAAAGCATTAGAGTGCAAAAACTTAGATGCTGTTGTTGATTTGTTCGATATAAATGGTGTTCAGAATAATCCCTATGCTTCTGGTTTATTTACATCTCAAGTAATAGGACATACTCAAATAAGGGAATATTGGTCAAAGCCTTTTTCTATTTTCCCTAAACTCGAATTCATTATAAATAATATACGTTCAGTGGAAGATGATTTCAATATTTTAATAGAATGTAAAGGTCGCATTGAGCTTCCAAACCATCAGGGCTGGTATGAAAATGATTATTATCTTATGTTTAAATTTAATAATCAGTCTAAGATAGTTCAGTACGATGAGATTTTCAACCCTATAGTTGCAGCTCGTGCTTTTGGTTTAGTGGATAAAATATCATAATGTATATATTAAGTCAGAATGTCTATAACGATTAAATATTTGAAATTTATAAGTATTCCTTTGATTTCTTAATTAATTATAACGGTACGTAATTGATATTTGTATCATTATTTTAAGACAAGTGTAGTTTGAAATAAATTATACATATTTTAAAATAACAGATTTTGATTCTATAAAGTAGTCATTAATAGATTTACAGATTTAAAGTCTATTTGTAGGCTATCATATGAATGTTTAATTATAATCTATTAGTCATGAAAACAATTTTATTTTCAATATTAACTCTGTTGAGTTTTAATATTAATGCGAAAAATATGGATAAGATACTAATTAATGAAACTGTTGCAAAATTATTTATAGCAACAGATAATAGGGATTGGAAAGCTGTTGAGGATGTGTTTGCAGATGTGGTGTTGCTTGATTATTCTAGTTTTGGTGCTGGAGCTCCTGCAAATTTAAAACCAAAACAAATTACTAGTAGTTGGAAGGCTGTTCTTCCTGGTTTTCAATTTACACATCATCAGAGTGGTAATTTTGTTACTAGCATTAAGTCAAACTTAGCACATGTATTTTGTTACGGAACGGCTACACATTATCTTGAAAACGAAAAAGGGAATGTATGGACTGTAGTCGGTTCTTATGATTTTGAACTTATACAAGAGAAAGGCAGCTGGAAAATCAAATCCATGAAATTCAATTTCAAATATCAAGATGGGAATTTGGATCTTTCAACAAAAGCTATCGAAAACTGCAAAAAATAGCAGGGAATTGTAACTTTTACTTTAATTTAACGTATTACAGATTATGAAAAATATTTACATGCTTATAATTATGGTTGCTACACTAGTATCATGCAATTGTGAGTGTAGTGATAAGGCAAATAAAAAAATAGCAGAAAGAAATAAGCAGACTTGTGTTGATTTCTTTAAAACTTTAGAAAACGAAGATGCTAAAGGACTTACAGCATTATTCGCTGCGGATGCTGTTCATGTTAATCCATATTCCTCAGGAATATTTCCAGAAGGGGCAAAAGGGAGAGAGGCTATATTTAACTATTGGAAGCCAGTGTTTCCTAATTTTGATGGAATGACATATCCTATTGATTATATCTTGGCGACTGAAAATCCTAATTTTATTATCGTGAAGTATAAGGGTCAAATAAAGTTGAAGAATGATGCAGGAATTTATGAAAATAATTATTATTCAACATTTAAATTTAACTCCGAAGGACAAATCACAGAATATGTTGAGATTTTCAATCCTAGCACTGCAGCTAAAGCATTTGGTCTTATAGAAAAGATTAAATAAGGAAATCTAATCCAATTAAAATCTCCAATGCAGCAATTTAACTTTTATGATCAAGACAGTGAGGTTGGTTTGGCTGTTGCTAAGGGAAAAGAATGGTTTAAAGCTAAGTTATAGCACCTACTAAAAACTAAATATTTTTAACCATGGTTAATGCATTATGCTTAGCTGTGGTTTTTTTTAATGTTGAGAAATAATTTAATATTAATTTCTTCTTATGTGATTATGTTTCGCAATATGTTAATTACTATTAAAAATAAAATAAACATAAATTATGAGTAGAATAGCATTAGTAACTGGCTCTAATAGAGGAATAGGTCTTGCTGTGGTTCGAGAATTGCTCGAAAAGGGATATACTACAATATTAACATCAAGAGATGAAAAGAATGGGGAAAAAGCAATCTCAAAACTAAGAGAGTTTGAAAATCTAGATTTGCAAATATTAGACATTACGGATAAAGAAAGTATTCAGAACTTAACAAAATATATAAATGAAAAATATGGAGTTTTGGATGTGTTAATAAATAATGCAGCTATTAATTATGATACTTGGCAGTCTGCTATAAATGCCGATTTGTTTCAGGTTAGGAATACTATAGAAACAAATATAATGGGAGCATGGGAAATGGTGCAGTCTATGCAAGATTTATTGCGAAAATCAAAATCGGCAAATATTGTTAATGTATCGAGTGGGGCAGGTGCTTTCTCTGAGATGGGTGCAGGAACGCCCGCTTATAGTCTTACTAAAGCTGCGCTAAATGTCTTGACATTAAAATTTGCAGCTGATTTACGAAAAGATAATATTATAGTCAATTCGGTTTGCCCAGGATGGGTCAGAACAGATATGGGCGGAATGGCTGCACCACGAAGTCCTAAGAAAGGAGCAGAAACAATAGTTTGGGCATCAGAATTAATGGATAGATCAATGACTGGAAAGTTTTTTAGAGATATGAAAGAAATTGAATGGTAGTGTTTGTAAAATAAGGAGGATGGGTGTTTTCCTCCTTATTTTAATTATAAATTAAAGTAAAAATAGAACTAATTAATTTTAATTTTCCTGATAGTATACTCTTCTCTGTTATCCAAAGCTAGATGTATTTGTGATGTTGTGAAATATAATTCTCCATCAAAAATAGAAAATGAATCTGCCCAAGAAATTGATTTTGATTTTGCGATTTTTTCGATATTACCATTAGGTAATAATTTATTAATAGAATTATCCTCCAATCCACCCAGATATAGATTATATTTATTGTCGAATATCATTCCATCTGTTGCAGGAACTTCACTTATCTTTTCTATTTTGCTAGATAAAATCTTGTCATCCAGGTCAAAATTATTCAGGTAAGAAGTAGGGATTCGGTATAAACTATGTCCTGTTAAGGCAATATAGTATATGTATTTGTTATCAGGACTTATTGCTATCCCATCTGAATGAACAGAGTTTTCCCATTTGATATCATTACAAATTAGATAGTTTATTTCGCTTTCAGTTGATGGGTGGTTATCTAAAACCCTTTTTGATTCGCCAGTTTTTATGTTTAGAATAATTAAAGCTCCATTTCCAGAATCTGTCATGTATGCCATTTCTGTTTTACTGTCTACTCTAATGTCGTTAAAGTATGAATTTGATTTGTATACTTCTGATTTGAATTGAAATTCTTTTCTTATTTGGTTAGAATTTAAATCAAATAGGTATAATTTAGGACCTCCTTCTAACACTCCTTTAAATTTAGGATTTCTGGTATCTAATACCCATAGCCTGTTTTTGTTATCAATATATATAGATTGAACGGCATCAAATTTTTGATCTTCATTAGGAAATGATTTTATTTCTCCATTTATAATTTCTGCAAGGCTAATTGGTACATTGTCACTCCATTTAGGGAAGTTTACAAAAATGCGTCCTTCTTTGCTTACTGCAATCCCAGTCCATTGATTTTTTGATTTTGCAATTAATATATTATCATTATCTGTTTTTGTGCACGAATATGATATTAGAGCAATAAATAACATTAAAAAGTTTTTCATGTTCTTTTGTTTTTTTGTAGAATAAATATTGATTTTATTTCTTGTATTTCTTGCCATCATTCCATGCTTCTCCAACTCTTTCGCCAAGTTTGTAGTATCCGCGAGTTGGCATCTCGAATAATAGTGGTTTAACTTTGTTGAAATCAATTTTATTCTTTGAATTTAACACATTTTCACTAACATAAGTGTTTTCAACTTTTACAATAAAATTATCGTGATGTTCTGTTTCATATGTATCAACTACAGTGCACTCCATGCAAATAGGAGAGGATTTTATAAGTGGAGCATTTTTTATTTCTCCTTCAAAATATTCGAAAACTTTTGATTTGTCAACATTTGCGCCAGATTTCATTCCTACGAAGTCGGCTGGAATAATTTGAGATTCGCTTAACATATTTACAGAAACTGTTTTGTTCTTTTTTATGCCTGAGTTTGAATGGTGAGATTTGTGCATACTCATTATTAGTTTGTTATGTCCAATGTTTCCTATGTGAGCTATTGCTATCCAGTTTACTTTACCATTTACTTTTGTACCTACTACGGTTGTTGGACATGGATATAGAACAGATTGTGCACCTATATTTTTTTTGGGGATATTGGTATAATCTATCTTCTCTGTTTTTGTCAATTTGTTCTCTTCTAAATTGTTATTATTTAAGCTTTTAAAATTGACTTTTAGTATTAGGAAAAATAAACATAATGCTAAGATAATGTTTAATACTTTTGAATTATTCATTTTTAGATATTTATAATTTATAAAAATTAGTGTTTATTGTTCAGTAATTCAATTATTAACAAAAGTAGTTTTTAATACTTGTATATACAATTGTGGTTTTTAATGTTTGAGCTTGACGGTCAGTTAAAGACTTGTAAATTAAAATGATATATGACTGTTAATGTTTTGTTAATTATAGTTTGAAATTATAATCTGTCAATTGCATATCGATGTTTAATATAATATTTGTTTTTTTTCTAAAGTAATCTTTATTAATTTTGGATATTTGTTTAACTTAATTGCATATTATACTGTATGAAAAGGATTCTTAGTAAAGAAAATTTCAAGAAATTATATCTCGAATTTATAGCCGCCTTTCTTGGGGTTCTTATTGCTCTTAGTTTAAATGGATGGGTGGATTCCTATAAGGAGACCAAGTTTATTAAAAGTGCTTATAATAGTATATATAAGTCGAATTTACAGAATATTTCTGCCGCTGATACTTCAATTGTAATGATAAATAATTTGGTAGATACTGTAAGTAAATATATGCATAATGATGAGAAAAGTCTTTCCGATTTAATTAAAATGAATGATGGAATTCATATTCGAAGTCTAAAAAAAATGTCTATCCACTTATTTCGCGATTCAAAGTTTATAACAAAAATAAATTTTGAATTGATTTCTGCCTTTAGCGATCTTGAAGAATCATACTCTTCTCTAAAAGAGAATAATCATGTGAGACTAATATCAGTTATAAACAATAGTCTGTTTTCTAAGAGATATGAAGAAAAGTATCTACTCTATATGACATTAAGAGATCTTTCAGGCGCAATGGCTGGATTAGTGAAAAATTGTAAGAGAGTCAATATTCTGCTTGAAAAGGAAGGAATTAAGCCTGAATAAACTACAGTTGAATCTATTTCGAATACAAATATATAAGCTATATGATTATGTTTGCAATCCCTATCTAAGAATTTGTATTTGCAGTAGTCATTGATATTCTTGTAGTTTAGCTTGTGTGTTTGTATGTTGATTATTTTACTAGTCTTGGATGCTACTGTTTTGCTAGGGTTTTGAAATGTATGCTTTTGTGGTTGGTCGGTTTAGGTCTGTTGTTGATTATGATAATCAATTTTTTAAGAGTTTCATATTTTGCCTCTGTAATGCCTGTTATTTATGTAAGTTTTTAAATAGAATAATTTAACAGCTTAGAATCCTTGTGATTATGTTTGTAATGCCTATTTGTGAATTTGTATTTGCTGTAGCAATTGATATTCTTTCAGTTTAGCTTGTTTGTTTGTGTGTTGATTATTTTGTTATTCTTGGATGCTGCGGTTTTGCTAGGGTTTGGAATGTATGCTTTTGTGGTTGGTGGATTTTGTCTTGTTATTGTTTATGATAAGCAGTATTTTGGAATTTTTATGCTCTACCGTATTATTGCCGGTTGTTTATATGTGTTTTTAAATACGGTAATTTTAATATTCTTAAAACTTTATGATTAAGATTTTTAACGTAAACCTGTGTTTTCAGGAGTTATTGATATTCTTGCAGTTTAGCCTATTTGATTGTATGTAGATGATAACACTAGTCTTGGATGCTGCTGTTTTGCTAGGTGTTTGAAATGTATGCTTTTGAGGTTGGTCGGTTTAGGTCTGATTTTAATTATGATAATCTATTTTTTTTAGGATTTTATATTTTGTCTCTGTATTGATTACTATTTCTTTGTGTTTTTGAATAAAGCAATTTAACAGCATGGAATTTTTGTGATTATGTTTGCAATCCCTATCTAAGAATTTGTATTTGCTGTAGTCATTGATATTCTTTCAGTTTAGCTTATGAGATTGTATGTTGTTTATTTTGTTAGTCTTAGATGCTGTTGTTTTACTGGGTGTTTGTAATGTACGCGTTTGTGGTTGGTGTGTTTGGGTT
>JAOARN010000130.1 GCA_025210485.1 Marinifilaceae bacterium | reverse complement strand
TTATATTACAAATACGCAACAACTATATTATAAATTTAGAGATCATAATCCATAACAACCTCCCAGTAATTCAGGTTCTGTCTTTATTTTGTTCATCCCAAACCCGCTACAATTTGTAAGCCACGTATGGCCATACGTGGCAATAACTCAACAATAGTGTGAGATTTAGCAACATTTATTTAATCAGTACTTTCAGTGCATTTTATATACGATTATTATAGTTCAATGCGCTGTATTCAGCTACCCCGTTATTACCCACCTCTATATCTCCTCCGAGGAGGAGAATTTATTCGCGTTAGTGTATCTGAAAATTGTATATTTCAATCTCGTATTACCTGTTAAACCATATACACTTACTCTAACATGATAAAAGCTGCATACAACATTTGTATCCCGTAATGCTGGTTCGAGCTTTTTCTAGCTCGGACCGTGCCCGTTGCCATTAAGTAGTATTTAGCGGTAAGAGAGGAATAATCAGACAAACAAAATAACATTCGGCGTATATAATATTCTGTGTATAGTCAATTAAATAATCAGCCATGCATGGCAATACATGGCTTCCATATTCAGGCAATATTATCAGGCTAACAAATTATCTCTTCCTTCCTTCTGTATATATATCCATCAATAGGATCATTTACAATCTTAAAACCTTTTCTTTCTAACAACCCGGGCAGTTTGATATTTGGTCTGAGACAATCAACAGCATGAACAGTCCAGATAATCTCTCTGATATTATTATCCTTACAAAATTCCCGAAACAGATTCATAAGTTTTATCAGAACACCTTCTCCCCCACCTGTAATATGAGAAAATAGTATTCTTAGTCTATCATCCTCTTTGGTAAATTGACCAAGTATCTCACTTGTTCCTGCCTTAAATATTATTGGTGCATCTGAAAATACAATGTCAATAAAATCATCTGTCTTTGACAATTCTTTTATCTCATCGTCATTAAAACCCTCTATTAGTATTTCATTATTAATATTCATGTTTAAATATTTGTAATAAACCACAGACATTACTTCTATTACATAAGCACTCAATTATCAATAAACAAGAAATGCTAATACTAATTTAGTTATAGATACTATCTCTTTATTACTCTGCCACCCTCAATTTTTAAGGATAAAGTGTATAAAAATGTTACAGCCTTTTCGTTTGATTTTGCAGGGCTCCAATCAGGCATCTCATTAATTATCTTTCTAATGGCTTCTGAGTCTATTTCAGATTCTGTCATATTTGCAATACTTTTGCAACAGGTTTTGCCATTATTAAAAATCAGAATCCCAATACTAATACTACCATCAATACCTTTAAGTAGTTTAGTATCTGAAAATTTTTGGTTTAAATAGTCGTATATATCCTGTCCTGAATTATCAAACTCCGGTCTATCATCTGCAACTGCATAAAAAGTTTCAACTTTGCAATCATTAAAATTCTCGATAGAAACCTGTGCAAAAGATTTAGCACCAATTAAAAGGAATAGAGTGATTAGAAAATTTTTCATAGTACTTAACTTTAAAATTTAAACTATTATTTATTATTGTTTAGATCAGCGACAAATATATACAAAACAAACCCATGTATGAATACTTGTATAGGTATAAATTTAGAAAATATTGTCCTGGAAAAACCGTTAAGCATTTTATGTTACGGAGGCTTTCTTGAGTACTTTTTTTGTTATTGAAGAAAGTACTAATATAAAATATTAACAGAATAATAGCTAGTTCAAAACGCATATTGCAAGCAGAGTATCTTCGATAATATTATTCACTGGTTCTAATTTTATTAAAACCAAACCTGTAATAATCTGTTAGCCACAAACTGCAACTTCGTGGCTATATTGCAATAATGATAAAACAGGCAACAAAACCACTCACCCTACTCTAAGCGAGATATGTTTTAATAGTTAATACTATATTTACAGCAAATTATCTACATATAAACTTTTCCTAAGAACTACGCTAAGAGAGGCTACAGCTCATAAAAACCTTAAACAGTAATAACACAGCAAAAATCAACAGATAATTAATATATTTGGCAGAAGAATAAATCGTTTGTAACCCGTAATAAAACTATAATATGAAACGAAGCATGAGAAAGAATTTTCACACACCCGAGAATGATTATTATGCGGAGTTCCATCTGACCATTAAAAAGAAAGAATAAACAGATGAAAAAACTTAAACATTATCTTCCGCATATATTTCTACTAATCTACATTGTTGAGTTTGTTATTTTAGCAATAAATCCTTTTGACAGAGCAGTATGGTTTGCGGAGAATTTACCGATTATAGTACCCGTAATAATTCTGATTTTTACATATAAGCGCTTCAGATTCTCAAACCTCTCCTATTTTCTGATAACACTCTTCTTTATGTTTCACACCTATGGTGGGCATTACACCTTTGAACTTGCACCTTTTAATGTAGGTAATAAGATATTGAGTGGTCTCAATATGGATTTTCTGTTTCCTGATGGTCGTAATAATTTTGACAGGGTTGGGCATTTTCTGGTTGGTATACTTGCCTTCCCTATTGCAGAGCTCTTTTTAAGAAAGCAATTGGTAAAAAATTATGCAACAGCTATTTTTCTGGGAGTTCTTGCTTTGGGTTTTTGGGGAGCTATATATGAAGTAATTGAGATGTATTATGCAGTATTAGAAGGTGGTGATTCAGGTGCTGCTTTCCTTGGCTCTCAGGGTGATATCTGGGATGCACAAAAAGATATGTTTCTGGATATCCTCGGTGCAATAACCGTTTTTATAGTTTGCGGATACTGGCTCAGTAAAAAGCCTTTAGAGGAAAAAATAACCGAATAAGATAAAGTTACATTCAGAGCTATTATAAAGCCGAAGCAATAATGGTTAATGATACTGAAGTTTTAGGTTTCCCATAAGCTGGTTCGAGCTTTTTTCCAGCTCGAACCGTGCCCGTTACAACATTAGTATACTTTACATTAAAGACATATGTAAAAGAAGTTCCGGTTGTTGTAGCCAGAGGCTAATGGTACAGACATAACACAAATTTATAGTCTCGTCAATATTAACTTGTAGTCAGCCACGTATGGCCGTACGTGGCAACAACTCAGCAACATTTATTTAACCAGCACTTTCAGTGCATTTTATATACAATTATTATAGTTCAATGCGCTGCATTCAGCTACCCCGTTATTACCCACCTCTTTATCTCCTCTAAGGTGGAGAATTCATTCGTGTTAGTGTATCTGAAAATTGTATGTTTCAATCTCGTATTACCTGTTAAATCATATACACTTACTCCAACATGATAAAAGCTACATACAATATTTTAAGCTGTGCTTTCAGCACGCATATTCTATATATTTAATTTAACCCGATGTGTTACATCGGGCTAAATTAAACTGCCACTTCGTGGCGTCAGACATATTGTTGCTACATTACGCCATTTACATCCCGCAATGCTGGTTCGAGCTTTTTTCTAGCTCGGATTGTGCCCGTTGCAATTCAGTAGTAATTTAGCCGTAAGAGAGGAATAATCAGACAAACAAAATAACATTCTATGAATTTAATATTCTACTGTCTGGTCAATAAACAGCTATGTAAAACCAAAACAGTATAACTAGATGTTAATCAAATTATTTTTGTATCAGCATTACATTTAAAATACATTTGTATTAATGTTATATTTAAGATTGCAACACTCTTATAAAACTAATTTAGACATATGCGAGTTATTACTGATATTAAGGAGTTACTTAAAGCATTTGGTATTGAAGAGGATCAAATAGATTCTGATTTTCATATTTTTAAGTTAGAAAATTATGACATTGAAAAATCAAAACTTAAACAAGCATTTTATAGCGATTTATTTGAAATTACACTTGTTATAGAAGATGATGGACACTTTACTTATGGAGAGAATAGTTATCATGATATTAACCAGACTATTTGCTTTTTATCACCAGGACAATTGACTTCATACAGAAGAGATAACGGAATTGCAAAAGGGTATAGCATTCATTTTAAATCATCATTTTTAAGCCCAATAAAACAAACCTATGAAATCTTAACTGAATTTAACTATTTCAAATTACACAGTTTACCACTATATAAACTCAATAAAACTCAACTGAACGAGTTTACAAAGATGTTTATGGATATTTATAAAGAGTTTGAATTAAATGACAACCAAAGCATTAACATTATACGTTTGTATTTAAATGCTCTACTATATAAGGTTAACAGAATTATTCCTAATAATATAGATATAATTGGCATGTCCAGATCAAACCAAATAGCAAATATGTTTGAGGAACTGCTTTATCAACACTCAAGTAAATACAAATTATTGTCGGAATATGCTTCACTACTAAATATTAGTTCTGCTCATTTATCTGACTGTGTAAAGAAGACTTGCGGAAAACCAGCAAAGCAAGTAGTTATTGATCATCAGGTTTTAAAAGCAAAATCGCTCTTAACACAAAGTAATTTAAGCATAAAAGAGGTTGCCTTTGAATTAGGTTATGCAGATGTTACCAATTTTACAAAGTTCGTAAAAAAACATTTAGGAGTAACTCCTAAAGAATTTCGTCACAATCCTTAGTTTTCACCATTTATTCTTGAATTAGCACCTTTAATAGCAACTAACTTAGGATGATATTTGCACCATAACAATTAATTGAAGGTTATGGAAATTGAGATTAAAAAAGATTTTTTGAGGATTTGGAAAAAATATTTTCCTGATTGTGAAATGCCGCTAGCTATTTATTACAGTAATGATATAGATAATGTTGAAGTTACTCCTGCTCCAAAAGAGAATCCACATGGATACACATGTATTTTTGCACAATTAAATAAAGTCCGTAATGGGCAAGCCCGGGCATTCAATGCAAGTAATATTGGTTGTTTTGGTGGTATTGGAACTCTTGGCTTTGCTCCTGTTAAGGTTGATGATAAAATGATTCAGTTTTTAACAAAAGTAGAGTGCTTTAAAAAATCAGAATCAGAGGTAATACAAATGGTTAAAAACAATCCGCCAACACAAGCAAGCGCCGACTATCTGATATTTAAGCCATTCAATCAATTAAAAGAGTGTGATAAACCAGAGATAATTAGCTTTTTCGCTAAACCAGATGTAATAAGCGCACTACATGCTCTTGCCAATTATGACAAAACAGAGCCCAACAGTGTATTATCACCTTTTGGTTCCGGTTGCGATTGTCTTGTTGGGTTTGCAATAAAAGAGAATATTAACAGAACCTACAGACCAATTATGGGAGGATTTGACCCTGCAATGCGTAAATGTGTAAAAAGTAATATTCTCACATTCTCAATCCCTTACGAGCGTTTTAAGGAGATGATTTATAATATAGAATCGTCGTTCCTGAATACCTACATTTGGGATAAACTTAAACCAAGGTTGAGTAATTAAGCAATAAATATATGAAACGAAGCATGAGAATAGTCATTCACACACACGAGAAACGAGCATAAGAAAGACCTTGATAGTATACAAAGACAATCTTAATGCGAGTTCTATCTGGCAATAAAAAATAATTATAACAGATAAATGACTAAAAATGTGAGTCTCATATAATCTTTAAAAAACAAACTTTGGGATATGAATAAATTAATATCCACACTGTTTTTAACAAACGTAATAATAGTTGCATTTGGTAAAGAAATGAATAGAGATAATATGAAAAAAATCCATTATTTAATTTTTATACTTTGCTTTTTAAGTTGAAGTCATCTCGACTTATTTTTTTTAAACTTTTTTAAAGCTATTACAATAAACGAAATAAAGTTCCATCCCTTCCAACTTGATACTTTTGTATCGAAACGATTAAGAAGAGTTCTGTAACTATCCATCCATGCATTCGTT
>JAOARN010000129.1 GCA_025210485.1 Marinifilaceae bacterium | reverse complement strand
GACAATGTATCACAATGCATTATTGCTTGAAAAGTTTTTTTTAATGATTCCTAAAAGTCGAAACATTAAATTAAAAGATGATCAGTATAGAGAATTAATTACTTATGGAGAAATTGCTGCTTGATTTTTACCAGAGTATTGGCTAAAGTTAAACAGAAAAATATTAATTAAAATACCAAATTGTAGTTATATTAACTATTAAAAATACATCATCTAAGAGATATTCTTAATATGGTGTAGATAATTGTAAAATGTAAATTGATTTTAAAAAAAATGTAAACAAATCATTGAATTTATTATAAATTAGACTACATAAATATTATCAATAGAACAATAGAAAAAAATCAGAATTATAAGTCTATTAAGCGAGCAATTAAGCGATTAATAGTTTAGATGCTGAAATCACATTATATATCAGACTTTTAAGTTTGTGTTAAAGGAGCAATATAAACAATATCAGTATATTACTAGTATACCAAAAATAGCTTAACAGGTATTTAAATAGTTTAGAATCACAGATGTTTAAATACTTTGTTATATTTGCAAAAAAAATTATCTAATTATTTTTAAATAAATTAGTTTAAGCAATAATTATAACTATATATACCTGATTATTTTGACTTTGAACAAGAATCAGACATTTTTAAAATACTGAACTAAAACCTTACTTGTTAACTATGGCAAAAGAAGAGCAAGACAAAATATTGAATGAAGTTACTCAAAGCGATTACAAATATGGCTTTGTGACTGATATCGATTCAGACGAAATACCCAAAGGTCTTAATGAAGACGTAATTCGTCTAATTTCTGCAAAGAAAAAAGAGCCAAAATTCATGTTAGACTTTCGTCTGAAAGCATTCAGATATTGGCAAACACTCGAAATGCCTGAATGGGCATATCTTGATATTCCAAAAATAGATTACCAAGATATTATATATTATTCTGCTCCAAAACAAAAAGCAGAACTTGAAAGCCTTGATGATGTGGATCCTGAATTATTAGATACTTTCAATAAGTTAGGTATCCCATTGGATGAGCAAAAACAATTGGCAGGTGTAGCTGTCGATGCTGTTATGGATTCTTCATCTGTAAAAACAACATTTAAGGAAGCATTGGCTGAAAGAGGAATTATTTTTTGCTCATTTAGCGAAGCTGTTCAAGAGCATCCTGATCTTATTCAAGAATACATGGGCTCAGTAGTCCCTGCACAAGACAATTATTTTGCTGCATTGAATTCGGCAGTTTTCTCTGATGGATCTTTTGTTTATATCCCTAAAGGCGTAAGATGCCCAATGGAATTATCAACATATTTCCGTATTAATGCCGCTAATACTGGTCAATTTGAAAGAACACTTATTGTGGCTGAGGATGATTCATATGTTAGTTATCTGGAAGGTTGTACAGCTCCGATGAGAGACGAAAACCAGCTACATGCTGCTATTGTCGAAATTGTAGTTAAAAAGAATGCTGAGGTCAAATATTCTACTGTTCAGAACTGGTATCCAGGAAACAAAGAAGGAAAAGGTGGTATATACAATTTTGTAACTAAACGAGGAATTTGTAAAGGTGAAAACTCTAAATTAATGTGGGCACAGGTTGAAACTGGTTCGGCAGTAACTTGGAAATATCCTTCTACAATTCTTAAAGGAGATAATTCATCAAGTGAATTCTATTCTGTTGCTGTTACAAATAATTACCAACAAGCGGATACAGGAACAAAAATGATACATATTGGAAATAATACTAAGAGTACAATTGTATCAAAAGGTATTTCGGCAGGTAAAAGTAATAACTCTTATCGCGGTCTAGTTAAAGTGGCAAAGAACTGTGAAAACGCTCGTAACTTTTCTCAGTGCGACTCACTTTTGTTAGGTGATAAATGTGGTGCTCATACTTTCCCTTATCTTGAAATTAATAATCCTACAGCAAAAGTTGAGCACGAAGCAACAACTTCAAAAATTGGGGAAGATCAAATCTTTTACTGTAATCAAAGAGGTATTTCTACAGAAGATGCAATTGGTCTTATTGTAAATGGATATGCCAAAGAGGTAATTAATAAAATGCCTATGGAATTTGCAGTTGAAGCTCAAAAACTTCTTCAAATAACCCTTGAGGGTTCGGTGGGATAATATATTATTTTTAAATTTCTAGATATTAAAAATTAGCAAAAAGAAGACAATCATGTTACATATAAAAGATTTAAAAGCCTCAATTAACGGAAAAGATATTCTTAAAGGAATTAACCTTGAAGTAAAACCTGGAGAGGTACATGCAATTATGGGACCTAATGGCGCTGGTAAAAGTACATTGGCTTCGGTACTTGCAGGAAGAGATTTGTTTGAAGTACAATCAGGTGAAATTAATTTCATGGGTAAAGATCTACTTGAAATGGAAGCAGATCAAAGATCTAAAGAAGGAATCTTTCTAGGATTTCAATATCCAATCGAAATACCTGGAGTATCAACTGTTAACTTTATGAAAACAGCTGTGAATGAACACAGAAAATATAAAGGTCTTGATCCTTTATCTGCTTCTGATTTCTTAAAATTAATGCGTGAAAAAAAATCATTAGTTGATATTGATTCAAAATTAACTAATCGTTCTGTTAACGAAGGGTTCTCGGGTGGAGAGAAAAAGAAAAATGAAATTTTCCAAATGGCTATGCTTGAACCAAAATTAGCCGTTCTTGATGAAACTGATTCTGGTTTGGATATCGATGCTCTTAGAGTTGTTGCTAACGGTGTTAATAAACTAAAAACTCGTGACAATGCAACCATAGTTATTACTCACTATCAAAGATTATTAGACTATATTGTACCTGATGTTGTACATGTATTATATAATGGACGAATCGTAAAAACTGCTGGTAAAGAATTGGCTCTTGAATTAGAAGAGAAAGGTTACGACTGGATTAAAGAAGAAAATCTAGGATAATAATCTAATTCTTATCATTAATAGTTACATATTCCACATAATAAATGGAATTAGTTTTATGACAGAAAAAAATATAAAAACATGTCTGAACTGAAAACAATAAACCAAGATTTCGTTGATTTATATACCAATGCTAAAGACAGATTGTTCGAAGCTTCAACAAAGGAAATGAATGACGCAAGAGAAAAAGCATTTGAATGTTTTAAATCTAATGGAATTCCTTCAAAATCAAACGAAGATTATAAATATACTGACTTAATACCTGCTTTTGCTCATCAGTATGGAATCAATTTGTCATACACAGATGTTGATGTCGATTTAAATGAGATATTTAGCTGTGATGTGCCCGAATTGGATACCAATATGGTATTACTTACTAATGGATGGTATTATAAAAATAACTATGAACTTAAATTACCAAAAGGAGTCATAGTGTGCGGATTGCTTGAAGCAGCGCAAAAATATCCTGATATTTTCAAAAAACATTAT
Source organism: Marinifilaceae bacterium (assembly GCA_025210485.1). Lineage (GTDB taxonomy): Bacteria > Bacteroidota > Bacteroidia > Bacteroidales > Marinifilaceae > JAOARN01. The sequence continues at coordinate 59,984 of JAOARN010000129.1, read as the reverse complement.
GCAAAATATGCAAATGTTGAAAAAGATGGAACAGTAGCATTAAATACAAGCTTAGCTCAAGATGGTTACTTTGTTTATATCCCTAAATCGGTAGTAGTTGAAAAACCAATTCAAATTGTCAACTTGATGAGGTTCAACTCTGATTTAATGTGTATGCAAAGAAATCTTGTAGTTGTGGAAGAAAATGCTCAGGTACAGCTAATCGTATGTGACCATACTTTGAATCCTCGAAAATATATGAATAATACTGTAACAGAGGTTGCTGTAGATAAAAATTCTATATTTGATTTATATACTATCCAAAATCAACATTTAAATTCCTCAATTATAAATTCTGTTTTTGTTAAACAAGAAGCATCATCGAATGTTCTTACTAATACAATGTCTCTGCATGGAGGTATAATACGTAATAATCATACAGTGATAATGGATGATGAACATTGTGAAAACAATACTTTTGGCATGTATCTATTGGATAGAAATCAGCATGTGGATAATTTTACAACCATAAATCATGATAAGCCTAATTGTATAAGTAATGAGCATTTTAAAGGCATTATGGATGATAACGCAACTGCTGCGTTTACAGGTAAAATACATGTGAAACGAGATGCTCAGAAAACCGAAGCTTATCAATCAAACAACAATTTGCTGCTTTCTAATAATGCGGTAATTAACACAAAACCACAGTTAATTATTGATGCTGATGATGTAAAATGTAGTCACGGTGCAACTGTGGGGCAGATAGACGAGGATGCTCTTTTCTACCTGCAAGCTCGTGGAATTGATAAAAAGGAAGCAATGCAATTATTAATGTTTGCTTTTGCTCACGAAATAATTGAGAAGATAAGAGTAGAACCTTTAAAGGAAAGAATAGCTGAATTAGTCGATAAAAGATTAAGAGGCGAAAGTTCTAAATGTAGTAAATGTGCATTAGGATGTAACTCTTAAGTTTTAGAATAAAATATTTAAGATAAAATTAGCAGAAATTATTATTCATTTCTGCTAATTTTGGATTTAGAAGTATCCTAATTATCATTTTAACTTTAATACAAGCATTCATTATTCTCACAAATAGCATTAGAAATAATGCATATCCAAAGAAATAGAGATGGGTTTAGATATAAAAAAAATTAGAGAAGATTTTCCTATACTTAAAGAAAAAGTGCATGGAAAAGACTTGGTTTATTTTGACAATGCTGCCACTACACATAAACCAAAACAGGTAATAGATATATTGTCGGAATATTATTCTAAATATAATTCTAATGTTCATCGTGGAGTACATTACTTAAGTAATAAATGTACTGATGCAAACGAAGAAACAAGAATTAAAGTCCAAAACTTTATTGGTGCTAAAGAATCTTGTGAAATAATCTTTACACGTGGAACAACTGAGTCAATTAATCTTGTAGCTTTTTCTTTTGGAGAGAAATTCATAAAGGAAGGTGATGAGATTATTGTTTCGGAAATGGAGCACCATTCAAACCTTGTTCCTTGGCAAATGCTTTGTCAACGTAAAAATGCAAAGCTTGTTAAACTACCATTCAGCGATAATGGGGAATTAGAAATTGACCTACTTCCAAGCTTAATCAATAATAATACTAAACTTATTGCCGTAAATCATATTTCGAATGCACTAGGAACTGTAAACCCAATAAAGGAGATTATTGATATTGCTCACCAAAATAATGTGAAAGTACTTGTTGATGCAGCTCAATCTATTCAACACAAAAAAATAAATGTTCAAGAGCTTGATGCCGATTTCTTAGTCTTTTCGGCTCATAAACTCTACGGACCTACAGGAATAGGGGTATTATATGGCAAAAAAGAAATACTTGACCAAATGCCTCCTTGGCAAGGTGGAGGAGAAATGATTTCTACCGTTTCTTTCGAAAAAAGTATATATAATGAACTCCCATTCAAATTTGAGGCAGGTACTCCAAACTTTATTGATATAGTAGGACTCGGCTCTGCTATCGATTATGTCGAAAATATTGGACTTGAAGTAATTGATGCTTACGAAAATGAATTACTTCAGTATGCTACAGAAAAACTTAGCACAATCAATGGATTGAGAATATATGGCACTGCCAAGAATAAAGCTTCTGTTATATCTTTTCTTGTTGAAGGAATTCACTTTTATGATATGGGAATGTTACTGGATCAAATGGGTATTGCTGTTAGAACAGGGACTCACTGCTCCGAAACTACAATGCAACACTTTGATATAACAGGCACCGTTAGAGCATCGTTCTCATTTTATAATACAAAGGAAGAAATAGATGCATTATATAATGGTATATCTAGAATTTGCAAAATGATGGGAGTGTAAATTTAAGTACTATACTATGATAGTTTAAAATTTAAACTACTATATTTAATCTTAAATTTGAAAAAACTAAAATTGGATTTATGACAATCAACCAAATACAAGACGAAATAATTGAAGAATTCGCTGGTTTTGAGGACTGGATGGATAAATATGCATACCTTATTGAATTGGGGAATGAACTTGAAGGACTTGATGCTGAATATCAAACAGATGACAATCTAATCAAAGGTTGTCAATCAAAAGTTTGGTTTAAAGCTGAACTAAACGAAGGTAAAGTTAAATTAGCTGCTAATAGTGATGCTATTATTGTTAAGGGTATCGCCGCTTTGCTTGTTCGTGTTTTTGATAATCAAAGCCCTGAAAGTATTGTTAACTCAGACCTGCATTTTATTGATGAAATTGGTTTGAAACAGCATCTTTCTCCTACCAGATCAAATGGATTAGTTTCAATGGTTAAACAAATAAAAATGTACGGAATAGCTTTTCAGCATTTAAATAAATAATTATGGGAAAAGAGCAAACAGAAGGACTTATTGTTGAGGTCTTAAAAACGGTTTATGACCCTGAAATACCTGTAAACATTTACGAGTTGGGTCTAATATATGAGATTGATTTATACGAAGAGGATGAGGTGAAAATACTGATGACTCTTACAGCACCAAACTGCCCTATGGCTGACATGATTGTTGATGAGGTTAATGACAAAGTAAAAGCACTTCCTCAAATTAATGATGTTACAGTTGTTTTAACTTTCGAACCAGCTTGGGACAAAGACATGATGAGTGAAGCTGCTAAGCTTGAACTCGGATTTTTATAATAAAAATTACAGTAATGATAGGATTACAGAAAGAAATATTTTCTATTGATAGTGAAGAAAAATTTAGAAATTTATGTATGGAAATATTTAAATTTCAAGCTGAAAATACAGAAGTATACTCTGAATACTTAAATTATCTTGAAACGGATATAAATCATGTCAAATCAATAGAAGATATACCCTTTCTGCCTATCGAAGCTTTCAAATATCGGGATGTCTTCTCAAAACTAGGAAATCCTAAATCCAATCTAATATTTGAAAGTAGTGGAACAACAGGATCAAATACTAGCCGCCATAAAATAGCTAAACCAGAGATATATGAGGAAAGTTTTGTCGAATGTTTTAGACAAACATATGGAAATCCAGAAGACTGGTGTTTCTTCGCTTTACTACCTTCATATCTTGAAAGAGGATCATCATCTTTGGTTTATATGATGGATAAATTGATAAATATTTCGGAGCAGAAAGAAAGTGGTTTCTATCTAAATAATTATCAAGAACTGGTAGATAATCTTTTGAAAACTCAAGCCGAAGGAAAGAAGATACTTCTTATTGGAGTCAGTTTTGCTATGCTTGATCTTGCCGAACAATTTAATCTAAATTTATCAGATAATGTTGTAGTGATGGAGACAGGCGGAATGAAGGGAAGAAGAAAAGAAATTACAAGATCGGAACTCCATTCTATTCTGAAAAAATCATTTAATATTGACGCCATACATTCTGAATATGGAATGACAGAGCTGCTATCACAAGCGTATTCAAAAGGAGATAGCAAATTTCATTGTCCTCCATGGATGCGTATATTAATACGAAATCCGTATAATCCTTTCGAATATATGAACGATGGACAGCGTGGTGGAATAAATGTTATTGACTTAGCAAATATATATTCATGCTCATTCCTTGAAGTTCAGGATATTGGAATTAAATATAAAGATAATAGTTTTGAGGTATTAGGACGATTTGATCAATCGCAGATAAGGGGCTGTAATCTCATGTTTGAGCAATAATTTGAATCAAAACTAGTAGCAGATTATACTAGTATTTTTCTACCTTTAATATAAACTGCTACTATTAGTACTTGAATTAATACCAATTGATTAATCCATCTTTGTTGACACTGAAAGGTCTGGAAACAAAATTGTCAGATTTAAAACAAAAGAATTTATTTGATACTATATCATCTTTTATTAGTTTATTTTTTCCGTTTAACTCAACATAAGATAAACTATCAACGGTAGACATATCTTGAATATCAACTAATACAAAGTCCGAATTTTTATCTGCACATACTAAGTTTATTTTATTTTTCTTTAGATAGCTAAAGCCTTGTACAGCTTTTATTGCTTGGGCTTTATCCTTGTTGTGGATTTCAATTTCTAATTTGGATTTAATAGTTTCTTTATTTTCTTCTATTTTACCATTCTTTTTTAATATAAATGCAGGTTTTATTAATTTTACATTCCTACCTATAATAGAACCAATACCATAAAGATTATTAGTACCCATATTTTTAGCAGTATAATTACCTGTAGATTTATCGTATTTGGTACCGCTTATGGTGTGCCATCCACCTTTGTAAAAAATAAATATTTTAGGATTGCTTAGTTTTGTTGTTTTAAAGATTATATCTTCAGTCTCAACATATTGGTCAGTAACATCTAATTCGTAGGGTCTGTTTTTGCCATATTCGCTTAATTCATACCACTTTGAATCATCAAATTGCGATTTAAAATTTACTCGATAAACTTTCGGAGCATTAATATAGTTTGATTCAAGTTCAATCTGATTTGTAAAAATTGGATTGAAGGGAATGGTTTTATTTGTTTTGGTATCTAAAGCAAAAGCCCAAGCATGACCAGGAGAATCTTTTTTTGACTTGTATCTTAAATAGTCGATTCCGGAGGGAATACCATAGCTACGAAGAACTGTTACAGCAATAAAAGCTAAATCTGAGCAATTAGCATATCCATCATTCATTATCTGGCTAAAAGATCTCTGATAAGGAAGCGAATGTTGTTTGAATTCAATATGATTTGCCAATTTGGAATTAACAAGACTGATTACTTCCTCAAGCTTTTTGGTATTTTTAATTTGAGATTCAAGTTTAGGGAATTTTAGTTTAACACTATCTCTCCAGTTCTCTAATTTTTCACGAGATATTCTATAAGGTAGTATATATTGGAAGAAATCTTTCTTGCTAAGACCTTTACAATATTTTGAATTGTTTAGGGCTTCGAAAGATAAATCTACATTATATTTAATAATCTCACTTGTTATTTGATCCTTGTCATCAATTTCCATGGTAGTTTGCAAACTATCATTTCTATTGATATTACTTGAATAATAACAGGCAGCATTTAGCAGAAATTGTACTGATTCTTTCTTATAACTATCCTCAAAGGAATTGACAAAATCTTCCATCTCTTTTTTTTCAATTTTCGAAAATTGAATTTTACTATATAGTTCAGTCTGTTTTGAATTATTTATAAAAACAATAACTACTATTATAATTCCGATTATTAGATAAAATAAATTTTTTAGCTTCATTTTTTAATTAGGTTTAATCTGAAAACTAAAGATATAGTTTTCAGGCTTGTTTAAAGATTGATAATGTTTAGAATAGGAATTAAGCAAACATTTTTCACATATTGAGTGTAATTTATCTTATGTGTCTCGTTTGAATGTAAAATATATGTTTGATGGTTTAAATGTAAAAAAAAATGTCGAACATAATAAAAATAATTAATAAATATTGTAATTTGTATTATGATATGTTTGATCTATATATTGTGTGTTTTTACAAATAAAACATGATAAGAAGCTCATTCATAATGTATGATGTTTATTTCCTAAATTCTTATTTTTATATTGAAATAATGATTTAAGACACTTGGCTTAATTTATCTTTTACTACCATCAGGAGTACATCATATTACAGGGAACACGTATATAATAGATAGAATATGTAAAACAATAATGCATAATAATTATATTTTGGTTTACGTTATACATAAGCTAAAAATTATTATTTTTGGTCATCATTTTATTTTCTATTCGATTTTGTATGTATTTTATATAAGTAAATAGGTATAAAATTCGTTATAGGAAGAAAGAAATGAACGACTACTATCAATAACTTAAATTATTACTAACTTAAACAAACTACAATGGGGATTTTTGGGAACAGAGCACTGAAAAAAGCATTGAATACATCGAAAGTAGAAAAAAACAGGCAAGAGTTGGAACAGAGATACAATGATTATCAGTCTTTTTTAAACTCAGATAGACTTCAAAACTTTCTAGATTTAGAAAAAGAAGTTAATTCCACCAATTTTATCACAAACAAAAAGAAAGTTGAATCCCTAAAGTATAAGAAAAGTAATATATTTAAACAGGAAAAAGAATTCTCTAAACTTTCTAGTAATAAATTGATTAAACAATATTATACGATAGTAAACAAATCTGATATTGAAAATCTAACTGATACTAAAGAGAAGAAAATCTACGATAAGGTAAAATCTTCAGATGCCTTACGAAGAGAGCAAGAGCTTAGGAGTATTATTGAATCAGACGATTTTAAAAAAGAGAAACAATTTCTTCAAGATAATAATAGATTCAATAACTCGGAGGAAGGGAAAAAATATGCTGAATATTCAGAGCTTTTAAAAGACGATGGTATAAAAGCATATTTGAAAATGAGAGATAAAAACATCTTCGAATCTATTGAAAAATCTTCAAATGTATACATGGAGGATTTCTCTCAAAGCAAATTAGATCTCGATAACTGGACTCCAGCATATCCTATGGCTTACGATTTTCTAAAAAAATCTTATTCTCTTGAAGGTGAATATCAGATATATGAACCTGGGAATATTCAATTGAATAATAAACAAGCTATATTGAACTATAAGTCGAATAAAGCTAGTGGTTTAATGTGGACAAAGGAATTCGGTTTTATTAATAAAGATTTTAATGCATCTTCTGCTATATTATCGCATGGTAGATCATTGAAAAAGAAATATGGAAGATTCGAAGCAAAAATTAAAATTTCAGGATCGAAATCAATAACCCAAAATTTTTGGTTGCAATCCGAAAATGCAGATAATAGAATAGATATTTTAAAATCAACAAAAGATGGGAGAGCTGGAATTTCGGCTATAATTAAAAATTCTGATGGCAGCTTTAATCGAAATTCGCAGATATTTAAAGAGGTGAAACTTGAAAAGGATTACTTTATTTTTGGACTTGAATGGAATAAGGATTATATAGCTTGGACTATAAACTACCACGAGGTAAAACGAATTCAAAATAAATCATTTCACGAACCGATGTATTTAAATTTTTCTTCCTATTCTAACATTGAACCTAAGTCAGTAGCATCTGCAATGCATATAGATTGGGTTAGAATAGATGAATTGAAATAAAAAAGGAGCTACATTTCTATTAACAGATATCCCCGTAATGAAAAATTGAGATGTAGTTTTTTTATATAAAAAACAAGCTCGACATATATTCAAGAAATATAGTCGAGCTTAGATGCAAAAATATATATAAAAATAATCAATTCATTGATGTTCCTACATTAAATACACTGAAATAATTATCAACAGATTCGGACAATTGCTCTTTTAATTGTTTTAATTCTGCATCCTCCATTTCTTCGCTATCCCAGTAGCTTAGAATTATATTTAAATATGCTTTTATTAATTCAGGAGTTGTGCTAAAACCTAGATCTTTGCGAAGCAGCATATTAAATTCGGCAAACCATAATAAGGCTACTTTATGTTCGCTGTTATTACCATCAATATATATTCCTAGGGACTTGAATTCTAAGAATTTTAATATTGTATTTTCAGATGCATAATAATATAGTCGAGTTCCCATATCCAAAAATTCTTTCTGAATACGTTTGAAATTATTTTTACTTTTTTTCTCGCAAAGTAACTTTGTAAAGAAAGAATTTATCTTCAAGAATTCTTCTCTTTTTTCAAGAAAACTTTTTGAATTATGATCTTGGTACTTTTCTAAGAATCTTACTTTTTTTCTTAACTCTATCTTTATTTTAGTGAAATAGATGACAATAAAGCTATTCGACAATAGAATTAAAAATAGTATTATAAAATTAAGATTGTCCATTTTCGGTTTAAATAAGAGGGTTACGTAAAAATTTTATTGATTAAATTGATAAAAGCTAAATAAATTCAAATTGTTTAATAAAAATTAATATTTAATATGGAATTGAAAGCTTTGAAAATTTACAATTGAAAAATTACGCAATTTATTTTGGAGCGAAGGTGTATAACATAAAGTTATTTTATTTAGAGCATTTTTAAGCCTGTGAAATGTCTTTTTTTTTTGAGGAATATATTTTAGTTTGTTTAATAATAATTAGATACATAAGTAATTATATAATTGTTTATTAAAATTATTATTACTTAGAACTATTTATTATAACATATTAAATTATAAAAAGATTTGTGTCTGCTTATGTTATTACTATCCGAAAATGAAATTTTAATCTATTTGAAAAAAGATTATGCTTACTAAAAATTTTAGTTTTGTCTAAATTTCACAAAAATGCTCAGACATATATATCTAGTTATTATTTTTTGTTGTGCTCTCAAAAATTTAGGAGCCGATGTTTTGCATACAAAACCGATTTTCCATAAAAAAGAATACCAAACAGCTTATCTGAATAATTTACTTGAAAAGAGTAGATTAGCTATGGATAAATCAATAATTGAAAGCATTAATTTAGGAAAACTCCTTGTACAAAAGCTTGAAAAAAAAGGATCAATCAAGGATAGAGCATTGGCATATAGACATTTGGGTTTTGTGTATTATTTACAAGGAAATTGTATCGCAGCAATTAATAAGTTTGAAAAAGCACTAAATTGCATTGAAAAAACTAGTGATAGTGTTCAAATGGCTGATATTTATATTTGTATGGGGATAACATACAAACGTAAAGGTCAAATATATCAGGCTGTAAACAATTTGGCAAAAGCTGTTGATATTATAAAAGATATTCATTTTAATAAAAGAGATAGGAAAATATTTAAATACGATGGGGATATTTATTCCTCTGATACCGACTACTCATATGCCATTAAATTATATCATAAGGCATTGAATTTTACTTGTTCTGATTTTTCTCATTTGGTTCATAATACATATTTATATAATGAAATTGGAAGTTTATACTTAAAGTTACGAAAGCCTGATAGTGCATTTTTATACTTAAATAAGTCAAATGTTGAACTGAAAAAGTCAAAAAATAATTACTTTAAAGCTTCAACAGACTTTTACCTTGGAAAATATTATAAACTTAAAAACGAAAAAGATTCTTCCTTATTCTATTTTAAGAAAACATACAATATATCGAAATCAATAGGTTATAATAGTTTATATGCAGAATCAGCAATAGAATTATCAAACTTGTATTTGGATATTGATAACAGGAAAGTTAATAAATACCTTGAAGGTCTTGAATGTATATCAAAATCATATGGTATACCAAGCATAGATAAGGAAAGAATGGAGGTATTATTAAAGCTCGAATTATCGAAAAGAAGCTCAAAGTATTCTGCATTATTTAGCGATTATTTGGAATTGACGGATTCAATAAATAGGTATTATGATGTTGAAAATTATGAAAGAGCAATGCTCAGAGTTCTGATTGGTGATGATATCAATGATACTAAAAATGAAATGATAAAAGATCTGAAGTCTGATAAGATTAATATTAGTTGTCTGTTAACAATTATACTGCTAATTTTGGGAATTGTAACTATCATAATAATGCAACGTACAGCAAATCTTAAGATAGGGAAGAAAAACCTAAATCTTCAACATAAGATCATGCTTGCTCAGTTGAATCCTCATTTTTTATTTAATTCTTTGAATGCTATTCAGTCATTTATTCTTAAGGAAATGAATGAGGATGCAAATCATTATCTTACTCAAGTATCGAGACTTTTGAGAAATACAATTGAAAATTCAAGAAAAGAATATATTAAGTTATCTGATGAAATAAAATCTCTTGAGCAGTATGTGAAATTACAAAAGTTAAGATTTGGGGATAGTATTAAATATATATTTGATATTGACGAAAGTATCGACAAGTATAATATAATGACTCCTCCTATTATGGTGCAGTCCTTCATTGAAAACACATTGGTGCTTTCAAATTTAAGGTCTACACCAAATGCATATATAAAGATAAAATTTCGCAAATCGGAAGACGAGAAATTTCTGATTTATTCTATTGAGGATAATGGTAGTGGTATTCCTGACGATCTAAAAACTAGGCAAAAATACAGTTCATTTGCTTTAGCCGAGGATAGAATAAAGATTTATAATCTTGCAAAAAGAATAAAGATGAAAATATCTATCATTGATAAAAAAACAGCAGGAGAAGATGAGACAGGAATAAGAATGGAATATAGATTTCAATTAATGACAGAAGCAGATATTTAAATAAACTTAATTAGATTGTATTGTAAATTCATGTTCTTGAATTTATTATGTAGATTATGTGTGTACAAAATATTTTATTCTTTCCAAAATATTCAACAATCTACAAAGCATTTATTTGAAGGTAATAGCAACTCCTAATACTCATTTTTAACAAACAAAAATCGACTAATTACTGCAATATAAATAAAACTTATAATAAGTATAAAAAAATAGTATTTTGAGCATATTGAAATACTAGCTAATTTTGTAAGCAGTTAAAAAACAGTAATCAAGCTGGAAGTATTTGTATTAAAAAAATAAATTATGGGTAATAAAAAATTAGTTGTTATAACAGGAGCAAGTTCAGGTTTTGGTGTGGAAATGGCAAAAGAATTTTCTGAATCAGGATATCCATTATTATTAATTGCAAGAAGACTAGAAAAAATGGAAGCTCTAAATTTACCAAACACCATTTGTCGAAAGATTGATGTTACTGATAAAAAAGCTTTTGAAAATGCAGTAAGAGAAGCAGAGGAGAAGTATGGTAAAACGGATTTGATTATCAACAATGCAGGAGTCATGCTTCTAGGCGATATAGCTACTCAGGATGGTAATGAGTGGAAACGAATGCTTGATATAAATGTAATGGGCGTTATGAACGGAATGCAAATAGTGATGGATGATATGAGAAAAAAAGAATCAGGAACTATCATAAATGTTTCATCTATTGCTGGTGTTCAGGCTTTTGGTAATCATGGTGCATATTGCGCAAGCAAATTCGGTGTTACAGGTCTTACTCGTGTAGCTCGTGCCGAAATGTCACCATATAATGTACGTGTTCTTTCTATTATGCCTGGTGCGGTAGCTACTGAGCTTTTGGGACATACAACAGATAAAAATATTATTGATGGATACAATCAGTGGAAAGAGGATGTTGGAGCGGTTAATATTACCGCAAATGATGTGGCAAAAACTATAAAATTTGCATATGAATTGCCACAAGCAGTTTCTTTAAGGGAAATAATTATCACTGATACTAAGCAAGACGCATAATTGAAAATCTATTTAGATTATTCAGTAAAAAATGGTGTATATATTAAAGTATACACCATTTTTTTATGCAATGGTTTTGGAAACTCATCTTGGGGATTCTGTTTCATAAGTTTATTGTTCATATGGCTTTTTTTTAGTGATATATCTATTTTGATAAAGAGTAATTTATTGTTTTGAATCATTATTTTATTAACCTACTAAGTATTAATTTATATGTTAAAAATTCGGTGTTTATCCATTACGTTTTGGAGCTGAAAACATCGAGATTTAAATAGTTTAAGTTAATGAAAATAAATTTGTTATTATTAACAGCATGATGTAAATTGGATTTTTAAAAATTTCTAAATATTGTTTAATTCGTTTTCAACTAATCAATCTAAAGAAATGGATGATATTTACAAGCTTGCAATTTCTTTTATAAAAGGAGTAGGTGATATTGGTCGAAAGAATATTGTAAATTTCTTTGGTGAACCAGAGGCTGTATTTTCTGCATCAAAAAGTCATCTTCTAAAAGTCCCAAATATAGGACGGATTGCAGTATCTAAGATAGATTTAAAAGAAGCATTAGATCTAGCAAAGAGGGAGTTAGAACAAATGACTAAATATGATATTAAATTTATTTCATACCTTGATTCTCAATATCCTTCTACTCTGTACAATTGTCCTGACTCTCCTTGTGTACTTTATTATAAAGGGAAGTTCGATTTAGCAAACAGACCCAAAATAAGTATAGTTGGTACTCGCAAGGCTACGAATTATGGAAAAGCATTATGCGAAGAGTTTATATCTGAGTTGAAACAAAGTAATAAAAATCCAATAATAATAAGTGGCTTGGCATACGGAATTGATATCTGTGCCCATAAGGCAGCTTTAAAAAATAATCTTGATACATCTTGTGTTTTAGGTCATGGGCTGAATTTAATATATCCTGCAGCACACAAAAATATAGCAGATCAGATTCAGTTGAATTCATCAATAATAAGCGAGTTCAACATAAGTGATAAGTTCGATTCTAGAAATTTCGTTAAAAGAAATAGAATTATAGCAGGACTTGCTGATGCAGTTGTTGTAATTGAATCCGATTCGAAAGGTGGATCATTGGTTACCGCAAACATTGCCAATTCATACAATAAAGATGTTTTTGCTTATCCTGGCAGAATAGGGGACAGATACTCTTCTGGATGTAATTTCCTAATTAAGACAAATCAGGCACATTTAATTGAAAGCTTAAAGGATTTGTCATATATACTGGGATGGGATGACAAAGAAAAAGAAAATACGGAACCAATAATGAAATTATTTGACGATTACACCAAAGATGAAAAAAGAGTAATAGATATATTGAAAGTGAAAGAGAATCTATCGATAGACAACCTAACAGCAATAACAAAAATGCCAGCAAGTGAATTGTCTTCTATTTTATTAAAACTCGAATTTGACGGAATAATTGTCGCTGTTCCAGGTAAAATTTACTCTTTTAGAGGTTGAAAATTAGTCGTTTTTATACTTACCTGCTGTAAAGCAGAGAAGTATTTATTGTAAGTGGTATCTAATCAGAAGTATAGGCCTATCAAAAAGCTTGTAAAATAATTGCGAAAAAAATTTTCCGTAATAAAAATTTGTATACATTTGAACCAAGAACTATTATAAAAACATAAACAAATTATTTAATTTAATAACATAGTTTGGACATGGAAGCAAAAATTAATGAATTCATGGAAGGCCTAATGGCTAGAACTCCAGGAGAAGCAGAATTTCACCAAGCAGTACAAGAAGTAGTAGAAACAGTTTGGGAAACATATGATGCAAACCCAGCTTACAAAGCTGCTAAAATTCTTGATAAAATGGTTGAACCTGAGCGTGTTATCATGTTTAGAGTACCATGGATCAACGATAACGGAGAAGTAGAAATCAGCCGCGGTTACCGTGTTGAGTTCAATAGCGCTATTGGACCATACAAAGGTGGTTTACGTTTCCACCCTTCTGTAACTTTAAGTGCTCTTAAATTTTTAGGATTCGAGCAAACTTTCAAAAACTCATTAACTACTCTACCTATGGGTGGTGGTAAAGGTGGTTCTGACTTCAACGCAAAAGGAAGATCAGACAACGAAATTATGCGTTTTTGCCAAAGTTTCATGACTGAACTTTGCAAGCACATTGGTCCAAATACTGACGTTCCAGCTGGTGATATCGGTGTAGGTGGTAGAGAAATTGGTTATTTATTCGGACAATACAAAAGAATCCGTAACGAATTTACTGGTGTTTTAACTGGTAAAGGTTTAGAGTTCGGTGGTTCTTTAATCCGTCCTGAAGCTACTGGTTTCGGTGCTGTTTACTTCGCTCAACATATGTTAGCTGAAAACGGTGAAGACTTAAAAGGAAAAACTGTTGCTCTTTCAGGTTTCGGTAACGTAACTTGGGGTGCTGCTCTTAAATTAGAAGAATTAGGTGCAAAAGTTGTTTCAGTTTCAGGTCCTGATGGATACGTTTATGACGAAGCTGGTATTTCAGGTGAGAAAATCGAATACTTATTAGAACTTCGTGCTTCTAATAATGACGTTGTTGCTCCTTATGCTGAAAAATATGGTGCTAAATTCTTCCCTGGTAAAAAACCTTGGGAATTAAAAGTTGACTTAGCATTCCCTTGTGCTATTCAAAATGAATTAAATCTTGACGATGCTAAATTATTAGTTGAAAACGGATGTAAATATATCGTAGAAACTTCTAACATGGGTTGTACTGCTGATGCTGCATTCTATTTAGCTGATAACTCTGCTTTCGCTCCTGGTAAAGCTGCTAACGCTGGTGGTGTTGCTGTATCAGGTCTTGAAATGTCTCAAAACTCATTACGTTTCAACTGGACTGAAGAGGAAGTTGATGCTAAGTTAGGACGTATCATGAAAGATATTCACGATACTTGTGTTAAGTATGGTAAAAATGCTGAAGGTAAGATTAACTATATCAAAGGTGCTAACATCGGTGGTTTCGTAAAAGTTGCTGATGCTATGGTTGCTCAAGGTTGCGTATAATCTATATCAATATAATGCACATAAAAAAGTCGATCTTATTAGATCGACTTTTTTTGTATCAAATAATAAGTATCTAAGCTATAATGACCTATAGAACTTAATGATTTTTTCAGCATTCAATTGTGCATCATTATTTTCTAAATCTATTGATTTTATTGTTTTAGGATCTCTTTTTTCTATTCCATGATTATAGGCTTTGTCATAATACCTTAATGATATTTCAGCTACCTTTTCATAGTTCTCTTCTTTCAATAAATCTAGGGCTAACTTAAGATTTTGCCCTCCTAATCGTCGTTCTATTTTTGACAATAGAGATGCTAATTTTTCAGCACCAAATACTGCATATTCTTTTACTAATCTTTCAAGCCTATACTTCATTGGCATTTCTATTTTTATCACCAATGATTCTCTCATCTTTTTGAATAATACATGGTTTATCCATACTGAGCCTATGGAATTACTTTCATCTTCCAGCCATATGGGTTTAGTTAAATCCATTTCGTTCCATCTCTCTGCTAAATTATTTTCAAATTGCTCACTACTTGGCTGTTCGTATTGTCCCAGTGCTCCAAAAACAGAACCTTTATGATTTGCTATTCCTTCAAGATCTATTACTTGTTCACCTCGTTTTTCCATTTCTAATAGAATCTCCGTTTTTCCAGAGCCAGTCATTCCTCCTAGTATAACAAGCTTAGCAGCTTTCGAAAAATTCTCTCTTATATGGCTACGGTAGTTTTTATAACCTCCGTCTAAAACTCTAACCTGCAGACCAGATGTTGAAAATAGCCATGCCATTGAATTACTTCTCATTCCTCCTCGCCAACAGTAAAGATATAAGCACTTGTTTTTTGCTATTCGCTTAGCTGTTTTTACAAAACTTGCTAATTTAGGACCTACTTTTTCTAGACCTAATAATACAGCCGAATCTTTGCCATTGTGTTTATATCTTATACCAACTTCAACTCGTTCTTCATTTGAAAATAAAGGAATATTTATTGCATTCGGGATATGTGCTTCTTCATATTCCGCAGGTGTTCTAACATCTATAATAATACCTTCTTTTGATTCTTTTAAAAAATCTTCTATATCAATACTATAATTCATAGATAAATTTATTATATGTTCTATTTAGATTTTAATGCAGCATAACTAGGGTCTGGTATATTATAAGCAAGGTACTGATTTTAAATATCTGAAATAAATAAGAGTATTATTAATGGTATTAAAATCGTTATTATATAGTAATACAACTTGTTTGGCTCAGAGTTTTGCTGAAATTTTGTGTAGATATTTTATGCAAATCTAATTTTCTTATTTATATATTGATAATAATTTTAATGAAATATTTTATTTCCCAAGAACGCAGCTTTTTTTTACTACTGTTGATCCTTTTTCTAAATTTATTATTTCGATATAAATAACATAGATACCACTTTCTCCTAATTTTCGATTATTATTAGTTCCATCCCAACTAATGTGATCTTTTACGGATATTGAATAATTCTCGGTAAGTGTTTTTACTAATTTTCCTCTTTTATTATAGATGCTTATGTTAACAAAATCACCAATTTGGGTATCCGTAAAATTTATTACTAAATTGTCGTCAATACCATCATTATTAGGACTAAAGGTCTTCGCACTTAATTCGATTTTGGAATTTCTTGTATTTATATCTTTATACATTGAATTCTTAAGTCCTGGACTGGCATAATCTACAGAACTTGAAGCCGAATGCCAATTAAAACTATTATTCGTTTCCACTTCGGGGTTTATTCGTTCTAATGATACCCCTTCTGTGAATTTTAGCTTTGGAGAATGCATATTTTCATTATACTGAAATTCATCAATAATATTTCTGTCATTTAGTAAAATCACTCTGCCTTCCTTATCTCCATATGAAGGTATTTTTTTTACTTCAAGCCCAGCATTTGGGT
This sequence comes from Marinifilaceae bacterium, assembly GCA_025210485.1. Taxonomy (GTDB): domain Bacteria; phylum Bacteroidota; class Bacteroidia; order Bacteroidales; family Marinifilaceae; genus JAOARN01. The sequence goes on along the minus strand of JAOARN010000129.1, from coordinate 43,355 downwards.
CATGGTAAAAATAATTGTCAACGATATTGGCACTATCCGTACATATATAAGTATACTTATAAGGCAGTAAATATTTAAAATCAAGATTGCATGTATCAGTTATTTCAAATTTGTCATTATGTTTTGCAAGGCTGATATTTGAAAGATCAAAAATTTTGTCAGACCTATTGTATATTTCGATAAAATCGGATCCATTGGGATGCGGATTAAATAAAACTTCATTTATTACTATCTCATTAAAAATAGCTGTATCAGGCAGATAATAGATTATATTTGTATCTCTAAGAAAATTATTACTTATATCTCTGATTGTTGAGTCTAACTTAAGATTATATGGAACCGATTTCTCTAATTTGTTTTCAAAATTGATATAGCTACGATTTTCTTCCTCTAATATTAAGCTGATAGGATTCTGACTAAAACTGCTTTTTATAAGCTTATTTTTAAGAATTGTAATGGGTTCAGAGAATTGCAACTCAAGTGTTTTGTTAGAAATTAGTTTTGATGAAAGTAAATAGGGTGCTTTTTTATCAAAATTACTAATAGAATTAAGATTACATGGTGTTCCTCCTGATTCAGAAATAGATGATTGCCAGTTTATTTCATTTTGACTAGATATATTTGAATTAATTTTTTCTAATGACCAGGCCCCATCTTTTTTATTGCTATCTGTATGCAAACTAGATTTGTAATTTAGTTCATCGATATTGCGAAAATCTGAACTTGTCAGTTTTATATATGCTGATGTGTTGGGAATGTAGAATTTGGCTACTGAAACACATGTATATTCTGGATTTTGATTATATTCGAAAGCATTCGAATCTACTACTATAATATATGATTTGGAGTTTATAATTCCGTGAAGGTCAAATGAATTATTATTAATGTTTAATTTTAATTCATTTAAATCAATTTCGTATTCAGTAGTATTGTATAGTTCAATATACTCATGATTAGGAAGTTGCATGCTAGTTATTGGATTAGCCATTATCTCAGTAATGCTTATATCTCCTTCATTTATTGGAGCATTATACCTTATTCGTTCTGATAAATATGGATTAATGTTCATATGCCTATCTTCAAGCTTATGTATTGTTAAATTATAATATCCTGTATTTATCCCATCTAGTATATCTAATTCAAAATTTCTTTTATATGTATTTGTTTGAGCCGTTATTCTTAGTTTTTCATTTAAATAGTTAAATAAGCTTATAGACTCAAATTTAATATTATCAGAAAAAGTGATAATAAGTTTATCATTATCAAAATGATAATGCATTAAGTTTGCTAAGTTCGATATTTGCGTAAATTCTATATCATCTAACCATATTTTACCTGAATTTGACTGAGAATAATGATAATATTCTAATCCATGATAGTATTCGCTTGTTTCGGGACTTAAATATACCTTTGCCGAGCCAAGCTTATTTAAACTATTACTATTCTTATTATAAAGCGAAATTGTTTTTTCCTGGCTATCGTAAATAATGACAAATTCTGTATTCATATCTCGGGTCCAAACTAGATTAGTTTCGAGCAAAATAGAAAGTTGACCTTCTTTATATTCCCATACTCTTATTTTGTCATCATTTTCATTTTCATTTACTCCAATAAATATTTTGTATTCAGAAATATTAAAGTTAGAACTTTCGGAAAATAAATTAAATAGCCAGTAATTATTTGAACTACAATCCCAATCTCCTGTTTTGATTTTAAATTTATAATAAAAATCCCCAGACGCTATATTTAATTTACCTAGTTTTTTATGTATATAACTATATCCACTTTGGTTGATTAAGTTGTGTTTTAATGATTTGGTAGCATTAATTTTTCCGAACGAAGATAATTTCCATGCTGATGTATTTTGCCAAATTCCAAAATCTGATTCAAAATTTTCATAATTATGAGATATGTAGTTTCTAAATGAAAATAAGCTCGAATCGCAGGGAAAGTCGGAAATAAGAGTCGACTTATAGTCTCCCTTAATGATATTTTTTTCTGAAAATTTAATTATATTATCTATAATTCCCTTTTTTATCTGAACAGGAATCAGAAATGATGAATCTGTATTATAGATTTTAATTTCAGCATTTTTGTTTATATCTGTATCTATATTTCCTAATTCATCGATTATTTTAGCAAATATATGTACTGAATTGTATTCCTTATTTGAAATAATAGGACAGGAGAGTATCTCTGCTTTAGCTCCATTAATTTCAAATCTAAGCTCTCCTGACACATAATTATGATTAACATTAGTAAGTTTTGAAGAATTGAAATGATTATTTATTTCTGAGAAATCTTCTTTTATGTAGCATTTGAATTTAAAATTGTCAATATTCTCAAACTGATTTAAATTGATATGAAAACTATAAGTGTTTTCTGATAAATTATCACACTGTAAAACAGACTTTGAGCTTGAGAATATTATTTGATCTTTTGATATTTTCGATGCATATACAATGTTATTATTATTATCAATTAAAAATGCTGAATTTATAAGTTTATTCCATTCGAATTCTCGGTTATAATTATTAAATATAAGTTTTGTTAGTATGGTGGGGTATTTATCATTGCTTCCATAATCTATTAGTTTCAGTTCAAAAATCTTGATATCTTTTATATCCAATTCTTTGCTATTTATAGATCTATCATTGCTATTGATTATTTGAATATTCGAATCAGAGTCACCACACCATATTGCTTTACTTTGAGCACTATTTCCTGTATCATCTTTAGCCGAAATTGTAAAATTATCATAATTAGAATAGCTTAAATCTGACCACAAACAAGTTCCATTAATGAATTGTTTAGATAGACCTTCTTTGCTATTTAAACTTCCAGAACCTGATTCTATCTCAATGTGGCAAAGAGAATTATTATTAAGGTCAAGATTATTATTTTCATCACTTATTTGAATCTGTATTTTGAATTCAGAATTAGCAGAGGTAGTTTTAGGAATTGTTTTGAAATTTAATTTTGTTCCTATGATATCAATCATAAATTGATTGCCTTTAATGTCATCAGCAAATTCATTATTAGGTATATCGCCTGAGTTATCAAAAATCCAATACAGGTGTTTTTTATCTATTTTTAATGCGATAATATTGGATTCTACTAATTTGCTTTTTTTTAAATTGCATAAAATATCAATTGTGTCTTTCTTGGAATTAGGTATTACTATAGGCGATAAGTTAAAATCGAGATCAATATATTCTTTTTCTATTTTTGCGTTTACCGTTTGAACTATCGAATTAATTTTAACTTGTATATTTTCAATTGTTTTCTTTAAATCCGCAGTATTAATATTTCTACTAAAAAGTCGAAAACTTCGTAAAATAGTATTCTTTGCACTTTTACCAATATCCTTAATTTCAAAACGAAAGATACTGATAGGATTATTTTTATCATTTAATAATGAGGATATCTTTTTAATGCTATTTATATTAAAGCCAACTTCAGACAGAGAGATATCATCTTCTCCAATTATTGAAATATTTCCTTGGGATGAAAGCTTTATATCGTCAGAAAATGCTTCAATTATAATATCTGTAATTTGACTATAGTAGATATCATTAAATTCAATTACCCCATTACTCATATAATTGTTCGAATTTGAGTATATAAGGCATTCAGGACAAATATTTGCTTTTAAAGAAATATTATTTGAATAATCGGTGTCTATCTGCTGTAATTCATTAATAGCATGTATTTTAATAGAAAACAATTCATTAATATTTACTTTCCCTGGTATTTGCTCAAAATAAAATCTATCTGCAATAACTCTAAAATTATATTTGATGGATTGAAGTTGCATATTTGCAATACTATCGCCATTTAAATCAGTGGTGATATAAAATGTTTCCCAATCCGAATTTAAATTTAATACTGTATTATCAGCTATCTTGTCAATATTTTTTAATCTTATCGATATACTTAATATTTCAGAACTATTGTCAGAAATAGAATAAGAGTTGTTAAAATAAATCCTAATTCTATTATCTATTATCTCAAAAAGACATTCAATACCCGAGTAAAGATCTGAAGATAGCAATACTTCAGAAATACACTCATTTAGTTTAATAGACTTACTTGTATTGGTATTGTTTAGGTAGATTTCATTTATTATCGTCGGTTTCCCATTACCAATAAATGGACTGTCACTAATCTTAAAACTTAATAATTCAATATGTGAATTAGTATCGTAATTGGCCAAATTAATGTCAGTTATAGAATTATCGGAAATTTGTTCGATATCACTTACATTATTTTGATTTATTGGGGAACCTGAAATTTCAATATTGTCAATATATACTTTGTCATTTGATAAAGGGGTGTTGAATTTCACAACTAGTTTTATACTATCAGTATTTAAATTTTCACACAAAGCTAGACTATTTGCCCAATTACCTTTATTTTCTGGATTTATGTGGAAAGGAATTTCATTATTATATTCATCTATATATGAAAGTTTAATGTATTTGTTACTGTTATTTGAGCTTCCTGTTTCTGCTGTATATATACTGATATTAACATCCTTATAATTCGATAAATCAATAAAATCAGTAGTCCATATAGCTTCACCATCGATATCTTTCGCCTCCAAGCGACCTCCACTTGTGCTTACTATTTTAATATAATCCGAATCGTTTGATAAAGTACAAGAACTGATATCAATATTCCAATATGTGACATTAGATAAGTCACTATTATTGCCCCAGTATCCTTTCTCATGATTAGTTGAAAAACCTTCCTGAAAAATAATTTGCTGGCTAAGAGAATTGAGAGATAATATAATAAAAGAGAAGACTATTATTGATTTTATTTTTCTCATAACAGTATATGAATAAAAATTACGAGTTAGAAAACTAAAAGTCTCAACATTTAATTATGTTGAGACTTTTAAATTTTTTATTTATTATATCTGTATATCTTTTTTGTAACAGGTTTGTAATTATTACTTGAGCTGTAATATGTAAGTAGATAAACACCTTCTTCTAAGTTTAGATTTATCACTCCATTTTTTTCGTTAGTGAGTCCTTGATACTTAATTGTACCGTTTAGGGTTGCAACAATAATAAGAATAGGATCAGTAGTGTCGTCTATAATATTATAGCTAATCTTTGATTCATATGTAGGATTAGGTACAATATTTATATCACCAGGAAGATCTTGATTTTCATCTTCTTCTAATTTTTCTATAGTTATATTATAACTGTCTTCAGAGCTATTTCCTGATGTATTAGTAATTCTTAACTTTATATCAAAACTTGTAGTTTCATTTACTGCTGGTGCTATTAATTTGATTATTTCATCTTGTCCATTATCAATTTCTGTAAAATTATTTGGATAAATCCAGTTGTAAGATGAAATCTTTCCAGAACTTCCAGATAAAGAATTTGACGCATCGAAATATAAAGCCTGGAATGAGTAAAATTTATCACCTTCTGTTATATTATCAATTATTGCCTTTAATGGTTTATCTTCTGTATCATTAAATTTTATTTTTATCCATTTTGATTCACCTTTGAGAATAGATATATCTGAAGAAAAACTTAATTTAAACATAAACTCATCTCCATAGATTTCTTTATTAAAATCGATTACTTTATCAGGTTGAATATCTAATACATAATAATCCCCATCTGTAAGTTCAGTTCCTGAATATTTTTTAAGATAAAAAAGCTCTGAAATATCTAATGTTGACTCCTCTATTATATAACTATATTTAGAGTGTTTTGTGTAATCTAAATCAATGAATTCAATTATTATTTTTTCTTCCTCTTTTATATCATAATATTCTGGAAATATAAATTCAGTAGAATTACCTATTATCGAATATCTTAGAGGGAATTCGTCAACATCTATTATTTGTATAGGAAAATCCGTGGTAGAATTGATAGAACCATCAGAGATTTCAACTCTTAAATTTAGCTTGTATCCATCAGAGTATAATTCCTTGTCTAATAGGAAATTATTTGTTAATTCAAGTCTTGCTACTCCAAATCTCTGAACGGCTATATTAAACATTCGTGATGCTAAATCAACACCAATATTTCCATCTGGTAATTCTGTTAAATATGGGATAATGGAGAATTTGATATTTGTATCAATATCAATATCCTTATCAAAAGCCTCTATAAAATTATCTATCGAAAAGCCTGTTTCAATATTTTCTGATAAGACAATATCCTTACTACTTATAATTTCTGGAGCTTCATCATTAATAGGGCGTAAATTAATAGTGATTATTTTAGGAATACTTCTTATGTAAATAGTTTTTGCACCATCTGTTTCCAATTTTACTGCTGTAAGTTTGAATTTGTTTACACTACTAAATAAAGGATTTTCGAAGTCAGGTGGAATCTTAAACATTACATTTCTAGAACTGGTAATGGTAACTAAATCGGAAATGTCTTTTTCATTATTTGAAAGATCCGATTCATCTACTGATTCTATTTCCCATAAATCTGCATCACCACTTATAAGATTGATACTTATATTAGTTGTAATATCAGTATTTGATTCATTAATGTTATGTAAAGTATAAACATCAATTACAGGTGTTTTTTCTGAAACTACAATATTAATAATATAGTTAAATTCAATATTTAGATCATCTTCTTTTAAAGTTATGTTTAATGTAGTTTTTTTATTTGTGATGAGCTGATTAAGATTGTTACTTATAGTAAGTTCATATTTGTCTTTTATTTCACTATTATCAATATTTATGCAATTATATGTATCATCAAATCCCACTATTTTATAAATATAAGATTCAAGACCCGTTTTATCTATAAATATAGTACCAATGTAATCATTATTAGAGATACTACTTGGTATATAAATCGTACTTGGATTAATGCTCGGACGATATTTTAGATTGAAATCTAATGTAACATTAATGAATTTATCAATAGTATTGTCAGCTTTCTTTACTGCTACTTGAAGATATATCTTATCCTTAAAAACATCGCCTGTTTTGTATAATTGAAGCCCCTTACTTGTTAATGAAAAATCACCATTTTTATTAAGATTTAGGATATTATTATAGTTCCCTTTTGTTATTATTAAATCAATATCAATCCCACTAGGAATATCTAGTTTGGCAAATGGGTCTGTCGAATTTAAATACTCTGAAACAAATATTACGGCATCTTCTATATTGTATTCAGGGTCAGTAGGAGGTACTCTTTTGTATATTTCAAGGTCTTGGAATATTTTATTTCCTCCTTCTTTTTTAATAGAATATCTAACTGTCGTGTTACCAGTAAATGCATTGTCAATAGTAAGACTTGATTCTACAGTCCCATCTATCTTTTCTTCAGTGTTTAGGCTAATATTTGGATAAATAGATTCTAATTCCAAAATGTATTTGCTTTCATCCATATCAGGAATAATGACAGGTAGGAAAATAGTTGTATCTCCAGATATATATATTCTGCCTAAATCAGGAAGAATAGGGTCATTATCATCCACGTTATTAACATAAACAGTTAAAGGTGTAGGTTTTGAATAGTTTGATCCATAACTAGCAGAGTAAGTAAGATGATAAATATTTTGTGTCTCAGCATCTAAATCTTGAAGGCATTTGATATTACCATCAACATCAATAGCAAACTTATCAAGGTAATCACTTTGTGTGATTTTTCTATATTTACCTTGCAATAATTTTAATTTTGCTATGATTTTATTTTTATTTGTTTCGGATCCATTAGCTTCGTCTAAAAATACTGTACTCGGTGTTATTTGAAGAATAATTTCGTCCATAATATGTTCTTCCATATTAATGATAACTTCAGTACGACTACTTTTATTTCCATTTCCACAATCAGCTTGTAGGTTTAGAGTATAAGATGGAATATATATGGCGTCAAAATGAGTATTATCTAATACATATAGGTTACCTAATAAATCAACTTCAAATATATTTTGATCATTTCCACTTATAATATTGAAATCTGTAAATCCTAATTCAGTATCGAATCTAACATTTCCAACAAAAAGTCCTATCTCTGCAGCTTCTGATAAAGGAAATGACTGAGATTTATATATAATAGGGTTTTTAATAGCTTGTGAATATTTAGTAATATTTATTTTTACATTTACAGGACTGGAATTTACTCCATTTGAAAAAACTGCTGTTTTTAAAACAAATTCATTTTTTCGTTCAAAGTTTAGAAGATATCTATTCGCTACCTGAATTTTATTGCCAACAAATTTAAATGCACCTAAATCATTACCATCGATAATATTAATATTATCATATTTAATTTCACTATCATCGTCCGCAATAATTATTTCTCCGACGTCATCATTATTTTCAGATTTTTCAGATATGCTAAATTCATAATTATTATCAACAATATATGCAGGATTATCATTTAAGTCCTCTACCATAACATTAATAGTTTGTGTTTCTGAATAATTTCCAAATTCATCTTCTGCATATACCTCCAATGTAAATGAAGATATTGATTCTTTGTCCAGATCTATTCCATGAGGGTATAAATAACCATTATTGTCAAAATAGAATTTACCAAAATAAGGGTTGTCTTTTTCTATATAAATAGCTTTAATGTCGTATCCATCTGGATCATATGCGGTAATATTATTTTTAGAACGATTTACTGGAAGTCCTATAGCTTTCTCTTCAATGTATAGTGTGGTTGGAATAACGATAGGAATTTCATCCTCAATATTTATTAAATTTATAGAGAATAGATGATAAACGGATTTTACATCATCTGACTCATTCTTAGCCTGAAAATAAAATTCATAAAATGGAACTGTTTCATAATCGAGCATCTCATTTATTGTTATGGTTCCGTTATTGCTTATGCTAATATTATCGAGTTTTCCTCCATAATTAACAGGTAGAATTTCATATTCAGTTAAGTTTGCTTTGTTTTCATTTATGTATGCCTGTATTGTAGTTACTTCTTCCTCCGAAATTTTATTTGTTTCAGATATTAGTTCGAAATTATCCTTGAAATACGGAGCAGTATTTACGTCTTCAATAACACTAATTGTTGCTATACTACTTTTCAATGAACTTTGATCTGTTGCATATATCTTTATTTCTTGAGTAATACTGAAATCATTGGAGTAATTTAGTAATCTACCAGAAGTTTTATCCACATCTAAGGCGGATGTATTTCCATCTGTAACAGTCCATATTAATTCATCTCTACTGGAATCTATATCATCAAACTCGATTAATCCAATTACAGTATTAATTAAATTTTCAGATGCTGGGACATAAAATATCTGATCTTGAATTTTTGGAACTACTGCGATATGTAGTTTAATTTCAACAGTATTTGAACTTTTATTAGTAATATTATTTGTTGCTTTGACATTTACAATTATATCTTTATAATCAGGACTTTCAAGTTGTTTATCTAGATATAAGCTAGGTTTTCCATCTGTGTTGTTCTTTATTGATAAGTAGTGTGCAGGATCTGTTGTTTCACCATTTATACTGGATAGTTGAATATCCCATGTACAATCACTAATATTTGTACCTAGTATTACATCTATTTCAATATTTGTAGTTGGAATTGTTGGATCAAGTTCTAAGTATGCTTTTTCAGCTATTTCGAATACTTGATCAGGTAATATAACAGGTATATCTTCTGATTCAGTAGTAAAATTAATTGTTTTGATTTCAGATTGATGTGCTGAATTACTAGTTTGAAAATCTAAGCTAAAAGTTCCCTTCAATTCAAATGTTCCCAATAAAATTAAATTTCCTGTTTTTTCCTCAATACTTATTTTGTCCGAATTACTTATAAGTTTCCAATTTCCAATGAAATCGACTTTTGGAGTTTTATACTTTGCAGTGAGTTTACCTATGTTCATTCCTATGTACTCACCTTGAGGGATTTCTATTTCTGTTTCTTGTATTATAGGTTTCTCAAAAACAACTATTTTGAAAGTTCCTACATCAGATTTATATTCGAAACCATCGATAATATTGGTCACAGCAGCTTCCAATGTAAAATCTGATATAGTTAAAATATCAACAGATTGATTGAATGTAATTTGACCTGAGAATATATCAATGTTAAATGATGATTTGTAATCATTGCCATTATTATCGACAGCGGAAATTAATTCATAATAAAAATTAGTAGCAAGTTTTGAAACACTTAGTATTCCAAGTGGACCTGTTGGTTTATAATTATTTCCAAGTTCAAATATTTGATTAGGATCTATTTCTGGAATATATTGATCATCTATAATTTTAATAATAATATCTGTATCATCAGTAATAAATTTGTCTGATTTTCCATAAACAGTAATTGTAAAACTTGAGTTGGCTATATCTTTAATTTCTGTATTATCATTAACTATAATTTTACCATCATTAGTTACATTAAATATTGTACCTGTAGAGCTAGCACTTTTTTGATAAGTCCATAATATTGACGATGCATTTGGAATTGATGGCGGGGTAATATCAAGTTGGATATCAAGCTCTGTACCATTGTCTATCGATCTTAGTATGGTTATTTTGTCTGTATATATTATTGGTTTTTCAACAACCTGAACTTTAATTGATTCTGTTTTAGATGTATATGTGTCTGTATTATCTGTTAATTGAACATTTAAATTGTAGTATGAATCTTCATTACTAAATATAAGTTCTTGATTAAGTATAATATTACCTTGAGCATCAATATTGAATAAATTTGTTATTATTGGATTTCCCTCATTTGAAATATAATCTACCAAATTCCATTTTAAGCCAGTTAAATCTGTTGAATTTTGAAATTTACCTGATATACTTCCTATGGTCACATTCGAAACAGATTCACCAACATAAAATATTTGTCCTGTATTTATGAATGGAATATTCCAATCTGCATTTATAGTTATTGTTTTAACTTCTGATACGTTAAATTTTGATATTGCTTGTGTTTTAATGACAGTGGAATAAGATTCTAGATTTGGAGTCGATATATTTGTATTGTCGATAAGAATAATGGCACCGCCCTTATCTATGTTTAACATATCGTTAGTGTTTTTTTCTACCCAAGTCCAACTAGGTTGAATAGAATAAACGTTATTATCGTTAAGAGATAATTGCTCAATAATTGTCCCATTCAAACTATGAGTAGAAATAGAAATTGTTTCTTCATTTATGCTTGGTTGAGTTAGTAGTTTTATATTTATTTCTGTAAAATTAGATTTGAATCCAGACGTAATATCCGATACTCTTGCATATATTGTTATATTATTGCTGAAATCGCTTATAGAAATAGGTTCCAAAATGTTTATTTGACCTTGGTTATCAATGCTTAATTTATCTAATATTTCAGAATTTAGTAAATCCGTAATTTCCCAATTATAGGTATTTGCATTGTTCTCATTTTCTAATTCAAGTTTTGTAATTGGCACAAAAGGGACGAAGTTTTCACCCACCTCAATATTCAATGTTTGTTCTTCAATAATAGGTATGTCAAAACTATTTTGTTTCGATATTGTTATCTCTGTTATTTCTGTATACGAGTCGGGAATATTATCGTTAGGATTATCGTTGATACATTTGACATTTATCTTGTATGTCCCATTAGGAACATTTGTTGCATCTTTTATTAATAGGAAACCTTGCGAGCTGATATCAAAATTAGATTCACCTTGACCTCCTATTTCTTTTGACCAAACACCATCAAATATAGACTTATCATTAAATTCGGCAATTAATTTTTCAATATATACATCACCACTTAAACCTTCAGTAATACTAACATTTGTATTAATAATGTATGGTGACGGAATAACATTTATTTTTAATTTTTCTATAGGTGATGATTTGCCATTATCTGAAACCTGTACGAATATTTCAAAATTTGAAAATTCTGATTTATCTATTGGTAAATTAGATTCAAGAATCCTAGATGTATTATCAATTATAAATGGTTTTTTTGAATCTTCTATATTTTGAGGAACAGTATATCCTACTATCTCAAATATAGGATTAGTTAAATTATTACCTAGAATTTCTCCTAAATTTTGAACAGTAGATATCTTTTCTTTTACCCGATAAGTTTGATTAGGATTTATATAGGGGATGGAAGCTTCATTTGTTTTTATATCTATAGTTTTAACAAAAGATTTATGAAGTTTATTGAAAGTTACTATGTCGATACTTCTTATGGCCATTGTATTGAAACCAAGTTCTTTTATTAAAAATAAATTTCCTGTTTCTTCTTCAAGTTTAAAGAATTCATCATTCCCATTATAATTTACTATTAACCAATTGGTGCTATTGAATTTTACCTTTGGGTCGTCATATTCTGCAGCAAGTTTAGTTAATATTAAAGGATTGGATGGATTAATTTCTATGGCATCAGTATATAATTCCTGAGGGATTTCAATATTTACATCTGTAATGATAGGTTGTTCAATTATTTGTACTGATATGATTTTAGGAATTGATTTTATGATATCCGTTTTTACAGTACTAACTTGAACTTTTAAATTAAATATATCATTATTGATATCATAATCTATTGGTTTGTTTAAAAATAATTCACCAGATAGTGCGAGTTCAAAAAAGTTATTATTAGGATCAATTATATCTCCATTTTTATTTTTTGTTTCTAATAATTCCCATTTGAATGAACTTCCTAGATTACTTGCATCAAAAGTGTAAAATCCATCTCCGAAATGACCTACAGCATTAAAGATTAGTTTTTCACCTATTTTAATTAAATTATTAGGAATTTCTGAAATTAAAGGAATTTCTGTACCAGAATCTGTTGAAATAGTAAATTCTTTTGAGCCTGTTGTAAAATTGTTTTTTGAACCAATTATTTTAATGGTATAGTCTTGGTCTGAATCTAATGTAGCTCCTGATTTTAATTTTACCTCTCCATCATTAGATATTTCAAATAAATCTTTATGGTTGCTTGATGGATCAATTTGCCAATCTAGATCTTCTACTTTACTACCATCAGGCATATCAGCTGTTAATTCTATTATGGTATCATCTTCAGATAGACCAAGAGGTATATCGATACTATTAGTTGATAAATCTAATGTTTCAATAATATGTAATTGTACTATCTCAGGATTAGATTCAATGCCATTATTTTCAACTTTTAATTTAATGGAGTATAGTGATCCTGAAGCATTATAAGTTATGGGAGAATTAATTCTTAACTTATTATTGTTAACTTCAAATTTACTGTCAGATATATCACCATCATTAATTCTATAGGATATAACTGTCCATGAATTATTAAAATTTGTATCGTAGTCAACTATTATCTCACCTAGTTCGACATTTTGAACACTTTCACAAACAACAAAATTTTGACCTTTATAGATATATGGTATCTTATCGGATATAGAAATCTCTATAGTTTTGATTTCAGATTTGTTTACGTCATTTCCATATTGGACATTTATATATTCAGAGAATATAGATCCAGCATTATTTACTATATCTGTATTATCATTTATTAGCAAACTTCCATTATCAGATATAGAGAATATGTTTTTATTTAATGTACTTGAAATAATATCAAAACTGCTATTAGCATCAATTGTATTAACAAGGATATCCCCAATATGTTTATTTGATTCTATATATTTTGATATCGAAATTTTATTAGTATTGATTTCAAATCGTTCTATAATATCGATATATATTTTTTCGGGAGCAGAGTTATATGCACTGCTACTGCATTCTACATAAATTTCAACACCTGTATTTTGGTATTCCACAGGTATTGCTTTGTTTAAGAATATTCCACCAAAGTTATCGATGTTAAAATAACTTGTTAAAGGACTAGTATTTATGTTAGAAATACTCCACGAATAAGTTTCATTTGAATCGAAGTTGTCAAGTTTTACATAGATAATTCTTCTGTTAGGAATGTAGTTATCTGCAATTTCTCCTGTTTGATTTTGGGATATTATAGGCACATTATTACTGTTGAGAGTAGAAAAGGTGATTTCTTTTGGTCCTGCACCATTGTCCCCATCAGTGTATCTAACCGATATTTTGTATTCTGTGTTGTTTTGTATATTTGCGTCGTTTGTAGTACTAATAACTCCAGTTGTAGGGTCTATGTCAAATTTATCTGCATTTAGCCCAGTCAGTATTTCCCATTTCCCTCCATATAATTCTTGGTTTTTATCATTAAGAACAATCAATTCCTCTATAACTTGATTATTATTTGTATTATCTGAAATGTCTACGGTTTCTTGCTTTATAGTATATGGTTCTTTGAAGTTAAAGAAAAGCTTATATATCTCACTAAGATTGTTGTCCTTATCACGGATTGAAACTTTTACTTCACCATCAAGAGATTTGTTAAAATTGCCTATGTTACTAGCCTTTAAGCTTAATTCTCCTTTTTTATTAATATCGAAGAAATTTCCTAGATCTGATTCGATACTCCAATCGTCATTTAAGTTTGAAGGATCTTCATCTTTGTCCGTATAGTTGAAAGTATATATTATATCATCTGCATTTTGATATCTGTGAACATAAACAGCCTTGTCTCCAATTACTTCCGGTAAGTAATCATCATCTATAACTGTTATCTTTGATTCTCCCGTCATAAAGGGGATTTTTTCTCCATCGATATCTTCAACATTTTCAATTTTTATTTTAAAGGTTTCGTTATTTTCTTTTTCTTTGTCACCTATAAATATAATATCTATAGTGACCGATTTTGTTAATGGGGGGATTTTACTTGTAAAAATATCGTAGCCCAATTCTGGTTTTGATATAGCACGTAGAAAATTATCACCATGGCTAAAATCCTTACTCCAAACTGTGGAATTTTCTTTAAATTCAAGTTTAAAACTAACGGTTATTTCCTTTGAATGTTCCTTGGATAAATTTATAGACAGTTTATATATGGTTTCATCTCCATAATCGCCTTCGTCATGATATATATCACCATCTAGGGTAAAATTAACAAATGGTAAGAATGAACTATTTACAGGTAATGTTATTTTGCCTGTAGAAGTATAAAAACCATCTTTAACTTCAATATCTATGGAGCCTAATTCATCGTTAAAAGGGGTGTATTCAATATAATTATTTTCAAAATCAGAAACTGCTACTTCAGTAGGATTTATTATTGTTGTATTTGTGTTGGTGTTTTTTAATACACCTAAACCATCATTTGAAAGTGTTATCTTTATATTGGAAAGATCATTATTGTCAGCATAGTTTCTTCTGTAATTTAAATTATCCCAACTTAAATAATATTCTTTTTCAGGTGGGATTTCAGTAAAATACCCCTCAAGTTCAGGATAAAGTCCATTTGGTAAATTAGGGCTAGATTTATTAACATGAAAACTTGCAGCTGAGTTTACTAGTCCATACCCATCTGATTTTCTTTGAATAGACAACCCTTTTTCTACCTCATATTCAGGAAAATTATCTGAGTTTAAACCTATATAATGATAATTGTTATTTGATGTTGATGTTTCATCTAAGTATACTACCGCATCAATAATTTGACTTTTATTTATAATTCCTGGGTTACCGTTACCAGTGAATAGGATGATTATCTTTTCCGAGTTTGTAAATAGGTCAGCAATATTGTTATTTATCTCGTAATTAATAATATCTGGATTGTTGAAATCATTTTTTGCAATTAAAAGGTAGTTGTTTATGAAATTCATTGCACCTAATTCAATAGGAGAACTGGCAAAAAAATTATTAGAGTTTAGAGATGAAGGATCAACATATCCTAAATATAAATTATTGAGAGATTTTATGTTAGTTGTATTAAATAATTCAATAAACGAATTACCTACCTGTTTTTCAAGTTCATTAATTTTAATGTCATTATCTTCTGTAGTAAAAGTTATTCTTTTCTTTGAACATATTATAAAATAGCCGTTTGCTTCCTGTAGTTCAGCTATATATGCAATATATTTGGTTTTGGGATCTAGATTTCCTGCAGATAATATTTTCTCTGAGTCTAGATTCTCAATATTACATAGGTGCCAATTATCAGTTTGGTGATTTTCAGGTTTATTTCTAGGAAAAACAAATCTGGATTCGCTGATATTTGGTGTCTCATAGTATTTAGAAAAGAAGTCTAAAAAATTATCAGAGTATTTACGTATATATAAGGCACATTTTCTATTATTTATAGTATAATCTGTTGCTTCCACATTAAAGGATACAGAGAACCCATTATTTGTTTTCTGAGTTATATTATTGACTACACTTTCTGTGTTACTTACTGGAAGATATGTTACTGGAAATTTTATCAATTTTTTGGATAAGATTTCTGCTGTTCGATTATATGTTAAATCAAGTGGTTTAAATATATAGTAATCTATATAAAGTTGTGTTTGATTAAATCGCTCATGAAAATTAATAGGTCTAGGCAATATATTATTCATTCCTATAACTGTATATTCAATTTCAAGAAATTGAATATTGTCATTGCCATTTGCGTCATTAAAAGAGATTGAATAAGTAAAATTTGATCCACCTTCAATAGGATTGGAATCGACACTAATTTCAGTATTAGCGAATCTTATGGAATTAATTAATATACTATTATAAATGTTATTTCTTAGGTTTATAGTAATTGGATAATTGCCTGAGGCTCCAGAGGGTACAACTATCTCATTTCCTGGGAAAATATTAGTACTATTTACAATTACACCGAGTTGGCTTTTGTCTTTGGAAACATTAGAAATTTGGAGTTCGAATCTTGATTTTATATCTCTCAACTGAGACTCTGTTGCGTAATTATCTGTTATAGCATTAGTTTCATAATTAATTCTATTTGTTGCAATAGCAGTAGTATTATTATAGTTGGAATGGTGATGGCTTGTTAATAAATATTCAGAATAATAATCAAGATTAACAGTTTTATCATTACCTAACACAATTGCCATATATGGTTTATGTAAAGTATCTGAAAAGGTAGTATTATACTTTGCCATATTATTATCTAGAGACAAAGAATTATATACAGGATAAATATTAGAAAATAAATTATCTTTATTCCAGATACTATTCCTTATTATGTTAGTATTTTCCCATGCATAAATCATAGGTTGATAAGAGCTAGTCTCTTCAGGGAAAATACATATATTCTTTACTGTGAAATAGGCTTCTTCAAGCAAATCTATATTATTATTTATAGCAGATACATTGTCACTAGATAGGCTAATATGAGAAGTACTATTGGTATTAATACTGTTATTAGCGTATACATTGTCATATTCAAGAGTTATATCTATATTGCTTCCTTCATTTAATGAACTTTCTAATTTTACTTTGTCAATAAATTCTTCTGATAATTTAACATGATATGGGGCTAAGGAATTAAAGTTATCATGAATAGAGTACTCTTTCTTTAATTCTGGGCAGTTTATAGTATTGTTTGTTATTAGATTTGTGTTATTCATATTGTTATAATACGTGAAATTGTATGGAGTGATATAATCAATCCTAAGGTCGTATATTTTATGAATTTGTTTATCGTATGTAGCTATTGCAATTTGATTTATACTAGATTGAACCTCTTCCACATATTCATCTAATAGTATGTCTCCAATTATTTCTTTATTAAAAAGATTGTTGATGGTGTAAATTTTACCACCTACGGATGCATAGATTATATTGTTTATCTGATCAAAACAAACTCCTGTTTTTTCAAAATCTAAACTAAGGTTATTGTCATTTAGTATTATTCCATAGAATTCCTGCAAATTTAAATTTGGAGGAGTTGTGTTTCCCGTTGAATTTAAAATCGTTATATTTTGATTGGTAGCACTAACATTTGTACCAGTATTAAAATCATTAATTAGTAAAACATATTTTTGTGTAGTAGAACAATAACCAATTAAATAAGCAATGTTGTCAATAGGATTTAGAGCCATTTTGTTTAAACAAAATTCATAGGTATTGCCATCACTCCCATTAGCAGTATTACTAAGATAGATAACATCAAATATTGAAGGAGAAGATGAGCTTCCTATTATAGTTTCTCTTGAGTTATTAAATCTACTGATGCCTTTTATAAATCCTGAACTTTCGTCAATAACATAAAATGTATCGTCATAATAATTTATACAATAATGCGTTATATTATAAGTGGAGCTAGGAAATAGAAATCGTGAACTTTGATTTACTTCATGTTCCAAGTTAGAGTCGTAAATACCAAGATTTGGAAAGCCATTCATCTGAGTGGATCTTTCAAAGTCGATGACTTGATATCTTGTGTTTCCTTTGTAAAAAACATACTTTAGAGATGTTCCTACATCTTGCGAAAAGGAAGAATTTGGTATGAAACCTAAAAGACAGATTAAAATGAGTAGATAAAAGTTTTTCATGACAATATTATGTTTCTATGGAAAATAAATCAAAAATGAATTAGAGCTTTCTTTATTTAAAGCAACTAACAATTTATTCATTCTTTAGCTTTTCATTTAAATGAAACTATTATCAATTTTGAACTTTGTTATTTGTTAATTCTTATTATAAACATTGTCCTATATAGTCAGTAATTTGGTAATAAATAATATTTTATAAAATTATTATCATTTGTATACTAAGTGATTTTTCTAATAATGTTAATTGTTTTAGATATTTATAATACAATAGCTTTAGATGTTAAGTTTAATATTATCAGTTGTTTACATATTAAGGCTTATAGTATGGCAGTTTTATATACCATACTATCAGTTTATTATCTATGTTTTTAATATTAATTAATTGAAAATCTAAGTATTGGATATTTGTTAATGTATCTATTTTTTAGATGTAAGTGCGTATAGTGCAAATGTTCCTAGCCAGTGACTGCCTTCGTAACTATCTCCAAATATATTGTTTATTGAATATCTTAAATGTTTATCTGCTATATCATATAGATGGTTACACTCAGGAATGCTTTGTGCGATGCCATACAAGCACCATGCTCTGCTAAAGTTTAATCCATCGAGATGCACAAGATGTCCATCGTTTCTATCTGAAACAATGGCAGGGCTTAATGTAAATTCTTCATCAATTAGACTTGGCTCAGAGTTTATTAACCATTTTTTAAACTGAGGCTTAGGTAATATCTTTCTCATTAGATTGATTTCTTGAAGAGTAGGAGATAAGAAATCAGTTCCATTTGGTTCCCATCTAAGCATTGAATGTTTGTCATTTAAGTAATAATATTCGGCTCTTTGCACTATCATGTTTTTAAGTTCATTATCATTAAAGCATATTGAATAATCATATGCAAAGGACATTGCAAAAGCCGTATTTGTATGAGTTCCTACTCTTATGGGGTAATTTAATTTAGGTAAGAATTCGATAAAATTTTTAGCGATATATTCTGTTAAAGGCGCTAGGTTTTGTTCTAGTTTTCGTGCTAGTTCGCCATCCCAAGTCTTTATTTCTTCCGAAAGTTTTAATAACCACGCCCAACCATAGGTTCGTTCGAATGATTTTTCATGGGGTTTTTTGAAATATTCTAGTTCTTTGGTTATGTTTTCTTTTGAAATATGATCAGTTAGTGCCTTTTCTATTTTTTCTCGCATTTCAATATTCGGGTATAGTTTTAATATTTTAACAAGTGACCAATGTCCATGAACTGCACTATGCCAGTCAAAACATCCATAAAATGCAGGATGCAATTCTTTGGGAGATTTGAGTTCGGAAGCTGAGCTCAAAACTTGAGATAATTTATTAGGATATTCAGTATAGATTCCATGTAAAGGTAGAAGTGCTATTTTTGCTGCTTGTTCTTGATTTAAACTGGGGCTAGGTAATTTGGATGTAATATTTTTATGATTATTACAGGCAGTAAATAATATTAATAGGGCTGAGATATAAAAAAGTTTAGTCATAATAATGATAGGCTTATTTTTGTTAAAATATAGGCTAATAAAATTAACTAAATCAGATTAATTCTTTATTAAATGGTTCATATATTATATATGTTTTTAAATCTAAAATCAATATCTCATATAATTTTAAAATATATTATTTAATAATAAATTTGAAGAATCAGAATAAATCTGAGTTAATAACTATGAATGTTTGAGTAAAGAGCATACTGCTTAACTATATGTGTTGGATTATAATAGCATTGGACCTGAAATTAACATCTCCTTTTTTATTAATGAATAATTGACATTGATGTTTATTTGCGAATGGTTTCAAAATAAAATTAATTCCAATATTATTGACTAATTTTCATTTTTAGCATAGTTGAATTATTCTAGAGCTATAGTTAAAGTTTAAAATATTTTTTTGTAGTAAGTATTTTTTTAAAAAGCATTCTTGATAGCTATTATTTATTAATCATTTTAGGAGGTAGTACTATGGCAGAAGATAATAAGCATATCGAAAACAATGATGAATATAAAGGGTTACAGGTAAATGATGGTGTTTCTCAGCCACCTACAATAAATCCTTATCTTGCAGAACGAATAGGGAAAATAAAAAAGAAAAAATTGACTGTAGAACAATATGTTGATGGTATTTTAAAGGGAGATATAAACATATTAAGTCAGGCGATTACTTTGATCGAAAGTTCTAAGTTTGAACATCAAGAAAAAGCACAAAAAATATTAGAAGCCTGTCTACCATATTCGGGAAAATCAAGAAGGATTGGAATCACAGGTGTGCCAGGTGCTGGGAAAAGTACATTTATTGAGGCATTTGGAAAATTTCTGACTGCTCAAGGACACAAAATAGCTGTTTTGGCAATAGACCCGAGTAGTGAACGAAGTAAAGGGAGTATATTGGGTGATAAAACCAGAATGGAGGAGTTATCAATAGATGATAATGCCTATATTAGGCCTTCGCCATCAGCTGGCTCTTTAGGTGGAGTTGCACGTAAAACGCGTGAGACAATGTTATTATGTGAAGCTGCTGGTTTTGATACAATAGTTATTGAGACAGTAGGAGTGGGTCAGTCAGAAACGGCTGTACATTCTATGGTTGATTTCTTTTTGCTGATAAAAATATCAGGTGCAGGGGATGAGTTACAGGGTATAAAGCGAGGAATAATGGAAATGGCTGATTTAATAGCAATTAATAAAGCTGATGGCAATAATGTAGAAAGAGCAATGTTGGCAAAAGTGCAGTTTCAAAATGCACTTCATTTATTTCCAAAACCAAAATCTGATTGGACACCAAAAGCGTTTACTTGCTCAGCTGTTGAAAAGAAAGGCCTTGAGGATATTTGGGGAGCTATAAGTGATTATTGTAAATTGACAGATGAAAATGGGTACTTTAAAGGTCGAAGAGTTGAACAATCAAAGTATTGGATGCATGAAACTATATTAGAGAATTTGAAATCAAGCTTTTATAGGAATGATTATATAAAAGAAAAAATGGAAGAATACGAAGATATGGTTTTAAATGATAAGAAGAGTTCATTCGTGGCAGCTTATGAGTTATTAGAACATTACTATAAGGACAAAATGAAATAAAAAAAACATTAAAGATCCACCTTAATTCCAAGGTGGATTTTTTTCATAAAAGAAATAAGTATAATTTCTCTAAAAAAGACATAGTCATTTATGATTAGTGCTGAAAAAAAATAAGGCTGATAAATACCACTTTACATATAAAGTTTAGAGATAGATTAAAATTTATCTCTATTTTTATGTAAATTCATGGAATGTAAAATTGAAAATAATAGATATGTATTTCTTAAGTATTAGTTTGTATCAGGAAGAGTTTATCAGCTTTTTGTTGAGATTTGGTTTTCTGCCAAAATTAGCCGAATTTATACAATCGGCAGTTTATTTAGCTGGCTTATTATTGATAGCCTGGATAGTTTACACGATAGTAAGAAAGATAATTAGATCAGTAGTGCGGAAAATCGTGCTTAGATCAAAGACCATGTGGGATGATATGCTTTACAAGAAGAGAGTTTTTTCCCGGTTAGCACATATTTTTCCAACTTTAATTCTATACTATGGAGCGGTAATTTTAAAGCTTGAAATCATAGAGCAAATAGTGAGGCATGGATCAATGATTTACCTTATTATTCAAATGTATCTGCTTTTATCATCGGTATTAGATGTTGTTAATGATGTATTCATACAATTGCCTTATGGTAAAGATTTAAATATAAAAAGTTATCTTCAAATAGTGAAGATATTCGCAGCTGTCTTTGGTATCATTATCATATATGGAATGCTGTTTAAAAGAGAAATTTCGGATATATTGACTGGTCTAACTGCTATGGCTGCGGTATTGCTATTAATTTTTAAAGATTCGATTTTAGGTTTTACAGCTAGTATTCAGTTGTCAGCAAATAAGATGGTGAATACAGGTGATTGGATTACCGTACCCAAGTACAAGGCGGATGGTACTGTAACAGATATAAATCTGACAACTGTTACAGTTCAAAATTGGGATAAGACAATAAGTTCACTACCTATTTATTCATTAGTTTCAGATTCCTTTGTAAATTGGAAGGGTATGGAAGAATCGGGAGGACGAAGAATAAAGCGTCATATCAATATAGATACGAGTTCAATAAGATTTTGTACTGATTCAGATTTAGAAAGATTTAAGAAGTTCGATTTGATTTCTGATTATATAAATACGAAACAAGAAGAAATAGAAAAAGAAAATCAAAAACAGGGTTTAAAGAATGTCGCTTTATATAGACAAACTAATATTGGAGTATTTCGAAGATACTTAGAATCCTATCTTAAGTCACATCCGTGTATTAGTAATAGCATGACTTTTCTTGTAAGGCAGTTACAATCTACTGCGGATGGATTACCTATAGAGATTTATGTCTTTTCAAATAGACAAGAGTGGGCAGTTTACGAATCAATACAATCTGATATCTTCGATCATATTTTTGCCGTATTGCCTGAATTTGGATTGCAAGTTTATCAGAATCTTTCTGGCAACGATTTAAATAAATTAAAATCAAATTAATAAAGTCGAATATTAATATTGATAATATCTTATATTAACTTTAATTTTGTGATATGGAAAGAGATGTAATAACAATATTATTAATATTAAGTATAAGTTTATATACTATATCAAAATATTCATATCCAAGATATTATCTAAGGTTATTGTCGACAGTTTTAAATTATCATTCTGCAAATAAATTATATCTTGAAAAAAACATGCGAAATATCCGAGGTAGTATTTTCTTCGGTTCTTTCGCTTTATTGGTGATTGGTATATTTATTTCATATTCATTAAAATTTTATCTCGAATCCTTAGATTTAAAATTTTTATTGGTATTAGCAAATTGCATAATTTATTTATTTTCTTGGTTTTTACTGAAATATATTGTCTTTCGATTTATAGGATATGTTTTTGGAGGATCGCAAGAAAGTAAAGAATATTTATTTAATGTTTTTTTATACCTAAAGAATCTTGCAATATTCATATTACCAATAGTAGTTGTTATTCCGTATGTTCCTGAATTTTGGTCAACAATATTATTGTATTTAGGCTTAGTTTTAAGTTCGTTTATGTATATTTTTCGAATAATAAGAGGAATAAAAATATTATTTGCAAAACATGTTTCAATATTTTATATGATTTTGTACCTTTGTGGACTGGAAATTTTGCCCTTGCTGATGATATACAAACTGTTCATCTCGTTCTGGCAAGAAGGTATATTGATTTGTTGAACTAAAGCTTTAGAATCTTGAAAATCAAAACTATTTTGGTTTCACAACCTAAGCCGCAAACAGAAAAATCTCCCTATTTTGACTTGGCTGAAAAGCACAATCTTAAGATTGATTTTCGACCATTTATACAAGTAGAAGGAGTTTCTGCAAAGGATTTTAGACAGGAAAGAATAAATGTATTAGATTATTCGGCTGTTATTTTTACTAGTAGAACGGCTATCGATCATTATTTTAGAATTTGTCAAGAATTACGTATTACTGTGCCTGATGATATGAAATATTTCTGTATTTCAGAATCAACAGCATTTTACTTGCAGAAGTACATTGTTTATAGAAAAAGAAAGATCTTTTTTGGAGAAAGGACTTTCGAGGATCTTATGAAGATTATATTGAAACATAAGACTGAGAAATTCTTAGTTCCTCTTTCTGATATTCATAAACAATCTATTCCTGATCTTCTGGTAAAAAATAAAATTAAATTTGCGAAAGCAATTCTGTACAGAACTGTGAGTAGTGATTTATCTGATTTGGCAGATGTTAATTATGATATATTAGCATTCTTTAGTCCTTCGGGGATTACATCATTGTTACAAAACTTCCCTGACTTTGAACAAAACGATACAATTATCGCAGCGTTTGGACCAACCACATCGAAGGCAGTTGCTGATGCAAATTTAAGATTGGACGTACAAGCTCCAATGCCTAAAGCACCATCAATGACTATGGCCTTAGATCAGTTTATTAAGAAGTACAATAAGGAAAACAAATAAATTTTAGAGGAGATATATTTTTTATCTCCTCTAAAATTTTTTGATAAATTCGACTGTCAATTATATTTAACCCCAGACTATATAATCCTATTTTGTTTAATTAAGGGTATGAGAAGAAAGTTTAGCAAAGATGAAAGATTAGTATCCAAGAAAGATATAGAGAGGCTTTTTGAAGAAGGGAATAGCTTTGTTAAATATCCATTCAAACTAGTTTGGGACTATGCATACTCAGAAATAAAACATGAGGCTCAGGTTGGTATAGTTGTTCCTAAGCGTAACTTTAAATTAGCTGTTGATAGGAATAAAATAAAACGCTTAATTAGAGAGGTGTATCGATACCATAAGCATAAAAATTTGTATTCCAAGTTGAATGATGTAAATGCAAACATCCAATTATTTATCATTTATATTGGAAAAGAAACTCCCGATTATCAATATTTAGAAAATAAGATGTATTCTAGTCTAAAGAGGCTGACTAGTGTTATTTTAGCAGAAAAAGATGTTAAGTAAAATATCAAAAGTACTATCGAGAATATTGGTGTTTCTGTTAATTCTACCAATAAAATTTTATCAATATTTTATTTCACCTTATACACCTTCTGCGTGTAGATATACTCCAAGCTGTTCAGCTTATTTTATTCAAGCTCTTCGAAAACATGGGATTTTTAAAGGAGGATACTTGGGTATAAAAAGGATATTATCTTGTCACCCATGGGGAGGTCATGGGCATGACCCCGTTCCATGAATAGATAAGTTTTAAATTTATTTTTTTGTCTTCTTAGTTGTGCTTGATCCAAAGGCTCTAAATCCGATTAATATTGCCACACATCCACTTTCAACAGTGTCCTTGTTGTCATCTCCCTTCACTATAACTCGAATAATAAAATTATCAGAGTTTTCAACCATAAAATCCCAATGACTTTTATATTTGTCCTGTTTGTTAGTATATAGAATATTGTATTCTGTATCCAACAGTTGGAATTCGAGTTTTCCTAGATTATCTTCTCCCTTTACCAATATTCTGTATTCTTGATCCTTCGAAAAACTCGTATGCAAATCAGCAGATTCTCCTTCAGAAAGTACTGTGGTGTTGAGCTGTTGATTATGAGTATAAGGAGAAAGTAGGGGTACCCAAACTTTTTTTGTATACTCGTTACATTGAGCTGATGCGTCATTTATATTGTATATACAGCATAGAATAAGCAGTACTAAAAATCTTTTCATTGCGTTGTTATTTTTGATGGGAAATCACATAAAATCAATAATGTGATGGGAATATTTGGTTTTTATTTTGTACTAAGATTATGTTTCTTTTTAGTCTATTTTAGAATTCAGTAACCTCGGAGCGAAGAGCATTGTTGAGATCTCTAATTTTGATTAAAGATTCAATGCTTATGCTGCCAGATGATCCTCCACTTTTGATTACAGCCCTTCCGTTTACACTTGAAACACTAGCTTGTGATTTCGAACCTCCTTTTAATTTTGAAAATTCTGCGTTTAGTTTATTTAAAAGAGGCAGAAGGCTCTTAATTTTAGGATTGGTTTTAAATTGATTCATTAAACCAATAAGATTGATTATCGAATTTTTTTGTTGATAAATAATATCTTTTAATTTTTCATTTGGATTATCAGTATCTACAATATTTGTAGCCAAATAAAGAGTCTCAATCCATCCTCCTAGAACGATTAAGGCAGCTGTACCTCCTCTGTTGTTCTCTTTTAGATACATATCCGAATTAGTGAATGTTTCAGATATGATATTCATTAGAGAATCTTGGTTTCCCATATTCTCTTCAATTCGTTGAGCTGTATTCTTGCCTGCTTCTTCAGGAATACCTAATTCTTGAGTGAATTTTTTTATGATAACTAAATAGTGAGCAGCAGTTTGCAATTGGTCATATATTCTAAGATAACTAAGGTCAGCTCCATATATACCGATGTTGATTGCCATGTCAGACTGAGTAAGGTAATTTTCAGCATTTGCTACTGGGTTCAATAAATCGGAATGATAGTCAAGATTTAATCTTCTAATTATCTCAGTAATTTCAAGAGGCGAAGGAATATTAAAGAGCATGTTTCTCATATTATGCATGTCCTGCGGCACAAACATTGATGGATATTCGCAATTGGCATCATTTTTTTTGTTGTTAGCAAAAACAGATGTCGTGAAACCTAAACATAAAATTAGGCAAGTAAGTTTTATTGATATTTTAGGCATGTATCTAATCTTAAATTCTAAAAATGGAATTAGCTATATCTAATGATATTAGTTGGAAATCTATTAATAATATATGTTCGTCAAATTAAACACAAAAAATATAAAAATACAAGGTAATTTTTAAGAAAACTAAAAATATATTTATGTAAAATCTCATTCTTAGACCTTGAAGTATCGCTTTTTATACTTAAGTGTATTGATAAGTATGAAATAAAAAGATATTATGAAACAATAGTGTCGATACCATTATTTTCGGCAATTTCTTTTATTTTATTTAGTTCATCTTTTTCTATTTTTTCGAGCGTTTTTATGGGGGTATCTCTAGCAATAGAGTAAATCATTACCTGTTTAGGATTTATTTGTTTTACTATATCTATCCACGCTTTAACTTCTTCTTCTGTAGTATTGTCAAATTCTTTATTATTATTGGTTCCTCTAATAAACATTGTTTGTATGATTAGATTGGAATTAAATCTTTTAAGAAGTTCGACTGTTTTTTCAAGGCTAAAAGATCCCACAGGTTGATCGATTAGTTTTATTGTTTCTTCTATTCCTCCGTCAAGCTTGAGGATATTGTCATCAACTATATTTAATGCCTCAAAAACGGATGTTTTATGAATCATTGTTGCGTTAGATAAAACAGCTATTCGTGTATTTGGAGTGATTTCATCTCGTATTTTTATAGTGTTTTCTATAATAGTTTTAAATTCGGGATGTAGACTTGGTTCTCCATTTCCGGCGAAGGTAATTACGTCTGGTTTGGTATTTTTTGCCTTCATTTCATTAAGCTTTTCGATAAGCTTTTCTGCGACTAATTCTGCACTAACTAATTTAAGTTTTTGTTCTGGTTTATCTTCATTGAGACCGCATTCGCAGTATACACAATCAAAACTGCATATTTTATGATTTGTAGGGAGTAGGTTTATACCGAGAGATACTCCAAGTCTTCGGCTTTGTATTGGGCCGAAAATAATTTTGTCAAATAAAAAAGTTGCCATGATTGTTGTCTTTTTTAAATAAAATTTAGTGTAAGTCATTATTTATTTGACATTTATAAAATAAATAGTGTTGGAGTTTAATTATAAAATAAACTCAGGACTATAATTTATTTTAATGTCAAATTTAATGACAATATTAGTTTATTATTTTTATAAAAAATAGAATTTAAGCTATTAATTTGAATCCTTATTGGGCTTAATAATTTGAATAGTATTCTATGGTTAAGTTTCTGCTTGGCTTATTGTTTTGTCAAATTGAATAAAAGATAAAAGCCAGAGTAAAATTTTTACTCTGGCTTTTATTTCTAAGATATGATTTTTGTATTATTTAGTCAGTTTAGTTAATTCAGCTTCTAGTTCTTCTCCGAAGATCTTTTTACCTACAATCTTGCCTTCTTTGTTAAGAACATATGTACATGGAATACTGCTTACACAATATAATTTAGCAGCAGCAGAATTCCAACCTTTTAGGTCAGAAACATGTGTCCAAGGTAGTTCATCTTTGATTATGGCAGCTAACCATTTTTCTTTATTGTCGTCTAACGAAACACCCAGGAATTCAACTCCTTTATCTTTATATTCAGAATATATTCTAAGCATGTTTGGGTTTTCTCTTCTGCAAGGACCACACCATGATGCCCAGAAGTCAATAACAACTACTTTTCCTTTAAGGCTAGATAGACTAAAGTCTTTATTATCTTTGGTTTTAAGAGTAAAGTCAGGTGCAATTTGTCCTATTTCTACTTTTTTAAGAGCTATAACTCTTTCGTTTAATAGTTTTGCAAATTTGCTTCCTTTTGCATTTTCTGATAGATAATTATAAACTTCTTCTGCCTCAGGTAAGCCAGAGTGTCCAAATTCCATATATGCAATTAATCCAATGTAATTCTTATCTGAGTTTGCTTTAATGGCTTCTTTGGTAACTAGTTTCATTTGGGTTTCGATATTCTTATACTCAGTATAAATCGAATCCATTTTTTTCTGATCTTTCTGTTCTGCTGCGATTCTATAGTTATTTCCAAGGGATTTTTGTTTGGCAATAAGAGAAGATTTGTCTTCATTTATTTTTTTATTCAAGTCGTTGCATTCAGAACCTGAAACTTTAATCATATCAAATTTATCGATATTACCTGTTATAGTGATAGGAGAGTTTACATTAAGAAATCTCAGTTCTTTTTTGTTAAGGCTGAGTTTATATATATTAGCCTCAGTGCCAATTTGAGTAAATGAGAAGCTATTGTTTTTGATATCTGCAGAATCAATTTTTACCCAACTGTTATCTTTGATTATTGACAAGAAGGCTTTACCTTCTTCAAGGCCTTCAATAGTGCCATTGATTTTGTATTGGTTTTTGTTTTGGCACGCTGCTAAGATAAGGCATGCTGCGAATACTGAATAAAGGATTTTTTTCATTAGTACTATTATTTTGTTGTTTTTAAAAAAATGATCCTATTTTTTCGTTGAATATAGGATATAATTTATTTGGTATAGGATGATTAAATTTTAATGGGGTGTTCTAAATTATGTAAATGTAATAAAAAAACATATTTGTTCTTAGGCACAACATGTTAAATATACATAATATTGGATTGTAGATTAATCCTAAAGCAAAAAAAAAGATTACCCTTATTGAGTAATCTTTTTTTATACCTTAAGTATAATCTGTCCGTTATTGTAATTGGAAGTTAATAGGTACCGTATATGATACTTTTACAGGTTTTCCTCTTTGCATACCAGGTTTCCATTTAGGCATACTGTTAATTACACGGATAGCTTCTTTGTCAAGTGATGGGTCAACACCACGAAGAACTTTAACATTCTCAACTTTACCAGACCTGTTGATAACGAAGTTAACGTATACTTTACCAGTAATACCATTTTCTTGGGCAATAACAGGGTATCTGATAGATTTAGCAATCCATCTACCTAGAGCTGATTGTCCTCCTGGGAATTCTGGCATGTTTTCTACAATAACGAATACTTGAGCTTCATCTTCCTCTTCAGCCTCTTCGTAAACTTGAACTTCAACTTCTTCGTCTTGGTCAGCTTCAGAATCTTCGATTTCAAGTTCTTCTTCGATTTCTTCGTCATTTTCCACCAAGTTGATTACGTCTGCTAATTTTGGAGCAGGTGGTGGTGGTGGTGGTGGTTTAACAGGTTGTTGTCTGGTGATAGGAATAATTTCTTCATCAGCTTCAACCTCCTGCTCTACAACAAGCTCGTCTGCTTTAGCTGAGTCAACTTTCCACTCAAAAGCAAAAAGTACAGCACTTAGAGTTAGAGCAAATCCGATCAAAAGGAACGTAAATTTACGTCTTTCAAGATCAGCCTTTGGTGATTTTTTAACTTCCATAATTATTTTAAATTTTCTACATTTTCCGTGTTAAAATTAAGAATTACAATTTTATATTCAAAATATGTAGTGTAAAACAATCTAAATATAAACAGAATGTTATTGTAAATATTATAAATTCTTAAAGTAAGATTAAATATTAAACCGTTACTGATTTTCCTTTAAAAATCAAATAATTATATCAATCTCTGTTTAATAGTATTCAAATAATCTAATAATATATGTTTGAATATTAGACTAACAAATAAACTAAAATATTAGTTAAATAGCAATTATTTATATCTAATTTAAATTAAGTCTAAGTTGTATTTATTAAAATAAAGCATTCTATATTTAAAGCATAAATCATATAAGTAATTGTTTGATTATTATTTAAAGGATATTGGACACAATCTTAAAACAAATATAAAACATGAGTACTTCACAAGTTAAGAAAAAATCAGGATGGACTGATAGGTTTTTGAATGTCACGGAAAGGTTTGGTAATGCTTTGCCGCATCCGGCGACGTTATTTGCAATATTTGCATTGACAGCTGTATTGCTTTCAGGAATAGCTGCATTCTTTGATATGCAGGCTATGCATCCTGGCACCAAAGAGGTGATCAAAGTTGTAAATCTGATGAGTGTTGAGGGTTTGCATCGAATTTTGACCGAAATGGTTGACAATTTCACTTCATTTGCTCCTTTAGGTATTGTAATGGTTGCAATGTTAGGAATTGGAGTAGCCGAAGGAAGTGGATTAATAGGCGCTTTGATTCGTTTATTGGTATTATCGGCACCTAAAAAGATGTTGACCTTCGTAATTGTATTAGCGGGTATTTTATCAAATACAGCATCTGATGTTGGTTATGTATTATTGATTCCATTGGCAGGTATTATTTTCGTTGCATTGGATCGACACCCTATAGCAGGTATGGCAGCCGCATTTGCGGGAGTTTCTGGAGGATTTTCTGCAAATCTTATTCTTGGAACTATTGATCCTTTATTGGCAGGTTTGTCTACAGAAGCAGCTAAAATAATTGATCCAAATTATATAGTTAATCCTACTGCAAATTATTTCTTTATGGTAGTTTCTACTTTTCTAATTGCATTTTTGGGTACTGTAGTTACGGAGAAATTAATAGTGCCTCGATTGGGAGAGTACAAGGATTCTCATTTGCACAAAGAGGAGATTAAGGGCTTATCTGCTGATGAAAAAAGAGGTTTGAGATGGGCTTCAATGGTTTGTATTTTTCTTACTATAATTACAATAGTAGGTTTAGTTCCTGAAGATGGTATATTTAGGGGAGAGAATGGTGGATTTTTAAATTCGCCTCTTATCAAAGGTGTTGTTGCCCTGTTGTTTTTAGGAGCAGGTTTATGTGGTGTTGCTTTTGGATTTGGTTCAAAGAAATTTAAAAGTGATGCAGATGTAATGAAGGGAATGGCTGAGAGCATGAAGACACTAGCAGGATATTTTGTTTTGGTGTTTTTTGCTGCGCAGTTTGTTGCTTATTTTAAATGGTCAAATTTGGGCGTAGTAATGGCTATTAAAGGTGCAAATTTACTATTGTCTGCCGATATTGGATTAATCCCTTTAATGATCTTATTTGTATTATTATCTGCTGTAATTAATATGGTGATGGGATCTGCATCTGCTAAGTGGGCAATAATGGCTCCAATTTTTATTCCTATGTTTATGCTTATTGGTTATTCTCCTGAATTATCTCAAGTTGTATATAGAATAGGTGATAGTGTTACTAATGTGATATCTCCTATGATGAGTTTCTTTGCTTTGATTATAGCATATATTCAAAAGTATGATAAAAATGCTGGTATTGGAACAGTTATAGCTACAATGTTGCCATATTCTGTTGCCTTTTTTATTGGATGGGTAATACTTTTGGTAATTTGGTTAGGCTTTGGTCTGCCACTAGGACCTGGAGCAGGAATACATTATGTAATGCCTGGAGCAGCTGGATAAATATCGATTTTAATTAAATAGAAAACCCCCAATCTGAAATTTTCAGATTGGGGGTTTTTTGTATTTTGATTAAAGGGATAATTATTTTACAATAGTCATCTCTTTAATAAGGTTTGTAGCACCAGCGTATTTTTCGATAATGAATAATACATATCTAGCATCAACATTAATACATCTTTGTAGATTTTCTTCAAAATCAATATCACCAGACATTGCTTCAGAATTACCATCAAAAGCAGTACCTATTAATTCACCACGAGAGTTAATTACAGGAGAACCTGAGTTACCACCAGTGATATCATTGTTAGTTAAGAAACATGTACGAATTTTGCCATCCTTGTCAGTATATTGACCATAATCTTTAGATCCATATAGATCTTTAAGTTTTGCAGGAACAATGAATTCAGGATTGTTAGCATCTTCTTTTTCCATTACACCTTTCAATGTAGTATAGTGGTTGTAATATGCACCATCTCTTGGTACATATCCGCCAACTTTACCATAGGTTAAACGGATAGTAGAGTTTGCATCAGGAGCTAAATTTTTCTTTTTATTGATTTGTAATAATCCATCAACGAATAATCTTTTTCCTTTGTTCATTTCAGTTCTTGAAGCACCTAATTGAACATATATCTTTTGTGCAGCATCAGTAATAGAATTACTTACATTAAGAAGAGGATCGTTAGCAAGAACTTCAGCATTAGGATTAGCTAAAAATTTGAATAATTTCTCTTTATTTGAGAAAACAGATTTAGCATATGTTTCTTCAGCAAATTTTTTGAAATCATTATTATAGTCATTTGCAATAATTGCAAATATACTTGGCTGTTCTTCTTTGTTGGTATTTTCAGAGTAAAGTTTGAATAATCCAGCCATTAATTTAATATCTGTAGCTTCATTATAATCTTTGTAGAATGGTTCTGCTTTAGCTTTAATTTTTTCTACAGTTTTGTTGATTACATCTTTGTTTGATTTTTCAGCTTTAAGTACTTTTAGTAAAGCATCACCATTAGCTGCAAATCCAGGAGCTTCAGCACCTCTGTTAAGAGCTTCGCCTAAGAAAATAACTGAATACATAGCATCTTTGCGAGTTTTGTATGATTTCTCAATCATATTTAAAGCTTCACCGTATTTTGCTTTTCTTTTCGCTTTTTTATTAGCCCATTTGTTATAATCTTCTTCAATTTCTTGTTTGAATTTTTTAGTATTCAATTTAGTTAAAGCTTTATTTTGCTCGTTTGAATACTTCCAATAGTTAGCAGAAGAAGCATATTTAGAAGCATACTTGATTCTAATAGCAGCATCTTTAGCCATATCTTCGTGTAAAATATTTAATTTTACAGTTCTGATTTTGTGAACATTATGATTTCTGATTTTCATAGTTTCATCAAGACCATATGAAGTTAGGTAACGATCTGTAGTACCAGGGAATCCCATAACCATTGCAAAGTCACCTTCTTCAACTCCTTTGATAGAGATTGGAAGGTGATGTTTTGGTTTAAGAGGGATGTT
Organism: Marinifilaceae bacterium; assembly: GCA_025210485.1. Lineage (GTDB taxonomy): Bacteria > Bacteroidota > Bacteroidia > Bacteroidales > Marinifilaceae > JAOARN01. The sequence continues at coordinate 9,919 of JAOARN010000129.1, read as the reverse complement.
TTTTTCTGAATATTCAGCTGGTTTTCCATCAGGACCAGTATATATTCTAAACATTGAGAAGTCAGCAGTGTGACGTGGCCACATCCAGTTGTCAGTATCACCACCGAATTTACCCATTGATGATGGAGGAGCACCAACTAATCTAACATCTTTGTAAATAACATAAACAAAAAGGAAGAATTGGTTTCCATTAAACATGCTTTTTACATTAGCTTTGTAATGAGTTCCTTCTTCAGCTTTCTTTTCAATTTGTCTAGCAACTTCTCTGATTGCTTTATATCTGTCCATTTCAGACATATCATCATTAAGCTTAGCATTTACTTGCTTTGATACATCCTCCATTCTTACAAGAATAGAAGCAGTTAATCCTTCGTTAGTAAGCTCCTCTTTTTTATTATAAGCCCAAAAACCATCGAAAAGATAATCATGCTCAGGAGTAGAGTGAGATTGTATAGAACCAAAACCACAGTGGTGGTTAGTTAGGAACAAACCTTGATCTGAAATAATTTCCCCAGAACAGAAGTGGCTGAATGGGCGACCAGCACGACCAAGACCAACAATTGCATCTTTCAAAGAGGCATTGTTAACATTGTAGATGTCGTCAGCTGTAATTTCAAGACCCATTTTTTTCATTTCGGCAGCATTCTTCTTCAATAAAGAAAGAAGCCACATACCTTCGTCAGCTTTAGCACTATTGAAGCTAAACATAAAGCTAATAGTGACTACTGCCAATAATAATTTTCTCATCTTTAGTATTTTAAAATAGATTAATTATAAAAATTCAAAATTGATAATTACTTGCGGTCAACAAAGTTAATATTATTCTTCAATTCCAAAATAAAAGATGTTTTGCAATATTTAAGAACTGTCTATTTTATGTTTTATTAACAGATGTTTATGATAAGTGTTTGAGTCAATGATAGGTATAATATCGAGTTTTAAGCTTGTTTTATCTTATAATTGATGACGCTTGGCGAAATTTATAATGCGATAATTAAAATATATACATATGATAAATATATTGAGCTTAATTTTAAAATTAAGGATAATTATAATTTATATTGAATTATTATTTAAGAAATAAAAAATATATTTGTGAATCTAAAAATCAATAGAATACAATTAAACAAGAATTATAAGAACTTAGATAAAATACAAATCATATATGTTAAGTAAGGAAGAAGCAAAGAAGCTAAGAGTAGATTTTTGGACTAATTTTAAACATTATTCTGCACGCAAAGGGCGAAAAATGGATTCATGGTTATTGAAGAAGACTGGAAAATCAGGAATTCAACTTAAATTTCATGTTAGTTCTAAAGATGCTTATGTGATGATTCAGATAGATGGGAAAAAAGATGAAAGAAGGTATGAGATTTTTGCTTCACTTTTAAAGTATAAGAAGATATTTGATGATGAATGTGGACCTGAATTAATCTGGGATCGCGATTACTTTATGGAAAATCATAAAAATATAAGTATAGTATATTATATATATCCAGATTTTAATATGTTTGATAAGAAAAGTTGGAATACATATTATGAATTTTTCTTCGAAAAGATGAGTATTTTGGAATCTACTTTTGCTGATGTGAAAGATTTATTATGAAAAATCTCTATTTTATACTAAGTTTATAAGCCATGAAAAAGACTTGGTTTTATTTTTGATAGCTGACACTTCAATAGCTGTTATTATTTATATACCTAAGTTTTTCCTAAATTGAATCCGAAACAATGAAGTATATCAACAAATTGTTGAAAATTAAATATATAATGCAATGTAAATTGCATTCAATAAAAACAATATGACAGAAATAAAAGATTCACATAATAACTCATATGTCAAAAATCCAGAACTCAAGGAGTTTAGATTATTAGGCGGAAAATTAAATGTTCAAGATTGGTTAAAGGATATTCCAGATAATATTAGTGTGCTCGATCTTGTAGAGATTAAATTTAAAAATACAAGAAAAGCATATTATTCAAATCCAAATAAATTAAGACTAGTAAGAGGTGATATTGTTGCAGTGGAAGCTTCTCCTGGACACGATATAGGGATAGTTTCATTAACAGGTAACTTGGTGCTAGAACAGGTAAGAAAAAACAATGTAGATATTGAAAATTTCGAACCTAAAAAAATATACAGAAAAGCTAAACCTGTTGATATTGAGAAATGGCACGAAGCAATGTCTTTGGAACATCAAACCATGATTAAGGCAAGACAGATTTCTGCAAGTCTAAATCTTGATATGAAAATTGGAGATGTCGAATATCAAGGAGATAAGACAAAAGCTATTTTCTATTATATAGCCGATGACAGGGTAGATTTTAGGCAATTAATTAAAGTGTTGGCAGAGCAATTTCGTATTCGAATAGAAATGCGTCAGATTGGTGCAAGACAAGAAGCTGGACGTATAGGAGGGATAGGACCTTGCGGAAGAGAATTATGTTGTTCTACTTGGATGTCAAATTTTGTATCTGTAACAACGAATTCGGCTAGATATCAAGAAATATCGCTGAACCCACAGAAATTAGCAGGTCAATGTGGAAAACTTAAATGCTGTCTTAATTATGAATTAGATTCATATATGGATGCACAGAAGGATTTCCCAGATGTAAACATTCCACTTCATACAAAGGAAGGTACAGCTTTTCACCAAAAGACAGATATTTTTAAGAGAATAATGTGGTACTCTTTTGATAAGCTTAATTCGGTTAATCTTGTTCAGGTTCCAGTTTCGCGAGTAAAAGAAATTCAAAGATTAAACAAGAAGGGAATAAATGTTGATAAATTAATCGATCCGAATAGCTCATCTTATGAAAAATCTCTTGACTACGAAAATGTGGTGGGACAAGATAGTCTGAATCGTTTTGATAAGAACAAAAGCAATAATAATAATAAAGGAACAAAACCAAGACGAAAATTTAGGCGTAAGCCAAGAAATAATAACCGTTCTCAATCGCAGGATTAAAATTATTATTCTTTTTAATATTTATATCAAAGCTAAATAAGGAAACTTTATGAAAAACATAATTGTAGGTTTATTTATAATGATGGCTGTATCTTGCCAAAATACAAATTTTATTTATTCTGAATATCACGATATACCAGATTACAAATGGAATAAAGATTCAGCTGTAGACTTTCAGTTTCATTTGACTAATAATATGTCCGCATATAATTTATACCTCAATACGAGAAATATAGGACAATACCCATTTAGCAATTTGTGGATGTATATAGAAATGTCATACCCCAATGGAGAAATAGAGATTGATACAGTAGAACAGGTATTAGCAGATGAGAGAGGGAAATGGTTAGGAGATGGATATGGAAGTATAATGCTAAATAAGTATTTATTAAAAAAGAATATTAATTTTGCCGATACAGGACAATATAAAATTAAACTTGTCCATGGAATGCGAGAAGATAATATTGAAGGAATTGTAAATGTTGGAGTTGAGCTTGAACAGCTTCAGGCAAAATAAACAGAAGTGGGAAAGAATAAATTGAAAAAATTTGCTCAAATGGAAACATTTGAGAATGTATTTCAGCCAACACATGATGATTTGTGGCAAAAGGACTACCACCTAAAAGGTAAATGGAATAAGGAAGTATTTAAGAATGATAATCCAATAATTTTGGAACTTGGATGTGGTAAGGGTGAATACACTATTGGTTTGGGAGAACGCCAGCCTGAAACCAATTTTATTGGTATCGATATAAAAGGAGCAAGAATTTGGAAAGGTGCACTTAGTGCCCTTAATGAGGATATGAATAATGTGCGTTTTATTCGTACCAAAATTGAAATGCTTGATTCAATATTTGCAGAAGGTGAAATTTCAGAAGTGTGGATTACATTTCCTGATCCACAAATGAAAAATCATAAAAAAAGGTTAACTGGAAGTAGAATGCTCCAATCGTATAAAAAATTTTTGAAGCAAGATGCATTTATAAATCTTAAAACCGATAGTGATTTTCTTTATAATTATACCAATGAGCTTATTCGTATAAATAATTTGGAAAAGTTGGAAGATATAAATGACATATACTCAAGTGTAGATGAAAAACATATCTTATCTATACGAACTTTTTACGAAAATCAATTTTTAACAAGAGGTATCACTAGTAAATATTTAAAATTTAAAATTTCGAATAAAGAAAATATTTCAGAACCTGATGTTGAAATTGAATTTGATTCGCACAGAAGTTTTGGAAGAGATCGTAGAGAATAATGACTAGCAAACTCTATTCAGACATATACGAAATAGTAAAACAAATACCTAGATCAAGAGTTTGTACCTACGGAATAATAGCAAAATTGGTCGGTATAAACAATGGAGCTAGAGTTGTAGGTTGGGCAATGAGCAAATCGGCTTTGTATAAAGACAAAATACCAGCTCATAGGGTGGTCAATAGTAAAGGAATCCTAACAGCAAGTCATAAGTTTGATAAGGGAATGACTATGCAAGAATTGTTAGAAGAAGAAGGAATAAAAATTGAAAATAATCAGATCCTAAATATCAATGAATATATATGGGATCCATTTCAAATAGATTAATTTAAGAATAGTTAATATTCCAATATTTAGTCTCTTAATAAGAATAATTTTGTTCTTATTCAATTTATAACTGTTTATTATGTCATATACAGAAAAACAAATTAAGGATGCTTTGAAACTAGTAAAGTATCCTGGAAGCGACACTGATATTGTTAGCCTTGATATGGTTAGAAATATTAGTATAGAGGGAAAAAAAGTCGGTTTCGATTTAGTTTTTCAGAAATCAGATGACCCTAATATTATTTCATGTAAAAAATCATGCGTAGCTACATTGCTTCGTTTTGTTGATAAGGACATGGAAATAAAAGGGAATATAAAAGTAAAAGCTGTACATATAGTTGAAGCTCCAAAGGTTTGTCCTGGAGTCAAAAATATTATCGCAGTAGCTTCGGGAAAAGGAGGAGTAGGGAAATCTACTATTGCTTCGAATCTTGCAGTTAGTCTAGCCAAACTTGGATATAAGGTTGGTTTGGTTGATGCTGATATTTTTGGTCCTTCGGTACCAACAATGTTTGCGGCCGAAAATGCGAGACCTCAGATGGTAACCGTTGGCGATAAAGAGATGATTGAGCCATATGAAAATTATGGAGTAAAGATGCTTTCAATCGGATTTTTTGTTGACCCTGCGCAAGCAACTGTATGGAGAGGTCCAATGGCTTCTAATGCATTGAAACAAATGATAGAAGAAGGTAATTGGGGTGAGCTCGATTATATGCTTATTGATTTACCTCCAGGTACCAGTGATATTCACCTAACCTTAGTACAAACTTTACCTGTTACTGGTGCTGTTATAGTAAGTACACCACAGCAGGTTGCTCTTGCTGATGCTATTAAAGGTATCAGTATGTTTGAAGGAGCAGGTATAAATGTTCCAGTATTAGGATTGGTTGAAAATATGGCTTGGTTTACTCCTGCCGAATTGCCTGAAAATAAATATTATATCTTTGGAGAAGGTGGTTGTAAAAAACTAGCAGAAGAAAGAGGATTAGATTTATTAGGAGAGATTCCAATAGTTCAGTCTGTAAGAGAAGGTGGCGATAAAGGAAAGCCTGTAGCTGTGAATGATGATATGATTATTTCTAATGCCTTTGAAGCTCTGGCAAATTCAGTAATCGAAGCAGTTGATAAAAGAAATAATAATTCGAATGCAACTCAGAAAGTAGAAATAACAAAATAGAAATACGAGAGACTTGTTTAGGCAAGTCTCTTTTTTATGAATATTATATGAAGTACTTAAATTGGTTTATCTATCTATATATAATTTTAATTATAGTTGTCACCTTTAGATACCTAGACTATTTACCAGAAATTGTTCAGAATTATTGGTGGATATCCTTAGTTCTTTTGTTCTTAATTTTTGGAATTAAATGGTATATCTTAAAAAAAAGGAATAAATAATTACATTACCCACCACAAAACAACTTCCATAATTAAAGGTTTTTATCCTATTTTGAATTTATAATTAAGATAAATTTATGCGATATATTAAATTTATTGCCATATATTGAACACAAATTTAATTATAGAAAAGAAAAAAGATGAAAAGATTTACATTATTTCTAGCTTTTATAGTCCTGCCTTTTATTTCTGTGTTTTCTCAGGGGATTAATTTTGAGCACTTAAGCTTTGATCAACTATTATCAAAAGCAAAAAAAGAGAATAAAATAGTTTTTATTGACTGCTATGCAACTTGGTGTGGACCATGTAAAATGATGGCTCGTGATGTATTTACTCAAGCCGAAGTTGGTAAGTTCTTTAATGATAATTTTATAAGTGCAAAAATTGATATGGAAAAAGGCGAAGGGCCTAGTTTAGCACGTAGGTTTCAAATTCGTGCCTATCCGACACTAATTTTTTTATCACCAAAAGGAAAAAGAATTCACACTATTGTAGGAGCTAGAGATAAAGATGGCTTATTGATGGAAGCCAAAAAACTTATTGATCCAACAAAACAATTATCATATCTTGAAAAACAATACAAAAAAGGAAATAGAGATATACAGTTGATTTCAGATTATTTGCAAGCTCTTCAAAATATAGAACAAAATGATAGAATGGTAGAAGTAGGTAGAGAATATCTAAAGTCTACTACTATTGAAAAACTATATAATAAAGCTGGTTTCAATATTATTTTGCTTGGAGGATTAGTTCTTGATACAGAATTATATAATGATTTTATGTCGAATCAAGATAAATTTCTTGCATTGGAAGGGGTAGATGAAAGACAGATGAATAGTGTCAAACTTAGTGCAAAAATTAATTATATTGAGGAATTTGGTAAGAAATCAAACTTTAAACAGTATAATGAAGAAATGGAAAAAATTCTGGAATCTGAAGATCCTAGGTATTTTGACTATATGAAACCGATATTGATTGATAATTTCTTTATCTCGAAACAACAGTTTATAGAGTGGTTTGAATATAAAATGAATGAATACGAATCACTGAAAAAAACGGATATTGAAAAATCAATGTTTGTCTTAATAAGTACAGCATACAGAATAGGTTTAGATACAAAATTTGTAAAATCTAATTTATTTAAACCAGCTCTTGAAAAATTGAAATTAAATATTTCTAAGACTAAAGATTATCCAGCTATTGATTTTTGTATTGCCTTATTGTATAAACATCTAGGAGAGAAGGATAAAGCAATGCAAAGTGTAAATAAATTTATTGAAAGCGATAAAACACAAGGTTTAGCCAAGGATTCTAGAGTTTTGTCTTTGATAGAAGAAATAAAAGCAATGAAATAATTATATTATTATTGATTTAAAACTTAGACTGCAATTCGAATTGAGATATTCGAATTGCAGTTTTTATTTGTAGATTATCTAATAGGACTTATATTACAAAAGCACTATACGATTAATTTGATTAAAGAGCTTTTCATTTTAAATATTTGTTGCAGATTATGCATTGATTAGGAGGGGTATTTGTTGCATGATTTGCCAATAGGTTTTATTATTCAGACTGTGATATTTTTAAAATTAGTCATCATTAACGAACGGACGTATACGAGAACCGCTTGGTTTATGCTGAGCTTGATGAAGTATACATCGTATTGTTGTTTATTGCTATGGGATTAACTCGATTCTGTGTAGTCAATCTCATCGTTAAATGGATAGATTAATTGGAATACCCACTTGGGGACAATATTCTCAATTTCAATGTTTTTACCTTCGTTATCATACCATAGGTAGTTTTCTTTAGCAAAATGATTATATCCATTCTCTTTAGCAGTAAATAATAATTTTGAGTTTACATTATATATTTCTATGGCCTGATTTTTCTCTAATCTATAGCCTAACAATTTCAATTTCACTATATCTCCAATAAATAGTTTTAATATCTTTTCATCATAACAGCTTTCTTTACAGTATGAGAATTTGCCATTAGTTTCATTATAGAAAAATCTTTTATCGTTTTTGACAGTTCCTTCTTCTTCTATAGTTGTAATATTAGTTAAATACCCATTGTGATGAACTAATTTCTTTAAATAATTTTTGTTGTATTGATATATGTATTCTGATGACTGTTCTTTAGAATCAGTCTTCTGGTTTATTAGCCTACCCTCAGTATCATATTCATAATTATACTTTATTTTTGTACCATCTGAATGTATCTGCAATGAACTTATTACTTTATTGTTTAGATGGTTTAAGATTATTTTAGAATCATTTCCTCTTTCATCATTCATCCTCACTATCGTTATGATGTTTTCTTCTCTACTTATTTCAACTTCTAGTTCATGGTAGCCTTCTCCCATTGATTCCTGAGGATGATACTTTACGAAAATTTTACGATTAAAATATTTTATTGACATCCAATAATTTAACTCTTCATCACTGTCGTATGACTCAATTGAAAAAACTTCACCATATTCATCTAATTTAAAAATAATACGATTTTGTGAAGTTTTATAAACATATCTTATCGAATCCTTATAGACTAAATTATATGTTATTATTTCAGAGAATTTATCATGATTATCTATGAAATTTAATTTAGAATATTCGCAGTCACTAATTTCATATGTACAATTCATAAAGATATAATCGAAATTAATTATACTAAAGAATATACGTAATGTTTCAAATCTCATATACTTACAATGATTACACACAACGGACAGGGCTACGGGGAGCTTGGTATTTTAAAGGATCAAACTTTCTTTTACCCACTTAGCCAAAACCGTTATTTCTGTTTATATTATTTTTACCAAAGCCAAAATTAGGGTTTTGGCGGTGTTAGTTTCTTATTCTAATTTTGAGGCTAGCACGAAATGTACGTGTTTTATTAGTGTATTTTACCCCATGGTTTCATTCTCTTCAGTAGGTATATTATTGTCTATACAATATTTTTGTATTTCGGAATCGGTTTTAAAATATTCATCACAAAATTTTCCAAATTCCATTCTGGTAGCATCAATATATCTATCATCAGCAACTAACATCATTTCAGATTTCTCAATGAATTTTTCAAAATCTTTATTAATCTCACAAAGCTTATCAATTGTTTTAAAATCAAGTTCTTTAAATTTAGATGCAAACAGAATCTTACTTTCAAATGGATTTGCCTGTAATTCGATTACGCCAATACCAAAAGATCGATTTAATCGTTCCATTTCATCCATTAAGTTTTTACTGATATCAAATGCCACCAAATACCCATAATTCGCCCAGCTCGAATTTGATACTGCTTGAAAGAAACATTGTTTCAATTCGTAATCAGATTTTATTTCTTTTTTTAGTTCATAAGATATTAAATTGAATGCATCGGACTTATTTATCACTTTCATTAAAGCATTACTTGACTTATTCTGAAGGTTTAAGAAATTAATTCCAATCATGTCTGGGTGTATCCATTTTTGATGGCTGTCTTTGCTATTTGCCGATTTTTCGTGATAGATTGTCTTACTGTATGTATTCTGATTTTTCAAATAACTACTCAATAGTTTATGTAAATCACGTTCTTGAAATGTTTTATATTTTGCGGCTTTTTTAGATTCTGTTTCTTTTTCAGTAATTTTAGAGAGATTCAGTTCACTTTCATATTTTGATAAGTAGTATTCAAATCCTTTCTTTCCTTTTACTCTTTTAACTCTAGTATCATTCTGTCGAATAAAATGACCAAGTTGTGCTCCAATTGTATCTGAAGGTGTTTTTGCATTTTCCCAATTAATATAGTTTTTCTCATCAATTTTATTAAGAACTTCCACATGTTTTAACCCCAATTTATCAAACATACTTTAAGAAAATTCCTTTGATTTATTATAAGTAGCTGTTAGACATTAATTTAAATTTATTATTATATTTATCATTGCAACCTAAAGAGGAAACAAACTCTACTGGAGAGCAACT
>JAOARN010000128.1 GCA_025210485.1 Marinifilaceae bacterium | reverse complement strand
GGAGTATCACCCATTTGGTACCACAAGCTACCAAAAACATAACATAAACATATCCCAAAAACGCTACAAATACACCGGCAAAGAACGCGACAACGAATTACGAAGTAATCGTCGAACACAGATAAAAAAGAAGTAATGTGAGACAAACAAGAATTTACTACTACGGTGCTCGATACTACGCTGCTTGGACTTGTAGATTTGTTAGTGTTGATCCGATGAAGGAAGAGCGTATATGGTTAACACCCTATAACTATGTTCAGAATAATCCTATGAATAGGGTTGATCCAACTGGTGCCTTGGATACAGGTGGTGGAGATGTACCGAAAGAAGATGGTAACGATAAATCAAATAGCCAAAATGCTAAACAAGAGGGGGAAGCGTGGAAACACAAACATTTATGGAATGACGTGATTGTCAAGGCAAGTGATAAAAGGAAATATGGAGAAGGATTTGAAGAAGGAAAAACCACATATAAAGACTTATATGAAAAGCGAGTTGCTGCAGTTTTGGAAAGGAAAATGGAAGAATCGAAAAACTTTAATAAGACAATTGACTGTGCCGATTTAGTTATGGAAACCCTAGTTGATTTTGCTTCTTATTACGGCTTGCCTGTTGTTATGAAAGATTACAGAAAAAAGAATGTCACCTATGATAGTAGATCAACAACAGCTAAATCTGCAAGTGAGTTTAGTGCTAAAATTAAGCGTGCTTTTGGAGCAGCAACTCTTTTTTCAAAATATAATACTTCACTTCAAACAGTTGATTGGAGTGATGCTATGGCAGGAGATGTTTTAACATGGAAATACGAAGTCTATCTATGGGAAGATGAAGCTAATAGAGTATGGCATGCAAGCACTATTTCAGATCTCTCTGATGACTCTATTACTGTTATTCAAGGAAGTTTAGATGATGGTCAAGCAACTCAAATATCAGAAAAAGCATATGATAGAGATTCGAAGGGAAAAGTAGATCCTTCATTTTGGACTTCTTTAGCGATTGATGAAGTGAAGGTCAGACGTTGGAATTTTAAACTATTTGATAAATAAATGAATATGAATAAATCGAATCTTTTTTTTGCAATGATTTCAATATCAACCTGTCTATTGCATGGCTGTATTTATAATCAATCAGGAGAAAGGATTAAAGTAGCTTGGGAAGAAAATGACTCAATATATTTTAGAAAGTTTATTAAATCCCTAAAACATAAGTCAGTTGAAGAAGTTGGGGCTATTTCAGAAACCACTTTATCTGAACATACAAATTTGAGTTATGGTATGATGTATTATCCAAGAAGAGAAGGTATGGTTAATTTTTGGGATACGATACCTGAACAACAGAAAGAAACTATTAAGCAGAATATCATTGCTGTTTGGATTACCTATATCGAATCTGATTTGTTTTTGAAGAAGAAAAGTCTCGGAATTAATCGAAAATTGGGTGAAACGAAATCATTTCATGAGAAGTTTCACCCTAAAAGAGCTATTGTCTTTAATAAAAGAGAACTACAACAAATAAAATCAGAAATGGATAGGATTGCTTCAAATTGTAATTAAATATAATTTTTAGTTTTATGAAGCTGTCCTTTATAGACAGCTTCTTCTTATTTCTAGAATAGTAATAGTGAAGTAAAAGCAACAGGCAGGGAGCTAAAAGGAATGGCAATACCTATCCATAAAGATGTAGCAAACGATGTAGCTCTGCCAATTACTGCAGCCAATGCAAAGCTATACGCATAACTACCAGTACGATGAACTTGGTAATATTACGCTGGTGCGCAGCAAAAATCAGTGGACACGAGATTACTACTACAACTTTGAGAATAACAACTACCTTCTTGGTCACGAAGAGAATAAAACAGAGTATAGCTACGATGCTCATGGAAACATGACAACGATGCCACATCTGAAAGCAATGCATTGGGATAATAACGACTGGTTAACCCATGTAGAACTAGATGAGAGTGGCAATAATGCATACTATGTATATGATGGTTCAGGAGAGCGTGTACGTAAGATTGTATAGAAACGAAGCATTAGTAAAGGCTTTTCTTTTACACGGGTATGATTATAAATGCGAGTTCCATCTGGCAAATGAAGAGCTATTATAATCAGATGAACGGAAACAACAGAGAAGAGCGTTACTATTTTGGAGATTATGAGATTTATCGTAAATTCACCTCAGATACGTTATCTACAGAGCGAACAACAGTAAATATCTCCGAGCCTGTCCTGAGAGAAGACGAAGGGAATAAATCGAAGATAGCAACAGTAGATGCTCTTGTCAGCCAGAGCGGAGTCGAAGGCTCAGACGAAGGTTCTTTGAAACGAAGCATTAGTAAGAACTTTTCACATTTACAGGGATGATTATAAATGCGAGTTCTATCTGACAATAAGAAACAATTATAACAGATAAAAGATGTCCCTGAAGTTACAATACGTTACCAGTACGATAACCATCTGGGCAGTGCATCACTTGAATTAGACGATAGTGCAAACCTAATAACCTATGAGGAGTACCGCCCGTTTGGCACAACCTCATACCGTAGTGGAAGAACAGAATCAGAATTACGAAATAATCGCCGAACACATGTAAAAAAAGAAGTAATGTGAGGCAAACCTCACTCAAACGCTACAAATACGTAGGCAAAGAGCGCGACGAAGAGACCGGCCTCTACTACTACGGTGCCCGCTATTACGCAGCTTGGATATGTAGATTTGTGAGTGTTGATCCGTTGGCAGATAAATACCTTGAATGGTCTCCGTATGTATATTGTGCGAATAATCCAGTTAAGTATATTGATCCGGATGGGAGGGAAGTTTCTTCTAAAGAGGAAATTAACATTGATGAAAACAATCAACAACTAAATAAGGAAGAATCTAGTTTAAATGATAAACAAAAAGAATCAGACTTAGAATTAAATGAAGAAGATATTTGTAGAAGTGTTGATGTTAAGTATCTGGACTTAGATAAAATTGTTAAATCCTTTGTTACAAATAAGGATAGAATCAGGAATATTGTAATTTCACAAAAAGCAAAGAGAGTTCAGGAATATAATGTTAAAAGTTTTGTTATTGAAAAGGTTATTGAAGAGGTCAGATTTCCAAAATGGACAAAGGATAGAGAAAAAAAGGATATAGTAAATGCTTTGAGAAAATGTATATCAGTGGAAGCTATTTATGAAGATAAAATAGTTTCATATTACGGAAGAATGCCTAATTTCAAAATGCCTATAATTACAGAAGCACTTGTGAAATTTAAAGTTCCTGAGAAGTGGATTCATGAAAATGCAAATCTTAAGGTTTTAGACGATATGATTAAAACACTTAATAATGAGATATTTGACTATTTCAGAGGGCAGTTGGGTGAAAGAATTCTTGAAAAAGGAGGTAACAGTGTTCTTAGTCAGATTCTTGGAAGAGTAGTTAGTACAAATGTTCTGGTAAAGCTTTTTGCTGATCCAATGCCTGCAGGAGGTCCTACAATCCAAGATGTTCGTAGGGCAAATATAAAAATAGCTAAAGGAAAAGCTGTAGAGATAGTTGCTAGTTACATGGAAGAAAAAAATAAATATTTACACTTAAAATTTGATTATTGATGAAAAATTTTTTTGCAATTTTTTTATGTTTTTTAATTCAAAACGATGTTTTTTCTCAGAAAAGTGACTCGCTAGAAAACGTTATACTTATAAATGATTTAAATAGTCAGATTGAGGATGATCCAAATAATTATTTTTATTATGGAGCAAGAGGTACCATTTATTATTCTATTGGTGAGTTAAAAAAAGCCATAGCAGATTTTAATAGAGCAATTGAGTTGAATACTCAAGAGTGGGAAACTTACTATAATAAGGGGATTGCAGAAAGCGAGTTAGGAAACTATTCCGTAGCAATCAAGAGTCTTAAAAAAGCTCTTGAAATGAATGCAAATTCACCATGGGTGTATTTTGGTTTAGGTAATACCTTTTTAATTATGGATGAATACGAGAAAGCAATTGATAATTACACAATGTCTATAAATAATGGAGGTGACTGGGCTCACTTGTATTATAATAAATCTTACGCATTAATCAAATTGAATCGATACTCTGAGGCTGAAGGAGATTTGCTTCAGTTAAAGCGTATTGAGCCTGATAGCCCAGAATATTTGGCACAAATGGGATATTTATTTATTTCAAAAGGAGACTTTGATATGGCTATTGAGTTTTTAAGAGAAGCTTATGAAAAAGATCCGAAGAATGTATATACAAATTACTATATGTGGGAATATTATAAGAATATTGGTAAAAAGAATGTTGGTATACATTATTATAAACTAGTAAAAGAAAAAGGAATACCTAGAGAACTATAAAATATAGTGATACTTAATAGATAAATTAAATCAGTAAAGTCCCTTATTGGAATTTTACTGATTTTTTAATTTATTATTTCCTATATAGGAGATTTATAATACCAATAGATATGACAAAATAATAGTAATGCCTATCCTCAGCAATGTAGCAAGTAATATATCACAGCCAAACACCGCAACAATGCAATGCAGAACTATACGCATAACTACCAATACGATGAACTTGGTAATATTATGCAGGTGCGTTGCAAAGATCAGTAGACACGAGATTACTACTATAACTTTGAGAGTAACAACTACCTTATTGGTCACGAAGAGAACAAAACAGAGTATAGCTACGATGCTCATGGTAACATGACAGCGATGCCACACCTGAAAGCAATGCACTGGGATAATAACGACTGGTTAACCCATGTAGAACTTGATGAGAGTGGCAACAATGCATACTATGTATATGATGG
>JAOARN010000127.1 GCA_025210485.1 Marinifilaceae bacterium | reverse complement strand
TATATCGAGCAGACTGCTAATAATCAAGGAATTTACACACTTCTGCGATTTTTGTACCTTTAGTACTGATATAGCCAATTTCAGAAATAAGAACTTTAATCGAGAAATTACGGTGCGTGTTGCTATCAAAATAGGTACTGAGTAGATATGTCCAATCAGTACTGAGCTAAGGTAGGGCGTGAGTGGATATAAGAATGTTTTTGTTTGGATTGCCTTTTAAATAAAAATAAGAAAGGTGATTTGAATGAGACGTATTTTAGAGAAGTTGTATTATGGTGAAATCTATCGGAATGAAGAGGTTTTCCCAAAAGGAGAAAAATTTATAAAGATTAATGGGAAAGTTGGTAAGCTAGAAAATGATTTTACAAGTAGACTAGATAAAGCTGAATTTAGGCTTTATGATGAATTACTAACTACACTCAATGAAAGGGACTCCTATTATTATCTTGAAACCTTCATAGAAGGATTCAAAATCGGTGCTAGGATGATGATGGAGGTGCTTTCAGATGAGTAAGTTTAAGCCTGTAGAATTAGAGTATGAAGAGGTTGATGGGATATTATATCCTAAGATTCATATTTCTAATGATGTGAATGATGATGAAAGACCGCTTGGGAAATATGGGCGAATGAGACTTATATATCTTAAAGAGTATAAGCCTTATGTGTATAGAGAATTGTTTATAAATGGTGAATTGATGGCAAATTGTCATAGGGTAAATAGTGAAGCTAATGAAATGGCTATGCTGATTGAGAAGCAGTATTTTAAGAAGAATCCTATTCCAAAGGATTGTGGTTTTATGGATAGGGTTGGGTATTATAATACCGCTAGGGGTGTGGCTGAGGAAGTTGTATTAAGAGAAGTGGTTTATAAATAGAATATATTAAAGGTATGATAAAAGGCAAAATTCTATTGGAATAAGGAATTTTGTCTTTTTGATTATTTGAGATGTGAAAACAAAACTTTTTATTTTGTAGAAATCGTTCAAAAAAGAATAGCATATTTGACTTTTGTGCATAATATAAGTATAATAGTAGATAGTATTTTGCAATAATATTGCAGAATGGAGGGAATAATATGCTTTTAGAATTTAGAACTAAGAACTACAAATCTTTTGTGGATGAAACCGTTTTTTCGTTAATGGCTGCCCCTAAGCAAACTGGCTTAGATTATAGCGTATTTACCAAAAAACTAAAGAATAAAAAACTAAAGGGTTTATGTTCATCTGTATTATATGGACCGAATGCAACAGGAAAAACTAATATAATAGGTGCAATGGATACTTTTAGAGCTATTGTTTTAAGAGGAAATATAAAAAATTCTGAAGAAAGCTCTTCGCCTAATTCAGCAGCAAATGCATTGGAATTAATACCAAATAATTCAGCAAAATGTTCAGAACCAGTACTGCTTTCTATAAAATTCATGGAAAATAATCTATTGATACATTATGCTATCAGTTTAGATTTGGGTTGTTTTTTAGACGATAGTTATTCAAGAAAAATATTAAAAGAAGAGCTATTTGTAAATGAAGAAAAGGTGTTTTTGAGAGATGAAACTTTATCTTTTGGCAATTTCAAAAATATTAATAATTATATATTAGATACTATTCATCAAAATGAAGATAGTCTTATTGAAATATCAAAAAACAGTCTGAATGATGAGGAACTATTTTTGGTGAATGGTTTTAAATTGATTTTTAGTCAAGATTTGGCTAAACTTATCACATCATGGTTTGAAAACAAGTTTATGGTAGTTTATAGAGCCGATTCAATGCAACTTATTAAACGTTTTGTTGATCCTCAAAAACAAACGGTGTATGTTGAAAAGACTACAAATAGTGCTGCGAAGTTATTTGGAATTAATTCTAATGCGTTAGGATATGTTGTCAGCGATGATGAAACTGATGTAAAGTTATGTTCTATCATTAAAAATGTTAAGGGCAATAAAAGTGCTGCTATGGCTGCAGAAATATTTGAGTCTTATGGAACAATTCGATTTGTCAATATCTTTCCCTTAGTTATAATGGCAATACTCACTGGAGGAACGTTGATAGTTGATGAATTTGATGCGTCAATTCATCCTATGGCATTGATGGATATTGTGAATATATTTCATAATGATGATATTAACATTAATAATGCACAATTAATTTTTAATACACATAATCCGATATTTCTAAATTCTAACCTTTTCAGAAGGGATGAAATTAAATTTGTTGAAAGAGATGAAGATACGCATAATAGTGTATTATATGCTCTTTCTGATTTCGGAACTACAGGAGAAAAAGGTGTTCGTAAACATGAAGATTATATGAAACATTATTTTATTGGTCAATATGGTGCTATTAAAGACATAGATTTTACACCAATTTTTGAGGAACTTATTTCCGACGAAAGAGAGGTGTGATAATGGCTAAGATGAAGAAAGCTAATAAGTACCATTTTACTGTAGAAGGAGAAACTGAGAATTGGTATTTAAAGTGGTTACAAGCTAAAATAAATGAAGCACCAGATGCTACCTTTAAGGTTTCTCTTGATTGTCCGATTCAAAAGAATCCGCTAAAACAAGCGAAAAAAATGAAGATACTTAGAAGAACAGAGATATATCATATTTCTGATTATGAGAGTGATGAAGCAATTCATGTGAGAGAATTTAAAGAAACTATGGATAACATGAAAAAAGCTAAAGGCTTGGGTAAACAAATAACTTATAAGTTCGGGTATACAAATTTAACTTTTGATCTATGGATTATATTACATAAATCTGATTGCAATGGTTCAATCACGCATAGAAAACATTATATAAGACATATTAATCGTGCTTACAATGAAAACTTTGAAAATATGGATGACTATAAACATGAAAGAAATTTTAAGCGTATTTTAAATAAGTTATCATTAGATGATGTAATAGATGCCATTAACCGTTCAAAAGCAATAATGCAACGTAACAAAGATAATGGATATACTTTACAACAGTACAAAGGATATGAGTACTATAGGGAGAATCCATCATTAGCTATTTGGGAGGTTATTGAGAAGATACTGCAAGAATGCGACTTAATTTAGTTAACATCAGTAAATGATGTGTTTTATGTCAATCTGAACTATGATAAAATAAAACTGAGGACATAGCACTAATCCTCAAAAAATAAAAAAATCTTTAGCCAGAGGGATTACATATAATATGTAACCCTGATAGCATACCATTTATCCAACTTAAAGAAATGAATGAGATATGCTATTCCGCTGTAAAATTGGCTACAGTAGCTGGTGATACACATTGTGTGTACCCTTTTGCGACAAGTAGAAGGGAAGAGAATGAACGTAAAAATTACATACGAAAAGAGAGATATTTCAGTGCCAAAGAAGGTCGCAGAATTTCTTGAAGCAGATAGGCGGAGAATAGAAACACAGGGACGTTCTGATCGTAGACATCTTAGTAAAGGAGAGCTTGAACCGATGTTAGATAGATATGTAACAGGCTCTTATAACACCGAAGAAGCTGCTTTAAGAAACCTAACCTTGAAAAACCTGCGAAGTGCTATTGCTAATCTTGACACCGATGAAAAAAGACTTATCAAGTATAAGTACTATGAAGAATTTACCCATAGGCAGATAGGGGATATATTCAAGGTATCAAAGATGGCAATTACAAAAAGGCTGAAAAAACTCCATACCAAGCTAAGGGACTCTATGATAGCATAGGGTCTCTTAGCTTTTTTGCGTATCAAAAAAGTAAGGGTGGTTTACAAACCCTTCTGAACTGTCCTATAAAGTGGAGGGTAAAATAATTATTTTCAAAATAAACGTAAGCGGCAAACCTTGCACACATACTAATGCTAATCTCTATCTGGTATAATAAATAACAAAGCCTCACCTATAGTTGTTATATAAGTAGAGGCTCTGATGGTATTATTTTTTGATAGGTACTTTG
>JAOARN010000126.1 GCA_025210485.1 Marinifilaceae bacterium | reverse complement strand
TTATTGAACAAACTCCAATAATTATGGTAATCAAACAAGCCTAATACATAAAACACCTCATTAAACACACTAATTTTAAAAGTATTTCAAATGTACGCGTTTGTGGTTGGTGATTGGAATATACTTATGATAATAAAAAAAACGAATCTAAATCTTGAGTAAAACACTAATTATCAAACCTTACTCACACTAAATTATAAAAACAAGAAGTCTTCATTAACAAAATATATTTGCAGCTATAAATCTAACTTTACATACATACTATACATTACATGGAACTATTGAACAAACTCCAATAGTTATGATAATCTGCTAAACCTAATACATAAAACATCTAATTAAACACACTAATTTTAAACGTATTTCAAATGTACGCGTTTGTGGTTGGTGACTGGCGCCAATTTATGATAACAAAAAACAAATCTAAATCTTGAGTAAAACACTAATTATCAAGCTTTACTCCACTAAATTGTAAAAACAAGAAGTCTTCATTAACAAAATATATTTAGAAACTGTCTAAGATTTTTTATTTAATTCTATTAAGCATAAGTTTTATCATAGCAAGATGTATCATAGCTTGACTTGTTTCTGGGAGATATTCAAAGGCTTTACTTAATCTTCGATAACTTTCAAACCAAGAAAATGTTCTTTCTACAATCCACCTTTTAGGCAAAACTTTAAATTCATTAGAGGTGTCTGATCTAAGAATAACTTCAAGCACCCAACCAAAACTTTTTTTAACAAGAAAATTCTCTCTTAAAAATATTTTTCTCCTAATTTTAGACAGCTTCTTAGCTCAAAAAAGTTTAGTTTATATTTGTTCTCTGCAATATATATAAACCTACAAAGAGTCATGTTTTCTTTAATATAATGTTTAATAATTTACTATTAAATTTAATAGTTATTAGTATTTTAATCATAATATTTATCTAGAAATGTGAACTACCAATATATTTGATTGTTTAGAGCACTGACACAGTATGACTTAGAATTTATTTTTGGTATTTTGTTTAAACTTAAAGGTTTAGCTATCCACCCATGAGGGAATGAAAGTTTTAATGGAGCTTTTATTGTATCTTCTCCTATTTGTTTGAATCCAAGTTTTGAGTAAAATTTTATATCTCCATAACTTAGAATCAATTTTATATTATGTTTTTTTAGAAATTCAAAAGCATAATTGATTAAGGCTTGCCCAATACCCTGTCTTTGAAACTCTGTATCAACCGCTGCAGGTGATAATATAAAAGTATTAATATCGGATTCTTCGAATCTTATTTTTGTGAAAATTACAGCTCCGACAATCTTATTATTGTGTAATGCAGCAAATTTGTATATTTCATCTTTTGGTGTAGTTGATATTAATTCTTGGACTAGTTTCTCTATTGTTATACCTGCGCTTTCTCCTTCTGATTCAGCAAAAGAATTTCTAAAAAGTTTTTCGAAATTTCTGTTTTCCCCTTCAATTAATTTATAAATCATTTCCTCGTAGTTTGTTTGCAATAATAATCTTATAAAGATAGCTATTTACAGACTAAATTATATTATTAATTCATTTAATCTATTATTTTAATAATAGATTACTATTATTTGTATTGTTTTTATAATATAGCTGACTCATATATCTTTATCAGCAAATAAAATACAAAAAGATTATGAGTTTATTAGAGAAAACCAAAGTAGGTAATTTAGAGTTGAATAATAGAATCATTCGATCAGCTCTATGGATGTGTATGGCAGATAAGGAGGGACGATTAACACCACAGCTCTATAAAGTGTATGAAGAGTTATTGCAGGGAGGTATAGGACTTATTTTAACAGGGTATGCCATGGTGGATCAATACGATAGACCCAATCCTGGAATGATGGGAATTTACGATGATAGTTTTATCGAAGAGCATAGAAAATTGGTGGATATTGCTCATGCAAACCATACGCCTATTGTTCTCCAAATAGCTATGGGAGGAGTTCAATCTTTTCATCCAGATCTTGATTCGCACAGACAGTGGGGACCTTCATCATTTACCAATAAGGTGACAGGGAAAACAGCTAGAGAAATGAGCAAGGAGGATATTTCGAAAATGATTGGCTTATTTACAGAGGCTGCTAAAAGAGCAAAAAAATCAGGTTATGATGGAGTCGAACTTCATGGAGCACATGGGTATTTGTTGAGTCAGTTCCTAACTCCAGCTTGCAATCAACGAACTGATGAATATGGAGGCTCATTAGAGAATAGAGCACGAGTTTTTATTGAACTTATACAATCCATAAAGTCAGAGTTGGGTGCTGAATTTCCTGTTTTTGTGAAAATGAATCACGACGACTATATGGATAAAGGTGAAGGTTTGGTTGTTGAGGATGCGATACAAGTTGCAAAATTACTTGAGGGGTCAGGAGTGGATATGATAGAAATTAGTGGAGTAAACGAAACCTCAGGGAAAGGAATCGGTCCAGCTCGAACAAAAATTAATAAACCAGAACTTCAGTCTTATTATTTGGAACCTACAAAGCAAATAGCTGATGCAGTTGATATTCCTGTTATTCTGATGGGAGGGAATAGAGATTTTAAACGACTTGAGGACATTGCTACAAATACAAAAATTAAATTTTTCTCAATAGCCCGACCTTTATTAGCCGAACCAGATCTTATCAATAAATGGAAGAAAAATCCAGAATATAAACCCTTATGTGTGTCATGTAATGGTTGTTATAGAGAAGGTGAGGTTGGTTGTGTGTTGCGTGAGAGAGCTTGCAATAGGAGTATTGACAATAAGTAAGATCTAAGAGGATGATATCATAGTTGTAATAATAACTATTGGAAAAGTATTCTAGTCAGAGATATTTTTTACCTTTTGGGGTTGGTGAAAATTTAATTAAGCAGAAATACCTGATATATATAGGGATAGGTTGTATTTCCGATTTTAATAATTTTGTAAAATTGGTTTTTGATATTTCACCATCCTCTTTCTTAGTAAGCTCTGAATCAATGTTTAAGTAATGTTTTTTTAAAGAGTGTTAAATTAACATAAATATAAGTTAATGAACCAACCATTAACGGTAAAAGCTTGCTTCTAACTAATAACAGATAATTCGGAATAAGATAATGATAAGAGATTAATAGTTTTATCATAATAGTACTAAATGAATTTATTTTGATTGTAAAAATATTTATACTCCATGGGTTTTAGTAAAGTTAATAAATCAAGATTCTTATTAATACACAAATAAAAGCTGTGTAAATTGCTGTAAGAGGAATAGCTAGGCTACTTAATGCACCTTCTGTTTGACCTAATTCAAGAGCCTTGCTAGTTCCAACTGCATGTGAGGTGGATCCTATTGCTAGACCTCTAGCTATAGGAGATTTGATACTCATAAGTTTAAAAATAGGAACAGATATAAGAGCACCAAGTATCCCTGAAAAAATTATTGATGCAACAGTTATTGGTTGCACTCCTCCTAAAATTTCAGAAATATCAATTCCTATAGGAGTTGTAACAGAGTGGGGCAAAAAAGACTTTGTAAGCTTATCAGACAAGTGGAAAATACCTGCTAGGATATATGTTAAACTAATTGATAAACTAGCCGAAAAGGAAATTCCAATTAAAATTTGTTTGAAATACTTTTTAAGATTTTGAATTTCTTTATATAAAGGTATTGCTAACATAACTGTAGCAGGTCCCAATAATGAGTTTATGAAATCAATATTTTCCTTAAATCTAGAGGTTTCGTAATCAAATAAATCTAAACCAAAGTAAATAATTGCAATACATAAAACAATAGGAGGCAATACGTTTATAAATATCTTATTACATAGAAATTTGGAAACAAACCAAACTAATAATGTTAATATAATGAAGGCTAATTTAATTATCATCTTTCTTTATGCTTGTTTCGATTAATTTGCTTGACAATATTATTGTTGCGATAGTTGAAATTGAGATTACAAGTAGGGAACTTAGAATGCTTTTATGGAAAAGATGATATGCATCAAATATTCCAATGCAAGCTGGAATAAAGAATAAAGCTAGATTGCTTAATGTAAAATCTGAAGTTTCCTTAAAGAAAGACAATTTTAAAATTTTGAAATACAAGAATGCAAACATTATGCTTAGTCCATATATGGTAGCGGGAATATATTCAAAAATATACTTATTCAGGAGTACGCCTACTTGATAGATTCCCACAACTACCGCAGTTTGTAATAAAATCTTGATTCCTATTAGAAAATATTTCATAGTTCTGAATTTTGCCGCAAAACTATCAAAATAAATTAATATAAGTTCATTTGGCTTCTTATATTTTTGGATTATAGTTGTATTTTATAATATAATGTTAGCTTTTGTGGTTGGTGTATTTGTATGTTGGTGATAAAATATTGAAAAACAGATATTAAGATGGGTTTTAGGTAATGTGTATTTTTATCAATATTTTGTTAACAAATTGCTTTGATTAAATAAAAGATATATCTAACAGTATGGTTGTCAGGCTGATTATTAAGTGTTGCTAAGAAAAAATACAATCATAATATTAAATAGTATGACCAACCATAAACGCGAACATATTCAAATTATTAGTTTAATTACAGAATAGGAATATACTCAATTTAAATATAGTTTATTGCTAATCATAATGTGCCAGACTCATGATTAAGTGTAGGATAGTTATGGAGACTGTGTTTTGGAGAATAATGTTCGCTTTTGTGGTTGGTGTATTTGTATGTTGGTGCTAAAATACTAAAAAAACAGATGTTAAGATATGTTTTAGATAATATGTATTTATATCAATGTTTTGTTAATAAATTGCTTTGATTAAATAAAAAATATATCTAATAACATGGTTGTCAAGCTTATTATTAAATATTGCTAAAGAGAAAAAATAATCATAATATTAAATAGCATGACCAACCATAAACGCGAACATATTCAAATTATTAGTTTAATTACAGAATAGGAATATACTCAATTCAAATATAGTTTATTGCTAATCATAATGTGCCAGACTCATGATTAAGTGTAGGATAGTTATGGAGACTGTGTTTTGGAGAATAATGTTCGCTTTTGTGGTTGGTGTATTTGTATGTTGGTGCTAAAATATTAAAAAACAGATATTAAGATAGGTTTTAGATAATATGTATCTATGTCAACATTATGTTAACGAATTGTTTTGGTTAAATAAAAAATATATCTAACAGTATGGTTGTCAGGCTGATTATTAAGTGTTGCTAAGGAAAAAATACAATCATAATATTAAATAGTATGACCAATCATAAACGCGAACATATTCAAATTATTAGTTTAATTACAGAATAGGAATATACTCAATTCAAATATAATTTGTTGCTAATCATAATGTGCCAGACTCATGATTAAGTGTAGGATAGTTATGGAGACTGTGTTTTGGATAATAATGTTCGCTTTTTAGTTAGGTAAAATTGCATTTAGATGCTAGGCTGTTGGAAAAAAGGTTTAAGCTATGTTTGAAATTTGATAATAATGCAAATTAGTATTTTTGTATTGATTGTCAGTCTTGGGTTAATATCTGTCATGTTCAAGCAGCATGAATTATTAGTAGAATATTTATTAAATCAGTTGTTTATGTAGTTAAATACTAAAATATAGAAAAGAATTTATAAATATTGAAAGTATTGTATGAGAAATAACAACGACATGATTGTTCTTTTGAGTTTTTGAAGTTGTTACTCTATTTTATGAACAAAGTTTACAACTTAATACTTATTGATTAAAATTGAAATATATTTATTTTTGTCCCTGAGGTGAATAAAAATTCTGATATGCTTTTGAGTAAAACGTATTAATTTTATTGTTTGTACTAGTCAAGAAATAGGTGCAAAAATGAAGAGAATTCTCGCACCTTTGTGGATATGTTATTTGTAGACGAATATACTATATTAAAATTAGCAAGTAAGTGTTTTAGGGATTGGAGTTTTTATTTGTGAGGCGCTCTTAATATATTGAAATTCAGAGTGGAAATTATAGAGTATAGAAGAAGAAAATATTAATATGGTGTATGTGTAGAAATAACACAAGAAGGGAGAGAAGATGTATATAGTTGCAGATAAATTACTGATTGGTAATTTAAAGTTAAATTTAGAAAACGAATATCTGTATAATTTGTATGGGATGTTAAAGAAATATTAGTTTAAGTGCCTATAGTTAGTTTTATGATTACTGGTTTTGTAATAAATGTTTAATAGTTTATTAAAAATTATCAAAGAAAATGAAGAATATACTTAAGATTGATAAATATTATCTTATTCTGTCTGCAGGAATATTTTGTATGATAGGAGGTATTATGTTGAATTACAAAGCTTCTGTTGTGTGTCAAGATGCTCATTATAGAAATATTTATCTTATTGTATTATTGTCGGTATTGATTTGTATAATTAAGTATTTTTTTATCTTAAAGAAAATGGCAAATAAAAATATAAATAGAATTTTGCAATATGTTGAACCTGAGTTTATTCTTAAATTTCAAAGTACTAGAATGTATTTTTTTATTTTTATTATGTTTTGTTTGGGCTTCTTTTTAAGGAGATACTCATTTATAAACGTAGAGTTTTTAGCCATAATGTATTATGGTATAGGATCAGCTCTGTTTATATCAAGCATTGAGTATTTTAGATGTTTTGTAAAAAAGGCATTAATTTAGATGTTTGACTTGAGTAGTTTTTTGTGTTTTTTTATCTTTTTTATAGCCCAGTCATAATGACTGGATGTTGACGAAATACAATAACTACCAAGGCTTGTTGTCCCAGTCCAGGAAAAATATTTTTTTACGAAAAGCTCTTCGTCTGTAAAGGCGGAAATTTGTTCGATGACTTGTGAATGGGAGTTTTGAAGTGTCTTTTTTGCTTCCGTATAGTCTGTGTTTTGATGTTTTTCCCAAAATTTAATATTCATTTCAGGGTAGGTTTTCCAATTATATCCTTCAGGGAGAAAAGCTTTTCTATCTCCGTTAATATTTGAATTAATCCAATTTAGTAGTAAGTTGTGCCATTCGTATAAATGTGTTAATACATCTCTTATATTCTTATCTCTATCCTCAAATGTAAAATTTGAATTTTGCTCTGATGCTGATATTGAATTAATTAATGTGAAAAGTTTGTCAAAATTAGAATTTCCAAGTTCGAGTAATTCTCTCTTTGTTGTTGGTCTAGGCATAATGAGATATGTTGATTTTGATTTTCAAATATATGATATTTGTTTTTAAAAATAAAGTTTATTTATTTTGTCTCAAATTTAGGATAGATAACGAAAAGTTTCTCTACGCTATTTATATACATTATCGCTGAAGAAGAATAGGATGTATTTAAAAGAGGAGCTTTTGAGCATAATATATTAAAAGAGCTCATACTTCAGTCTTGTATAAAGGCTGAAGTGTGAGCTCTTTTTTTGCTTTTATACTAGAATCTAAATATTCATTTAAAATAAAATCTAAAATTTATTATGAAGATTAAAAATTTATTATTTGTATTGTTTGCTGTCATTGCAATGGCTTGCAGTACTCAATCAAAAGAAGATAGTGAAATTACTCAGTTGGAAAAGAAGAAAGTGTTCACTTATAATGAATATTCTAAGACTATAGAACTCAACGGAGTAATTAATTCAAGAGCATTCAATGACTTTAAATTAGTTTCAAATAATCATCCTCAAGTTAAATGGATTAATATTGTGAATTGTGAAGGGTCAATAAATGACGATGTAAATTTAAGTTTAAGTAATTATGTTTACGAGAATGGATTTAGTATAAAACTTCTTGAGAATGGAATAATTGCTTCGGGAGGAACTGATTTTTTTCTAGCTGGAAAAAAGAGAGTTTTAGAAAAAAATTCTAAAGTAGGAGTACATTCTTGGACCGGAGATGGCAAAGTAGCAACCGATTTTCCCAAAGGTCATAAATATCATCTTCCATATATTCGTTATTACAAAAATATTGGAATGACAGATGAGGAAGCAGAAGATTTCTATTATTTTACAATTAATTCAGCCTCAGCTAATGATATTCATTGGATGACAGATGAAGAGTTGAAAAAATACAAGTTTGAGAATTAAATTGTTAGTAATTCGATTTTCAACCAAATTAAGGTGTAAAATACATCAATATTTCTTCCGAAAAAATAATTAGTCTAGCTTAAGTTTAAGCTTGAAAAGTATTTACTAATTGCAAGTTGTAGTAAATTAGAAAAAAGTGATTTCACCGTATTTCTTAAGGTAAAATCACTTTCTACAACTTAAGATATTAGGATGTATTTGTTAATGTTGAAAACGATGGTGTTATCCTGAAAATAAAGACAATACATAAAGTTATTTTTAGTGTATACCTTTTTATTTCCATTCTTAAGTTTGAAATCTTCAAACATAGTCATGTATATATCAATAGCGGTTTTTAGATTAAGTTTTGAGTCCACTGCTAATATGGAACCTATAATGCTTGACTTAAAGTAAGTTTGATATTTGGGGTCGAATATATTTACAGTTACACTTACTGATCTAACATGATTGTCGCAATTAGAGGATATAAGTAGTAGATAATATTTTTCAGACCAGTATTTAAAGCTATATTTAAATTTACTTATATGATCTAAGTCATATTTGTCAATTGTAGGAAAGTATTTTAATTGTGATTTCCAATAATTGTAATTTTTAAGAAAAATCTCATCATTCTTTATTATATAGTTCTTTTGAGAGAAAGCCTTATGTTTTGATATAGTTATTGTTATACAGATAAATAGGATAATATGAAATATTCGCATTTTATTTAGATTTTTAGGGGGTGAATCTAAACTCTTTTAATTCTTTACATATAATTATTTGTTAAGTGTATTATAACATCAATTATTGTATAGTATTTAATGTTATTTTGTATCTTATTAAATTTACATTATTAACATATATGTTGTATGTTTTCAGTTGAAAGTAAATTAATAGCCTATATTATTGATTAGTCTTATTTTCTCATATTATTTATGTGTTTAGTTGGTAAAATTAAATAGAATCCATCCTTATGTATGATATAATAGGATGATTATCTGTTATTTCTTACAATAAACAATGTGCTAGGTATAAGGTGTTTTATGTTCATGTAATATCTAATTAATATGTATGAAGATATTAAAATTATTAGTGAACATATTATATGTAAATGGGAAGTTTGTGCAAATATAAACTTTATTTTAATATAAATGAAGTAAAATCATACATGATAAACATAAAATAAATATTTCCTTGATCGAATTTTCATTGAGCTAGGAAAGGATATTGATTCAAATCATAGTCTTTTTGAGAGATGAAAAATTTTAATATTACAATTTGATATGATCTTATATATCATCTAAACAGATTAGGCGTCTTTGTAAATTCAGAAACAAAAACTAAAAATAATGAATAGGTTAGCTGATGAGTTGAATTTGAAATAGATTGGAAATTAATAAGTTGGCAAAATACGTCATCGAAAGAGGGAGGATTCAAAAAAATAAAGTTTCATTCAAAATATTTGAATGAAACTTTTTAAGTTTTAAATTGAACCTATAATAAATCTGATAGCTGTAAATCCATAATTTGTTAGTAGTTCATGTGTAGGTATCAAATCATATCATTAGATATTTCTTCCCATATTTTCATGTCCTTTAGTAATTTTTCTGAATGGATTTTTATTGTGTCTACTGCATCCTTTCCTAACTGAAGTCTTAATGGTGTATTTTCGCTTTCAATTGCTTTAAGTATAGCGATTGGCATTTTTTGAGGGTTACTCCCAAGTTTCTCTTTACCCGCTTTTTCGACAAATTCCCTAATGCCTCCAACTGTTTCCTTATATTCGTCCATTGCTTTTGTATAATGAAATGCTGATCCAGCAAAGCCTGTATTAAATACACCTGGTTCAACAATTAAAACTTTCACCCCAAAGTTTGACATTTCAGCAGCAAGAGCTTCAGACATTCCTTCTAAAGCGAATTTTGATGCAGAATATATTCCGAAACCTGGCATTGAAAATTGACCAACACTACTACTGATATTAATGATTCCTCCATATTTTTGTTTCCTAAATTGAGGAAGAAAAGCTTTTATAACATTAACTGCTCCAAAAAAAATTGTTTCAAATTGTTTTCTGTTATCTTCATCCGAGCTTTCCTCTATTGCACCAACCATACCGTACCCAGCATTATTGAAAAGATAATCAATTCGCCCATACTTTGATAATGTTTTTATGCATACTTCTTTAATTTGACTAGTGTTTGTAACATCCATCTGGAACACTTCAACTCTATCTGGTGCCATTTTTTTTATCTGTTCCAATAGATTTTTCCTTCTAGCTGTGATAATTACAATATGACCAGCCTCGATTAAATATTTTGCCATTACTTCTCCAAAACCGGAGGAAGCTCCTGTAATAAACCAAATTTTCTGTTCCATAAAATTATTTGTATATACAAATGAGTATTTGTTAATTTTTATATTCAGCAAATTTAGAATCATTTACATAGGTATACTTTTAGATATCAAAGGAGGTGATAAAAATTTCAAAGAAAATAGGACAATTTTAATAGAAAAAAGAATTGCTCTATTACAAAAAAAATAGAGTAATTCTTTTTTTTAATTTTATAGCAGTTTTTTTAATTCTTCGATTTTTGTTTTAGCTTTTTGGTTATCAGAATTTAGCGATAGAACTTTTTGGTAATTTTCGATAGCATCTTTTATTTCTCCTGTCTTTTCAAGTACTTCAGCAAGTAGGAAGTAAGCTGAGATATTGCTAGGATAATTATTAATTATATGGTAGAACATCTTTTTGCTGTCATCGTATTTTTTTAGATGACCAAAGCTGTATGCAAGTTTTATTAAAATTTCATCCCATTTTTCATTCTTGTATTTTGGATCTGACTGATATGTTTTACATAGGTCTATCAAATATACAGCGCCTTTTTCGTATGATTTAGAGAAAAGAATATGAGCTAAATTAGGTTTCTCTTCTTCTTTGAGTTTCAGTATACTGTTTTTAAGATTCTCCGGATGGATTATCTTATTTTTAAATATTACTAAAT
The DNA here is from genome assembly GCA_025210485.1 of Marinifilaceae bacterium. Lineage (GTDB taxonomy): Bacteria > Bacteroidota > Bacteroidia > Bacteroidales > Marinifilaceae > JAOARN01. Next base: position 12,745 of record JAOARN010000126.1, on the reverse strand, counting down.
CTATATCTCGAGTGTTATCTATGTTTTCGAGCGGATTTGAGTTTAATACAAGTAAGCTTGCATGCATGTTCTTCTTTATACTTCCGTATTTGTTTTCTATTCTTAGAAATTTTACTGCATTTGTTGTGGCAGTTCTTAATGCTTCTATATTTGTAAGCCCTGCTTCTGTAAGATATTTTAATTCATCATGCAGATTATATCCTGCATATCCATTATCAGTTCCAGCTATGATTTTCAAACCATGCTCCTGCATAAGTTTAAGAACCTTCATTTTTAATTTAAGTTCGTTTCTTTTGTAAATTATTCTTGCTGGAATACTATCTGTTTTAGGTTTTTTGTCGTTTACCCAATCTGGAAAATATTTTTGTCGTCCATCCTCATTGGCGAATTTGCATTCATCCCAAGCAAAATTCTTATGTACTGTTAGTGTAGGGCATTGATACATATCAAACTTACTTAGTTTTTTGATCAAGCTAATTGCCTTTTCTTCATCAAAAGTGTTGAGAATCGTATCTTTATTTTTCCACATTGTTTTCATTACTTCTTTTTTTCCTATTTTTATGGCTTCAATAAATTTAGCACGTATTTCTTTTTCTTTCGAAGAGCATGAAAGTAATATGTCATGTAGATGCTCATTGCTTATTTGACCTGCTTTTGCAGCTTGAAGTATTGGGGTTGAGTACGGAACATGACCAGCAAGTGGAATCTGGTATTTCTTGCATGCTTCACATATAGATTTATACTCATCGCTATTTACTAAGCTTAGTATCTTTATAAAATCATAAGATAGGTCTTTGTATTTTTTAATAGTAGAATCAATGTCTTCATATTTTACTGATTCGACATGATCAAACCATGGATTTTCACCATCTATGATTGGGCTACCGTAGTTTATTATTGGAACATTTGGGTCATTACCAATACTGTCCTTCCAGTTTAATTTCCTTCCAGACATCTCTCTTACACCTATTACACCATTTGCGATATAAAGTTTTAAATATTCCTTTTTAGGGAAATACAAGTGTACATGCATATCCCATAATCCTGGAATTACGAATTTCCCTGTTCCGTCTATGATATTTTGATCTTTCGACTTGGATATTGATTTAGAGTTGATGTCAATAATTATATCATTCTCAATAATAATATTTTGCCCCTTGGTTATTTTACCTGTTTTAATATCAATGATATTAGCATTTTTAATTGTTATTCTTCCTTTTGCAAAACTTCCAAGCGAAAGTATAAAAGCAAAAGTAAAAATCAGGATTGATCTTTTCATTTTTGGATTTGGTTTTTAGGATTAAATAAGTTTATTAATTTGGTTAGGTTTTTCAAATGTAGAAATTATATTCTCTTAGTTGAAATTTGTTTAATTTTTATAATGTTAAAAAATACTAATGTTTCTTTTATAGTCTTTGTGCTTTTTGAAAACTATCAATTTACTAAATAGAAATTAGGCAGATGGATTGTGTTATCTTAAGTTTCTTAATGAATGTCAATATTTAGATATCTAATATTATAGTATTCGACAATACAGAATTGAATTTTATATACTTCAGGAATACTTCTATGATTTCATCCTAACAATATTGTTTAAATACTCCTCGGCGATTTTGATAAATCAAAATTTAGAAAATGAATTTGAAATCAATATTTATAGTGAGAAAATTCTCATTATTGATATAAGCTTAAAAATAGTATTCCAAACAAGTATAAGGGGTGTCTAATAGCTCTATTTTGTCCTTTGAAGGTTTAAAATGAATGTTAAATATTAAGAAAAATTAATATTTTTACTTTTTTAAAATATCTGATAAGTGTGGATAAATCAATATGATAAGTAATATTACAGATGTGGAAATTTAAAAAAATTAACTTTTTTTTAAAACTCTTTACACCCATATCGATTTTTCATTAGTCTAAGTTGTGTAAAGGGTAAAATAAATAAGAGCATTGAGAAATAATTCAGAAATATCGAAATTAATCTATAAGAAGATGATTGGCATTATTTCTTCGAAAGAAGAAAATGTGCTTAATCGTTGGGCTGAGGAGAATGATGCCAATAAGAGAAGTGTAGATAAATTTCTTGAGGGAATAGATTTATCAAAAGAGGAATGTTTTTATCAGAATCTTGATTCAGGAGCTGCTTTTAAGAAATTAGAATCACGCAAGAATAAGCGCAGATTTCTTATAAGTCTTAAAAATGTAGCTTCGGTTGCTGCCATAATATTGCCAGTTGTATTGTTCTTTATTTTCAAAGGAAATATAAAAGAAGAGATATTTGTTGTCAACAAAAATAAGAAGTGCATAATAGATGAAGCTATTAAAAATGTTCCTACGATAACAACCAGTACTGGACGAAAAATAGTTCTTGATTCGACAGGTGAAGAGTCTATAAAACTTCATCCTGATTTTACGATAAAAAGAAAAGGTACTGATTTGATTATTGCAAAATCTACAAAATCTAAAATAAAAGTAATTCAAAATACATTAGATATACCCCGAGGAAGTATTTTTCATGTATATCTGCCGGATGGAACATCAGTTTGGTTAAATGCAAAATCTAAATTAAAATTTCCATCCGCTTTTACAGGAAAAAGAAGATTGGTTGAATTAGAGGGAGAGGCGTTTTTTGATGTTGCAAAAGATAGGATTCATCCATTTATAGTAAAGAGTGGAGATCATGAGATTAAAGTATTAGGGACAAAATTTAATGTAAGTGCCTATAAAGAAGATACTAATATTGTAACCTCATTAAAATCTGGTAAGGTAGAAATATTATCAGAAGGTAAACTAGCAGGAAGTTTGAGACCAAGACAAAAAGCTGTATATAATAAGAAAACCAAGAAATTAAGAATATCAACTGCAACAATAGCGAATGTATTATCATGGCTGAGTGGTTATTGGTTTTTCAGTGGAGACAATTTAGGAGAGATAATGAAGAAACTGGAAAGATGGTATTCTGTGAAATTTGTAGTTATAAATAAATCAGTAAGAGAAACACGAATAGTTGGCAGATTTAAGAAAACAAGAGACTTAAATGAAATACTAGATAGTATAGAAAAAACCACAAATGTTAAATTTATAAGGAAGAATAAAAAAATAGTGATTGTCAAGATGGCGCCTTAACAATCACTCACTTATATATGTATTAACCCATAAATTTAAATTTATGAGAAAAACAAACTTCAAGTCAGAATCCATTTGCCTAAAGTTTAGCAAACGGATGATGCTTATGTTATTTATGTTCTTATTTATTGGATCATCCTGGGCAACCAACGATGCAGAATCCAAAAGTACTATCTCGATAAGTGTTAAAAATACAAAAATCGAGGAAGTTATAAAATTAATTCAGAATAAAACCGATTTTGAATTTATTTACAACTTTGATGACATTAGCAAACAATCAGCAGTAGATGTTGATTATACTAATGAAGAATTTACAAAGGTAATAGAAGGAGTTCTAAAAAACACTAATTTGTGTTATGAAATTTCTAATAAAATTGTAATTATTCGCAAAACTACTCCTGCCGATCAGCAAAAGAAAACCAGAATTCAAGGTGTTGTTGTCGACAAAAAAGGAGTTGTATTACCTGGAGTTACCGTAATAGTTAAGGGAACGACCATTGGTGTATCTACAGATATTAATGGTAAATTTAAGATTGATGTACCAAAAGATCAAAAGGAACTTGTATTCACTTTTGTAGGTATGGAACCTCAAATTTATAAATTAACAGGTGAAACAGATTTTAAAGTAGTAATGACGGAATCAACATCTCAATTAAATGAGATAGTAGTGGTAAATGATGGTTATCAAAATTTAGATAAGCGTAAGCTATCTTCTTCTGTTGTTACAGTTTCTGGTGAAAAACTTAAAGAAGGCGCTGGTGTTACCATTGATAATATGTTGCAAGGTAAGATTGCAGGTCTTCAAGTACTAAATCAAACTTCAACTGTAGGTGCTGCTCCTAAGATTCGTATTCGTGGTGCTTCATCTATTTCTGGTAATCGTGAGCCAGTATGGGTTGTTGATGGAGTAATTATAGAGGATCCTGTGCCAATTTCAGCAGAAGAATTAAACTCTCTTGATAATGTAAACCTTATTGGTAATGCAATTGCTTCAATTAATCCTGAGGATATTGCAAATATTTCGGTATTAAAAGACGCATCGGCTACTGCTATCTATGGTGTAAAAGCTGCTAATGGTGTTATTGTGATTACCACAAAGCAAGGAAAAATTGGGAAACCTAGAGTCAAGTATAGTACAAACTTAACTGTTGATATGCGTCCTCAGTATGATAATCTTAACAGAATGAATTCTAAAGAAAGAATTGAAGTTTCTAAGGAGATAGAGGAACGAGGATTAACATACGGAATCGAACCTGCTCATGTTGCATACGAAGGCTTGTTATATGAATTATATGCTGGTAATGTATCATATAATGAGTTTCTTGATAAAGTTTACAGATTAGAAACAGTAAATACAGATTGGTATGATCTATTATTTAGAACAGCTGTTTCTCATAAGCATAACTTAACAGTTTCAGGAGCAGATAAAAATACGAACTATTATTTTTCAGGATCATTTAATGATACTAAGGGTACCTTCATTGATAATAATTTAAAACAATATAATGGATTGTTGAAAATTAATACAAGATTGAATGATAAGGTAAAAATCGGATTTCAGTTAAGAGGTTATGATAGTTCGAAAGAATATCAACATTCTAGTATAGATCCATATTCATACGCATATAATACTTCTAGAGCAATTGAAGCATATGATACAGAAGGAAAACGTTCATTCTATAACAGAGAACAAGGTTACGAAACTTTATTAAAGTATAATATTTTAAACGAACTTGATAATAGTGAACGTACAATTGATATCAATAGTTTGACGATGAATGGATATGTTGATTATGATATCCGTAAAGATCTTAAATTTAAAGCATTGGTTAGTTATTCTACTTCTAGTACTTATGAAAAAGAGTGGTTTAATGATAAAACTTTCTTTGCTGCTAAGAAAAGACAAGTTAATTTAGGGGAAGAGTTTCCTACTGCAAATAATTTCTATGAAAAGAAATGTTTGTTGCCATTTGGCGGTGGATTGAAAAATAATAATACTAAGAATAAGACTTATACAATACGTACTACCTTAAATTATAAGAAAGACTTTTTGGAAGATCATTCAATCAACACTTTAGGTGGTTTAGAAGTTCGTTCTTCAAGTTACGAAGGTATTTCGACTTATGGATGGGGTTACCTACCTGAGCGTGGTGATAAATTTGCATATATTGACCCTAAGGTTTATTTAGCTTATGAGGATATTACATTAAAAGGCAATCCCAATGTTGTTACAGACAGATTGACCAATGTTGTTTCTGCTTTTGGTACATTTACTTATGCTTATAAAAGAAAATATATTGCAAACTTCAACATTCGTGTTGATGGTTCTAATAAATTTGGTCAAGATAAATCTACAAAATACCTACCAGTTTGGTCTACTTCTGCTAGATGGAATGTAGGTGAAGAAAATTTCATTAAAGGTGTTGATTGGATTAATCATTTAGCAGTTAGAGCATCTTATGGTGTACAAGGAAATGTTTCTCCAGAACAAGGTCCTGACTTAATTACACAGATGGGATCAAGAGATGAGGTTTCAGGTTTATATGAATCTTCAATTGTGAAACTACCAAACCCTAAATTGACTTGGGAAAAAACTACTTCTTACGATTTAGCTGTTGATTTTTCCTTTTTAGATGGTAGAGTTAATGGTTCATTTGATGTTTATAAAAAAGTTGGTACTGACCAAATTGTATCAAAAACTGTATCTGCAACAACAGGTAGAAGATCAATGAGTCTTAATGCTGGTGATATGGAGAATAGAGGTTTTGATATTACTTTAAATGTTACTCCAATTAGAACAAGAGATTTCTCATGGATGTTATCTGTAAATGGTGGTAAAAACGTTAATGAAGTAACCAAAACAGGAATAACTTCTCATTATACATACCAAGATTACTTAACAGGTAGAATTGTAAGTCCAGATAAACCTCTAAATGGTTTCTATTCATACAGATTTAATGGTTTGAATGATACAGGTCATCCTACATTTAAAGGAATGAAACAGGGAGAAAATGACACACAGGAAACTATGTATGCAAAAGCTCTTGTTTATTCAGGAAAAAGAGTTGCTGATATTTCTGGTGGTTTCTCATCTAGTTTCAAATACAAAGCATTTAGTTTGAATTTATTATTCTCATATGCCTTTGGTAAGAAAATTAGGCTAAATGACTTATTTAAAGATAGAGGTCAGCAATTACCTAATCCACAGCAAAATATGAGTAAGGAATTTGTGAAAAGATGGAGAAAACCAGGTGATGAAAAATTCACTAATATTCCTGTTTTAAGTACGAACTCGTTGAAAATGACAGAGTCTAAGTTTATGAATACCAATGCTGGGCAAAAAATAGAATTAGCCAATAATGGATGGCAGGCATATAACGATAGTGACTTAAGAGTTGTTTCTGGTGATTTTGTCAGGTTACGTAATGTTTCTTTAAGATATGCTGTACCAAAAGATTTTTGTAAGAAACTAAAAATAAATGGTGCAAATCTAAAATTTGAAGCTACAAACTTATTCGTAATTAAAGATAGTAAGCTTAAAGGTCAGGATCCTGAGCAGGTAAGTTTTTCGTGGACTTCTGGTTCAGGTGCTATTCCTCCAACCTCGACATTTACTTTTGGTCTTGATGTAACATTTTAATTAGTTGAAAATGAAGAAAAATATTATAATATTATCACTTATTGCCATCTTATTCTCATCCTGTGATGACTTTTTGGAAGAAAGATCGCATGATAGATTGATACCTAAGACGGTTGAATCATATAGTGAGATGCTTTATGGCGAAGCATACCTGAAACTACACGATCAGTTTGTGAAATATATTGAATTAATGACTGACGACGTAGCAGATGTAAACACAGGTAGTAATAATGATGTAAGAGCTGATGGTTGGGGGTATTTCACATGGCAGAAGGATCCTCAGTCACGAAGAAATGGTTCAGTATTTATTGATAACACATGGGCAAATTTCTATAAGTATATTCTAACATGTAATATTGTTATTAAAGATATCAAAGAAGGAAAAGTTGAAGGTGAAAAAGAAAAGCTTCAAGACCTTGAAGCTGAGGCTCATTTTTTGAGATCATGGTATTACTATACATTATTGAATCTTTTTGGTGAACCATATGATAAAAATTCAGCTGATGTAGATTTAGGTATTCCAATTAATAACTTGACTGAATCGAAAGATGTAAAATTTAATAGAGAATCAGTGAAAGCTGTTTACGAATTTATAAAAGCCGATATTCTTGAATCAATTAGATTGTTTGAAGAAGCTAAAATTGAAAAAGATTATTTCAGAGCAAATCTTGATGTTGCTTATCTTTTAGCATCCAGAGTATTTTTATTCTGTGAAGAATGGGAAAATGCTGTGACATATTCTAACAAATTAATCGAGCGTAGACCAAATCTGTATGATTATAGTTCTAAAGCTAATCCATCATGGTGGTATGGTAAATATGGTTCTATAATAACATCAAAAAGTCCAGAGTTATTGTTTACATATGCAGATGCAAGTGAAACTTTCTTTCCAGAAGGTGCTTCAGCATACTTTATATACTCAGCTGAATTATTAAGCGCATTTGATGCTAATGATAACAGATTGCACGCTTCATTTCCAAAGAAATATAACTACGCTTATTATAAGCCAGTTGTTAAAAAATATGGTTTAAGTTCTAATACTAAAGTTTTTGGTTTTGGCTTTAGAACAGCAGAAGCTTATTTAAATAAAGCTGAAGCATTATGCCATATTGATGGGAAATATACTGAAGCTACTAGCGTGATAGAGGATATGAGAGCATTCCGTTATAAGAAAGGAACAGATTTGACAGCAAATGCAAAAGATCAAGCAGAAGCTCTTGACATTGTGAAAAAAGAAAGAAGATTAGAATTATGTTTTGAAGGATTCAGATGGTTTGACTTAAGAAGATGGGGAAGACCAAGTATTACCCATAATTATACTGTGTCTTCTGTTGCTTCTGCCTCAAATAAATATGTACTTGAAGAAAATGATCCTGCATATACTTTACCTTTACCAACTTATGTTAGAGATGTAAATCCTGATATTAAGAGAATTACAAGACCAGTACGTGCAATAGTAGAAGACTAGAGTCTACATTTATTTTATTATAAATTTCTAAAAAAATGTATAAAATGAAAATAAGAAATATAATCCTTTCTTCTATTGTTCTTAGCTCAATGTTAACTTCTTGTTACAAAGATGAAGATATTACAGCTGAGAAAGGTAGTCCAAGATATGCTCAAGAAACAGGTACTCCTATAGATGATGCTTGTACAGAGTATTATAATAATTATAATAGATTTATTCTGTATAAATTCAAAGGTGCGGATTATCAGTGGGATATAGCAGATAATCACAGTTCTATGGAGATAATCCCTTGTTTTAATTATGGTCTTAAAGATGATATCAAAGAAGAATTAAAAGAAGTAGAAGAGGAATTAGCTGAAGAACAAGCAAAGTTAGCAGAAATTCAGGCTTATGTTGCTCTTTCGGAACAGGAGAAAACCGAGAAGCAAGCTAGAGTAGACAGTAAAAATAAAGATATTGAGGAAGTTGAGAAAAAAATAGCAACAATCAATGAATCTATTGCTAAGTTTGATGATGCTGATTATCAGGAAGAAAGAAAGCAAGAAGAGAAAGCTGCTAAAGATACTCTTAAGATGGGATATGATGTACTGAAAAAAGTATTCCTTGATCTTTATTCTGACGAATTTAAGAGAAAAAATTTCCCTTATAAGATTATTTTAGGTCATACTGCATCTGAAAATAGGGTTCAAGCTTCATTGAAAGATTTGATTGCTTTTTCAGGAAGAACATTTGTAGCTATGGGTAAAGTTCGTAAAGGAATTAATGAGCTTACGGGCGCGCAACTTAATGAATACAAATCTGCAATTAATAGTTCTTTTTGGGGTGGATATCTTCAAATAAATAATAAGTACTATTTACCTAACGAATTTTATAAGGTTAGCGATAAGTATTATTATAAGAATCTATTAGTTTTGCCAGAAAATAAAGGTAAAAAGCGTGAGGATCTTAATTTTATGGATTATGGATTCTGGAAAGGTGATAAATTAATGGATGGAGGAACATATATGTTTACTCCAAAAGCTGATGCTGATATTGCTGCTTATATGGATGCAATTTTTCATAAAACACAAGATGAATTTGATGAGATATTTGCAAAACATCCAGTGATGAAGCAAAAATATGATATCATTGTGAATCATATAAAAAACGAGCTAGGTTTCGATCTAAGAGAAATAGCAAAACACGATTTTACAAAATAATATAAAAATTGAAACGAATAATTTATTTTATTCGTTTCAATTCTAATTTTTTTCCAATATAGATTTCTTGTTTTTAAATACTTATTTATTATAAAATAGATAAAATAGGAATTCTATGTCTTAAATTAAAACTCAACCAAAAATATTAATCTGTGATATTCAATTTGTTATTGTTTTAGTAGCTGGTTTATTTATTAAATATCAATCTAATCAAGTTTTAAATAGTAAAACCAGTCTTATTAAAATTTTTTAAAAAATAAGAACACAGTTTAAATAAATTAATTATGAACAAATTTAAATATTTATTGAGTGCTGTATTGTGCTTGTCTTTATTTGGTTTGAAACCAAATTTGGCAAATGCACAATTTGCAGATCTTGTTAAACAAGCTCAAGAGAAAGAAACTCCTAAGTCTAAAAAGTCAAAGAAAAAAGGCAAAAAAGGGACTGTTAAGAAAAAAGATAAATATGCTGACTTAATCAAAGGTTTCAAAACACAAAAAGGATTATTCAAAGTTCATACAAAAGACAACAAGGTGTATTTTGAAATTCCTGATAATTTGATGGGTAGAGATTTCTTATTATCGTCTCGTGTATCTGCGATTAGTAATAATAAAGATATCGCTGCAGGTCAAATGCCACGTCAACCACAAGTTATTCGTTTTTCTAAGGATAATGAAAAAATCTACATGCATGTTATTAATACAGACAATGTATGTAAAACAGATGAAATTCTTCCATCTCTAGATAGAAATAACTTGAATCCAATATGGAAATCATATTCTATTAAAGTTAGAACAAAGGATTCTACGGCATCAGTTATTGATGTGTCTAAATTCTTTTGTTCTGATATTAAAAAAATCAATCCATTTAAAGAAGCTAGTGTCTTTGATGCTATCTTCGGAAATAAGGTAATGAAAGGTTCTTTCAATTCTGCTAATTCTAAAATATTAAGTACTAAGTCCTTCCCAAAAAACATAAACATTAAATCTAGATTAGCTTATACTGTATCAAAAGAACCATTTTTAGCCGAGCTTACTAGAAATATTATTTTATTACCTGAAAATCCTATGAAACCTCGTATCGCTGATCCACGTGTAGGTTACTTTATGGAAGGTAAAACTATTTATTCAGCTGATAGAGACCGTGTTGAAAGAAAATATTATATTAATAGATGGAGACTTGAGCCTAAAAAAGCTGATCTTGAAAAATACAAAAAAGGTGAGCTAGTTGAACCTGCTAAGCAAATTGTATACTATGTTGATACTGCTATACCTGCAAAATACAGAAAATACATAATGCAAGGTATTGAAGATTGGCAACCAGCTTTTGAAGCAATTGGTTTTAAAAATGCAATTATTGCAAAGGAATATCCAACAAAGGAGGAAGATCCTAACTTTGATCCTGATGATATCAGAAATTCTTGTTATAGATATGTAACCACAAAGGTTGCAAACTCTATGGGTCCGTCATGGATTGATCCTCGTTCTGGAGAGATTATTACAGGTGACGTTCTTTATTACTCAAATGTTACTTCAATTCTGCACGATTGGCAATTTGTTCAAACTGCAGCTGTAGATCCTCGTGTTCGTAAGGATGTATTTGATGCTGAAGTTATGGGTGCTTCGTTACGTTATGTTGCTGCTCACGAAATCGGACATACTTTAGGTCTTATGCACAATATGGGTTCTTCATATTCATATCCTGTAGATTCATTACGTTCTGCTACTTTTACTCAGAAATATGGTACTACACCATCTATTATGGATTATGCTCGTTACAATTATGTTGCTCAACCTGGAGATAAGGGTGTTCGTTTGACTCCTCCTGATCTTGGTGTTTATGATATTTATGCAATAAAATGGGGTTATAAACCAATTTTCGATGCTGCTACTGCTGAAGATGAGTATGCAACATTAAATAAATGGATTCTTGAAAAATCGAATGATCCTATGTATCATTATGGACCACAGCAGTTTTTCTTCAATATGATGGACCCTGCTTCTCAATCAGAGGCTATTGGTGATAATGCTATGAAAGCTAGTGAGTACGGGATTAAGAATCTTAAATATATTATGAAAAACCTTGAGGATTGGTCAACTAAAGATAATAAAGACTTCAAACAAATGGGTCTATATTACAAAGAAATAGCTGTTCAATTTAAAAGATATATTGGTCACTGTTTTAATTACCTAGGTGGTATTTATTTGTATGAACCAGTAAAAGGTGAAAATAAGGATGCATTTACTTTTGTGCCTAAAGCAGAACAAAAAGAAGCATTGAATTTTATTTTTAAACATTTAAGACAAATGCCAACTTGGATGTTAGATAAAAATATTGTAAATAAATTCAAGGCTGAAAATAGCTTTATAGCAGATTATCAAGGTGCTAAAATCAGAAGTATGTTCTCGTCTAAAATATTCTCTCATTTAGCTTGGGCTGAAAAACAAGGTAAAGGAAACGAATATACTCAGCTTCAGTTTATGAATGATGTATTTAATCATGTATGGGTTAATACTAAAAACAGAAGAAACTTAAATTACTACGAACGTAACATTCAGTATAATTATGTAAAAGGTTTGTTGCAAGGTACTGGTAGAATTGTTGCAACAAAAAAATCTCGTAGATTACATGAAGCGGATATGGATGTTTATAAATCTGAGAGAATGCAGTGTAACTGCCCAGCTCATAAACATATGAAAGAACATAATCATCTTGTAAGCCCAAATAAGGAAAGTGATGTGAAAATCAATATGCGCCCAATACTTTATAAGCAATTGATCAAAACTAGAGACTTGTTGAAACAAGTTGTTAAAACAGGAAATGAGGCTACTCGCCTTCATTATGAAAATCTTTTATATCAGGTTGAAAAATCTTTAAAGAAATAGGTTAGGCTTAGTTCTTTTGGCTAACTTAAATTATGGTTATCTCATAGAATGATAACGGTTTAGTTTCTCCGGTTCGAGTGGTTTCGAACCGGTTTTTTTTGTTTTAAAGTTTTATACCAATTACACATTAAACTGCGCCTTAAATTCGTCTAAATAAAATTTATGTTGAATTATTGATTTTACCACCTCATTATTTAGTTTTTCTCTTACAAACTCATGTAGCCATTCTTTAACATTATCTAATTTCTCAAATACTTTATTTTTATAGTGTTGTTTTATATAGTGACATATCTTTTCAGACGGATTCAATTCAGGAGTGTATGGAGGAATACGAATCAATACAATATTATCTGGAATATTGTATTGATTTAAAGAATGAAATCCAGCATTATCTATAATTATAATTTTAAGTTCGAAAGGTTTATGT
>JAOARN010000125.1 GCA_025210485.1 Marinifilaceae bacterium | reverse complement strand
TATCCGTGGTGTTCGTGGTTAAAAAAAAACCGCGGAAGCCGCTGAAACCGAAAAAATGAAACAAAAATAAACTTCGGATTAAATAAAAAAGCATCCGGGGTATTTGTGATGTTCGTGGTTTAAAAAAATACAAACCGTGGAAGTCGCAGAAACCGCTGAAAAAATCCAAGTAAAGTTTCCGTGGTATCTGTGTTGTCCGTGGTTGAAAAACAAACCACTGAAGCCGCTGAAGCCGCCAAAAGGAAACAAAAATAAACTTCGGATTAAATAATAATAGCTTCCGTGGTATCTGTGGTGTCCGTGGTTTAAAAAAATACAAACCGCGGAAGCCGCTGAAACCGCTGAAGAAATCCAAGTAAAATTTCCGTGGTTAAAAAACAAAACCACTGAATAGCTTCAATATTGAAGATTGCAAAGTAGGATTTGAATTTTGTATTGTATAGGTATACTTAAAATAATCTTTCAATGTAGCATTTTTTTTTATATTTTTAGCTGTTGTAAAAAAGGCAGAAATTTGATTTTCATATATTATTAAATTTTAATATCTTAGAATTTAATATGACAAACTAAAATGTTAGTAATAAGATTATTTCAGTAAATGCTGTATTTTCAAGAGATTTATATATAGAAAGTATTAACGAAATTTTTCTATATTACTTTTGGAATTCGAATCTATTCTTATACATTTGCCTGCTGTAAAACATGGATTGATTAAACTAAAAATATCAATTTAGATATGATTGAAAACGAAAGAAAATCTAGAGAAAAAATATGTCGTGAGGTTGTAGATAACACTAATTCTTTATTTAATGTACTAGGAAAGGATGACAAAGAATATTTGATGAAGAATATGACATGTTCTTTCTTCAAAAGAGGTGAGTATATTTATAAAGAAGGAGAGCGTCCTTTGGGCTTGGTGTGCTTATCGGAGGGTAAGGTAAAGATTTTTAAAGAAGGAATTGGAGGAAGGGAGCAGATTGTTAGAATGGCTAAGCCTGTTGGTTTTATAGGGTATAGAGCCTTGTTTGCAGAAGAAAATAATATAGCTTCAGCAGTTGCAATCGAAGATTCAATTACTTGTACTGTTAGTTACGAAATTGTACTTAAATTGATAAAATCAAATCCAGAATTTTCATTAAATATTATTCGTTCATTATGCACCGAATTAGGTTTCTCGAATAATAGAACTATTACTTTAACACAAAAACATATTAGAGGTAGATTAGCAGAATCATTGATATTTCTTAAAGATACATATGGATATGAAGACGATGATTGTACTATCAAAGTATATCTCTCTCGTGAGGATATTGCCAATTTGTCTAATATGACTACATCTAATGCAATACGTACATTATCTACTTTTGCAAGTGAAGGCGTAATTGCAATTAATGGTAGAAGAATAAAAATTATAGATAAATTAAAGCTTGATAGAATAAGCAAGCTTGGATAAAAAAAAGAGGTTCAATTCTATAGATTGAACCTCTTTTTTTTAATCAAATAATTCGCATTTATTTAAAATTGAATAGGTGATGTCGCTCCGTTTATTGGCTTCCGATTTATTGTTGATATCCATATTAAGTACAAAAGCGTATGCTTCTGATTTATTTTCGATGAATCCTACATACCATCCTGTTTGAGGATCGTTATTAACCGACCATCCAGTTTTTGCAAACATTTTAAAATTTCCTTGTTGGTGTACTAATAACATCTTCTTTAATTTTGCTTGATTTGTTTTCGAAAATGGCAATTGCTCATTATATAATTTTCTTAAGAAATCCATTTGTTGTTTAGGGCTAATCCTTAATTTCCCATCTAGCCAAAAACTATCAATATCTCCATCAATATTCTTATTTCCATAATTGCACTTATTTATCCAATTTTGCATTTTTTCTTTACCTATTTTTTTTGCAAGTTCCTGATAGAACCATACAACAGAGTGCCTCAAACTGGTAGTCATATTATGATCTTTGTTCCATGAGGCAATATTATGCTTGTGACCATCCCATTTTATGATTTTATTCTCGTTCTCTATAACTTTAGTTTCTAGGGCAATCAACGAATTCAATAGCTTGAAGGTAGAGGCAGGACAGTAGTTCTTATTTATACGTTCTGAATTGTAAATAGTTTGCTTTCCTGTTTTTAAGTTAGTCATTATGAAACAACCTTGGATACTATTCTCCTTGAATAGATTTTCAATTTCCTTCGAAGAAATTTGGCTCTGCGATTTTAATGTACCTATGTCTGATAATAGGAATAGAATGCAGATAGTGATTCTAAATTTAAACATGAGACAAGTTTTTAAATTATAATTTCTTATATTAAATAATATCTAACAGAATTTAATACAATTAAATGTTATTATGAAAAAAAAATGCCTAATGAAAATAATATGTTAAGTTGTGTAGACTAGCAGATAAGTAATAGACATAAAAAAAGACAAATTTTATAATTTGTCTTTTCTTTATTTTATTTGACGAGATGAGTCTAAATGTTTTATTTACTTTAAACCTCTTTGTCTTATTGCTTCATATACCATTAAAGATGCAGCTACCGATACATTTAAAGAAGATATATCTCCCAAAATAGGAATCATTGCTTTTTCGTCAGCAAGTCTTAATAATGATTCATCAATTCCTTCATCTTCTGACCCCATTATAATAGCTGTTGATAAATTTAGGTCAACATCAGTATAATTAGTTTCAGTTTTTTCTGTTGCTGCTACTATTCTAATTCCTTCCGATTTAAGTCTTCTAACAGTAGTTTTTAGATTCTGTACTCGACATACAGGAATTTTGTGTAAAGCTCCTGCCGATGTTTTTATAGAATCTGGAGTTATTTTTGCTGAGTTTTTAAATGGTATTATAATTCCATCAACACCTGCACATTCAGCACTTCTTGCTATTGCTCCAAAATTCCTTACATCTGTAACTCGGTCAAGAATTAAGAAAAGACCTTTTTTGCCACTTGCAATTTGGTTTTCCAATACATCATCTAATTCGGCATATGCAACTGGAGACATTAAAGTAATTACACCTTGAACAGATTTCCTGTTGTAAGTTTTCATTTTTTCTGCAGGCACAAATTGATAATCTACATTTTGCTCACGAATTAAATCAAACAAATCATTATATAACCTGCCTGTAAGTCCACTTCTAATAAGTACTTTCTCTATTTGTTTTTCCTGTTTTATAGCCTCCATGCATGCATGAATACCAAATAACATCTCTTGCTTTTGCTTAGCCATTATATTATAATTTTCGTATTTCTTGAATACCGCAACCTACTGTTATTAATGAATTTGTAGATTGTTGATGATTTATTTTTTATTAAAAATTGCAACAAAGATACTAAACAAATTCTTACACAGTCATTTATTTTTTAATAATTAAATTAAAATATGAGAACTAAGTTATTATAAACAACAAAAATCGAATATGAGTACTCTATTATATTCTTTCTTGATGGGTAAATGTATGTTAAATCCCATGAAAACAGCTTACTGTGTATCAAATATCTTGTTTAGTCTTAAAATTCTGAGTCTATATCTGATTTTATTATTGCCATCTATTCTAGATTGAGCTAACTATATAATATACATTTAATGATAATTTTCAGAATGTCAATTATTGTTTCTGTATACTATCTAAAAAAAACATAAATAAAAAGGACTATTTAATTAACTTTTTTTTAAACAATACGTACAAGAAGCTAAATGAACATTTATTAAAAAAGTAGAAATGAATAAAATATTTTGGATCTGTTTAGTTTTAGCAGCAGCTTTTATTTATTTATCATGCCGTCGCAATGGAGAGGATGGTGATAATGGATATTCAAGTTTAACAAAAGTCGATAAAATTCAAGCAGGTATCGAATGTGAAAAAGGTGGTTTTAGGATTAGTACAGGGATAGATTCTAATAGAGATAAAATATTGACTGATGATGAGGTTCTGAATACACAGTTTTTTTGTTATGGGGAAGATTTAGGACATGATTCATCAGAGGATAACAAATATCAAATAATCGATATACAAGAGGAAGCACCTGGAGATAATTGTCCATATGGAGGATTAAAATTCAATTTAGGAAAGGACGTAGATATGAATGGAATGCTTAATGAAGATGAGATAATAAGCTCCCACTTTATTTGTAATTCGAATAATTCAAAAGAGTTGCGATTTGATTTTAATATGGCTTCAAATTCATCGTATGGGACAACTTCCTCAGAAATATATAATGAATTTAATAGTATTCAACAGTTTAATATTCAAAATTTTCATTCGGTGGATTCAGTGATATTTTCTGCTTTTATTAAAGCAGAAAATAGTTCGGAACAGTGTCAATTAGAATTGTATGACTATACCAATTCTAAACCAATAAAAAATAGTATGATTACAACTAGTGAAACCTCATATACATGGATAAACACCCAATATAATCTAAAGAATGAGTTCCCAGATAGTCCAATTGATCTTAGAATTAGGATGACATCCCTAAATGGGAATTATGTAAATTTTAAAACACCACGTTTGATTCTGATTTGGAAGTAGAACTTTTATTTACCAGTTTTTACTAAAACTTATTTATTATGAATAAAATAACTTATTTAATTTGTATTCTGACTATTTTTTATGGTTTAAATCATAAAAATATTATGGCTCAAGATACAATTCGCAGTATTAGAAAAATAAATTCTGATACTAATATTATTGTTATTTCTGAAAAAACATATAAGAGTCTAACAAGTAAGAATCTAAATAAAAGAAAACTTGCAAAGATAAAAGATAAGGAATCAAACAATCAGATTCCTCGTTTTCCAGATGCACCTTTGGCAAGATTAAATTATGAGAATAGTATACTTATTAATCCAATTACGAAAAAGATTCCTAGTGGTATTAGAGAAAAAGAATTAGAGTTTTATAAGAATAATTATTCTCAATTTCATCGCAAATTTAAGAATATGTCGAATGTCTACACTCCTATCGGTCCTAACAATGTAGGAGGACGTACTAGAGCACTTGCAGTGGATGTTTCAGATCGTAAAGGATCAACTTATCTTGCTGGTGGAGTCTCAGGAGGATTGTGGAGAACTACAGATGGTGGTTTTAATTGGACTAGGGTGTCCGGTTTTAAAAATCATCCTGCTATTACATGTATAGTGCAGGATACCCGACCTGGTCATACTAATGTATGGTATTATGGAACAGGCGAACTAATTGGAAATTCGGCATCAGAGACAGGTGCTGCATATAAAGGTGTTGGAATTTTTAAATCTATTGATGGAGGACTGAGCTTTCACCATATATCTAATTTAACTATGGATCCTGATATTTTAAAGGCATTTGATTATGTTTGGAATATTGCAGTCAATCCTATTAATGGTGATTTATATGCTGCTTGTTTCAATATGATACTTTCTTCTTCCGATGGTGGCACTAGTTGGATTAAGGAACATGGAAATATTAGTTCGTACAACTATTATTCTGATGTGATTTGTACTCCTCAAGGGGATGTGTATTCATGTTTATTTGGAGGAGGCGATTCGTATTCTGGTATTAAACGTAAAGGCTTAGGTGAGACTAATTGGGAGAACCTAGTTAGTTCCAATATATATGCATATAGAATTAAGAGGATGGTTATGGATTATGCAAAATCTGTTAATAATAAAGATGTTGTCTTTTTTCTTGCATATGAACCTGGAAACTCAACCCAAGACAATTTACTACTAAGGCTTGACTATACTGATGCAAGTAATTATTCTTTTACAGATTTGTCCGCAAATATCCCTATAAGGGGGGGCGGTAGTCGTGATGTCAATGGTTTTAATGCTCAAACTGGATATAACTTGGTTGTAGCTGTGTCGCCTGAAAATGAAAATATTGTTTTTATTGGAGGAACTAATTTATTTAGATCAGATGATGGATTTTCTTCTAAAGATAATATCTATTGGATAGGTGGGTATGCAACCGAAAATAATGTTACTATGTATGACAATCATCATCCCGATATTCATAATATTTGTTTTATCCATGATTTTTCAGATAGAATGTTGTGTGGACATGATGGAGGAATTAGTTATACTGCCGACTACAAACAGGATTATGATAGTAATCCTTATGATAATAAATTTGAACCAGTAGATTGGTTTAGCCTAAATAATGGATATTTAACAACTCAAGCTTATACGCTTGCAATTAATTCTGATGATTTGGATGATAAATCCCTGATGACCGGATTTCAGGATAATGGAACCTGGATAAGTTATAATAATACCGAAATGTCTGATTGGGAAAATGTACTTAGTGGAGATGGAGCATTTTGTGCATTGATTCAAAATGGAGATTACAGTTTGAGTTCTACTCAGTATGGGAGAGTTTATTTGCAAACACATCCTGATGTTCGCCCTTATTATTTCACAAGGGTCGATCCATCTTTTTCGAGTACATATAATCGTTCCTTTATCCATCCCTTTGAGGTTGATGCAATGGATGATACAATACTTTATTATCCCTCAGACGATGATATTTATGTTAATTCAAATATATTTGATATTCCTAAATTTAGCAATAGTACAACTAATATTAATTGGATTCGAATTCCTGTAACATCCCATAATCACGTAATTACTGTTCTGAAATCATCTTATACTACTAATCACACGCTTTATTATGGTAATAGTGTTGGGGAACTTTATAAGATAACAAATGCCAATACTAAAGATGCAAGTGAAGAAAATATTACTGGGGGTAATTTTCCATCTGGTGCATATCCTATTAGTATAGATTTAAACCCTCTAAATGAAGATGAAATATTAATTGCTTTTTCTAATTATGGAGTTGAAAGTATTTTTCATACTCTTGATGGAGGTGCTAATTGGTCTGCCGTTGGTGGAAATCTTGAATCAACTACTGATGCTGAACCTTCTGTGCGTTCGATAGCTATAGTTAATACTCCTGAATCGATTGTTTATTTAGCAGGAACTAGTATTGGTCTGTTTCAGACTGAAAAATTAAATGGGAATTCTACAAAATGGACTCATACAGCCGAGAATGTAATAGGCAATAGTATTGTTTCAATGATAAAATCACGAAGAGATGGTTTTATTGCTGTATCTACTCATGGAAATGGAAGTTTTTCAAGCGATATGGATTTTAGTGGTTACAAACCCAAAGTTTTCTTTATAGCAGATAAAACTAATGTTGATGTTGGAGCTAAAATTGATTTCAAAAATCTTTCTGTAGGTGATAATATAAGTTCTATAAAATGGACATTTGAAGGCGCTAGTCCCTCAAGTTCTTCTGATATAAACCCTATGGGAATCTCTTATAATAATCCAGGTTATTATTCTGTTGAATTAGAAATAAGAAATTCGAGAGGTGTGTCTACTTTCAAGTTAAATAACTATATAAAGGTATCGGGAGTAAAGGCTGATTTTAGTTCAAATTTGGTAGAATTAAATGTAGATACCGATGTTCAATTCATAGATAAATCATTTGGTGAAATAGATTCTTGGTTATGGTCGTTTGATGGGGGAGTTCCATCTTCTTCAACAGCTCAAAATCCTATTGTTAGATATGAAGAGGAGGGAGTCTATGATGTTAGTTTATCTGTCAGTTCAAATTTTGGTACCAGTACCGAAATAAAGGAGCAGTATATTAAGGTTGAAGATCTCTATAGTACAAGTGATAAATGGTTGCAGAATATATCAGATGATGCAGTAATTGCATATTTCGATAATTATAATAAAGAACCTATTTCTGGTAGTAATAAACAGGGATTTAGTCAATTTGCCGAAAAATTCACCCTTCCTAATACAAAAATAAACTCTGTTAAAAAAGTAAGTTTCTATGTTATTCATGCCCAAAGCACACTTGGTTCGGATATAAAAATAAAGATTTGGGATGGAGGAGAGAAACCAGGTAAAGTGTTGTATGAACAAAATATTGCAATTACCAAATTTAATGAAGGTACATACAATGATTTTGATTTAAATTATCCTGTTAGGGTTTCAGGAGATTTTTATGTAGGTTATGAGATTACTAATAATCTTGAAACAGATAAATTTGCTGTTTCTTTAAATAATTTTAGTAATTCTAATTCTTGGAATAATACTGCTTATATAGGTAGTCGAGATTTTTGGTATAGTTACACTGATTTGTTTGCTAGTAAGCCTAGTACATCTCTTGGAATCAAAGCATTTATTGGCTTGTCTGCTAGTCCAACCAGTATTACTAAGCTTGATAATAAAGATTTTGATAATAATTCTTTAATCGTTTATCCAAATCCAATGAAGGATAAAGTAAATGTGAAATTTCCAAATACTAATAATTCTAAATTTAAATTAATAGTAGTTGATAATAAAGGTAAAATAGTGGAAGTAATAAAAAATATCACAGGTGATAATGTTCTAATAAATAGAGGAAGACTAAAACCAGGAATGCATTTATTAAAACTAATTGGGGATAAAAAATATATTGGAAAGCTTATTGTAAAATAAAATAAAAAGAGTCGGATAAAATTAATTTACCCGACTCTTTTTTTATTCTCTATAGCTAAAGAACTAGCTTAGGTTCTCAACATTATATATTACATCAAGAATACTACCATCTCTATATTCAACATATCCAACAGGCTTGTTACCTAGTTGTTTTGGAGCAGGAGTGCCAGTTATTTTTTCAACTTCTTTTCTTAAGTCGTCTATTTCAACAACATTAACACCAGCTTTGATTAAAGCAGCTTTCAAGTTTGGTTTTGATGGATTAACACAAACACCTCTCTCAGTAACTACTACATCAACACTTTCTCCTGGAGTTACAACAGTGTGTACCTTTTCTGTAATGATAGGTAATCTACCTCTAAAAGATGGACAAACAACAACTGTTAAGTTTGCACCAGCAGCTGTATCAGAGTGACCACCAGAAGCACCACGAATTTCGCCAGAAGAACCAGTAATAACATTTACATTGAAATCAACATCAACCTCTAAAGCACCAAGAACAACAACATCTAATTTGTTTGTCATTGCACCACAGTTATTAGGGTTTGCATAATGATCACAAGTGATTTCAACATGCTTAGGATTGTTCAAAACAGAAGTACTTACAGCAGCATCAAATGACTGAACATCAAAAATTGCTTGGAATAGTCCTTCTTCAAGCATATCAACACCGTAAGAAGTAACACCACCAATCATAAAGCTACCTTTGATGTCTTTGCGTTTCATATCCTCGCGAAGGAATTTAGCAACAGCAAGAGAAGCACCACCTGCACCAACTTGGAATGACATGCCATTTTTGAATAAACCCGAATGCTCAATTACAGTAGAAGCAATTTTAGCAATTCTTAAATCCATAGGAGATTTAGTAATACGAGTTGTTCCTGAAGCAATTTTAGCAGCATCGCCAATAGTGTCAATTTTCACAACAAAATCAACATAGTTTTGTCTAACGCTAGCAGGTATACATGGATATTCAACCATATTATCAGTTACGATAATAACATTTTTTGAATATTTAGCATCTATATCTGCATAACCCATAGAACCAAAAGCAGAAGGACCAAAACTACCAGTTGAATTACCTTCCTCGTCAGCAGCTGAAGCAGCAAGAACTGATAAATCTGGTTTAATTCTACCTGATAGAATATCACGAACTCTACCACCGTGTGAGTGAATAATAGCTGGGTGTTTTAACTTACCCATTGAAATTATTTCACCAAGACGACCACGAATACCAGAAGAGAATATTCTAGTAATCATTCCTTTTTCAACATAAGGAACCAATCCATCGTGAGCAGAAGTTAGAGAAGAAGAAGCAAGAGTGATATCTTTGATTCCTAATTCATCTAAAATCTCGATAGTTTGCATCAAAACACCGTCTCCTCCTCTAAGGTGGTGGTGAAATGTTACAGTCATTCCATCATGTGGGTTTGATTTTTCAATAGCTTCTTTTAAGCTATCGCATACTTTGCTAGTATGAGCTTTTTTTGCTTTTACAGGTCTAGCAACATTTTCAGATACTTTATTGTCTTCGATATTGCTCCATACACCTGCATAAGGCTTAACATCACCTAATCCATCAATCTGTTCAGGTACTTCTATGCCTAATATATTTTTAATCATAACAAATTCAATTTAATACGTTACAGGCCTGATTTACTTGTAATTTTCTTCAATCTCTTCAAGACTAATTCCTGCAAGATTTAATACAGTAATTGCTCTTTGAACAACTGGTGCATCAATCATTTTACCATCGATAGCAAATACACCAATACCTTCTAATTTATTCTTGTAGAATTCAGAATAAACTCTGTAAGCATATCTAATTTCTTTTTCGGTTGGATTAAATACCTCGTGAATTCCATCAACTTGTCGAGGATTAATCATTGCTTTACCAGCAAAACCTAGTTTCTTGATATATCTAGTTTCTTCACGTAATCCTTCTTCGTCGTTTACATCTGCAAATACAGTATCTAAAACGTCAAGATTACATGCTTTACCTGCCATAACAATTCTCTTACGTGCATAGTCAATACCTACTCCGTCCATAGTTTTTTCAATTCCCATGTCAGCAGTAAGGTCTTGACCACCGATAGTAATAGCATCGATACGTGGATGAGATTTTGCAATTTCATAAACGTTTGCAACACCTTTAGCAGTTTCGATCATTACGTGAATTGTCATCGTTGGATTTTCAATACCGTGCTCTTTTTCGATTCTTTCTACCTCTGCCATAAATTGGTTAACATCATCAACTGATTCCGTTTTTGGGAATCTGATATTGTTTGGTTGTAGAGGTACAATTTCTTCAAGGTCGGAAATACCGAATGGAGTATTTGGGTTGTTAACACGAACACAAACTTCAGTATCGTAGAAGTTTACTGTTTTGATCATGTTTCTAACTAAGATACGAGCTGCATCTTTTTGGTTTAAAGCTACAGCATCCTCAAGGTCAAGTAATACTGCGTCACATCCGTAAACTCCTGATTGTTGAATCATCGCAGGGTTGTTACCTGGTATGTACAACATACTTCTTCTTTTTCTTTTCATTGCAATGTACCCTCCTGAATACCTAGTGATCTTTTTACTGCTGTTTCTACTCTTGCTTCAATTGTTGGAGTTAAAGCACCCTTATCTTTAGCAATTACTCTAACATTAGTAATTTCATATTTATCAAGAACTGTATTGATTACATTCCTGATATCATCTTCAAATTGTAATAACACATTCGAAGACAAATCGATTTCATTTCTATTTTCCTCAATAGGTTCTAAAAGAATCATGATGTCTCCTGATTCAAATGTACCTGCTTGAGCTTTATTTTTAGGTATCATCGTTAAAAAAGATTTGTATTATAATTATTGTATCTACTTCAATTTACTAGTAAACAGAAGTGTACAATCTTTTTTTTGTTTTGATAATTTATTTGTTTTTGACTCTGCGAATTTTAAGTTTTAGTATCATATATCAAAATTTTGATATATGTTTTTAGGCAATAATTATGTAATTAATTTTGAATATAGATAAATTTAACATTATTGTTTGCTGTATACTAAAAATGGGTATAAATACATATGTATTTAATACCCATTTTATTAAAATTTTTGTGTCAAAAAATACAAAAGTTAAATTATATTTTAGATGTTATCTATAATTGTATTTAAAATTGTACTTGGTCTCATAGCTTTTTCAGCTAATTCATCATTGATCATATAGTATCCACCTAAATCAACTGGAGTACCTTGAGCTTTGATTAATTCAGCTTGAATTTCTTCTTCTTTTGCAGCTAAGTCTTTTGCTACTTTTTCGAATGTTGCTTTTAATTCAGCATCCTGATTTTGTGCAGCTAAAGCTTCAGCCCAATAAAGTGCGAAATAGTAGTGAGATCCACGGTTATCAATTTCGTTAACTTTTCTTGATGGTGACTTTCTGTTTTCTAAGAATTTACTTACACCTGCATCTAATGTAGTAGCTAAAATTTGAGCTTTTTCTACGCCAAATGCGTTTGCATAATGCTCTAATGATACTCCTAATGCAAGGAATTCACCTAATGAGTCCCAACGTAAGTGACCTTCTTCTACAAACTGTTGTACGTGTTTTGGAGCAGAACCTCCAGCACCAGTTTCGAATAAACCTCCACCTTTCATTAATGGAACAATAGAAAGCATTTTTGCACTTGTTCCTAATTCGATGATTGGGAATAAGTCAGTTAAGTAGTCACGTAATACGTTACCAGTTACTGAGATAGTATCTTCACCTTTTCTGATTCTTTCTAATGAGAATTTCATTGCATTGTCAGGAGAAAGAATTTTGATTTCAAGACCTTCAGTTTCAAATTCTGGAAGATATTTTTCAACCTTAGCGATGATTTGAGCATCATGAGCACGCTCTTCATTCAACCAGAATACAGCAGGACTACCAGAAGCTTTAGCTCTGTTTACTGCTAATTTAACCCAGTCTTTGATAGGAGCATCCTTAACTTGACACATTCTGAAGATATCACCAGCTTCAGCCTCTTGAGTCATCAATACATTATTGTCAGCATCAACAACTGCAAATACACCATTGCTAGCAGCAGTGAATGTTTTGTCATGTGATCCGTACTCTTCAGCTTTTTTAGCCATCAAACCAACGTTTGATACAGTACCGATTTTTGTAGGATCGAATGCACCGTTTTTCTTACAATCTTCAACTACTACTTGATACATTGTTGCATATGATCTATCTGGAACCATTGCTAAAGTATCTTGTAATTCACCTTTTGCGTTCCACATCATACCTGAATCACGAACAACAACTGGCATTGAAGCATCAATAATTACATTATTTGGTACATGAAGGTTAGTAATACCTTTGTCAGAGTCAACCATTGCTAAAGCTGGCTGAGTCTTGTAAACCTCCATAATATCGTTTTCGATTTCAGTTTTCTTAGCCTCAGGTAATTGACCCATTTTAGCATAAAGATCACCTAAACCATTGTTGAAGTTAACACCTAATTCTTTGATAGTATCAGCGTGTTTAGCAACAACATCTTTGTAGAAAACCTCTACTGCATGACCGAATAATACAGGGTCAGAGATTTTCATCATTGTAGCTTTAAGGTGAAGAGATAATAATACTCCTTCAGCTTTTGCTTCATCAATTGATTTTTGGTAGAATTCTCTTAAAGCTTTAACGCTCATTACTGTTGAGTCGATAACTTCACCAGCTTCAATTTTAAATGAATCTTTTAAAACTTTAGCATTTGCAATTTCGTTTGCTGAGTTAGCAAATACGATTTTTACATTAGTTTCGTTTTCAACAGTAACAGATTTTTCATTACCAAAGAAATCACCTGATTGCATGTGTGCAACTTTAGATTTAGAATCAGCTGACCATTTTCCCATTCTATGTGGGTTGTTCATAGCATATTTCTTAATAGAACCTGCTGATCTTCTGTCTGAGTTACCTTCACGTAATACTGGATTTACAGCACTTCCTAATACTTTAGCGAAACGTTTCTGTAATTCCTTTTCTTCTTCAGTGTTTGCTGTTTCTGGGTAGCTAGGGATATCATATCCTTTTCCTTGCAATTCTGCAATAGCTGCCTGCAACTGAGGAATTGATGCACTAATATTTGGCAATTTAATAATATTAGCCTCTTTTTCTTGAGTCATTTCTCCCAAAATAGATAAGTTGTCATCTATTTTTTGCTCGTCAGTAAGCTTTTCTGGGAAATTGGCAATTATTCTGCCAGCCAAAGAAATGTCCTTGGTTTCCACATCTACACCTGCGTGTTTTGTGAAAGCTTTTACTATAGGTAGTAAGGAATACGTTGCTAAAGCTGGAGCTTCATCAATCTTTGTGTAAATAATCTTCGACTTGTTTTCCATAACCGTCTTTGCTTAATTTTTTAATTATGCCCTAATATTAGTTAGGAGTAATTAGTTAGTTTATTATTATATTATAAATATTTCTAAATCTGTATTGCGTCTTTCAAATTTAGAGAAAGTAAATTTATATTTTTTTTAAATATGTCAATTCACTTTATTTCTAAATTTTCTACTCAATTGATATATTTTTTCAATCTTTTTATGGATAATATTTATATCCTTTATATAGGTCTATTCTACAAGTATTATTGTTAAAAAATAAACAATTTTGCTGTAGATATTACTATTAAATAATCGAAATAATACTTCCCCAATTGCGTATGATTTGTTACAATTACATGGGTAAACATATACAATTTTTATTTATTCAAATAAACTTGAGCCTTTTTTTTAAAGAATTATTTCTTTAATTGTAATTACCTAAAATAAAAGCCATTAAACTGCTTTTTATTCAAGTTTAATGGCTTCCAAAAATATGCTATACAACCTATTTTTAAAATTTATTCAAAATCAAGTGACATTTTTTGTTTTAGTAGTTTTAAAACTGGATTCTTTTCCGCTAAATATTGGAATTTATCTGCACTTGTAAAGTTTCTTTTTCGGCTATTAGTTTCGTCCATTTTTAAAATTATTTCTATATCGGTTTTGTTAAATACTCTATTGAAATATGTTTTTAACATTCCGTTCATTTGTTTCATATCACTCAACTGGATATCATTGTTAACCTTTATAAGTATTTGGTTATCCGATATTTCAGGATGGATTAATCTTATGCTGGTTTTGTATCTGTCAGATAATCTTGGACTTTGTTCTAATTTTTTAAATGATTTTTTTAGATTCTCTAATGTGAATTCAAAGTATTTTTTTTCTGTAGAAGTTTTTACTTCTTCCTCATTCTTTTTTGTCGGTTCTGTTTTTTTTGAACTTATTCCAGAGTTCATTAAATCTTTGATTGAAACTGTTTGCTTTATTCCAGTTTTTTTATGTGTCTTCGGAATAGAAGTATTATCTGTTACTGCTTCTTTAGTTTCTTTTTTTTCTACTTTGACTTCCTTGTTCTCTGGGGTTTTTACTTCTTTATTGGCAGGCTTTGTTTTGTTATCTTCTTGTTTTGCAGAGGGTTTAGTCTCTGCAATTCTTTTATCTTTAGTTTGGTTGATAACATCTAGCTTTTCAGTTTTTTTTTCTGTTTCTGTCTGATTGTTAAATACCTGTAGTAAATTTAGAAGACAAAGCTCTGTATGTAGTCGCTGATTTAGACTTGATTTGAAGTTGATGTCAGCTTTATTTATAATATCTAATGATTTTAGTATATGTAAATTGGAACATTTGCTTGTTTGTTGAAGAAATTTTTCTCTAATGCTCTGGCTTGCTTCAATTAGGTTTACTGTTTTTCCATCTTTAGCTACAAGTAAATTTCGGAAATGAGAACTCATACCCATAAGGAAATGTTGTAAATTAAATCCTTTGTCTGTTATTTCATCAACAGTTAATAGTATTTTTGTTATATCGCCAATTATAAATGCTTCTATTAGTTGGAAGTAGTAATCTGCATCAAGAATGTTTAATTGTCTTACAACTTGTTTGTATTCAATGTCATTTCCGCAGAAGCTTACCACTTGGTCAAAGATAGAAAGGGCATCACGCATTGCTCCATCTGCTTTTTGAGCAACCAGATTTAAGCTGTCTTCACTTATCTTTATTCCTTCGTTTAAGGCAATTTTTTGAAGCTGTTTTATTGTATTTAATACGCTAATTCTTTTAAAGTCATATGTTTGACATCTTGAAAGAATTGTAGGTAGAATTTTATGTTTTTCGGTAGTTGCTAATATGAATATGGCATGAGCTGGCGGTTCTTCTAATGTTTTCAGAAATGCGTTAAAGGCTGTTGTTGATAACATATGCACCTCGTCAATTATATATACACTATAGTTTCCTATTTGAGGACGTATTCGAACCGACTCATTTATTGTTCTAATATCTTCAACCGAGTTGTTTGATGCAGCATCTAATTCGTGGATATTGTATGACCTGTTCTCATTAAATGCAAGGCATGATTCGCATTTGTTACAAGCCTCTTTGTTGACAGGGCTAAGACAGTTGATTGTTTTTGCAAATAATCGGGCACAGGATGTTTTTCCAACTCCTCTAGGTCCGCAAAATAAATATGCGTGTGCTAATTTTTCATTTACGATTGCGTTTTTTAAAGTTGATGTAATATTCTCTTGACCTATTACTGTGGAAAAGCTTTGTGGACGATATTTTCTTGCTGAAACAACGTATGAACTCATGATTTTATGATAATTTCAATTTAATGAATTAAATATAGAAATATAATTTAGAATTAATGATTAATCTTTGTTATATTATCTTCGATGATGCTAAAAAAATCTAATATAAGTTTCGAGATCGATATTTTATATTATTTATTGAATTAAAAACATTTTTTTTAGTATTGGATATTCAATATTTATTTTTTAGAAATGACTGCAATATTAGTAAAAAAAAGTCAGATAGGAGCCAGTGATAATTTATTGTTTTGAGAGTTATTGGTTGCCAATCAAAACTATAGTAGATTTTTTTCTTTAATTGTTCGTATTTGATGTTTATGGCTATTATAAAAGCAATAATAATTCGTTGGTTTTTATATCATTTAGCTTGAGTCTTTTTAATGCTAAAGATTGTTGTACTAGAGTTTCTAAGTTGTTTTGGAAACCGTTAAATCAAGAAAGTACCAATTATTTATTTTTTCCCATTCAAATTGATATGAATTTCTCAAACTCAGTCGAATCTGTTCTCGCCCTTTGCTGTTATACCATAATTCTTTTCCTTTTTCACTAATATGTCCGTTATGGGTGGCGAAGACAGTGCCAACACCTTTCACCGATTGTTTTATATATGGTGTGCTATCTGTGATCATATAGAATTTGCCCAAATCAAACAGTTTTTCTGTTACAAGTTCAAGTGCTTTGATGTCAATGTAAGCATCAATTCGCCCATGGTCTTGTGCTCCTTGTTTTGCTGTTTTAAATTTCAATTCAAGTGCACATTTTATTATATCTACAAATTCACAGGATATATCAATGTATTTAGATTTTCCATTAATATTTTCGCACTTTGTTTCTAAGTCAACTTTGAAAAGATCTTTTTCAGCAATCGAATATAGATTACCTACACTTCTAATTATTTGAGCAAAATGATGTTGGAATGGCGCTTCTTTATTTATTTCGTGTCTTCCATATATGAATTGAGATTTAAAGATTTTCCAAGAAAGGTCTAAGATTTCACTAAGTCGTTTTTGGTAATCAAATTCTATAATCTCTTTTTGTTTCATATTTTGGCTAATTGTTTTTAAGTATTTGGGAATGTATGTATTAGTTTAGTAGATTGTATAACTGATTCGTCTAGTTATTCCGAATCCGAAGCTTTTGTTTAGGACTCGTAATAATATTATTACTTAATTTAATCAAAAGCTTCGGATGTGTTTATAGGAGGTGTATTTGGAATATATTCAGATGTTTGTTAGGCTTACTGTTCTTTAGTTTCTGATTTTTTATTTTCTTTTTCGATTCGTTTCTCCTCGTCCTTTTCGTATGCTGATACTATTTCTTTCACAAGTCGGTGTCTTATTATATCCCTGTTGTCGAAATAAACCATCCCTATGCCTTCTATATTTTTAAGTATACGTGATGCTTGGACCATCCCGGATGATTGTTTTTTTGGTAAGTCAATTTGGCTTATGTCTCCAGTAATCATGAATTTCCCATTTGTGCCCATTCTTGTTAGAAACATTTTCAACTGTTTTGTAGTTGTGTTTTGTGCCTCGTCAAGAATTACAAAAGCATGATTAAGTGTTCGACCTCTCATATAGGCTAGTGGCGCAATTTGAATTATTTCAGAATGGAAATATTCAGCCAATTTTTTGGGAGGTATCATATCCGATAAGGCATCGTATAGTGGTTGAAGATATGGGTCGATTTTTTCTTTCAGATCTCCAGGTAAAAAACCTAAGCTTTCGCCTGCCTCGACAGCTGGTCGGCTAAGAATAATCTTTTTCACTTCACCGTTTCGTAGAGCTTTTACAGCTAGTGCAATAGCGGTATAGGTCTTTCCTGAGCCAGCAGGTCCAAATGCGAAAACCATATCGTTTTTTGCAGAGCTATCTACCAATACTTTTTGATTGTGAGTTCTAGCTCTGATTATCTTTCCATTATTACCGAATAATATTATATTTTCAGGATTATCCAGACTTTCAAGTTCTGGTGAACCTTCTAATACGATGCGTTTTAGATTCGAAAGAGTTAAAACATTGTACTTGTCGAAATGTTGAATAAGTAAATCTATCTTTTTCTCGAATAATTCAAGAAGACCATTTTCGCCATTTACAATAATTTTATCACCTCTGGCTACAATGTTTAATTTAGGAAAAAGTTCTCGTAGTACTTCTAATTTTTTATTGTTTACACCATAAAATTCTAAGGGATCAATACTTCCTAAACTAATTGTTTTTTCTATCATTTCGTTTTTTTTATGTTTGAGTAACTGAGTCTAATTTACGAAATATTACTTAATATAATCTTCTTTTTTTATCTAAATATTGAGGTTAATTCCAGATGGTAGAAACTTCTTTTTTTAATAGTTCTATACTTTCTTCAACGATATTGTTGTTTTGTGAATATGTTTCAATAATTGATTTGCATAATCCTAATGAAGAATCTTGTTTTTCAAGTTGAGATGCTTCTTTTCGGATCAACATTATAATTTCATCTTTTGTTTCGTTTACCTTTCTCCATGCTTTGTTTGAGATGTATAATTGTTGAGATAGATTGTGTTCGAATTCTGATTTTAGGGATGCTACAAGTTTATGTTCAAGTTCAAAGTTTGTTAAGCCTGACTGATTTTCTCTGATTATTAGAGAATTTGGGTTGATTCGTTCACATAGGAGTATTAATCTTTCGTAGGCCTGTAATCTTATAGTTAAGCTTTCCTTATTAAGTTCTTTGAATTTTTCTAATTCAAGCTGTTTGATTCTAGAATCCATAAGTTTTTTTATCAATAAATATGATGTAGATGCTACAATCAATGAAGGTATGCTTATTTTTAGTATTTCAAGTAGTTCGGTCATGAAAATATATTTATTGTTTTTTTATTAAAAATGAGAAAAGGCAAATAATTATATAGAATATAATATATCTGCCTTCTCTGTAAGTGAATTACTTACACAATTTTACTATATGTGTTATTCAACAACTACACCAGGAGCTTTACATAAGAACCATGGGTTAACCAAGTCTTCCTTGTTGTAAGTTAGCTCACGAGTAGGATCGTTGTAGATGTAAACATGTCCACCAGCTGCATTTACAATTGCATGTCCTGCTGCGATATCCCACTCCATAGTAGGAGCATAACGAGGGTAAAGGTGTGCACGACCTTCAGCTACCTGACATAATTTTAATGAAGATCCAACACTTACAAATCTAATTTCATTCTTTTTGGAGAATTTATCAACGAATTGTTGTGTAAGACCATTCATATGTGAGCGAGATGCTAAAATATGCACTACGCTTGGATGATCAGCAGTTGATTTGATTTTTTGTGAACGACCAATTAGTTCTTCTAAATCCCATTTTTTGATAGAAACATGTTTGGCTTTATATGCTCCAATTTCAGGACAACCAAAATAAAGCTGTTTGAAAATTGGCACATAAATAACACCTAAAATAGGTTTTCCATCTTTAGTTAATGCGATGTTTACAGTGAATTCATGATTTTTCTTTAAGAATTCCTTTGTTCCATCTAAAGGGTCAACAATCCAACACAGATCCCAATCTTTACGCATTTCGTATGGTTCGTGTCTTCCTTCTTCACTTAAAACCGGAATATCGAACTGACCTAGTAATTTTAAAATTACTGAATTTGCTTTTTTATCAGCCACTGTAAGTGGAGATTGATCGAGTTTTAATTCAAATTCATCTCGATTTCTTCCCTCATACACTTCTTGGATTTTTTCTCCGGCTCGTAAGCTTGCTTCAATTGCTGCCTCTAGAAATTGTCTCTTATCTAGCTGTATATCAATCATTTTAAAAAAATATTTGCAAAGTTTTTGTTATCCTGAACAATTTCAGGAGAAATATTTGTATGACAATATTAGCACTGTAAATACCATATAAATTATACTTAATGGAAATCCAATTCTAAAGAAATCCTTAAATGAATATCCTCCAGGACCGTATACCATTAAGTTTGTCTGATAGCCAATCGGTGTCATAAAGTTTGCTGCTGCTGCAAAAGCAACAATCATCACAAAAGGCACCGGATTGAGTTGTAAACTCATTGCCATTGTCAGCGAAATTGGAAAAATTATTGCTACAGCTGCCTTATTTGTAATATAAGCTGCCAAGATAGTAGTAATAAAATAAATTCCAAACATTACGCCCAATTTTCCACATGGCAAAAATACATTAATTAGTAAATCTGCAATATGTTCCGCAAGACCAGACTTTCGCATTGCTGTCCCAAATGCTAGTGATAGTGCTATGATTAGAGCTAAATTAAAGTCTAATCTTTGTGCAATATCTCTAGGATTTGAAATTTTAAGAGCCAAAATTACTATAATCATTACAATTAATGACATAAATAGTGGTACAATTTTGAGTGCAGATAAAATTACTGCAACAATTGTTCCTCCTAACAACAATCCTATTTTATATGCTTCTTGCTTTCTAAACTCTTTTACTTTTGAAATGAAATAAAAATCATTTATAGAGTGGCTTTTTTCTACTAGACCGTCACCACCTAGTAATAAAAGCACATCTCCTGCTCTTAATTTCATTTCTGTTATATTTCCTCTTACTCTAGCTCCATTTCTGTGAACTCCTATAACTGTAGCATCGTAATTTCTTCTGAAATTTGCATCTCCTACAGTTTTTGAGATTAGAGTTGAGTTATGAGATATAACTATTTCTACAACTTTTGTTCGT
Source organism: Marinifilaceae bacterium (assembly GCA_025210485.1). Taxonomy (GTDB): domain Bacteria; phylum Bacteroidota; class Bacteroidia; order Bacteroidales; family Marinifilaceae; genus JAOARN01. Next base: position 15,617 of record JAOARN010000125.1, on the reverse strand, counting down.
TTTTTCTTTATGAACATTCCCACGCTGGGAAGTTTGAATCCCGAGTTTGGGTTAATCATATCTGCAACTGTATCTGGATTTCCGAAACATAATAGTTCATCATTTGCTTTTAATTTGAAGCTTGATGATTTTAAATCCATTTTTTCCCCATTGCGATGTAATTGATACAAATGTAGTCCAAACAATTCGCTTAACCTAAGTTCTTTTATAGTTTTTCCAATATAATCTGAATTGGGCTTTATAATTGCCTCTACCATATACTTTCTAGTGTTCTCAGAATAATCTTCTAATGAGTTTCTTGTATCAGGTAGTAACTTTTTTCCAACAAGCATTAAATATATTCCTCCAATTATCAACATGGGTAATCCAACCCAGGTGAAACTAAACATATCTAATGTTTCAAGATCTTTTATTATTTCTTGTTCCACAACCATTCCGTTTACAATAAGATTGGTTGAGGTTCCAATTAATGTCATACATCCACCTAATATTGCAGCATATGATAATGGAATCATTAATTTAGCAGGGGATATTTTTCTGCGCATACACCATGAATTAACATAAGGCATCATCACTGCTACTAGTGGGGTATTATTAAGAAAGGCTGAGAATCCTCCTACCAATAATATCATTCTCCCCATGAATTGTTGGTAAGTTTTTGATTTTCGAAATATTTTATCGAACATCACTTCTACAATTCCCAAATCTCGAATAATATCTCCTATTAGTAGTAACATTAAAATTACTACAACTTGATCATTGGCAAAGCCACTTAAAATTTCTTTTGGAGTCAAAATACCGCATATACCAAGCCCTACCACTGCAATTAGAAATGTAAATGCAGGGCCAACCCATTCTTTGTAGAAAGACAAAAGAATGAATATCAGAACAATAAGTACAATGATTGCATCAATCGATAGCATAATAACTAGTTTGGGTATTCGCTACGAAGATAGAAAAATTATTCTTTATGTTTCAAATAATATTAAAAATGATTGTAAATATTGAATTTCTTAATCTGTTAAATATATATTGTAAGCTAATAAATGCCTATTACACACATATTAAACCTGTTTATATTAATAGATTAAAATATTTTTATTTTATTAAATAGTAGCCAATTATAAATTTTGATTCTTACATTTCTTCAATTGTTGTATTCTTCACTCCACTTTTTTATTCCTTTATAAAAGTGAATCCAAAATAAATAGTTTATGAATTTCACAAAATCATCTGTATTTATTAGGAAGTCGTTTTTATGTTCCTCGTTTTCTTTGAAATAAAACTCTTCCTGAGTTTTTTTATTTAGGATATCTGTTATAATATTAGTCTCATCTGTTATAAACTCAAAATTTTCACCTTGCTGTAGTCGCTTTATCATTTCAATGCTTTTATTCAGCATGTATTCGTAAATGTCTTGATCTTCTAATTCTGGTATATCGATACATTCATTTATTATATCAGAATATTCGTCAATTATTCTATTTAATCTTTCCTTTTGATTTGTCTCGTTATTATCTGTACATATATATGATATTAAATCATAATTTTCCCTATTGTTTTTAATATTTTCTAGTAATGATAATTGACTATTTGAAAGTGGTCTATTCTGATTTATTAGTATGTTCTCCTTATTTAATACATTGGCACAAATCTTATCTGCTATGTGCATAATATATAGGTAGGAGTTATAATTTAAATTAAAATGTGAAATGTTGTTTTCTATTTGGGTGGGCTGTAGGTCAGTTAGTCCAAAGAAATGTTCTAATATAACTTGTAAATCATCATATTCTCTATTGGAAATAACTCTTAAATCTTCTACAAGTACCAACTGGTGATTTCCTACATTTACTTGTCCTTGTGGTATTACTTGGTTTATTGGTCCTTGTTGATTTTGTTGAATTATTTGCTGCTGCTGATTTTCTTGATCTTGCTCCATAATCTAATTTGGGATTAGTTTTTATACACGAGAAAGTATGAATAATCTTTTTTTTATAAAAAGAAAATGGAAGAAGAATAATTTTTTTACAAATACTTATTATTGTACTTTTTGTCAGGTTTAGCTATATATCTGAGGATTGAAATAAATAAGTCATTTATGTTGATAAATAGTATGATTTAGTTTGATGTATTTTATTGTTTAATGAATTTAATAAAAATAGAATGCATTTGTTAAATTCATTATCCTTCTTCCGAAATATTTTTTAGGAAGAAGAATAATGCTTATATATTAGTGTTTATATTTTTTCTGTTTCTCCAAGTTTGCCATATAATATATATCCTTCAACATTTTTGAAACCAGTTTGAAATAGGAGATCTTTATATTTTTTTACTTGATATTTATAATTTTTGCTCTTTTTATTTCCGAATTTATAGTCAATTACAATTGCGTAATCATCTTTATATATAATCCTATCTGGTCGGTATTGGTTTTCTTTTCCTGTAAGAATATCTCTTTCGTTCATTACTTTCCATTCTTTGTCAAACCAATCCTGCACAAGATCGGAGTCAAGAAGGTTTTTCGCAAATAGATATAACTCTTGCTCCTGTTCTGTATTTATTTTTCCTTCAAATACAAGTTTTGCAATCGCTCTATCTAAATCATCTTTGTAATTAATATCCTGAAAAAGTCTATGTATTAAATTACCCTCGCTAACAGGAGTGAAAGATTCCATGCTTGCTTCTTGATTAAAATCAAAATACTCAGAAGAGTTTGTTCTTAGTTTAACTCTTGTATCCATCAGATTTACAGGGTAATTGTTTATTTCTTGTTTTAATTCTTTGATCGAATTTGCTTTTTTTGCTTTTATTTCTCCGTATTCGAATTTCATTTCATCATTATTCCAAAATGGTGAAATGTTTTCAATATCATTATAATGTTTTGATTCAGAACTAATAATTCCATTTTTTATGCAGTGGTAAATCAAATCTCCTACATGTTTTATTTCTTTCTTTTTATTTAAATTCGAACATATATACAAAGCTTTTTCTGCTCTTGTAGTTGCCACATATAAGAGATTCAAATTGTCGACAAATGATTGTAATCTTTCTTTGTAGAATTCTCTATAATAAATTGTATTTTCAAGTTTGCTACCATAAGCAACGGGCACTAGTTCAAGTGCATCAAAACCTTCGATGGATGGTCTACACCACAATAAATTGCCATGTTTCTGAGAGTCTAGTTGCCAATTACAAAAAGGAAGTATAACGGCTTCAAACTCTAGTCCTTTTGATTTATGAATTGTAATTATTCGGATAGCGTCTTGGCTATCAGATACTGAAATTACTTGTTTGTCTTTCCTTTCATCCCAAAATTCAAGAAATCCTTTAGTGTCCGATCCGTTGTTAATGGTGTATTTCTGTACCATATCAAGGAAGCTGTTTAGGTATACAATTTCATTTGGGTAATCACCTAGATTGAAAATATCCATAATGTATTCAGCTTGTGAGTACACAGGTAGAGATCGAATATTAGAAATATTATTGATGAATTTTTCTGGAAAATTAATAATGTCTTTCTCTTTATTAAAAAGATTAATATCTATTTCGCTTAAATCAGCTTTTAATATATTATGATGATAGAATTTGTTTAGAAAGGCATTGTTTATAGTATTATCTTGATTTACCATATATTCAAAAATCCCTATTATAAACTTTACAATTTTTGAATTTGCAATATATAAGGAATCATTCGAAATAATATTATAATTTATATGTGGTTTGGCTAATTCGGAATCAGAATACTCCATCAGTTTGTCAGCAACCATTGCTCCTTCTTTTCCTGTTCGTACCAATATCGCAATATCTTTTGCCGAGTATCCTTTTTCTTGAAGTTCCTCTATATATAAAGGCAATTCTTCCAATATTTGATCGTTAATACTTATTTCATCATCTGTTTTTTCAAAATATTTCAAATGAATATATCCTGATTTAATATCCTTTTTAGGACAATATTGAAATGAATCAGAGTAAACCTCTTTTATTGTAGAATTATATTCTTTAAAGTTTTCTCTAATATTTTCAGGAATTGAATCATTGAATACAGACTGTAAAATGTCCGATCCTGTTTGGTAAATGTAATTATTAAAGTTAATTACATTAGCCAAACTTCGCCAGTTATTATCTAAGCTAAGTGCGTTTAATTTAAATTGAGCAAAATCTTTATTTATTTGATTATGTAGAATATTCCAATCTCCATTTCTCCACCTGTATATTGATTGTTTTACATCTCCTACAACAAGAGAATTGTCACCTTCGGCAAGAGTATTTATGATTAATGGTTTAAAATTACTCCACTGCATTGAAGAGGTGTCTTGGAATTCATCTATCATAAAATATTTATAGGTTTGGCCTATTTTTTCATAAATAAATAAATTTTGGTTTTCACCTATTATTTTTCGCAACAATAAACTCGAATCAGATAACATAAATATATTGTTGTCTGAATTATACTCACGCATTTTGCTCGATAGATCCGATATGATACCTAATGTATATATATTTGACAATGTGGTATCGATAGATTCATATAATAGCCCTTGATTATTATATAATTCAATTGCCGCATTAAGGTATGGATTTAGCTCAGAGTTTATGCAAGTTAGTAATATTTCTTTTTTTGATTTGCCTGTTGTTTTTTTGAACCAAGACTCTGGTTGATTTGCTGAATTTTTAGCCCTGACACCAGGTTTGTATTTTTTTGTGTCTTTCAGTCCTATCAGGTAACCAATAACTCCTGATTTACCAAAACTGAAGTCTTCTATTGCTAGACCAGCTGAGTTTAGTGCATTTAGACTGCTTTCTCCAATCTTTTGAAATGAGTTCTCGATTTCTTTTTTTAGCTCAACTAAGGCATTTTTATATGAACTAAGGAATTCCTTATTCGAAATTTTGTTTATCAATTCATCGGTTAAGCCCTTTAGTTCTTCATTAAATAATTGCTGCCCTATTTTGGTAATGTCAGGTTTTATATTGAATGATTTGGTGTCACTCATTTTTGATTCAGCAAACTCTAATAACCATTTTTTTAGTAGTGGATTTGCATTAATATCATTGATTAGAAGTTCGGCACTAGTTTCAAGAATTTTATTCTGATCCAGTTCGATTTGATAACCAATTTGTAGCCCAATTTCACGAGTAAAAGCCCTTATGAGTTTCTGAAAAAAACTATCGATAGTGGTAATAGAAAACCTAGAATAATCGTGAAGGATAAGATGCAGTGCTTCCTTGGCTCTTGCTTTCAGTTCTGTTTTGGATAATTTGCAAAATTCGCACAAAATATTTTCATGGTCAGAATTGTCATGATTTGCTATTTTCGACAATTCTCCAATAATTCTGGATTTCATTTCCTCTGTTGCCTTGTTGGTAAATGTTACAGCAAGTATGTGCTTGTAATTATTAATATCAAGAAACAGAAGTTTTAAATATTCTTGTGTTAAGGTGTAGGTCTTTCCTGAGCCAGCGGAAGCTCTGTATATTTTAATTTCAGACATATATCTTTATGGATTCTAGGTTTAAGATAGATAGTTATTGTTTTCTTCCTATAAATTCAGAACATACTATTGCTGCTGCAATTGATACATTTAAAGATTCACTTTTAGTTTCGTTTGTGGCAAAACTAGGTATAGTGATTTTATTCGATATTAATTGCTCAATTTCCTGACTTATTCCATTTCCTTCATTTCCCATTATGATAAAACCTTTTTTGTCCAAGTTTGATGAATATATATCTTCACCCTCAAGGAATGTTCCGTAGGTTTTGAAATTTTCAGATTTATATTCATGTATCAATTCCGAAAGATTCGTATATATTATCTTTACTCTAGCAATTGCACCCATACTGGCTTGTACTACCTTGGGGTTGAATGCGTCAGCTGTTTCTTTCGAACAAAAAATATTTTCGATACCAAACCAATCAGCTAGTCGAATAATTGTACCCAGATTTCCCGGATCTTGAACTTGATCAAGTACCAATGATAAGGAATTCCTCACCTTTAATTTGTCAGTTTTATATTCGGGTATTTCAAATATTCCAATGATAGGAGCAGATGTTTTTAAAAGGCTTATTTTTTTTATTTTAATACTAGAGTCTGTAATTATCTCTGCATCTGATTTCATTGAGAATGTAAAATCTTCGGTATGTATAATATACCTTGCGTTCATTCCAGCTTCTATGAGATCTTTAACTATTTTATGACCTTCTGCTATAAATAGTTTTTCCTTATCTCTATACTTCTTCTTATGAAGTGAAGAGAATAACTTTATATGATTATTGGTTAACAAAATCTTTGATTTTTATGTTTCTAATAATCTATTCGATATTATACGAGAATAGACAGGACGATATAATTTTCAAAATTGAGCATTATAAGTATAATTATCAAAAATAATTCTTAAAAAAATCTTGCTGTTCATAAGTATTAATGAATTTCTGTGATTTAGATGATACTAAAGGATAAAATTTAATATAAGTCATTTATATTTTATTTACTTTATTTATTGACAGATAAGTATATAGTTTATAAATTAGCTTAACTTAAATACAACTAATAAATATTATACTTATTTAAACAAAAACATTTATAACTATGAAACTATTATTTTCATTTAAATCAATTTTGGTATTTTTTATTTCAGTGATGGTTTTTGTTGCTTGTCATGACGATGATGACGATGATATAAAACCAGAAAATAATGCAGGAGAGGATACTGAAAATATTCATTTGGATCCCAATATCCCAATTGACAAGAATATAAAGATTGATGAAAACTCATCTTTTAATATGAGGCATTTTATTACTAGTTTAAATCAAATCTCAATCCTTGAACATAATTCATTATATTATGATCATCATTATTATGATAATGGACTTGCAAAGGAGTCATTTATAGAGTCAAGATGTTTTGGTGAGTTTAAACAAAAGATTAAGAAATTCGTACATAATTACGACCCCAATGGAGTGATTGTTAGTTCCAATGTTTATCCTCTTGATGAAGAGCAGGATAGAATTAGCAAGAATAGGTTTATTGTATACAATTATGTTTATGATAAGGATGGTTATATTATTGAAATGCATCGTGTGGAGGGTGATTCGCAGGATGATTCAGCATGGAATAAGTATATTTATGATGAAAAAAAGGTATTGACAGAAGTAGAAATTTATGATAATAGCGAAGAACCATTTTCTAAATTTGAATTGAAATATTTGGATTATGAGAATTTTACTCATGCTAATTATGATAATGTTCCATTAGTCTCAAAACTTACATTTAAAAATCTACAATATGAATACTCTTATGAAGATGATTTTTTTTATAATGATAAAAATTTGTTAATCAGGGTAGAGAAAACCAATACCTATACTACACGAGAGTCAGAACCTAATATTTCGACTTTCGAATATGATGATAAAAATCGTTTGGCAAATACAAATGAATATAATCAATCTTTTAAAAAAATATATAAATATTCAGACGAACTATTATCAATGGACGAGCTAGATAAAGACGACGATTTATATATGCATACAGCAAAATATGATAAGGAATTTTTTCAAGTCTCATCTTGTGTTTACTACTATGATAGTGATGATAGTACTCTTGATTATGCAGTCTCTAAGGTTTATGATAAAGAATATTGTGAGTCAGAATATTATAGAATAGAATATTATGATGGTGAAGCTATAAATTTAAATCTATTAGCGTATGCTGTTTTGAATAGAGAAGAATCAAAGAATAAACATAAGCAAGTTGATTATTTTGACTCATCTAATAATTTAACATATAGTAAGGTATATCTAGATGAGGGTGGTTTTAAAATCTTGAATAATAAAGGTGAAGAGATAAATGAATCCTCTATTTCGGAACCATGGTATCCACAGCTTTCTCAAAAATCATTTATGATATATGAAGTAGTTAATAATATGGACATGTATGATTAATTTACATCTATATCTTACTCGTATTCTCTATACTTATAGCAATTTTTTATTTTTAATAAAGAGAACCTAAGATACATATATGAGATTTCGGTTAAATATTTATTAATGTCTTTAAAGGATTAGTTATGAGTAGTATAAAAAAACTCAAAATATTTTAATAATAACATTTACAACTATGAAACGATCATTTTTATTTAAATATATTTTAATCCCTATTATCTCAATAATGGTTTTTGTAGCATGTCATGATGATGATGACGATGATGTAAAACCTGTTAATACAGCCGGGGAGGATACCGAAAATATTCATTTAGACCCCAATATCCCACTCGATAAAACAATCAAGATTGATGAAAATTCTTCATTTAATATGAGGCATTTTGTTACTAGTTTTAATCAAATTTGCATTTTGATGAATAGTAGGAAACAGAGTAATAAATATAGTTATGTGAATGGTTTGTCTAATGAATTGATATTTGAATCAAATTGTTTTGGTAAGTTTAAACATCAGGAGTCTAAATTTATTCATAATTACACTTCGAGTGGAGTATTTACTAGTTCAAATGTTTATAAATTGAAAGATGATGATTTTTATAGATATAGAGAATCATATATATGGGTGTATTCTTATGTCTTTGATAAGGAAGGATATATTGTAGAAATGCATATGGATGAGCCTGATAGTAATGATCCAAAGCAAATTTTAAAATTTGTATATGATGAAAAGAAACTTATTACTGAGGCATATAGTTATATGGAAGGATATGATGAATATTTTTCAAAAGGTATATTTACATATGTAGATTATGATAGTTATACTCATGCTAACTATGATAATATACCAAAAATTGAGAAAATTGTATCGGAAATGGAAGAAGAAGTTAATATAGCTGAGTTCTTATATGATGATAAAGGAAATACCATTAAGGAAACCAGAACATATGAGTCAGAAGATCCTGAAATACGTGTATATTCTTATGATGATAAAAATAGGCTTGTAATGGAGAATTCATCTGATAAATCATATAGGAAAAACTATGTGTACTCGGATACAGAACTAGTAATTCATATGCTTAATAAAGAAGATAATAAATATGTTGACACAAAGAAATATGATTTAGCATTTAACATGATATCAACATATTATTATGAATACGGAGTAGATGATGTTTTGGATTATGCTGTTTCATCAGATACAGATCCAGAGTTCTGTAAAACAAATTATCACAGAAAAAATTATTACACAGGTGAGCCAGGTAATTTGAAACTTATTGGTTATGCTATTTTGAATAGAGAAGAGTATAAAAATAATCGAAAGCAAGTAGATTTTTACGATGGAGAAAATAAGCTGATTTATAAGAGAAAGTATGATGATGGTTCTAGTTATTTTTATAATACATCAGATGAGAAAATAGAATCATCAGAAATACAAGAAGAGTGGGCAAAAGCATTTTTATATGATGATTTTTATGTATTTGAAGAGTTAACTAACGGTATGGGATAATAATGCTTAATTTAAATATTATAAAATGGAGATTGTTGAAATTTAATTTCTCAATCTCCATTTTGTGTTTGATTAGATTGGTTTTGAATTATAATTCGATACTAGGGAACATCTGAATAAGTATAACTACACGGTGGTTTAATTTAAAAAATATTTGTTAATTCTTATTTAAGGCTTTCAGCCTTTTTTTATTGATATCTTGCCCAATGCATTGCATAGGACTTTGAGATATATGCCTTTCAGGCAAAATGAATCAATTTCAAATAAAACTTAGGTATGAGTAAAAGAGGTCTTGAAAATTTTAGTATTTTCAAAATCTTTTTTTTTGTTTATACTAATTTTGTAAAATTACCAATTTGTGAGAAAAGACAAAGTTTTAAACATATAATATGTATATATGGAACATATAGTAGAAAGCCTTTTATCCAAAGAACAGGCATTTTTAGTGGCTGAAAGTATTATTGCAAATAATCAGTTCGAGGAATTGTGGGAATACTCGATTAGTAATAAGAAAAATGCTTGGCGAGCAGCTTGGATACTAGATAAGATATACGAAAAGAATAGGCAAATTGTTATTGCAAAATTACCAGAGATGGTTCGAATTATACCTAGTTTGACAAATAATGGGCAGATTCGTCAGTTTCTGAGAATATTAAGTTTAGAGGAAATAGAATACGAGATAGATGGTGATTTTATAAATTTTTGTTTCGACTGCTTGATGAATATTGAATCGCCAGCTGCTGTAAAGGTGTTTGCGATGACATTTTTATTTAAATTTTCACTTATCGAAGCAGATTTGAAAAATGAATTAGTTTCAGTAATTGAACATATTGTGATAGAGGGCAGCGCTGGAGTTAAAAATAGGGGAGCAAAAATATTATATGCAATCAGGAATAATCAGAATATTTTGAAATAAAAAACACCAATTCAAAAATAATAGAATTGGTGTTTTTAGTTGTTTATTTATAGGTTCAATTATTCAAAATTGATTGCATTTTTAACCTTCTGTTTAGTCAATGCTATTTCTAGTACATCTTTAACATCTTCTACATAATGAAATTTAAGCCCCTTAACATAGACCTCTTTTATTTCATCAATGTCTTTTTTGTTTTCTTTACAAAGCAGAATTTCTTTTATGCCAGCACGTTTAGCAGCCAAAATTTTCTCTTTTATACCGCCAACAGGTAATACTTTTCCTCTAAGAGTAATTTCACCAGTCATAGCAACATTTTTCTTAACCTTGCGTTGAGTGTAAATTGATGCCATAGCTGTAGCCATAGTGATACCAGCAGATGGTCCATCCTTTGGAATAGCGCCTTCAGGAACATGAACGTGAAGATCCCAATTGTCAAAAATAGTTCGATCAATACCGATTTCGTTGCTGTGTGCACGAAGGTATTCTTGTGCTAAAACAGCTGACTCCTTCATTACATCGCCCAAATTACCAGTTAGTGTTAGCTTACCTTTTCCTTTCGAAAGGCTTGATTCTATAAATAGAATTTCACCGCCAACCGCAGTCCATGCCAAACCTGTTACAACACCAGCTTGTTCGTTTCCTTGGTAAGTTTCTCTAGAAAATATTTTTGTTCCTAAAAACTCCTTAACTTGTTCTGGTTTTACATTTGAATCATACTCCTCGTCCATTGCAATGTTTTTGGCGACTTTACGCATTAATTTTGCAATTTTCTGATCAAGAGCTCTTACTCCTGATTCACGAGTATAGCTGTCGATAATTTCCGAAAGAGCTTTGTCTGAAACTTTAACCTGACTAGCTTTGATTCCGTGATTTTCTCTTTGCTTTGGAACCAAATGTTTTTTAGCTATTTGTACCTTTTCCTCTTGTAAATAACCACTAACATCTATTAGTTCCATTCTGTCTCTTAAAGGAGCTGAAATTTTACCAATATTATTTGCGGTAGCAATAAACATAACCTTTGAAAGGTCGTAGTCTACCTCCAAGAAATTATCGTGGAAAGCATTGTTTTGTTCAGGATCCAATACCTCAAGTAATGCAGATGATGGATCACCTCTAAAATCATTACCAACTTTATCAATCTCATCAAGAATAAACACAGGATTTGAAGATCCCGCCTTTTTCATGCTTTGAATGATTCTACCAGGCATAGCTCCGATATATGTCTTTCTGTGTCCTCTGATTTCAGATTCGTCATGCAGACCACCCAGTGACATTCTCGTATATTTTCTATTTAAAGCTTTTGCAACTGATTTACCTAAAGATGTTTTACCAACCCCCGGAGGTCCGTGTAAACAGATTATTGGAGATTTTAAATCACCTTTAAGTTTTAGAACAGCTAAATGTTCTATAATTCTCTCTTTTACTTCATCCAATCCAAAATGGTCAGAGTCCAAGGTTTTTTGAGCATTTTTCAAGTCAAAATTATCGGTTGTAAACTCATTCCAAGGAAGATCGAGTAATTCTTGTAGGTAATTTAGTTGAACAGAATATTCAGCAGAAGCTGGATTTAATCTTTGAAGTTTTTTTAACTCTTTATTAAAAGTGTTTGCAATTTCTTCAGACCATTTTTTCTCTAATGCTTTTTCCTCTAAATCGTTTACTTCTTGTTCTCCAGGAGCATCACCTAATTCATCTTGAATGGTTTTCATTTGTTGATGAAGAAAGTATTCTCTTTGCTGCTGATCCATATCGGTTTTTACCTTCGATTGGATGTCATTTTTAAGCTCCAGAACTTGAACCTCTCTTGTAAGTATTTCAAGTAGCTTATGTGCTCTTTCTTTAAGTGAATCTATCTCAAGTAATTCTTGTTTTTCAAATTGTGAAACTTCTGAATTACTAGAAATGAAATTGATCAAGAAAGAAGAGCCTTCTATATTTTTTATCGCAAATCCTGCCTCGTTAGGAATATGCGAAGAATATTTTATAACTTTTAAAGCAAGATCTTTAACAGAAGCAACTAATGCTTTGAATTCAGTATCTGATGAATCACCTCTAACATCCTTTAAAGGAGTAATTCGACCAGTGTAATATTCTTCTTTTTCGTAAAATTCATTAAGTATAAATCTTTTACGACCTTGTATTATCACTGTGGTTGATCCATCAGGCATTTCCAATACTTTGATGATTTGACCAACAGTACCATGCTTATGCAAATCTTCCTGACAAGGATTTTCTATTGAAACATCGATTTGCGAAACAGCACCAATTAATGTTTTATTGGCATACGCTTCTTTAACTAATCGTAATGATTTCTCTCTTCCTACCGAAATTGGAATTACAACCCCAGGGAAAAGAACAGTATTTCTTAGCGGTAATATTGGTATTTCATCAGGTACCTTGAAATCGTCAAGAGTGCTTTCGTCCTCATCCGTTATTATTGGAATAAAATCTGATTCTTCGTCCATTATATTTGATATTACAAAATTGCTAAGGTTAAAATCTCTTTTATCGCTCATCACACAATCTTATTAAAATTCTAAGTTATCTATGCCACAATACTCAAAAAAAATATGGATATTGATTGTTACACAACCAGAATCAAGTGTTTTTATTAAATTTTCTTCAAACTGTCAATAGTGAACTATTTTATTATGTTATTTATTCACTATATGCCAAAATGACCTAAAATAGGTTCTTATTTTTGAATCATCTAATATTGCAATAGCTATGCCAAAAGCAATTTTAAAATTTAGTATATTAAATTAATTAGATTTATATATGATTTAATTGAGTTCGAAAGTTTAACTAAAAAAATTAAGTTAAGTTTTACTTGTCTCACAATCTGAAACCAAACTAGAAAGAATAGAGTAAACAAAAAAATATATAAATAGAATAAATACATAGAGGTGTATAGTGTTTGATTCTAAGTTGCTGATTAATAAAGCTATGTGATTTTGTGTTTTGTTGGCTGAAGCTGATTATTTTATTCGTATTTTTATTTTTCAATTAATTAGATAAAGTAATATTAAATCGAAATTTATTAATTCTTTGTTTTATTGTTGTGGAATATATTTTATAATAGAATATGATTTTATGAACGAATCAATAAGGGGGATGGGTTGTAATGTATTAGTTATTAGTGAAATGTATTTTACTGAGGCTAGAGTTACTATTAGTAGTAAAATTATGTGTTTTTGTCTACTCCATTAAATAAAAAGCTATGGTCGTATTATGTTTTGTGACAAAAAGGCATTTTAAAAAAATGTCTAGAACTTATTCTAGACATTTTTTTGATATTATTGACTTAGAATGATTTTCTATATTCTGAACTGTTTTCAAAAATATGGTTTAGGATTTTTTCTTCCTTCTTGTCAAACTCAATGCCTCTTCTTTGCATCACCAATTTGGCAACATTGCAAGCTTCTTTCAATCTGTATTCTTTCAATCCATGATTTCCACCTATAGAGAATGAAGGAATGAAATTTCGAGGGAAGCCAGAACCATAAACATTAGCACTAACTCCAATTACTGTACCAGTGTTAAGCATTGTGTTGATTCCTGTTTTTGAGTGATCACCCATTACAGTTCCAAAAAATTGCATGCCTGTTGATAAAAATCTGTTTTTATCGTAATCCCATAATTTAACAATAGCGTAATTGTTTTTTAAATTAGAATTATTAGTGTCTGCACCAAGATTACACCATTCGCCAATAAATGCATTTCCTAAAAATCCATCATGAGCTTTGTTTGAATATCCTTGAAAAACTACATTGCTAATTTCACCACCGCATTTTGAATGAGGACCAATGGTGCAGTCTGGATATACTTTTGATGACATTTTTATGCTTGAATGTTCGCATAAAGCAAAACTTCCTCTGATTACAGTTCCTTCCATAACCTCTGAGTTTTTGCCTAAATATACGGGACCTTCACTTGCATTTATTGTGACAAATTCCATTTTTACTCCTTCTTCAAGAAATACATTTTCTGGATTGATGACATTAACAGTTTTGCTTATGGGAGCACTTTGTCTGTTGTTTGTTATGCATTTAAAATCTGCTTCAATTTCTGATTTATTTTCTGCACATAATTGATAAGGTCTGTCAATTATCTTTATATCCTCGCTATAAATTATAGAATCAGCAGAATCAGTTAGTTCTTTAAATTTTGATTTGTCAAATTGTTTGAGTCTGACAGCCAATATTTTTTCATTGTATACAAGTTTTTGATTTACCCCAAGACTGTATATATATTCATAAATTGTATTGTCAGGAATTATTGAACTATTTATAACTAAATTGTCTTCTTCTATTTTAACTGGAAATTTTTCTTGTAGATAATCTTTTGTTAAAAAGCTAATCTCGGAATTGAAAATATATTCCCACTTTTCTCTTATTTTCTTTATTCCTACTCTAAGTTCCGACACAGGGCGAGTATATGTAAGAGGAAGCATTTGTTTCCAAGTATTATCGTCGAAAAGAATTATATTCATAATATATATATTTAATTTTCACTTTGTATTGATTGTATACTACAAATAAAATAAATTTTATTGGACGAACTTAATAATTAAGATAAATATTCAAATACAATGAGCTTTAATTTTTGTCTAGTATTTAGATGTCCTAAATTAAAATAGATTGTAATACTGTTGATGGTGATTAATTTGTATCAGAGTGACTACACGGTGGTTTAATTAAAAAAATAATATTTATTGATACTTATTTTAGGTTTACAGCCTTTTTTTATTGATATCTCGCCAGATTCAACACATTGGGCTTTGGTATATATGCCTTTCAGGCAAAGCCTGATGTTATAAGCTTTATTTTTCATAAGCCTGTAGGGTAACCTATGCAAAAGATAGCTTGTTTTTTCTTTTAAATTAATTCCATATTTGGAAAATATACAAGTATAAAGAATCTCATAATCTCTAAAGCACGACTCATTGATTTATAGTAGATGTTTCGCAAGCTCAACAAGACGTTCCCTCTTCCTACTATCGTTACTACTATCCGTCATCTTGAAGCGAGGCACGAGCGAAAGATCTCATATATTACAAATCATTAAGTCTATAGAAATTCCAATTAGGATTTATTGAATTTATCAAAGCTTCTTTCTTTTCTATTTTTAATCCTATTAATTGTTTTTCTCTGGTAATAGCTTCTTCTATATTATTGGAGTGCTCAAAAATTTGATGTCAACTTCAAGAAAAAGCATGAAAAATATTTTTCATACAAATTTAATCACTTGAAAAGAC
>JAOARN010000124.1 GCA_025210485.1 Marinifilaceae bacterium | reverse complement strand
GCCAACAAGTTTGATAATATTTTGGTCTGGTAGTTCAGTTGGTTAGAATACATGCCTGTCACGCATGGGGTCGCGAGTTCGAGTCTCGTCCAGACCGCCAACAAGTTTGATAATATTTTGGTCCGGTAGTTCAGTTGGTTAGAATACATGCCTGTCACGCATGGGGTCGCGAGTTCGAGTCTCGTCCGGACCGCTGAAAAATAAAATCCTCGTTCTTTATTGAATGAGGATTTTTTTTGTACATGATAGTTTGAAAATAAAAAAAATCGAAGAATTATCCGAGTCAGTTTAAATAGTAGGAGGACTACATAAAATTATGCATTTAGTATAGTTAAACTGTTTAATAAAAAATGTAAATCATATTATGAAAGGAATATTTATGATGAAAGTAAAAAAAGGTGAAAATATTATTGTTGAAAAATTCCGTAATTTATAATATGGCAAGTGTAAAATACTGCCTGAAAGGCATGTATAACAAAGCCCAATGTGTCACATTGGGCTTTGTTGTATAAAAAATAAAAGGCTGTAAGCCTGAAATAAGCATTAATAAATAAGTTTTTAAATTAAACTACCGTGTAGTTATACAGATCCATTAATCCCTGTTCTGTCTGATTTATTTTGCTATTTCTAATGATTTGAATTCGAGATAAAGATTTAAATAATAATCTTTACCATTATCTTTCATCCATTTCTTCATTTTTAAAACAGTATTATTTTCGGTATCGCAATGTCCCTCTTCTTCTTCTTTTTTAGCTTCTTCTTTAAGTTTTGCTTCCCACTTAGCAATTTCCTCTTTGCTAATCTTATTTCCTTTTACAATTCCTGTTACAACTAGCTTTTTTGAAATCAATTCGTTTTCGAATTTTAATTCATCTTTTCTAACTATTTGTACACTCAATGATTTATCTGCATTTTCTAAGAATAACTTTTTACCTGAATGTTGGCATACATGGCTAGCTTTTCCTTCTATCTTAACTTCTTTTCCTAAAAAAGCTTCTGATTTTCCAAATAAGTCAGCTATTGGTGTTATTCCAGCCTTTTTAATTGTTTGTGAAACCTCTTGGCTGTTGTTGTTATCATTTGTTGATTTCTTTTTTGCTGAATTACATGATAACAATGCAAAGGCTGCAAAAATAATACATAGATTTTTTAACATTTTAATTGTTTTTATTAGTTAATATAGTGTTTTGTTTTTTTAATTGGATTTGCAAATCTATTTATTTTATATCTCCTAATATGTTTATGTCTTGTTAAAATATTGATTAATATTTTTTATTTGTAAGATTTAAATTTATGAAAGATTTGTAAATTCTAAAAATGATAATTAACTTCTTTTGTTAATTTGTTGATATTTATATTTATAGATGTGGCTGAAAAATACTCTGCAAAACTATTGCCATTTTTGGAAAATTTTATCAATATCTATCTTCTCAATATTTTTCTCTTATGTCAAGTCTGAAAGAAGGATAAAGCTTAAATTAGGGAAAAGCATTGGTCATGTTGTTCTTTAAAAAGAAAATATTAAGCATCATTTTGTTAGTATTAACAATAAACTGTTTTTCCCAAAAGGAAAGACAGTCAATTTGGTATTTTGGTATCAATGCTGGTCTTAAATTTAGCACTACTACTGGGCTGGAAGTTCTAGAAAATGGTGCTCTATTCTCACGTGAATGTTGTGCTAGTGTAGTCGATCCATATGGTAATTTATTATTCTATACCGACGGAAGAACAGTCTACTCTAAGGATCATTCCATTATGGATAATGGAATGGATTTAAAGGGAAATTTCTCTCTTAGTCAAATGGTTGTTGTTCAGAAACCTGGAACTGAAAATCTATTTTACATATTTACTGCTGATACCTTCCATAACGAAATTTCTGCTGGTTTCAATTACAGTGTTGTCGATATTAATGAAAATGGAGGACTTGGGAGAGTCGTAATTAAGAATATAAATCTAGTTAGTGATCCCTGTGTTGAAAAGATAAGCGCTGTCAAGCATGCTAATGGAGTTGACTTTTGGATAGTTACTCATATGCTTTATGGTGATGGATATATTATATCTCACCTTAGCAAAGATGGAGTTGTAGAGACCAAGATCCAAAATATTGGTATATCTACAACAGAAGGGATTCATGCTTCAAATCTATTGTATTACGGACATATGAAATTCTCAAATGATAGAAAAAAAATGGCTTGTGCTGCTGCAGCTGCTGGTGTTGAAATAATGGATTTTGATAATTATAATGGTGTATTCTCTAATCCTATTCAAATCAAAAATTTTGTTCATGATTTAACAAATTATCGCTATTATTTATGGGGTATAGAATTTTCACCCTCGGATGAATTTATATATGTTGGTTCTTCTAAATCGGTTCTTTTTCAAATTGATCTGAGGAGTAATGATCCTGTTCAAATGCAAGATGAGATTCATGTGTATGAGTTTCCTGGAATAGAGGATATAGGAGCAATTCAAGCAGCTATTGATGGCAAAATATATATATCAAATGTTGTTGATATTGACGGTGGTTATTCTTATTTAGATGTAATAAATAATCCTAATGAAAAAGGCGATGCTGCAAATGTTGTTAATGATGCTATATTTCTAAAAAGTGGCTATTCATTAGCTGGATTACCAAATTTTGTTTCGTCAGCCTATGATCCAAATTTTACTACTAAACAAGAATGTTTTCCTAGCCCTACAATTTTTGAACTGACTGAAGATCCTACAATTGTTAGTTCTGTTGAATGGAATTTAGGCGATGGAACTATTGTTACACAAAATGCTTCACCATTTGAACTTACTCATAACTATTCTACTACAGGAGTTTATGACATAAGCGTTCTTACCGAATTTACAGGTGGTGGAACTAGTGTAGGTGTTAAAACTATTACTGTGTATCCTCGTTTGGATAGTTTGTCGGTTAGTAAGACTTTTATTCAAACCGATCCGTCAAACTTCACTTATAATGTCAATTTAATTGACTTGGCTGATGTTATTGTAGGGAGTTCGGGTTTGGATTATAATATTTATGAAGATATAGCTCTTACAAAAGAAATTACAGGTGATCTTTCTAATCATACTTTCACCTTTGTTGATCCTACAAAAAAATACTATTTAAAATCTATTGACGAAAATTGTAATGAAATTGCTGAAATTGACTTAATTCATATTCAAAAAGCCAACGAAACGGCTTCGAGAGAATATTGTGAATCAAATCCAGGTACAGGTATTGTTGCTGATATTGATTTGACTACTAGTTTTATAAAATCTCCTTATATTAATCCTTCAGATGTGTTTACATGGTTTACTGACGATAGGTTTCAAAATCCAGTTGTAGGCTCTGTGGATATTAGTAGTGCTGATAAGTTATATGCTATTGTTAAAACTCAAGATGTCCATGGGAATACGATTTTAAAGAATATCGAATATTCCTTTGTGATTAATCCTTTAGCATATATGGCTGATTATACTCAAGATATTTGGATGAATCCTTCGATTGCTAGCATAACAATAAATTTAACTGATAATGTAGCAAATTTCTTTACTGAACCTTATACCAAACTCATATACGATAATACAATGAGTCTAATTGTAAATCCTACTAGTTTTGAGTTTGGAAACGATACAGATATAATTGTTGAGGCTGATAATTCCTTGTGTAAATATAATGCTAATTATAAGATAAATAGATTGAATTACACAGTAGAGGCTGATTTTAATCAGGATTATTGCTCAACAGATTTATATCTTCAGAATTTTCTTTTATCTGATTTTGATATAAATTTTACTGCGGCTGATGTTCTGAGTATTGATTATTTTACAGACAATAATTGCATTAATCTTATTGATAAAAACACCGCTTTTGTTTTAAATTCATCATCAGTCTATTATGCAAGAATTATAAAGGCTTCGTCTAGGTCAATTATTCCAATTAATATTAGTATCAATCCTCCCGTTGTTATACAGAGTATTACTAGAGAATTTTTCGCACCTGCTACTGACCCTGTAGTGCAGATTGATTTGAAAACTTATGAGAATGATATTTCTACTGCAGCAATTGATAAATTATGGTATTCTGACAATATCTTTACTAGCTCGATTGATCCTGAATCCTTGTTTGGTTTTGTTAATGACGAAAAATTATATATCAAACTTGATTATGTGTGTGATCAATCTGCAGTGTTTGATATAAAATATTTCCAAATTTTGGAAGCAGAAAACTTAAGTGTCGATTTTTGTGAGTCAAGTATAGGTTCTAATAGTAGAATGGTTGATTTATCAGCCTATCATACTCAAATTAATTCAGCACTAGGCTTGAGTTTTGATTGGTATGAAACAAGGATAGGATTGGATGAAAGTTTACACTCTAATCCTATTGCAGATCCTTTGAATTATTTAATTATAGGGGATAATACAATTTATTGTATTGTAGATGATGGTAAACAAAAAGCATTTGCTTCGTTTGAATTTAAAGTAAATGCAATCCCGACTAGTGCGCTTGCTATTATTGAATTGAAAGAAACTGATATAGATTCAAAAATTACCAAATCAGTAATATTATCTTCGTTTAATAATCAAATTAATCAAGATGCTACAATTCAATGGTATGACGATTTGGCTCATACAGTCTTGGTTGATCAAAATTTGGCTGTTGATATTGCTAATACAAAGGATTATTTTTTAGTAATTGATTTAAATTCATGTCAAAATTCAGAAAGTGTTAGATTCAATATTATTGACAGATACATAAAAGCTAATAAGACTAAAAGTTTATGCGTGGATGATAATTCTCCAGGGGTATCTAATCTATACAATTTGGTTAATTTAAATCAGGACTTCTCTGCAAATGAACAAAATTTCAGATATTACTATGATAATAAGTTGAATAATCAAATTACAGGAAATTATATTATTGATCTTGATATATATAAACAGATATATTTATGCTACGAAATAGGAAGTCAAGAATATTTTAATGAGTATGATTTTGTTTTAAATAATAATCCAAGTTTTCTTGATTTAAATCCAATATACTGTGAGGCTGTTTTTGATAGTTCTGTTTCAAAGCTGATAAATTTAAATGATTTTAATAATCAAATATCTAGCGATCCCGCAGTTGTTTATCAATGGTATGAAGATATTGACCTAAATGATATAATTGTAAATACTTCTTCGTATGAATTGAAACATAATAGTTCAGTATATTGCAAAGTTTCAAATGCTAATTGTAGTGTTTATTCAACCATTACACCTAGAATTAATCCTATACCAAAGAGCGTGAAATTGGATAAAATTGTATGTTTTGATACTCTCAGGAATCAACATGTAGTTAACTTGTATCAATTTAAAACAGATTTAACAGAGGAGACAAATAGTATTATATGGTTAAAATCAGAAAATGTTTCAGATGTTCTGCAAACACCTGAAAAAACTATTGTTGAGGATAATAGTGAGTATTTTGCAAATATTATTAATTCCCATCTATGCTCAAATGTAAGTAAGTTAATGTTGGATTTGGAGGAAAATCCATTATTGAAATCCTTAACTGACTCTATATGTGAAGATGTGCTCATTAGCAATAATAATATTATCGATTTGTCAGTATACGAGGAAGACATGAAGGGGCTTAAGTCAAAAGTCGAATTAAAGTGGTATGAAGATTCAATTTATGAAATTGACAATAAGGAAAACTACCTGATGGAAACTTCTTCCACATTGAGTCTTGTTGCAAATTATAACAATTGTTACGATACTTCTAAGTTGGTAATCAAATTGCTTGAATCGCCTAAATTTGACTTGGGTGATGATGTGGTTCTAAAAGACGAATTTGTGCATGTATTATCCATACCTAATCGAAATCCTGATTATAAATATGAATGGAGTACTGGGGAAAGTTCTGATTTTATTAGAATTAATGAAACTGATTATTATAGTTTAAAGGTTACAGATCAAAGAGGCTGTGTTGCTATTGATTCTGTATATGTGCAATTTGATAATTATGGAATAATGATTCCTACTGCATTTTCACCAAACAATGATGGTATAAATGATTATTTTCTTCCTTCTATTAAAGAGAATGCCCCAAAGGATAAAATTGAAATTCGAATTTTTAATCGGACAGGAGGGATACAGTTTATTTTTAATGAGAAAAGTGGTCCATGGGATGGCAAAGTTAGAGGAGTAGTTGCTCATCCTGGATTGTATATTTGGATACTTCGTATTGATGGAAAGGATGTTGATAAAGGATATTTGAGTATTTTTTTATGATTTTAGTCCTAAATCAAATCTGAGTGTCGTGTTTACAGATCTTATTGTCATTAATAGATTAAATATCTGTGGTTTTAGTAGTTTTTTTAATATGTTGAATGCAGTGTTTTTATGTGATTTTACTGTGTTTACACTTATGTTTAATTCATCAGCTATCTCTGAGTTTTTCAAACCATCTAAGTGCATTTGGATTATCTTTCTATTCTGACTTGTTAATTCTTTCATTGCTGAATAGATGATATGTTCAGCTTCTTCTTTTATTACCGCTTTTTCAAGATAATCATCCGCTTTTATTCTATCAAATGATTCTTGGTCAAATTTAGTCTCTAATTTCTTTTTGCTTAAATAATTGATACATTTACTCCTTACAACTTTATATATGTAAGCATTTAAAGCTATTTCGGAATCATAAACCTTTTCTTTGTTCTCCCAAATAAGTAGTAGAGACTCCTGTACAATATCTTCTGTCTTGTCTTTATCGAAAAGGAATTTATATGCAAAAGCACAGTATTTTTGAAAATTATTCTTGAAATAATCTTCAAATTTAAGATGCCTTTTTGACTTAAGCTTTATATATCTTCCCGAATCCATTATAAAGTTTTTAATTTGTTAAATATTCACTATGATGAATGAATCCAACATTCTTTTTTGATAAAAACTCTTTTTGATAATTTAAAAATTCAACCAGATTAGTTCTTTATATATAGATGACATGGATGAATTTTTCTGTAAACTTATAAAAAAAACTAAGGAAAATGATTAAATATATTTAAACTAAATAAATAGTTTAAATATTTTTGTTGCGATTGTCTTGTTTTTTTAATTGCAGTTTTCTGTTTTAGGATTTAAGTTTCTGAAAAACAGTGATTTTGTGTATTGGGAAGTAAAATGTATTTCAGTAGTTTTATAGCAGAAAGTATTAAAATACTTTCTGCTATTTATTTTATTAGTGCCTATTTGATATTATACATGTCGATATTTTTCCTAGTATCTCCAAGTAGTTTTTCAGCAAAGTAATATTTTATTAAATTGTAGTAATAGTCACACTGAACTCCATGATCTTTGCCTGGAAGAACCATTAAATCAAAGCGTTTGTTTGCTTTTATTAAGGCATTTACCATTCTATAAGTATGTGAAGGGTGAACATTAATATCGTAATCACCAGTTAATAGCATCAAATCTCCTTTTAGATTTTTAGCAAGCTCCATATTAGTAGGAACTTTAATCTTGAATTCATAACTAACACTATCTTTTCCGTGTTTTTTCTCTATTTGTTTTACCCCATGATGGGTTTCGTTCCACCATCTAGTGTAGATATTATTATCATGATTTCCTGAAGCCGCAAATGCTACTTTGTAAAAGTCTGGATAAGTTAATATTGCAGCTGTTGACATAAATCCACCACCTGAATGACCATAGATGCCAACTCTATCAATATCTATAAAATCGTATCTGTCTGCTAATTGTTCTATAGCAGATTTGTCATCAGCTAAGGCATAGTCTCTTAAATTACCATAACCAAAATTGTGGTAATGCTTGTTTCTATATACGCTTGAACCTCTATGTTCCATTTTGATAACAATAAAACCTAATTGTGCAAGTGAAGAGTTTTGATTGTCATCTATAGTAAATGCTTTAGGGATCAGGTCATCTTGCGGTCCTGGATAAACATTTGAAATAATAGGATATTTCTTCTTAGGATCAAAATCAAATGGTTTATACATTATTCCATACAAATCGGTTTTCATATCAGCTGCTTTTACCTTAATTATTTCTGGTTTTTTCCATCCTGTTTGGTAAAGCATGCTCATATCTGGTTTCTCGATTTCCATGATTTTTTTGCCATTCATATCTCTTATGATTGTTACTGGCTCAAGATCTGCTCTTGACATTTTATCAGATATGTATTCATTATTGCTAGCAATATTCATATCATGAGTTCCGTTTCCTGGAGTTAATAGTCTAAAACCAGTTCCGTCAAAATTCACCTTGTAAAACATTTTATATGATGGCTGGATGCTCTTATCTCTTCCGTAGGCAGCAAAATAAAGAACTCTATTTTCTCTGTCTATTTTCATAGGTTTGTCGCATACAAATTTCTCTTTAGTTAGAGCATTTTTCAACTTTCCATCTTTATTGTAAAGATAGTATTGTCCCCATCCTGTTCTTTCTGACCACCAAAGAATATCTTCCCCATCATTCATTATTTCAACATGGAATAGTTGATCCATTAAGTATGGTTTACTCACTTCATGAATAATTTCAAAAACTTCTCCAGTTTCAGTATCAACACGACAAAGATCCATCTGGTCACAAGTCCTTGACTTACGTGTAAAGTAGAGATATTTTGAATTTTCATTTTTGTCACACCATCTTATTTTAACTTTTTGATCAGGATATTTACTGATATCTGGATGTATAACTTTTCCTGTTTTGGTGTCAAGTATTGTTAGATAGTAATTCTCTACATATTTATCTCCAGGGTATGGAAATTTATAAGTCTTTAGTTTTGGGTGTTTGCTTAAGCTATTAATAAGAAAGCATTCTCCTATTTTTCTCTTGTCAATTCTTAGTTTGTAAGCTTTTTTAGAATCACCAAAGAAAGTTAATGATGGGTATGTTTTTCCTTCTGTGTCAACATCTCTTTTCCCAGCAAATGAAAAGTACTTTTCTCCATCAAAAGTTATTTGCTTAGCTTCTTTATCTCCCTTTTTTCCCCAATATAAGTTGTGATCTAATGCATATACATAACATGAACTATCTTTTGGATATCTTTTCCATGGCTCTTTCGATCTTTTATATGCAGGTCTTTGGTTGTTAGCCTTCTCTTTTTTGTGAATGCTAAGTTTTTTGGTAATCATATTGTATTCAAGCTCATGTTTATGAATTCTGAATGTAAATATGTTCTTTTTTAAATTTACCTGTGGATAGATATTGAAATTGTATATATCACAAGCTTGATGTGTAATTTCTGTAATTTTTATAGCCAAATCATTAACATCGAATAGTTCTTTTTTGGATTTGGTTTTAGCATTGCAGATATAATACTTGATGCCATCTACAGAACTGTATTTGTAATAAAAATATGATGACTCGCCAATCCAATTAATAGATTGATAAAGATCGACGTACTTACTAAGATTGTCCCCTTTGTATTTAAAGGCTGCTTCAAAATTAGCTTTTTGTGCTTGACTTGCTAGTGAAAAAACAATAGCAAGAAGGAAGATAATTCTCTTCATTTTGAATAAAAAGTTTTAAGATTCGTACTATAGCGAACAGACGAATATGAAAACTCTTTAGATAGATAAAAGAGGGAAATAATATATTGAAATCAATATATCTTTATGATTTAGGAACTAATAATGTACAAATATTAGATAAAATAATTTTTAAAGCAAAACTTAGATGTTAAAAAAGCTAATTTTCAATTTTGTAATAAAGTGTTTGAAATTTATGCATATACTTAATTTTTATATCTAAATTTTGCTCCTTATCTGATAATTCTTATTTCATATTGTCTTTTATCATTTTTTCTAATTTAGTTTTACTTCTTCCTACTAATCGACTTACGATAATATCACCTCTTTTGTATATAACTGTTGTTGGTAAGGCTACTACCTGTAGAATATTTGCTAAACGAGGAAATTGATCAACATCAATTTTATAGAAAGAAGCCTTTTTATGGTATTTAGATGCTAAGTCAGCTACTTCTGGAGAAAATGCTCTGCATGGTCCGCACCAAGAGGCTGTAAATACCATTACTGCTTGTTGGTCTTCGCTTAATATTAGAGCTTGCCCATACTCTTGAATATTTGTAATGTATGAAACATAGCCTGTACTTTTTAAACTAGTTGGATTGTAAATATAATCTTTCGGTCTATTTGCAATATCATCATATTCTCCTGCCACAATTTCTTTTGCTTTTGGAATTTTGCCACTCTCTTTATTTGTTAATTGAGTTTCTGTTGAATTCTTGCAACTTGCAAATATTGTTAAACAGATACTTAAAGTTAAAGTAGTTTTAAGTAAAATATTCATGTTTTATTTAATTAATGGGTTTAAAAAAAAACTTTTGTTTCTATGGTCGATTTTTAATGATAGAAGCAATTATATTATATGTCTTTTGTATGGATAAATAATATATATAACATCACTTCTAAGTTCTAATATCAATTATTGACTTTATCATCTTCTTTTTTCTTGTTTAAAGTATTATTTAGGATTCAAACCAATATGATTGATTTAGATTTAAATGATAGTAGCTTTTACCCTAAATGAGATTAATTAGGTGTTGTAAGTTTTGTAAATATAACAAAATAAATTTTATTAAGTTGTTTCGATAGTGTTGTTAGAATCTTTTTTGATTTTAATATTTCCTTATAATAAGCTTTCGCAGCTGTCTGATTTATTATTTAATGTGATTGAATTTTAGCGCAATCATATATTATGTTTGCTGTGATATTTTGATAGACGATTATATTGAGATATCAATTATTTGTTGTTTTAAGTTTTTTTTACAAAAAATCAAAAAAAATAATACTTATAAAATTCAGTAATTCAGTCATTAAGAAAAGCTTTATTAAAAAATGTGAAAAAAAACTCATTTTTTTCTAATACCAAAATGACTTTTTCTGGTTATAGGAGTATGCGAACAGAGAATATGAAGGAAATAAAGAAAAATATAGAAATTGCAAAAAAAATTGCAGAAGCTAAATTCATGCTTGATGATGATAGTCAATATATGAATGAGGCAGAGCATGTGAATTGCAATTTTGAGGACTTAGATTCAAAGTATTCGAAATATAATGTTGAGGAGAATTGGAATAAGTTTAATAAAAGAAAGAGTTTTCTTCGTGTAAATAAAAATTTCATATATGGATTGGCTGCAAATATTGCAGTTTTATTTGCAATTGGCTTTTTGATTTATTCAAATTATGATGAAATATTTCATCCTACTAAGCTTGTAAATAATAATGAGGACATATATGAAATTAAGCCAACTAAAAATACAGAATTAAGATTAGGCGACGGAAGTATTATAAATCTTGATATGTATGATTCGGAAGAGGTGATAATGAATGATTCTATAAAGATTACCAATTCAAATAAAGAATTAAAATATAAGGCAAAAGAGAATTCTGTACCTGAAATGAATGAAGTATTTGTACCAAAAGGTCAAAAACTTTGTTTGCATTTATCTGATGGAACTAAAGTATGGTTGAATTCTTACACTAAATTTGTATATCCTACTGTTTTTAAAGGTAGTACTAGAGAAGTGTATCTTAATGGAGAAGCATATTTTGATGTAAAAACCAATAAATCAAAAGCTTTTATTGTTAATACAGTTGGAATGAATGTAAAAGTGCTTGGTACTAAATTTAATGTATCTTGTTATGTTGATAAATTTACCTATTCCAAAACAACATTGATAGAAGGAAAAGTTAAGATATCCAAAGAAAAAAAATCTAAGATTTTAAAGCCAGGTCAACAAGCCAAATGTGTCAATTCTGATGATATAGGTGAAAATAGTATTTGGATTAAGGATGTTAATCCCCTTGAATCAATTAATTGGTTAAACGGGATTTTGAGCTTCAAAAATTCATCCTTGGAAGAAATATTCAATCAATTAAGTAGAGAATATAATTATGAGTTTGTAGTCAGTGTGGGTGTTCCTTTTGATCAAAGCTATACTGCAGAAATAAATAAACCAGATGATATAAAAGAAGTTTTAGATGCTTTAGAACTATTAACTAATGCTAGCTTCGAAATAAAAGATAGAGTTATTTATGTTGATTATAAAAGGAATAGACTAAAACACTAGTGCCTATTCTGTGATTGTGTGAAAAGAGAAATAATATAAAAGAGAAATGGATATGAAACTATTTTTTGCTTTGTCAAAAGTAAAACGATTAAAAAATTACAGTACAATAGTATTTTTGATGCTATTCTGTCTGTTATTTTCGTCTGTGGCTAAAGCAGATGGATCTAGTCAAAAGTATAATCTAAAACTTAAGCAAGTTAAAATAACAGAAGCTTTAAAAGAGATTAAAAAAATTACTGGTTATAGCTTTATCTTTAATCAAAAACTAATTAACAAGTCAAAACTTGTTGATCTTGAGCTTGAAAATAAAGGAATTAAGTCCGTTATGGATCAGTGTCTTGATGGCACAGGCTTAGATTATAATATTAAGAATAATATCATTGTAATATTAAAGAAACAAGAGCCTAAGAAAGAGAAAAAACCAGTTAGAATAAAAGGTGTTGTCAAAGATGACAAAGGACAAACGCTACCAGGTGTTGCTGTAATGGTAAAAGGTACTACAATTGGTGTTTCAACTAATATTGATGGTAAATTCTCATTAGATATGCCTGAGGGTAAAACGGTAATTGAATTTTCTTTTTTAGGAATGAAAAAGAAAGAATATACTATCAAAGATCCATCTAAAGATATCATAATCTCAATGGAAGAAGAAGGTCTGGGTCTTGATGAGGTTGTTGTTACTGGTTATACCCAAACTACTACTAGAAAGGCGACTGGTTCCGTTGCCGTTTTGAAAAGTGAAGAATTTGAAAACAAAGCTGTTCCAAACGTAGATTTACTTTTACAAGGAAAAATTGCAGGTGTTCATACTACCGCTGTTTCGGGTAGACCTGGTCAATCTGCTAAGATTAGAATTCGTGGTACAAATACTTTAACTGGTAATGCCGAACCTCTTTGGGTTGTAGACGGAGTACCTTTGCAGAGAGATATTCCAAAAGTGGCAGCAAGTCAGATTGCTGGTGCCGATTTCGAATCTCTTTTTAGTAATGGTGTTGCAGGTATTAATCCTAATGATATTGAAACAGTAACTGTACTTAAAGATGCTTCAGCTTCTGCTATTTATGGTTCTCGTGCTGCTGGTGGTGTAATCGTAATTACTACCAAGCAAGGTAAGATTGGTAAAATGGATGTTAATTATAGTGCTAATTTTTCGATTACTCAAAAACCTATTCGTGAGAATGACCTAATGAATTCTGCTGAAAAAATCGAATGGGAAAAAGAAATTTGGGATGAATTTGCTGCTGATAAATATGCTGAATCCATCGCCACATCTAATCCTAAACTTCACTATCCTGTAGTAGGTATTGTGGGTATGGTTAGATCGGGATATGGCAAATATGCTGATATGACTAACGAGGAAAAGGAGTCATATTTAAACTCATTAAAATCAAATAAAACCAACTGGTACGACTTATTATTTAGAAATTCGGTTTCTCAATCTCATTACTTGTCTGTTTCGGGTGGTAAGGATAAGTTTACTTATTACTTATCTATGGGTGCTAGCTATAATAATGGATTGGTTAAAAAAACCGACTATTCGCGATATAATGTAAGTTCTAAATTTAGTTACAGACCAAATGATAAGCTGAAAATATCATTCTCTATAGATCTATCAAGACAAGGCTCTACAGGTTATATTTCAGCAATAGACCCTATGACATATGCTTATTTTGCAAATCCATACGAAAAAGCTTATAATGAAGACGGCTCATATAAGGCAGATGAAACATATACTTCTTTAGAAGAAGTAAATAAGGTCGCTAGTCTTAATTATCCTGATGATGGATTTAATTTATTGAAAGAATTAGACCTGAATAAGCAAACAGGAACCAATACCAGTGTAAGTGTTAGTTCTAATCTTTCATATAATATTAATAAAGACCTATACTTTTCGGGTGTAGCTGCATACTCATACACAAATGATAAGTCTGAATCATTAGTACATGAAGATTCATATACTGCATTTATGGATAGATTAAGTTTTGATTCTCCAAATCAAAAGAAGTATGGATCTATGTTAAATACTTTTGCCTTTAACTCATCCTACAATTTGAGAGGTCAGTTAAACTATCGAAAAGAGATATTGGATGGGCATAAGATTAGTTTAATTGCAGGTTCTGAAATTAGAGGTCAAAAAGTTGAATCATCATATATGAAAAGATATGGTTATGATGATGTAACTATGAATTCAGCTTTCCCAATTCCTCCAACGGTTGACAATAAGCTTGGTTTGGGAGAATTAATTACTTATGCAAATATTGTTGATGGTCTGTCTGATAGAAGTATTAGTGAAGAAACTTTTGCCTCATTTTATGGAGCCTTTGATTATAATTTAATGAATAAGTATAATCTAAGTTTTACTCTTAGAACAGATGGGTCTAATAATTTTGGTGGAGACGAGCAATTTAATCCAACTTGGTCATTGGGTGCTTCATGGAATATCGATGAAGAGGAGTTTTTCTCTAGTCTAAAACCTTGGTTAAGCAGTCTATCTCTTAAATTGGCTACAGGTTCTACAGGAAATATAAATAAGACGATTAGTCCTAAATTAATTATGACATACAATCGTGAGATTCGTCGTACGGAATCCGATAACTATAGATTAGGCGAAATTCAGTCTGCTCCAAACCCTAGTTTAAGATGGGAGAAATCTCAAGATTATAAAATTGGATTAAACTATGGCTTATTTAATAATAAAATAACAGGTAATTTTGAGTACTACTATAAATTAAGTAAGGATGTAGTTTCTCCTGTTCCTGTTACATACACAACTGGCTATAGACAACAATCATACAATACCTCCGAAATTGAAAATCAAGGTATAGAGGCAAGTCTTAATGCGCAATTATATAAGGATAAGGATTTTAATATTAGAGCATCAGCTAATATTGCATGGAATGCCAATAAACTTAAAAAGTATGTGAAAATAAACCCATCATACGGTGGTAAAGACAATGTGGGTTATCCATTAGATGCTTTTATTGCTGCTAAATATACTGGAATCGACCCAGATACTGGATTGTATACCTTTAAACAAAGACCTGATGCTGTTATTGAGAGTGCCGCAAGTTTTAATTATTCAGAAAATTATTCATATTACTTAGGTCCAAAAACAGCTCCTATTAATGGTGGTCTTTCTGTTAATGTTTCTTACAAGAATTTTAATCTAAATATAGGAGGTGTATTTGCTTTTGATAAGTATATCTCTGATTTCGATAATTTAAAGATTGCATCTAGTGCTGGATCATGGGAATCTAAACCTTCCAATAATCAGGTTCCAACTACATACAATGATATATACTATAGTCATACTAATATTAAAAGAGAGCTTAGCGATAGATGGACACCAGATAATAGAGATGCTAAGTATCCAATATTGATAGATAAATATGGTGATAGAATTACGGATAGCTCTGTTGTTACATATCAACATAATAGGAGTATTACAAATGCTGTTTTAATTAAAAAGATTAATTATTTGAAAATAAATAATCTGAGTCTATCTTATTCTTTACCAGAAAAATATACAAAAATGTTAAGTGTAAGTTCTTGTAGTTTTAGTTTTTCAGTAAACAATCTGCTTACGATTACAAATTACGATGGTATAGATCCTGAAACTCCAGGAGCAATTTATCCTATTGCTAGAACAACTTCTTTAGGACTTAGTGTTAACTTCTAAAAACAAAAAGAGAAATGAAAAAATATACATTAATTCTTCTATCTGCATTATTGTGTTCTTGTAATAGTTTTCTTGATCTGAAACCTCATGGTAAAATTATTCCAAAAACAGTTGAGGAATTCTCAGCCTTGGAACATTCGATATTGAATGATATCGAGAATGGAAAAGAGGACGTGTTAACAGGCAATTTTAGTTCGGTTTATAATTATGAAGGAATAACTGATAATATTGATAATATAGCCAGACCAGGTAGTTATCCTGCATATGTTGGAAAAAATATGACTTCTTTGATCGGAAATTATTCAGAGCTGTATGAAAAGATAAAAGATTGCAATATTATTCTTGACGAGATTAAAGAATCAGAAAAAGATAGTGAAATAGGGAAAAAAGTATTGGCAACAGCTTATGCTATTCGAGGACTAGCTTATTATAACCTGATTAGAGTATTTTGCGATCCAGTGGATAAAGCAAATGTTGCAGAACAACTTGGTGTGCCTATAGTAACAAGTTTTGATATTGAAGGCAAACCATTGCGTTCGGATTTGAAAACATGTTTTGAATTAATTATCGACGATTTTAAAAAATCTATCGAACTAGAAGCTAATGATGAAGATTATATGTTTACTACAGATGTGGTTAAAGCATTATTGGCAAGAACATATTTCCTATATGAGGAATGGGATAGTGCAAGAATTATTTTAGAAGAACTGCTAAAAAAATATCCACTATTATCAGGTGATGCTTATAAATCAATGATGAATGCGGAGCATATCAAAGAAGGAAATATAATATTTAAATCATACACCAATCCGGGAGCAAGTATAATTTCTTATAATTCTACTACTAAAAATTCAAAGAGTTCACCAGTTAGCAAGTTTTTATTTGAACTATTTGATGCAAATGATATCAGAAAAGATATTTGGTTTAATAAGTTAAGAGAGAATAATAAGGTATTATCCTACCGAATCAGGAGCGCAGAATATTGCCTTATGATAGCAGAAGCATACTATCATTTGGGTGATAGAACCAAGGCTTTGGAATATCTTAATATTTTACGAGATAAGAGAATAACAGCCAATGTTCATTATACAGAAGCAAGTTTGCCTGAAATAGATCCAAACTATTTAATAAAACTAAATGCAGAAGACAAAGCAGTGGACAAACTCTTGTACGCAATTTTAATTGAGAGACAAATGGAATTGTATATGGAAGGGGACAGATGGTTCGAATTAAAACGTAATGGAAGGCCTGAAATGTGGACCATTTCAAAGAATTACAAATATGTAACAGAGGCTTATATGTATACTATTCCAATACCTTCGCGTGAATTTGTATTAAATCCAAAGCTTAAACAAAATACAGGGTATAATTATTAAAAATTTGAAAACATGAAAACCAAATTATATACATTAATATCATTTGTTTTTGCAGCCCTTGCATTTACTAGCTGTTCAAAAGCAGATGAGTTAACTCCAAAAACAGAAAACTTAGAGAAAGATGAATTTATCGAAGTTAGCCTTTCTCTAACTGAAAAAGATAGAGCCGAAGCTAAAGCAAGAATTGATGAATATTCTGCTTGGTCTGAAGCAAACAAATAAACTTTAAATCTAACTTAAAATATTTATACTATGAAAAAAGCATTATTGTATCTTTTATTCGCAGTTTCTTTAATCAACTTTACTTCATGTAGTAGTGATTCTGATGATTCTGCTTCAATTAGTTTAGACAAAAATTCTTACTTTCTTTTATCTGAAGCTGATCTTGAGGTAAAGGTTAAGGTATCGGCACCTCAAACAACAGATATTACAGTTGGTCTTAATTTTTCTGGTTCGGCCGAAATGGATAAAGATTATACAGTTTCTGGTCAATCTGTTACTATTAAGGCTGGACAAACTTCTGCTTCTTTAATCATTAGTCCTAAGGATAATTTTAAAGAAGGTAAAATCATTAATATAGCTTTAGCTAAGCTTGCTGGTTTCGGTTTTGGAAGTATTTCTTCTACTGCAATTACAGTTCAAGCAAAAGAAGAGCTTACTTTTGCTTTTGTTAATGAGTATGGATTGGTATCTAGTTATTATGATCTAGAAGTAGATATTAGCAGTTCAAACTCTTCGTATGCAACAACTGCTGATCTTAGCCTTCCTGTTGAGATTGATGCTAGTTCAACTGCTGTTTTAGGAACTCACTTTAGTTTTGAAGGTGATAAAGCTGAAGTTGTAATCCCTGCTGGTAAAAAGAAAGGTAAATTAAGAATCAACTTTATAGCTCAGGAAGATGGAAAAGACAAATTAGTTTTAAAATTCGCCGAATTGGGTGAAAGATTTGTTCCTGGATTAGTTGTAAAGTCTAATATTACAATTGTTGGTAACGAAACTAAGGCTAAAGTTATTGGTAAATGGAAATATATAGTTGGTGGTGATAGTAAATTAGTTGATTATTACACTACTAATTATCCTGCAAGCGATATGGAAAACTATCCAAATAAAATGACTGAAGCTGATATTATTGAATTTGTTGCAGGTGAAGATTATATGACTCTTAAGTCAAGCCTTAAAGCTGGTCTTAAAAATTATTTTGTAGATAATTCTAAATTTACTTTTAAAGTAGAAGAGACTGTTCCATTGCAAGAATATGGTTTTCCTGCAAAACGAGTACAATTGTCTAAATATACTGCTGACAAAGTAAATTATAAATTCTCAGCTAACGAGGAGCAAATCAAAGAAGCTACTGTTGCTATGAGAGTATATGAAGAGGAAGGAAAAGAATTATTGGAAATTTCAGTTATGGACGCTACTCCAGTTGATTTCTTTGCAGCTGTACTAGATTTTGATGCTACTTTATCATATAATCATATTCGTTACTACTTCGAAAGAATTGTTGAATAATTGATAATATTTATAAAAAACTGAAGAGCTTATGGTTCTTCAGTTTTTTTAATCATTAAGCTTTAATTTTTATTAATAGTAAATTGTTCTGATATCATAAGAAGCCAAACAAGTTCTTAATACAAGAATATATATACTCGTAGAATCACTTGAGACTATAAGTACATATAAAGTGTAGGTTTTTATACTAGATATGTAGGATAATTTAAATTTCAAATATAAAATTATGAATAAAAGAATTTTGATTATTATGGTATTAGCAATGACTATATTTTCTTGTAAAAAAGAAGATAAGCAATTTGCAATATCAGGTAATATAGAAAATTTTAAAGGAGCTAAGGTGTTTTTACAATTACCTACAATAGCTAAAAACTTCAAAGTGGATATAGATAGCCTTGGTGCATTTAAATATCAAATGGATCAAAAAGAAGCTGTATATGGTCGACTTATTATAAACAAGCTTTCTGTTCCTGTTTATGTTAAAAATAACACAGATGTAAAACTAAAAATCAATCTAGAAAGTTTAGCAAAAGCTGATTACTCAAGCATAAAAGTTTCGGGTGAAAATATACTAGAAACTAAGATGATGTTAGATTTCTATACAAAACAAGATTATCCTCAAACTCAACCAAGTATGGTTTTAAGTCCTGATGATTTTGTAAAAAGATTAAGAAAAGCACAGAAGCATAATTTAGAGATTATCGATAATTTTGTAAAAGAGAATAGTAGTATTGATAAGGAATTTGCTCAAAATTTTAAATATCAATTCCAAATTACTTTAGCTGCAGCATTTTTGTATTATCCACAATACCACTCTATGATGGTACCTTCGGACAAAACTCCAATTCCTGCTGATTTTAATTTCTTTGCAAAGGAACTTCCTCTTAATGATTTGAATGTTTACAATAATGTATACAGATATAAGACATATGAAGTCTCTATTTGGAATTTAAAAATCATGTCTGAAGTTACTAATCCGCAAGTTGATATTGATAAGTTCGCTATAGAATACTTAGAAAAACTTAAATCATATAATCTTAAGGAACAAATTAATAATGATGTAGCAAATAACTACATGTCGCAGTTCTTCCCAGCATTTGCGCCAGAAACACAACAAAAAGTTAAAGAATTGTACAAAACAATTCAAACTAATCCTAATTATTTGAAAAATATTAAATAGTTTGGTTTTTTATTGAATTTTATGATTTAGTATTCTTTAGTTTTTAGATGTATCGGTTTGGATGTATTTATAAAATTGGGTTTAATGATACATTTGATACTAAAGAATTATTTTGAAACCATTTTTTATAATTGGTTTTCTCCACTATGAATAGAGGATTTTTTTAAGTAAGTTTTTTGGGTGTGGCTCTTAGTTACACCCATTTTTTTATGTGGATAATTTCATTATTTTTATTTTTTTAAAAAGCTATAAACAAAGGGGAATGAAAAAATTACTGAAATTTAATATTGTAGTATTATTGGTTTTGATTATGTATTTGGTTTGTAGCCTTAAATCTACTGATACAGAGGAACAGGATAGTCTAAATCCCGATGACTATATATTTATGAAGAGAGAATATGCTTCAATCTTGAGCTACGATGGCTTAATATATTACCCAAAAGATGCGAAGCTGTCAGACACATATTTTCGACAAATATTAACCCCTTTTGATTATCTCCAAAAACTGGAAGAAAGTAGAGAAACACCAGTCATAATATTTGTATATTCTACATGGTCAAAAGCATCATTAATTTACGAACCATTTTTTGAATCTGCCTTCGAGGAGTTTCCGAAAATGTCATTTTATAGATTAAATTGTGATTACAATCAAGAATTTTCTCTAGTTAATAATCTAGCTTATATCCCTACAATTTTTATTATTAAAGATGCTGTTGTTCAGGATATATTGTATCAGAAATCAATTCACAGATTAGATTCTGTGCTGCGAAACTGTGATTGAGTAGTATGTTTTTTGTGACTTAGTTTTGATAATTCTCAGCTTAATCTCCCCCCCCCCCAAAAAAAATATTTTTAAACCTTTAATTACTGAAAAAGTAAATAATTATATTCATTTCGTATCGTTTAGATATTATAAACTTTATATCTTTAATATATTTATTTACCCACAAAAAACTACTACTTGTAATCGGTTAATAATAAATCATAAATTTGTTGATAAATAAATTATTAGTCTAACTCTCTTCCAAATTGGAAAATATAACTTGCGAGTATTATTCTTTATGTAAATTATATTTTTCGCTATGTATAAATTTATTTTCACTAGCCTACTTTTATGCCTTTCATTATTTACAAATGCTTCTGTAGAAGATAAATCTGCCTTTATTATTGTTTGTAAAACTACCGAGTCTAATCAGTCCTTTTCGATACCTATAAAGCAAAAATTTGGTACTCTATACAGGTGTAAAATTGATTGGGACGATGATGAGATTTATGAGACAGAAACCTATAATAATAGCCAATATGATTTTAAAAATGCAGGCGAACATAGAATACACATTATAGCTGAGACGCTAGAA
The DNA here is from genome assembly GCA_025210485.1 of Marinifilaceae bacterium. GTDB lineage: Bacteria > Bacteroidota > Bacteroidia > Bacteroidales > Marinifilaceae > JAOARN01. The sequence continues at coordinate 133,985 of JAOARN010000124.1, read as the reverse complement.
CTAGATCCTAGCAAATGGTCCTCTGAGCAGAAAAATATGATAATTGATATTGCTCAGTGGGGGACTGTCAAATGGCAATCAATGCGATCATTATTTTCTTCTTGTTCAAATCTTAAATCTTTTTCTGCAACTGATAAACCAAATTTATCCGAATGTGAAGATTTGGGGTTTATGTTTTATAAGGCATCCTCTTTTAATAGCGATATCTCCAACTGGGATACATCCAATATTACTTCTATGAATGCTATGTTTGAAGGAGCAAGCTGTTTTAATCAGGATTTGACTGAATGGGACACTTCTAATGTTGAAAATATGGAAACTATGTTTTCGGCAGCCAAAGCTTTTAATGGAGATATCTCGGATTGGGATGTGAGTCAGCTTGAAAATATGGCTGGAATGTTTGAACATACTGATAATTTTGATGGTAACTTATCAAATTGGAATTTTTCGTCAATTCAGAATATGACTAAGTTTTTGTATGCAAGTAAAGGATTTAGTTCTGTAAATTATAAAAACCTTCTATATGCACTTTCCAAATCAGATGTTCAAAATATAGATATTTCTGTATGGTCTGATCTGGTAGACAATGATGCTATTGATATTAAAAATAAGCTTAGAGAAAATAATAATCAAATATATGATCTTTCAGATGAAACTATAAATATTCAAATTCATTTAGGTGAAACTGTTAATGTCTTTCCCTTAAGCACTGCCCAAAGTTTGTTTGAATATTATGATGCTGATTATAATATCATATGTAATACAGATTCTGAAAACTTTTGGGTGGATACAAATAATAATAACCAAATAGATGCTTCGGAGAACTTGATAACAATAGATACTAAGTTGAGCATTCAGGAGCTTCTTTTGATTAAGAATAAGCCAAATTTATTAAAACAAGAGACTATTGAAATTAGTTTTGATAATGTTTTGAAAAAAGCGATAAAGAAAACATACATTTTTAATTGTATTGAACCGCTTTCAGAGGAAGAGGATAAAGAATCATTTATTTTCCAAATCAAAACTGATAAACCAAATCAAGAATTCACACTGTATTATAATAATTATGCAAATAGTTTTATCGATTGGGATAATGATGGAATTAATGATTTTATTCTTGATTTTAATAATTATAATCATACTCAAAGCCATGTATATGCAGAGCCAGGATTGCAAACTATCAGAATAAAAGGAATGAAAAATAAATTATTCCCCTATGGTTCTACTGATGAACTAAAGAATATGATTATTGATATTAGACAGTGGGGGACAAATCTATGGTTTAGTATGGATTTTATGTTTGAAGGATGCTCCAATTTGCAAACAATTTCAGCAAAAGATAATCCTAATTTATCAAAATGCACTAGTGCAAGAGGAATGTTTAAAGATGCCATTTCATTTAATGCTAATATTGGTAATTGGGAGACCTCGAATATTAAAGATATGTCCGAAATGTTCCTAAATGCTACGAATTTTAATTGCGACCTAAACTCATGGAAAGTTCAAAATGTTGAAACAATGGAGTTTATGTTTAGTGCTGCTGTTAAGTTTAATGGGGATATTAAAGATTGGAATGTCGAAAAGGTGAAGGATTTCAATTATATGTTTCGCGCTGCATTTTCTTTCAACCAGAATATTTCAGGCTGGGACTTATCTGCATCCGATTATGTTAAAGACATGTTTAATGGTTGTTCTGCATTGAATCAAGACTTATCAACTCTAATTATTAGTCGGAATCATGTAGATGAAAATATGATATTGGGTGCTTATAGAATGGATGAAAACAATCTTGGTAAATATCTTGAGAAAATAAGTTCAATAAATCCATATATTAATTATATTAACATTTGTTTTCAAGATAAGAGAAATAAATTAAAGGATATAGTTGATGAACTTAAAGCTAAATCAATCCAAATAAAGCTTATACCAAATGAGCCATTTGAAATTAAAATATTCAAGGATCAAACTTATGACTTATCTAAGTATATTGATTATTCTGCATTTTTCGGTTATAAGCAGAACCCACAGTTGAAAATTACAAAATCTGCAAAATATGGTAAAATATGGTTTGACAAGAATGAGAATAATAAATTAGATGAAGATGAAATAGCTCTACAAAATCAGATGTTTAGCTTAAATGAAATAGATAAACTTAAGTATACATCAGTATCTCAGGACTCGGAAAACTTGGAATTTGTATTGCTCGAAAATGATTTTGAAATAGCAAACTTAGTTTTGAATTTAAACATACAAAAGCTATTAACAGAAGATGAAGATAGTGATGCTCTAATTGTCGAATTTGATATTCCGGCTAGTAGTGCAAATAAAAATATCATGTTTATGGCTAGAAATATAAATGGAGCAAAGCTGAATGCCTGTGTGGACTGGAATAATAATGGTGTTTACGAAGAATATAATATGGGAATTATTTCTCATCAATTTAAAGATTCGGGTAAACATATCGTTCGGATAAAGGGGAATTTAAATTCTATATCTTTCTCACAATACGGTTTTTCATCTTTATCTGACATCAGGCAGTGGGGTAGTATCGAATGGCTTTCAATGGAAGAAATGTTTAAAGATTGTCCCAAATTAACTACATTTTCAGCAAATGATAAGCCTAATTTAGAATCATGTAATGATATATCTAGCATGTTTGAAAATTGTTACAACTTTAATGGCGATATTTCAGATTGGGATATGTCATCTGTCCAATATATGCGATTTGCTTTTCTAGGAGCAAGATCTTTTAATAATGATATTTCCAAATGGAAAGTATCTAATGTTAAAAGCATGTCTGGAATGTTCGAAGATTGTAACTCTTTTGATATCGATATTAGTAAATGGAATTTCGATTCGAATAATTATTTTCATAATTTCTTGTCTAATGCAAAGAACTTTTCCCCTACTAATTATAAAAAGCTTCTAAAGAAACTATTGGATTATTCTTCATCTGCAAAATCTATTACTGTGTCTTCCTATGTTTTGGATCAAGAGGCGCAATCTTATAAGGATGAGTTGATTAATGCTTCTTGGCAAATTAATGATTTAGGCTCATGTATTTCAAATCATACACCAATTTTGTCAAGTCTTGAACCTGTTAGTATGGATATTGATAAAACATACAAGCTTTCTATTTCAAATATTTATTCTGACGAGGATAATGATGAATTGGGAGGAATAAAAATTGAAACTATACCATCGAAAGGCGACTTATGGATTAAAAATTATGAAAACTATGATTCTCAGATAATAGAACATTTTTCAATCATTAGTGATCGTTTTGTTATCGATCCTCAATATATAGATCAGATATACTATACTGCTCAAAAATACGGTGATGACAATATTAGTATAGCAATGTCTGATGGAATTCAATATAGCGAGGCTCAAAATTTAAATATTTATAATGAAGCAATCAAAATATCAATTGAGACAGATGAAATTATATCAGAAAACGATTCGGAACGGGATATTGAATTTCAATTAAAGAAAGTAAACGATATTGAATCAGAAGCTGAATTAGAATTTAGAATAGAAGGTCTTGATCCAAGTATGTATGAATTTTCTAATAGTAGTGTTCTTATTTCAAACGAATTTCAATTAGAAAAATATACTGTTAAGTTAAACTTTGATGATATAGCCAATGTGGATAAGCATATTCAAATTCAGATAGTAGCAAATGATAAAATAAAGCTCGAATCTACTACAGATATTATAATTAAGGAAGATGATTTTAAGCCAATAATTGCTAATTCACCAAACTTCTTTCATCTTGGATATGATGCTTTAAATTCAAGTATTATACATCAATTTACTTGCTCTGATATGGATCAAACTGAAAATACTAATTTCATATGGGAACTGATAGGCGATGAAGCTTTTTCTGTCAATATGAATACTGGAGAGCTGTATTTGGCAAATAAAGATGTGCTTGTATCTGGTGAATATGATTTGAGAATATGCGTAAATGATGGAGTAAATACTAGTTCTTATTATGATTTTAAGATTGAGTATGATGAGCTTTCAACTGGAATTGAAGATCTAGCAAAGAATTATGAAGTGAAAATTTATAAACCTATAGGCTTGTCTGAAATTCATATTATCTCAAAGGAATATGAAATCGACCTAGTTCAGATTTATTCTCTCGATTCCCGATTATTGTATTCAAAGCCTTCAAAATCAAAGGAACTTACAATCACGAATAGTCTAAAGAAAGGAGTTTATATCATAAAACTTTTGATAGAAAATAAGGAAATCGTTAGGAAGATATATCTTGATTAAAATACAGTTTTATGCTTGGTTTTTATAGTCTGTAAAAACCAAGCATAAAATATTTGACTAATACAAATCAGAAAAATATTTCTTCGAGTTGATATAGTATTCTTTTACTATACTGTGCTTATATAGCTTATTTTGTTTCTGATCACTTATTTTATATCTCTCAATTATTTCATCTGATTTCTTTATTTCCGAAATATTAGAAAATAATAGCCCATAGAATGCAAAGTGAGCTTTGATAACAGCAAAAAACATATCTACTTTTCCCTCAAATAGAAATTTAACTCCTGCTACGCCATCCAGAATTAATCTTAGGAATATTACAGATAAAAACTTAGCAAAGCTTAAATTTTTAGCTAACATAAGTAGATTATTTCTGAAGTTAAGAAAAAGCTTTCTCGAATTATATTTTGATAATGTAGCTCCACCCATATGATATACTGTCGAATTAGGATTAGCCATTACCTTATATCCAGCTCTTTGGGAACGCCAACAAAAATCAATCTCCTCCATATGTGCAAAAAACATTTCGTCAAGTCCTCCTAGGTTTTTATATAATTCAGCTCTTACAAACATTGCTGCACCACTTGCCCAAAAAACTTGTTTGATACTATTGTACTGTAAGCTATCTTCTTCTAAACTGTCAAATATTCGACCTCTACAAAATGGATATCCTAGAAAATCAACAAATCCACCACATGCACCCGCATATTCAAATTTATTTCTATCGTAATAATCTTTTATTTTTGGTTGCACTATTCCTATTTTATCATCATTACACATCATATGATAGATAGGATCCAACCAATTTTCTGTAACTTCAACATCCGAATTAAGGAGTACAAAAAAATCATGTTCAAGCATAGACAAACTCTTGTTGTATCCGCCTGAAAACCCATAATTCTCATCCAGTTCTATTATTTTTATATCGGGATGATTTTCTCTTAAATATTTCACAGATTCGTCACTCGAACAATTGTCTGCAACATATAAATCGGACCATTCGCGTTTTGAATATTTCTCAAGATGTGGAATGAGCTCCTTTAGCAAATCTAAACCATTCCAATTTAGTATGACTACGGCTAGTTTCTTCATTATGTTTGGGGCTTATATGGATTTTTGTTAATCGTTTTTCTTATGTTTCCATCTTTTGTGTGACCATAGCCAATAAGCAGGAGATTCGTTGATAAGTTTTTCTAATTCTCGACTGTGTTTTTCTGTTATTTCAAAATCTGCTGTCTCTTTTGGATTATTGCTTATAGGAATTAAATCAACTTGATAGTGACCCCTTTTTTTCTTAGTCATCTTCAGAAAAACTACAGCAGAATCTAGTTTTTTGGCTATTCGTTCGGCTCCTTGCAGTATGGGAGTATCTTGATTTAAAAATTTAGTCCAATAGTGAATATTTTTCTTATTTGGTGTTTGATCACCTATAAAACCTGAAACATTAAATATATTATCTCTTCTATATTTTACCAAAGTACGGAGAGTGTCGTTTTTAGCAATCAGTTTGGTTGATGTTTTTGATCTTAATTCCTTAAACATCTTATCAAATACCTTGTTGCGTAAGGGTTTGTATATGGATAAAAATTCGATATCCTTGTCAAGACCTATGCATGGCAACCATTCCCAATTTCCATAATGACCTAGGATCACAATTACATTTTGCCCCTTCTCTTTGTAGCGGTCAAAAAACTCTGTATCTGTATAAGTACATCTAGTTTTTAAGTCCTCCTTACTTATAGTCCATAGTTTTATGGTCTCGAAAAAAATATCACAGAAATGTGAATAAAATTCTTTTTCTATACTTAGTATTTCCTTTTGGCTTTTGTTTGGAAATGAATTATTTAGGTTTGTTCTAACTACTGATCTTCTATATCTTACAACATAATATACTAAAAAATATAATATATCTGAAAATATGTATAATATGAAAAAAGGGAAAAAACTTAAGAAGTATAGGAAGTAATACCCAGTATATGATAAAATTTTAGTCATTAAATAATCTTTATTTTTTTATGGTAATAAAATTAACTAATAGATATTAAAAGAAACTTTCGACTTTGTTCTGAAATTCTGAATACAAATTCTTATTAGCCCCAAGTATGGTTCTACCAAATATATAATCATTTCCAGCCTTAAAATCAGAAACCATTCCTCCAGCTTGTTCAATAAGAAAAGCTCCAGCTGCAACATCCCAAGCATTCAAATTATATTCATAAAAGGCATCGAACCTACCGCATGCAACATATGCTAAGTCTGTTGCTGCCGAACCGGCTCTTCTTACTCCATGCGAATTTCTTATAAAGTATTCTAAGCTTTTTAGGTAAGATGATAAATCATCAAAGTCATAATACGGAAATCCAGTTGCTATTAATGATGAACTGATTGAATTAGCCTCCGATACCGAAATTTTATCGCCATTCAAAAATGCATCTGCTCCTTTGTATGAATAGAAACATTCGTCAAGGCTAATTTCGTATACAACTCCTAATACAGTATTGTCGTCCTCTTGTAAGGCAATGCTTATTGCATAAGGATTGTATCCATGTATATAATTGGTAGTTCCATCTAGCGGATCAATTATCCAATTGTATTTTTCACCCACACTTGTATCTGTCTTTTCCTCGGCTATAAAACCAGCTTCAGGTGTAAGTGTTTTCAATCGCTCTACCAACATCTTTTCTGCTGTTTTGTCCACAAAACTAACGAAATCGTGTACACCTTTTGATTCAATATCGGATGCTACAATTTTTGCCTGATTTTCTTTTATGTATTGTCCTACTTCCTTAACCAAGTCTATAACATGATTGCATAGTATCTTAAAATCCATAATTATATTTTGTTAATTTTAAATGTAAATTTAATCATTCAACTAAATAAAATCAGAATTTAGGCATAAAATTATATCTTGCAGAATCGATTAATAAAGCTTTCATACTATTTTCAGAGTGAAAGTCTAAAATCTCAATATCGACAATCTTATTAGCCAAATTGGCGTTGTAATCGACAGCAACTTTGATATAATTGTCTGTAAATCCATGCATCATACCATTATGATTAGCATCTTCGAATAAAACTCTTGCTCTAGTTCCTATATGTTTTTTGTAGAAATCATGTAAGAATTTATCCGATAGTTTATGGAATTTTTCAGCTCGTTTTTTTCTTTCGCTTATCTCGACAATATGGTCTATCTCCAAAGCTTTGGTTCCTGCTCTTTCTGAGTATGGGAATACATGAAGGAAGCTTATTGGTAAGGAAGAAACAAAATTGTATGCATCTTCAAAATACTCTTCCGTTTCACCTCTACTACCTGCAATCAGATCAACCCCGATAAAAGCATTTGGAATATACTTTTTGATTAATTTCACCTTTTCTTCAAATAATTCTCTATTGTATCTTCGCTTCATCAACTTCAATACTTCATTCGATCCCGACTGAAGTGGTATATGAAAATGAGGCATGAATTTTTTCGACTTAGCAACAAATTGTATTATTTCATCTGTCAGCAAATTGGGTTCTATTGATGATATCCTATATCTTTCGATGCTTTCAATTTTATCCAATTCGGATATCAGATTATAGAAATTTTCGTCTGTCGATTTACCGAAGTCACCAATATTAACACCTGTAAGAATAATTTCCTTTATTCCTTTTTCGCCTATTTCTTTAGCTAGTTTTACAGTTTTGTCAATACTCATATTTCGGCTTCGTCCTCTAGCAAAAGGGATGGTACAATAAGTACAGAAATAATCACATCCATCTTGTATCTTTAAGAAACAGCGTGTTCTATCACCGTAGGAAAAAGAAGGATTGAAGTCTTCGATTAATTTAAAATCACAACCATAAAGCTGAGTGTTTTCTTTCTTTTCAAGATGACTAAGATAGGCCTGAACATTAAATTTTTCTTGTGTACCAAGTACTATATCAACTCCCTCGATCTTAGAAATCTCTTCAGGCTTCAACTGAGCATAACATCCTACTACTGCTATAAATGCATTATGATTTAGCTTAATAAGTTTCTTTATTGCTTGTCTGCACTTTTTGTCTGCCATATCGGTAACAGAGCAAGTGTTAATTACATATACATCAGCTACTTCAGTGTGTTTTACTCTTTCAAAACCAAGTTCTTCAAATGATTGAGCAATACTCGATGATTCTGAAAAATTTAGCTTGCAACCAAGAGTATAAAACGCCACTTTCTTTCCCTTAAACATCTTGTGAAATTTTAGTTAATCAATTTATTTATAGTGTTCAGTACTGAATAATAGACAAGCAATAGTTGCTATATAATTAATAATCATTCTAAACATTAGCTTGCAAACTTAATAAACTAAAATCAATTAATTTAATTTTAAAGCTAAATGAACTGTTAAAATTCCTATAGACTTATAGACTCAATATGATTTGTTGAGAGGAATAAATTTTGAAATTGGACACATAATATTTTATAGAAATAAAAATAGTTTAAATTTTTGCATATTTGTACTACTAATTATCTCTATTATAGTGATAGGACTATGTCCTTTATCGGCTTAATAGACATCTTCATTAATTAAACAATATGAACGAAAAAGCTTTAAAAATAGATGTAGAAGAAGTATTTCTGAAAAAAAATAAAGGTCTTGCGAAAATAATTCCAGGTTTTATTTTCAGATACTTGAAGAGAATAATTCATCAGGATGAGATTAATGAATTTATGGCAAATAACTATAAAAAACAAGATATAGAATTTGCCAATGCAATACTCGAAGGTTTTGATTTGAGTTATGAAATAGTTAATCCTGAGAATATAGAAAAAGATGGTCGATTTATCTTCGTTTCAAATCATCCTCTAGGAGGACCTGATGGCATAATTCTAATTAGTGCATTTTCTAAGTATTTCCCTAAAATAAAATTCTTGGTAAATGATATTCTGATGAATATTAAGAATCTTGCAGGTGTATTTATCCCCATAAATAAGCATGGAGGACAGGCTCGTGAATCTGCAAAAATTATTGATGAGGCTTATTCCTCAGATGCTTGCATGCTAAGTTTTCCAGCAGGTTTGGTGTCTCGAAAAACAAATGGAAAAATTAGAGATTTGGAATGGAAAAAGAGTTTTATAGCCAAATCCATAAAGTACAAAAGAAATGTAGTTCCTGTTTTTATTAGTGGTAATAATTCAAAGTTTTTTTACCGTTTGGCTAATTTTAGAAAGTTTATTGGCTTAAAATCAAATTTGGAAATGTTATATTTGCCAGATGAATTATTTAAACAAAAAGCTAATAAATTTAAAGTATATATAGGAAAACCAATACCTTATAGCTATTTTGATAAGTCGAAAACACAAAAGCAATGGGCTGAATATGTTAAAAATAAAGTATATCAATTACCTGAAGATTAATTTTTTTTTTCATAACTTATTCAATTATACCCAAACGATAAGATTATAATTTCGATATCAGAACAAGAATAATTCTGAAGTGAAAACCATTATTAATTTGCTAATTAGTATATTCTATATTTTTTATGAATGTTATAAAAGAAATAATTTCCCCCGTATCGAAGCAGGATTTGTTAAGTGAATTGACAGAAGAAAGATTTGTGAGGAAAACAAATAAAGGGGGTAATGAAATTTATTGCTTTACCGCTCAAGATTCTCCTAACTTGATGAGAGAGGTAGGTAGATTACGTGAAATAACATTTAGAAAAGCAGGAGGCGGTACAGGAAAGGAATTAGATATAGATGATTTTGATACTGATGAAAATCCTTATCATCAATTAATAGTCTGGGATCCTAAAGCTAAGGAAATACTAGGAGGATACAGATTTATATTATGCAAGAATGCTTCCTCTGATCAAGATGGGAAACCTAAGTTGGCTACAACTAATTTGTTCCAATTTTCTGATAATTTGAATCAAAACTACTTACCATATATGATTGAGCTTGGACGAAGTTTTGTCCAGCCTGAATATCAGTCAATCAAAAAAGGAAGGAAAAGTCTATACGCCCTTGACAATCTGTGGGATGGTCTTGGCGCATTGGTAATTGAATATCCAGAGATTAAATACTTCTTTGGAAAGGTTACAATGTACCCACACTTTAACAGAGATGCCAGAAATCATATTCTGCATTTTATGAATACTATGTTTCCTGACAATGATAAGTTAGCTTACCCAACCGACCCATTGCCTATAGAAGATGACTTTGTTGGTCCTGAATATAAAATAGGAATTGAGAACTTTAAAGAGAATTATAAGAAGTTTTCACAATTGGTAAGAGGACTTGGAGAGAATGTGCCTCCTCTTATTAATGCCTACATGAGCTTGTCGTCAACTATGCGATGTTTTGGAACTGCTATTAACAGACGATTTGGAGATGTTGAGGAAACAGGTATCATGATTACTATTGCTGATATAAATGATAGTAAAAAGGAAAGACATATTAAAACATATTCATCTTTCTTGAAATTGCATCTACCTAAATCAAAATCCAGATTAAGATTATTCAGTAAAAAGAAATAACAAAACAAAAGGAGCAGGTTTTTAAAATAACTTGCTCCTTTTGTTTTGCGTTAATGCCAAGGCTATAGCTCTTGATAAAAGATTAGATGAGTTAATACTTAGTTTTCTTTTGACTGTAGAAGATGCTTCGTACCTCAGCAGGACGTTTCATCTGACTTTGTTCGCCTCTCAAATCCACATGTTGGAGCTAGTCACGAGCAGATATTTTCTATCTCGCTCAGTGAATATACTTTATTGGGAATTAGATTATTTTGCGTCCTCCTGAGCGAGGAACGAGCAGAAGTATCTAACATGATTAGCAAGATTTATTTATTAGATGGAATCAGTCGGTATTATTTTATTTGAAAATTACTGGCTTATAAATTAGCAAGATTTCTCAGCTTCGTTCCTCAGATTACCAATTACGATTTGGTTTTGTTTGGTTCATTCGCAGATTCTTCAATTTTCATATCTTATATCCGAAATTCAAAATCTAAAACACTTCATATGTAATAGTTTTTATCTGATTCAATTAATTATTCAGATAAATTAAGTGTCAGTCTTACAGACTTATCAAAAAAAGTGGATTACATATCATCAGGCTATACCTGATGTTATGTAATAAGAACCTTTCAGGCAATTGTGTGATAGGAAGAAATAATAATGACTTATATCTTTCCTAAAAAGACAAAAGAACAAGTTTGGATACATTGTTCTTTTGGAAATTGATTTATCTTGCCTGAAAGGCATTTATAACAGAGCCCAATGTAAAGCATTGGGCTAAAAAGATTTATAAATAAAAAGGCTGTAAGCCTGAAATAAGCATTAATAAATAATTTTTCAAATAAAAACCACACTGTAAGTCACCTATCGGTGAAAAATGCTTTTTACCAAGTTGTCAAACAATTAGTCATTGGTAGTATTAATATTCACTTCGTTTAGTTCGAACAGAGCACCTTCTCTTAAGCTATATTTTGATTGTATGATTTTATTGATATGTGTTTCCTTTATAAATAAATTAATAAATATTCCTGCAACCATCATTAATTCTACTCTAGCTTGATCAACCCCAGGAAGCTTTTTTTGTTCCTCAAGCGACGATTTTATAAATAGATGATTAATCTTAAAGAAATGTCTCAATCTTATTTCAAAGCTTGGTTTATTTTTGTCAAAATTAATTTGAGAGTCATAGGTTAGCATATCCCTATAGGTATCGAAAGCACCCGAAACACCCACTATAGCTTTTACATGATGTAGTTCGCACAATTCAACTGCCTCTTTTATTTGTGGTTTAAGATATGTTTCAATATTTTCGATTTCGCTGCTATTGACAGGAGTTGAATGAACGAAATTGTTCAATAGATGCAAGCCGCCAAATCCTATACTTTTTGTCCACAGCAAGTGATCTCGGTTTCCAATACTCATCTCAATGCTTCCTCCGCCTATATCTATTATAACAAAATTGCTTAAATCTCCATCTATACTGCGATTAACAGCTTTGTATACAAGTTCGGCTTCTCTGTGTCCGTCAATTATATCAATTTCAAAATCGTATGTTTCATTTATTTCGCTGATTAGATTACTTGCATTTGCGGCCGATCTAAACACGGCAGTAGCCATACCTATCCTCTTTTCTACATCAAACTTTTTGCAAATCAAGCTTATTTCATCAAATGATTTTTTTATTCTTTTTATAGCAGCATTATCTATAAATCCTTCCGAATTTCCTTTTCCTACATAAGTATGATACTTTGACTCGTAAAGAAATTCGTAATTATCATTTGTGCAATTTGCAATAATCAAGTTGAATGTATTTGTTCCCATGTCAACAACGGCTATTCTCATGTTTCTTCTATTTTTTTGTGGTTTAACATACTTATTCGTCAGATAATACATAGAAGTGCCAGGGTGAATATAATATATTCATGTTGAGTTTATCTACAGTAATAAAAAAAGTAGAAATAGTGGTAATAAAATATATAAATACTTAATAGTATATAAACAGGATGTAAGATTATAAAAAAGTATATTGAAGCCTTATGTTTATAACTATTTCTTCTTTGTATTATCGAAGTACTTTTTTGTCTAAAAAAGCTTATTGTGAAAAGAAAATCTAAATTTTCTCATATCAGATTTTCAAATTTCACATAAATGTACAAAAAAAAATCATGAAAACATAATATTTCTTGATGACTTATATTACAACATATGTATATTGTTAGTAGTTTCCTTTGTGTTCTTGTCTTTATTAGTTTGTATAGTTTTATCCCTATGCTTGATAGTCCGAATTAGTTCTATTTTTATTTAAAATAATTTCGGTTCAAAATTTTCTTGTGGAATTAATTCTTTACCCTGGTATCTTAAAAAAAGCTGTGCTGTCGCTAAAATATCTTTTTCGCAGTATTTCACTATTCTTGGTAAATCTTTCTCTTCCCAATATACAGTTCCAACCATTGATCCATCAATATCATCTTTGGGTGTTGGGATATTGAATATTTCGCAAAGTAAATTTAGTGAAGTGTAGTGTTTGTAGTCTCCAAATTTCCACAATTCCATAGTATCAATAAATTGAATCTCCCATGGTTTTTTGCCTGCTATATTTAGTATTTTGGGTAATTTTACTCCATTTATTAGCATTCGTCTTGCAATGAAAGGAAAATCGAATTCTTTACCGTTATGAGCGCAAAGATTACGATTTGAAACGCTGCTAAATCTGTCAAGCATTTGGCCGAACTCATTTAGGAATTCCTTTTCATCATCTCCATAATACGACTTGGCAACAAATTTCATCTGACCTGCTTTCTTCACTATCATCCCAGTGGAGATACATACAATTTTACCAAATTCGGCATATATTCCAGCTCTGTCGTATACGTCTTTGGCGCTTTGATCTTCATCTCTGAAATATGTTGATTTCTTTTCCCATAAATTTTGCTTATTAGGGCTAAGATTACCAAAATCAGATGATTCGGGAACAGTTTCTATATCTATAAATAATAGGCTTTCGGGCTTGATATTATCTAACATTATTTGTAGGCTGATTAATACTAAGAATATTGTAAACAGTAAACTAAATTTTGTTAAATTTAAAAAATAAGCTTCAATATCAAATATTTTATTTTGTAATTTATTAGTACAGTTTCATTATTAAAGTATTTATTTTGCAGTCCAATTTAAATTTAAAATTTTAAAACAATTATTATGTCAGATATTTATCCTTTAAAATTGAAGGCGAGTTTTAACACTGCTGATAAAACGGGAATTAAGATTTCAAAATTATATAATAATAAGTCTCATTATTTTAATAAGCTTACACTGGTTTCGGGAGTTGAGGAAGAATCAAGTATGGTTGAAAATGGATATTTGGCAGAAAACACTCTTGATGAGCTTATAGAGGTCTATATGGGTGACTTAGTAGGGGATAAGGTATATGAGAAATTTGGGAATGAATTTCCATTATCTATTTCACTTAACGAAACCACAAGTAAATCGGATTTATTGGTACACCCTAATGATAAGTATGCCAAGGAAAAGCATAAGGCTTATGGCAAGGAGAAGTTTATCCACTTTATAGATACTGAAGGCGCTGAGGGTATTGATATCGGTTTTAATCAGGAGCTGACCAGAGATATGATGTCTAATTCCTTGAAGAATAAAAATCTTTCTTCGGTTCTAAATCATGAGCAGATTGAGGATGGAGATAGCTATTATATACCTGCGGGACGTGTGTACTCCATTGGTGCATCAGCTCTTTATCTTGATATTCAGCAAAATTCTGATATTGATTATCATTTGTACGATTTTGTTGCGGAAAGTCAAAATTCGGAGGATCTGAAATATGCAATGGATATTATTGATTTTTCGTTTGAGAAAAAATATAAATCTAGTTCTTATGCTAAACCTGAACAAACTGTAGAACTTGCCCGATGTGATAGCTTTACTACAAATGTTTTGGAAATTAGTTCTGAAATGGAAATTGATCTTCGAGATTTGGATTCGTTTAGCATTTATATATGTATTGAGGGTAGGGCTCATTTGTTCAATGAAAACTGCGACGCAATAGAGCTTAAGGCCGGTGATACTGTATTAGTTCCTGCTTCGAATAATAATGTAATTATCAAGCCTGTAGAAAAATCTAAATTCATTGAAGTGTTTTCGGAACAATTAAATTAATAATATTTTGATGTCAGATATATTTTTCATCTGACATCTTTTATTTTTTATATATGAAGGACTATGTACTTTTGGTAAACCTTGGAACTCCTAATGATATTAGTAAGAAAAGTGTTGGAAAATTTCTAAGACAATTTCTTTCTGATTATCGGGTGATAAATCTTAATCGTATTGCACGCTCATTGCTTGTAAATGGTATTATTGTTCCATTTCGAACCAATAAATCATTTAAAATGTATCAGGAGATATGGACTGATAGAGGCTCGGAATTGATGTTTAATTCAGAAGATATATGCTCGAAGCTGCAAGATAAACTAGGAGATGAATTCGAAGTCGAATTGGCAATGCGATATCAAAAGCCTTCGCTTAATGAAGTTTTAGAAAGGATAAGAACAAAAAACCCACAATCAATTTCTATTATTCCTTTATTTCCTCAGTATGCTTCATGTACAACAGGTTCTATATTTGAAGAGATTATGAAAATAATTTCTAAATGGACTATAATACCCAGTCTTAAATTTGTAAGTTCATATCACGATCATGACTTATATATTGATTCAATTGTCGCTAAATTGAAAGGTATAGATTTAAAGGATTATGATTATTTTCTGTTTTCATATCATTCATTGCCATTGTCCCAGCTACAGGATATAGATAATTACTATTCATGTAATTGTGCTAGGGCAGAAGAACAGGGAGCTCATAAGCTTTGTTATAAATGTCAGGCAGAACAAACATCGCGTTTGATTGCTCAGAAATTAAATATAAAAAAGGAAGATTATACTATTTGTTACCAGTCAAGATTTAGTAAAAACTGGTTGTCCCCTTTTACAGATAAGCTTTTAGAAGAACTTCCTAGTCGGTCGAAGAAATCTGTATTACTATTTAGCCCTTCTTTTATAACTGATTGTGTAGAAACCAAACTGGAATTAGAAATAGAGTATAAAGAATTATTCATAAAAAGTGGAGGTCAAAAATTTACAGTTGTTGAAGCTGTCAATTCTTCCGATAAATTTATTGACTGTCTTCATTCGATTATAAACCAGTAAATACTTCTGTGTTCATATACAATTGCCCCATGCAAATATCTAGCAATATTATAACTAAGACAGGTTCAGGTAGAATATGGTTTACAGATTGAACCAAACTCCATTCGAGATACAATTTTATTTTGTTTTTTGAGAATAGACAAAGCCTAATGCCATTTGGGCAAATAGGGTCGACTTTACAAGCTCATTGGCTAGGCTTTAGATTTGAACTGTCAGCCTTAGCCAATTTGCATGTAAAAATGAGTTGACTCTATATTTTACCTCCAACTCCTTTAAACTTATCTACAAATGCCTGAATCTTCTGAAATACAGTATGTTTTTTAGTTAGATATTGTGGATTCAATGGACTCATTTTGGGTAAAATAGAATTTAATTCTGTACCGTTCTCACTAGCATATTCACGTTTCAATGAGTTTTTGATATACCTTTTTGCAGCTTCTTCGTTTAAATTTTCATCTACTATTAAATGACTTGCTTCTTCTCGCTGCTTTTCTTGGGCAAAATCAAAGAATGCTTCAATAATACTTGATTTGTCTTCTATAGTATCAAGGTCTGTATTATTTATGAAATCTATCACTAAGCTTTCTTTTGCTCTGTTGCCAATGCTTGTTCGGATAATACGGCGAATCTCATCTATTAAGTCGGCTTTATTTTTCGTCTTCTTGCTATGCTCAAAAATAAGTTCGAGAATATAGTCTAAGTTTATCTCTTGCGATTTTAGCAAATCAACTTCAAACACAACATCATCCCAATCAATATCAGATTCTTCGGCTTCTTTGCCTTGTTTTTCTCGTCGCAGCCAATCACGAATATCGTTATAGGTAGAGCGATAATCTTGCACAGTACGCTCAGCAGGCATTTCTATTTCTTGCATTGCTGCGATCTCTTCGTCGCTTACAAACTGTTCTTCTTTGAAAGCTTCTACTGCTTCGGTATCAGTAATATCTATTGATTGCAATGTTTTAAGCTTTGTAAACTCATCATAGTTTTGCAGTATATTTTCTACACGCAAGTATTCACCAAAGATCTTTGCAAATTCCTTCTTGTCCTTTTCGGTATGTATCTCATCTGGATTAGGGAATTTTTCGTTTAAGTCTTTTACTACTTCAATATAACCTCGGCGTGCCAAGCCTGTTGCAATATCGGTAAAACCTTCGAGGTACTCATTATAGCTTTTTTCAAGAACCACATTTTTGGTTTTACTATCGCCAAAAAGCGTGATTGCATCAATGGTATTTTGCTCTAAATTTCTGAAAGTAACAATATTTCCAAAACTTTTGGTAGCATCATAAATACGATTGGTGCGCGAGTAGGCCTGAATCAACCCATGATATCGCAAATTCTTATCTACAAAAAGTGTATTCAGTGTGGGAGCATCAAAACCAGTTAAGAACATACCTACCACAATCAATAAGTCAATTTCCTTATTTTTTACTCGTTTGGCTAAATCAGTATAGTAATTTTGAAATGATTTACTATCTACACCATAATTGCTGCCAAACATAGCATTGTAATCGTCTATGGCAGTTGCTAGAAACTCTTTTGCGCTACTATCCATTGCGCTTGGTTCAAGAGTTTCATCTGTAATATCACCAATGGCGTTTTGTTCACCGTTAGCAGCAAAAGAGAAGATAGTAGCTATTTTCAAAGGCTTAGCACTATCTTTTTGTAGCTTGTTAATAGTTTCATAATAGCATTTAGCAGCATCGACACTACTCACAGCAAACATTGCATTAAAGCCATTATTAGTGCCTTGATTTCTGTGAGTTTTAAGCCTAAAATTATTAAGGATATATTGCGATATTTCCCTAATACGAGTAGGGTGTAAAAATGCCTTTTTGTTTTCAGCAGCCGTTAACTTAAGCTCATCTTGCTCAGTTTCTATGCTTTTGAACTGAGGACGAACATCGTTGTAATCTACCTTAAACTTCAATACTTTGTCATCACGAATAGCATCGGTTATAACATAGGAGTGTAATTCATGACCAAATACACTTGCTGTAGTCTCTGATCCTAATGCATTTTCTGGGAATATAGGTGTTCCTGTAAATCCAAACTGATAGTACCTCTTAAACTTCTTTTTAATATTCTTTTGTGCTTCGCCGAACTGTGAACGATGACATTCATCAAATATAAACACCACTTGCTTGTCGAACACTGGCAAACGAGCTTCGCCTTTCATTAGGTTATTCAATTTCTGAATGGTGGTAACAATGATTTTATTATCATCTTTCTCTATGTTTTCTTTCAATTTTGCTGTGCTAGCCGAACCATTTACACTATCAGGCGAAAAGCGCTGATACTCTTTCATGGTTTGAAAATCGAGATCTTTACGGTCTACCACAAAGAATACTTTGTCTACAAACTCCAAAGCTGTAGCCAAGCGAGCTGCTTTAAAACTGGTCAATGTTTTACCCGATCCTGTGGTATGCCATATATAACCACCGCTTTCGGGTTTGCCCCAATTCTTCGATTGAAAAGCAGAATTGATTTTCCACAAAATTCGCTCGGTAGCTGCTATTTGATAAGGACGCATTATCAAAAGCGTATTGCTCACATCAAATACCGAATAATTTAGCAATACATTTAAAATCGTATTCTTTTGAAAAAATGTAGCGGTAAAATCCTTAAGGTCTACGATTCGTGTGTTATCGGATTTAGCCCAATTCATTGTAAAGTCGTAGCTGTTTTTGTTTCGCTTTACAGTATTGGCAAAGTAGCGACTATCGGTGCCGTTGGAAATCACAAATATTTGCAGATATTTAAATAATGAATTGTCGCTATTAAAACTCTCTTTGCTATAGCGATGCACTTGATTGAAAGCTTCGCGGATGTTTACCCCTCTTTTCTTTAGCTCAATTTGCACCAAGGGCAGTCCATTTACTAAAATTGTCACATCGTAGCGGTTGGCTTGTGTGCCTGTTTGTTCAAATTGTGAAATAACTTGCAGCTTATTGCGAGTCACATTTTTTTTATCTACCAAATAAATATTCTCAATATGTCCGTCGTCAAACCTAAAGTCGTAGATATGGTTGTCTTGTATCTTGCGGGTTTTATCTATAATGGTATCGCTGGCCTTATCGAGGTATTCTTCAACAAAACGATTCCATTCAGCATCGGTAAAGCTACAATTATTAAGTGCTTGCAACTGCACACGAACATTGGCAAGCATAGCCTGTGGTGTAGTAAGCTGTGGAATGTATTCATAGCCTTGATTGATTAAGTCTTGAATAAATTCTTTTTCTAAGCCTGCTTCGGTCTGATAAGCTGTTTCTGGCTCGTGCGCTTCATTATATTTCTTGAACTTGTCAAGAATAATGAAATTATTAGATTCTGCTATTGATTTGTATGTTGACATAGTATTGATTAAAGATGAAAAGGATGTTGTTTAAATTATACCATCCAAGGTTTATAATTGTAGGTTGATTGCGGTTCTGAAATTACATTACCGTCGCCATTATTTAATCTATCAGATTGCCATTTTTTAGGGTTGTCAATAATATATTGCGCAATTCGTTTGTATTCATTTTCATTACGAATAATGTGTTCCCAATAATTGCGTTGCCAAATGCGTTTTTCAAAACGAGGATATTTCCCATTTTTAACACCCCGAATATATTCATTGGTCGTCATCGTTTTAAACCATTGCAAAATATCACGTAGGGGCGAACCTATGTGTTCGCCCAATATCGGGTGTTCGCCCGATTTATTTTGGGAATCGCCCGATATGGCGTGTTCGCCCGAATCATTGGGGCAGACACGCAGGTCTGCCCCTACGTTTTCGATGATGAAATGGATATGGTTGGGCATGATAATTATTTCATGGCATTTTATATCGTTGAATTTGTTTTCCAATTCGTAATACCATTTTTTTACCATTGTTCCTGCGTGGTTTAATTGCATTATTGGGGAATCATTTGGGCAGACACGCATTGGGCAGACACGCAGGTCTGCCCGTACGATATTTGCCCGTACGGGGATTTCGCCGAATAAATGTTTGCGGTTTTGGGTGCAAATGGTAATAAAATACATTCCTTTTTGCGAATAATCGTATCCTTTCAATCGGATGGATTTGCGATGGTGAATATTTGGATTGTATTTGTTCATGGGAATTGGGTTTTTGTTAAAAATTGGTGTTAGGGCAGACACAAGGGCAGACACGTAGGTCTGCCCGTACAATGCGCCCTTATATTATTTTGGGAATGTTAATAATTTATCTCTATAATATTCATATTGTTTTTGCCTTAATTCTATCTCCCTTGGCAATCCCTCACTAATGGACGCTGTTAAGGTATCAAATTTATCTAAAATAGATACAATACGCTCCTGCTCAGCTAGTGCTGGGATGGGGATTTGGATTTGATTTAAAATTGCCTGTGTTAAGCTAGGTCTTCCTGAACCAGTATCTAATTTCATTAAATCCAAAGTACTCATAAAATAGTAAAAGTATTTTGGAATCATCTTTTTTGAGTCTATTATAGTGTAATATATTGTATCTACATTCCAAAATGGATTTTCTACGTAAAAGATATTGCTAATTGAACCTTTCCTCGGGATTAGTACAGTTGGTTTATCATATACGAAAGTATCAACATAGCCCATTATACCACCCGTGCCATAAACTGGAACATTTCCTTTATTTAATTTTTTCCAATCTTTTCCATTCTTTATGTTAGCAACTTCCCCAAGCGTTTTCCATTCTACCTGAAATCCGTGTTTATCTGCGTTTATCTGTGGTTCAAAGCTAAGCAATTGCTCCCTATAATAGCTATACTGCTTTTTTCTCGCTGTAAGCTCGGCTGTAAGCTCCGCTGTAAGCTCCGCTGTAAGCTCGGTAAAAGAATCGAGAATACGCACAATTTCTTCTTGTACCGAAAGCGGCGGGATGGGGATTTGGAGTTTTTTAAATCTAGCTTTTGAAACATTAAATCTAGTCACTCCACTTGCAGTTCGAGCAATTTCTTTTCTCATATAACCACAACGGAACAAGTACTTTGTAAATTCAGGTATTAAATCAATATCATCATTAAATCTAAGTCCAAAAGAAAAACTATTTAAATAAATGTTATTTATATTTTTAGTAGTAACGGCTGAAGACATCCCTGCTTCATTGGCAATTTCAGAAGAACCAGTAAATAAAACATCTCCATATTTTACTTCATACTGATTTTCATTCTCATTGATTTTAACTAAATCTAAATCATCGAATTTTACATCAATATTATTAAATATGTTCTTATATGAGATATATTTAGCATTCCCATTTTCAAAATCTTTCTTGCTTTTACTTTTAAGACCTCCGTAGATCTCCGCCACTTCCCCCAGCGTTTTCCATTCCACCTTAGTCAATTGAGAATTGAGAGTTGAGAATTGAGAATTCTCCATTTTTAATTCTCCATTATCAATTAAAAATTCTTCATTATCAATTGATTTATTTATTTTTTTCATATTTAGTTCTGTTTTGATGATTTAACAATGGATACCAGTAATTTAATGATTTCTTGAACTTCGAGATGAATGGATTTGTAGGCACTATCCTCTATCTCATCCGATTGATAGAGTAGTTCTATCCAATAATCTGTTTCATTTGCCTCTTTTAGTGCTATACTCAATTTATGAATAAAATCGGCTTTGCTTTCAGCATGTTCAGCTTCACGAATCAAAGCCCCAATAGCCGTACCACTGCGCAGAACTTGATTGCTGATTACAAACTCCCTTTTATCATTCCGTAGATACTTAGAAAGCTTTACTATTCTCAAAGCAAAATTAAACGATTTATTTTTCACTACATTCTCCTTCATTCACCATTAATTATTAGTTATCAATTAATCATTCTCCATTCTCCATTCTCCATTCTCAATTAATCATTATCAATTCACCATTAATCATTCTCCATTATCAATTAATCATTCTCAATTCTTACGACTCCCTTTTTTAGCTTTTTTCTCCAAAACCGATATGTTCTCCAAATAGTCTTTTTCTACAGCACTAAGGGTTTTGGCTTTGTATTTTTTGTATTCTTTTACGGCTTTTTCTTTGGCTTGCTTGCTCGATATTTTGCCTGCATCATCAAGTACTTTACGTCCTGTAGATGATAAGATATTATCCAACTCACGTACAAAATCTTCCATGCGCATCTCTCTTTCTTCAATGGCGTTCAGTTCTGCCAAGTCAAAATATGCCGCTACCAAGTTATTAAGTACTTTAAGCTCTTTTTCTTCCAGAAAGTTTTTAGCGATAATGGCTTCGGCTTGTGAAGGTTCATTGCCTTTAAAGTTGGTTAAACCAGCAAAGGGTTTATCACTATCTACACGCAGATAGATTACCTCGCTGGCTGTGTGTCCGTGGGCTGCATAGTGCAGTTTATTTTGTACAATTTTAAAGAACAATAGGCTGTTATCACTCTTGGGGTCGTAGTCGGTAGCTGTAGCATATAGGTCTAACACTTGGCGGTACATCACCTTTTCGCTAGAGCGAATTTCACGAATACGGTTTAGTAATTCTTTCCAGTAATTACCACCTCCAAGGTTTTTAAGACGCTCATCGTCCATTGTAAAACCTTTTATGATGTATTCTTTAAGGCGTTCTGTAGCCCAGATGCGAAATTTTGTGGCAATGCCCGATTTTATTCTGTAACCCAGTGAGATAATCATATCGAGGTTGTAGGAGGGGATGTCTCGCTGCACATTACGATTTCCCTCTAATCGAACTTGTCGGAAATTCCGACAGGTTGATTTTTTATCTAACTCGCCTTCTTCATAAATATTCTTAATATGTTCTACTACGTTTGTTCTTGATGACTGATAAAGCTCTGCCATCTGTTGTTGCGAGAGCCATACATTTTCATCTTCTAGCCTAACGTCAATTTTACTAACCCCATCGCTAGATTGATATATTACAATATTCCCTTTTATCTCTTCTCTCATAATTCAATTTCTTTTACAATTTCGTCAATACTACTACGTAGCTTATCAATTTTACTCACTGTAGTAGCTATCTCCTTATTTAGCTCTACTATATCAATCACTTCGCGTGTGTCCTTTGCCTCTACATAGGAGCTAACCGAAAGATTGTAGTCGTTTTCGGCAATCTTGTCATTGTCTATAGTAGTGGCTACATAGTCTAGCTCTTCCTTAGAGTCGAAGATTTGCATAATCTCTTCAATGTGCTTTGGCTCTAATACATTATTATTGGTCTCTTTTTTGAAAAAATCTTCGCCACTGGCATCTATAAATTGGGTTTTATTTTCGGTTTTACTTTTAGAAAGTACCAAGATATTGACCGCAATAGAAGTACCAAAGAATAGATTGGGCGCAAGTGAGATTACCGTTTCTACATGGTTATTATCTACTAAGTATTTACGTATTTTCTGCTCGGCACCGCCACGGTAAAAAATACCTGGAAAACAAACAATGGCAGCACGTCCCTTGCTACTCAAATAACTAAGCGCATGGAGTACAAAAGCAAAATCGGCTTTGGATTTAGGAGCCAACACCCCTGCAGGAGCAAACCTATCGTCGTTGATTAAAGTAGTGTCGTCGCTACCAATCCATTTGACCGAATAGGGCGGATTGGATACTATGGCATCAAAGGGTTTATGGTCACCTAATTCGGGAGCTATAAGTGTATCGCCTAATTTTATTTCAAATTTATCGTAATTGATATTGTGCAAGAACATATTCATACGAGCCAGATTATAGGTGGTATGGTTTATCTCTTGTCCATAAAAACCATCTTCTATAATATGGTCGTCAAATTGCTTTTTGGCTTGCAATAGCAATGAACCCGAGCCAGCGGCAGGGTCGTATATTTTATTTACCGTAGTTTGCTTGTGCATAGCCAATTGGGCAATTAGCTTAGAGACAGATTGCGGAGTAAAAAACTCACCGCCCGACTTACCTGCATTGGCAGCATAGTTGGAGATAAGGAATTCATAGGCATCGCCAAATAGGTCAATTTGGTTGTCTTCAAAGTTGCCTAGCTTAAGACCCGCCACTCCTTTGATTACTTTGGCAAGTCGGTCGTTCTTGTTTTCTACCGTATTACCCAATCGGTTGCTAGTAGTATCAAAATCGGCAAACAGTCCTTTGATATCGCTTTCTGAAGCATAGCCATTGGCTGAGCTTTCAATAGCAGAAAATATAGCAGCTAGATCGGTATTAAGATTTTCGTTATCATTTGCTTTATTAGCAATATTCACAAAAAGCTGAGAAGGGTATATAAAATAGCCTTTTGTTTTGATAGCATCCTCTTTTATCTCGGGAGTAATAATACTATCGGGTAAGGATGCATAGTCAGTTTGCTCGTCGTTAAAGTGGTCGGCAAAGTTTTCGCTGATAAATCGGTAAAACAATGTTCCCAATACAAATTGTTTGAAATCCCATCCATCTACCGAGCCACGCACATCGTTGGCTATTTTCCATATTTGAGCTTGTAATTCAGCTCTTTGATTTATGCTCGTCATTTATTTGTCCTTTAGTAAATCCTTTGGTTTAACTTCTAATATTTCTGTAAATTTAAATAAAATCACCAATCCAGCTTGCTGTCTGTTCTGAACATAAGAGTTTATCATATTATAGTTCTCCCCCTAGTTTTTCAGCTAAGCAAATCTGTTTGCTACCTTTTTCTTTAGGTATTTGTTGTATTTTATTTATTCCTCTTATAATTATTCAGTTTCAAAAGTATATAATTATCTCAAAATTTAACATATAATTATCAAGTTATTCTGATTGTGTTTAGGTTTCTTTTTTGATTACCTGCAGCATGCACTACATGCTCCTGTGTATGTAATACAGTCGAGCTTGCATGTAATACAGTCGAGCTAGCATGAAGTACAGTCTAGTGTGTATGTATTACAGTCGAGCTTGCATGAAGTACAGTCTCGTGTGTATGTATTACAGTCGAGGTCTCATGAAGTACAGTCTTGTGTGCATGTAATACGGTTGAACTCGCATGAAGTACAGTTGTTTGCATATTGACTGTAGTCGACTTCTCATATAGCTTAAACTACATCATGTTTTATTAAATATATTGTATTCAATTAGATTTAGAATTGAATGAAAAGAGACGGTTTATGGCTTGTTTCTAAATATTTCGGATTATCTTTATTTATTTAGACATTTCTTTAATATATTAGTCAATGTTTGGCAAGTTAAAAAAAAGAAGAGTAATGCTTCTAGGTAAACCTAATAAAGAATTATGGAAAAAAAGCTTGTTAGATTGATAATTAGCTGCCCAATTAGGATGGAAGCGCCAATGTATTGCTATACTGAAGCTTGTGAATGAATAGCAAAGAGAGAATATGAAATAAATTAGCTCACCTACTAGGAGTAGATCAAAATGAGTTTATAGCTCTTTGGCTTGTAAGTATATGTTTCAGATTGTATAGAATGAACGATAAGCATCAAGAGTCGTAGAGTTAATTAGTTTGAATCAAAATAAGCAAAATAGTTAAAGTAATGATAATAAATAAAATATATATAAAAAATTTCAAAGCTTATGCCGAAATTGAAATTCCTTTACAAGAAGGTTTTAACCTAATTATTGGGGACAATGGTAGTGGTAAAACTTCAATCTTAGAAGCATTGACTATTTCAATGGGCGCTTTTCTAACTGGTATTCACGATATAAAATCTAGAAGCTTCAAAGTTTCTGATGTACATATAAAATCATTTGACGACCATCAGGAATATGCTATTCCTGTTATAATAAGATCAGAAGGTGTTATAAACTCTAAAGAGTTAGAATGGGATCGAGTCAAAAAAACTGCAAAATCCACAACAAGTGGAGGAAAAGTAATCAAGGATATTGCTAAAAATATTGATCATCAGGTAAGAAACGGAGCAAACATAAACCTACCTCTTCTTGCATATTTTGCTACAGGTCGCCTTTTCGATACGGCTGATGATCCTAAGGGAATTGCTAGAAAACGAGAAATAGCATCTAGATTCAGAGCTTATCAAAATTGTTTGGAATCAAAATCTACTTTCGAAAGTTTCATAAAATGGTTTAGAGGGAAAGAATTGGCAAAGATTCAGAAAGGAGTTGCTGATATCAATTATGTTGTTGTTAAAAATGCAATCATTAATAATATTCCAGATTGCGAAAATATTTATTACGAGTTTGATCCAGATAAATCAGAAGGATTAAAAGTAATGCTGAAAGATGGAAGAACTCTTCCTTTTTCATATCTAAGTGATGGTACTCGTAATTTTCTTGCTCTTATAGCTGATATTGCTTTTAAGTGTGTTACCCTTAATCCACATTTAAAAGATGAGGCATTAAACCAAACTACAGGTATTGTACTAATTGATGAATTGGATTTACACTTGCATCCTGATTGGCAAAAACTAATTATCGATGGCTTAAAATCTAGTTTTCCAAAAATTCAATTTGTTTGCACTACTCATTCTCCTTTTCTGATACAAGAAACAGAAGTAAATCAGCTAATCAAACTGAAGGAGAGTAGAATTGAAAAGATAGGCTCTGCCAATAATCTGAGTATTGAGGATATTGCTGAAGAATACCAAGATCTGGATAATCCGCAATGGAGTAAAAAAAGGCAGCATATGTTCGAGGTGGCAAAAAGATACTATCAGGCAGTTAAAGATGGAAACGATACTCCTACATTAAAAGAGGAGTTTGATAAAGCTATGAAACCATTTGCGAATGACACAGCGCTTTATGCAATGATTGAGCAAGAAAAGATAAAAGCTGAATACCTAAAAAGTCATAATAAATAATGAGACCTGTTGATAAAGGAAATGCTCCAAAAACATATACAGATCACGGACAGGCTCGGCATGATTTGGCAGTACGCATTGGTTATTATTGTTCGTATTGTGAAATGAAAATACGAAATAGTATTGAGGTAGAACATATTTTACCACAAAATCAAGGTGGTGCCCCATTGGATTGGGATAATTTTCTGCTTTCTTGCAAGTACTGCAATACAAGAAAGGGAGATCATAACGATAATCTGGATGACTACCTTTGGCCAGATAGAGATAACACCGATTTAGCATACACATATTCTGAAGCTGAAGCAATAGTACCAAAAAGCAATTTAGACGCCCAATTAAGAGATAAAGCGCAAGAATCAATTGATCTGATGAAGTTGAATTTACATTCTGATCAAACGACTGAAGCGGATACTAGATGGCGCTCACGAAAAGAAGCTTGGGATTTAGCCCAAAAAAGCTATACCAATTGGAAAGCTGCACCTATTCTTGCAATGGCGAATCAAATTGCAAAAACATCATTAAATGGGCACTACTCTATTTGGATAGAGGTATTCAAAAATGAACCAATGGTATTAACTGAAATAGATAAAGAATACAGGAAAATAGGTTTATTTAAACAATTAGATGAACAAGAAAACAGAATCATCCGAGCGGGAGCTAGGATTTAGAAAATAGATTTCACAGCCCTACCTATACCTAGTAAGATTCTTATATCTTTGTTTTTTAAATTTGAAATTATAAGCTATAGCAATATTTGCCTGAAGGCTTCCAACATACATTTTTACTCCAGATTCGTAGCCAGCATTGAATTTTGCTTCCGACATTGAATATTTTATACCCGATGATATACTTATATTATTAAGTCGAAAGACTATACCACTGGCAATAAAACCATCGAATCCGCTTTTGCGTTCTTTTGTTATCATTTCAGCTTTTTCATTGGTGATTTTATTATCCAATTTGACAGAATATGACCCTAGTCCTAGCTGGATATAAGTGTCAAATCTGCCACTAAAACCCAGTTGTTTTAGTATATAATGTTTGTAGAATAATCTGAAATGAAGAGGTTTCATATTATAATTATAGGCGCTGTATTCGGACATAAATTCTGTCTCGAAACCTACCGACCATGCAGCTTTTTTTCTATATATCTCTATTCCCAGACTAATAGGATTGCTATCAGTCTTGAATGGTTCTTGTATATTTTTGCTGTAGGCAGAGTATGAAGTGTATATTCCAAAATCGTATGAGTATTTGTCCTTTAATTGGTAGGGATAATATTTTTTTCTGTATCGGTTCGATTTTTCTGATGCATAGCTATTATTTACTAGCCCTATTGCAATCAATAATAATAGTACTAATCTTTTTGAGTTGATTTTCATTTTGGTGGAATTTTTTAATTGAAAACTGTCTTTGTTTACTATCTAGATGATAGCTTTTGGGATGAAAACTACTAGACAGTTTCTTAAAGCCTTGAAATGTAAATTGGGGTGTATTTCAAGGCTTTAATAAAAGTTGTTTAGTCAATTCTCTCAATCTTGGCACCTATGCTATTTAGGCGTTTGTCAATATCTTGATATCCTCTGTCTATTTGTTCTATATTGTGAATTATACTTTCGCCATCAGCCGACATTGCTGCTATTAGTAATGCCACACCTGCTCTGATATCAGGCGAAACCATAGTTGTGCCTCTCAGTGCTTGTTGATGATTCAATCCTATAACGGTAGCTCTGTGTGGATCGCAAAGTATGATTTGAGCTCCCATATCGATTAATTTATCGACGAAAAATAATCGACTTTCAAACATTTTTTGATGTATTAGTACACTTCCTTTGGCTTGGGTAGCTACCACTAGAAAAATACTAAGCAAGTCAGGAGTTAGTCCAGGCCAAGGCGCATCAGCAATATTTAGAATAGAACCATCAATAAAATTTTCTATTTCATATGATTCTTGACTAGGAACAATTATATCATCTCCTGCTATCTCCAACTTGATTCCAAGTTTGCGGAAAGCCGCAGGAATCATACCTAACATATCTACTCCAGCATTTTTAATGGTGATTTCGGATTTTGTCATTGCTGCAAGCCCTATAAAACTACCAACTTCAATCATATCGGGCAGAATCTTATGTTCGCAAGCATTCAGTTGTTCGCAACCGTTTATATGCAGAAGGTTGGAGCCAATTCCGCTAATATCTGCACCCATAGAGTTAAGCATTTTGCACAGCTGTTGAATATATGGTTCGCATGCAGCATTGTAAATCGTAGTTTTTCCTTTAGCCATACATGCTGCCATTATAATATTGGCAGTACCAGTTACCGAAGCTTCGTCCAGTAGCATGTATTCACCTGATAGTTTATCGGCAGATACTTTGTATATTGAGTTTTTAATATCATAGGTGAATTTAGCTCCTAGCTTTTCCAGCCCGATAAAATGAGTATCAAGACGACGTCTTCCAATTTTATCGCCACCTGGACTTGGAATTATAGCTTTTCCAAATCTCGCAAGTAGAGGTCCAATTATCATAATAGAACCTCGAAGTGAGGCAGCTTGTTTTAAAAAATCATCCGATTCAAGGTAGTTTAAATCTATATTTGCAGCTTTAAATTTGTAGGTGCCTAATGAAGGATTACTAATTTCAACCCCTAGCTTTTCAAGTAGAATTATTAGTTTGTTTACATCTACTATATTGGGAATATTTGAAATAGTAATTTCTTCTTTTGATAATAAAACAGCACATATTACTTGTAATGCTTCATTTTTGGCTCCTTGTGGTCTCAGAGCTCCTGAAAGAGAAAGGCCACCTTGAATTTTGAATGTACTCATTTATGTATGTTTGTTAATTTTTTTTCTAAAAATAATTAATCCATTTATAATCAGCAATCAGATTATGAACAATAATAAAATTTGTTTGCTTATTCTATCAAATCTTTAATTACTACAGATGCGCAGAAACATCCAAAAACAGCAGGCATATATGAAATTGTTCCCACATTGGATTTTTTGTTTTCACCTTCACATAATACCACCGCTGACTTGTCTACCTCTTCAGGCGAAAATACAACCTTTACACCTTTGTAAACATTTAGCTTGTGTAATCTCTTTCTTAGCATTCTTGCTAGTTTACAATTATATGATTTAGATATATCTGCTACTTGCACCATGCCTGGGTCTATTTTACCACCAGCTCCCATAGCACTTACAATATTAAGATTTAGCTTAAGACTATTGTGAATAAGAAAAATTTTAGGGGCTAGAGTATCTATTGCATCAACCACATAGTCGTATTTTGCAGCTTCGAGTATCTCTACTATTCTGTCATCTTTTATAAATTCATCGTATACTGTCAATTCCAAATCAGGATTGATGTCAAGAAGTCTGTTCTTCATCATCTCGGTTTTGGATTTTCCTATGCTTGAATCTAAAGCTAATAATTGCCTGTTTTTGTTGGTGTGGTCAACTACATCGCAATCGATGATGCTCATCCTGCCAACCCCTGACCTGCATATGTTTTCGGCAGCATAGGCACCTACACCACCTAAACCGACAACTAGTACATGCGAATTCTTTAGTTTGTTTAGTCTCTCGTCTCCAAATAGTAGTTGTGTTCTTTCTAGCCAATTTTCCATTTTTCTGTTTTTTTTGCAATTATACAAAAATAATTATACGAAACAGCCCTGAAATAAAATTGAATTTCAGGGCTGTTACTGGAAATATGTGTATTGAATGTTAGCGTTTCACGATTTCAGAATCAATTTCTATCTTTTTGAATTGAGAAATATTTACTCCTTCTCTGGAAAAATTAACTTCAATCAATGGAATACCGTATTTATTAATTATTTTTTCTAATTCAAGCCTTTTTTTATAATCAAGCTTATTAGCACAGAAAACTGCTTGTATTGAATCTTTAATGTTAATATATTCATATTCGTTATTAGATTCGATGACTATTTTTAATTCATTTTCATCTCTATAGTCAATATGCTTTTCTCTAATTTTCTGTTTATTATGGACTACATGAACGCTAACAGGCTTACACTATGAGGCGTGGGCAAATTAAAAGAGATGAATTCTAAGTTTTGGAGGTGTTTGTTAAATATTCATCTTTTAGTTTTCGCAATAAGTTGCCCATGCCTTATTAGTGATTATTTTAGCTTAAATGCGAAAGTTAAGTATACTCTCTCTTTAGCAGGATTAAGTGTTAATCCGCACTTAACAGGTAGTTGGTATGTTTCCGAAAACTTGATACTATCATGCAAATATAATGAAGCGCAAACTAAATTGGCTTTGTCATCATAGTAACCCTCAAAAGGGGTGAAACCAAGGCTAGCTGATAAGTTCTTATCTTCTACTTTGAAATTGTGTGCCAATTCAAGATAGGTTGAATAGCGCTGATCTTCGTTTTCATCATGATCAAATCTACCGTACAATATTACAGAAGCTAATATTGAAACTGGAAATTTCTTTGACGCCTTTAGTTTTACACTTGAATCTATCATATGTGGACTCAAGTCGCTATCGTAGTCAAAAAACTTAGAATCAGTAAAATCTGAAGTAGGACAATAATAATCTAATAATGAAATTTCTATATGTTTGGTCGAATAACTTACATATAGATCCACTTCTTGATAACTTTCATCCAAGGAATAGGCACCCCAAGCTGTGAAGCTAAATTTCGATTTTTTTACACTTAAAGTTGGTTCAAGTGTTGGTGCTGTTCCGCTATGCGAACCTCTCCATAGGTGTCTAGTTAATAAATCTAGTTTCGAACTGAATTCTAATTTTTTGTTTTGAGCAGACAGTTCATTTACTGATAAGCAAATCAATAAAATAACAAAAGGTAAAACAAGCTTTCTCACTTATTAGTACAATTAATTAGTTTAACAATTTCGTTAAAATATACCATTATAGCTATTTTGTTTATTAAGCTAAGTTCTTGGTTTTTTTAACTATTAAAAATCCCTTAAAAATTTAGCTGCAAAAGTATAATAAAATGTATAGCTAGGAAGTAAAAAGGCTTGAATCTATTCTGTTATATAACATGCGTGATTGACCTATAAGTAGGTAATTATCATAGTTTTATTGACTTTTATTTAGGATTGGTGTTGTTTTTTGAATATTATGTTGATTATGGATAGGCTTATATAGCTTATTATTATTAATGGTATTGATGAGAATCTAAATATTATGATTTCGATTATGGCTAATCCTATAAATGCGAATCTTAATTTGTTATTATTAAAACTTAAGTTTTTGAATTTTAATGAGAACATAGGTAATTCTGCTACCAGTATACTCGAACTTAATATTATTAGTCCTGATAGTAGGTAAATATTATTGGTCAATTGCTGCAATAGTTCCGATTCGCTATAGTTTAGGATTAGTGGAATAGATGCCCATAGTATTGCATTTCCTGGTGTTGGCATTCCAATAAAGCTATCTGTTTGTCTTTCGTCTATATTGAATTTTGCTAATCGTAGAGCTGAGAATATTGGAATTATTAAAACTAATAGAATAATTGAATTATCTATATTTAAATTTATTGTTGAAAGCGATATTTCATCCGTACCAAATACCAATTTGTGTAAATAAAAAAAGGCTATACATGTTGGTGCAAGTCCAAAACTAATAAGATCGGCAAGTGAGTCCAATTGTTTTCCAAGTTCGGAGTATGCTTTCAGCAATCGAGCTGACATACCATCAAAGAAATCAAAAATACTAGCAAAAATTATTAATATAGCTCCTGTTTTTACATCTCCATTTAGTGAGAAAAATATAGAACAACAGCCCATTGCTAGGTTTAAACTGGTGATGGTGTTGGGGATATTTCTTTTTATGATATTCATTTTTGTTTATTTCTTTTTATTCTGCTATTTGAATCTGAAAGTTAAATTCTTCTATATATTCTTTTTGATTTTGGTTTCCAGCTTCCAAACTTTGTAGTTTTTTTTGTACAAATTCTTTATTCGATAGGCTGGAATCGTATATGTCATCGGTAGTAAATGTATTGAAAAAAGAAACTTCTAATCTACCTGTAAATTTGTCAAGAGGAATCTTTAATTTATAATTGAAGATATTGAAACTAGTGTGATATAAGTTCAATTTAAGTTTTGATTTCTCTAGTATCGAATATTCTTCAAGTATTCTTTGCGGATATTCAATCAATTCGTATTTGTTAAATCTGTTTTTATATTCAGAGCTAAGTTCATTTCTGTTCGAATTTTGCATTAGTTTGCTAAATTCTTCTCTATTTAGCTTTTGATCTTGGCTTAATGGATAATTAATTTGAAGTTTATTTCTCCCTTTTTTTATACTTACACTTAGCCCTAAATTATATATCTTACGCAGGCTTGATTCTCTATTGCTTGCTAGCGATATGATTAGACTATCATTCAGAATATTTGCTTTTATTGATATATCCGACTCTTTGTCATATAATTGGGCATAGCGTTTGTCTATTTCTGATTCTTTGATTATCGTTTTGTCGAGTGTAATTATATTGTTTTGGCTGATGCATGATGTCATTATCAATAATAAGCCGGATATATAAAATGATTTTAGCATATATTCTGATATCTTATATTAAATATGTTACGAGAAGTATGTGTAAAACAATCCTCCTATTGAAAGATATATCAATAATCCAACGATATCGTTGAGTGTCGTAATAAAAGGTCCAGTTGCGAGTGCGGGGTCTATTTTTATTCTATTTAGCATTAGAGGAATTATTGTTCCAAAAATAGAAGCAAACACTATTACTGAAAATAGAGCTACGGTCACAGTCATTGTTAATGCATAGGAATCACTGAAAATGAAATTGTATAAAAACACCAAACTCGAACAAATGATACCATTTAGTAATGAACCACCTAATTCTCGCATTACCCTAACAAATGTACTCTCAATACCAAGAGAATTGTTGGCTAATCCTTGTACGATAATTGCCGAAGACTGAACTCCTACGTTTCCGCCCATTGCAGTTATCAGTGGAACAAAAAATGCTAATTGGGGAGTCACTGCCAAATTGTTTTCATGTCCTGATAACACAACAGCACTTAATATACCACCTCCTAGGCCAATCAATAGCCATGGAATTCTTGCTCTGGTTTGTCTCCAAATCGAATCGGTAGGTTCTATGTCTTCACTAATACCTGATGCTAGCTGGTAATCCTTATCTGCTTCATCTCTGATTACATCTAACACATCGTCAATTGTGATTCTTCCAACCAATCTGCCAATACTGTCAATAACCGGAAGTGCTACAAGATCGTATTTTTCCATTAGTCTAGCCACATCTTCGTCTTTCTCGTCAGTATGTACCGACATTATATCGTTTTGATATATATTTATAATCTTGGCGGAAGTTGGACTCAATATCATTCTTTTTAATGATATTGTTCCTTTTAAAATATCATCATCATCGACAACATATACATAGTAAATCTCATCTATATCTTCGGCTTGTCTGCTAAGTTCTCTGAGGCAGGTAAGTACAGTCCAGTTTTCATTTACAATAACTAGTTCCTTTGCCATCAAACCCCCAGCGGTATTTGCCTCATAGTGTAATAGGTCTACAATATCTCCTGCTTGTTCCTTATCGTCAATATAAGATAATATCTCCTCTTTTTTGTCATCAGGCATGGTTCCGATAATGTCAGCTGCATCATCAGAGTCCATCTTGTCAATAAATTTTTTGGCAATAACATCAACTGGTAAGTTTCTTAGGAATCTGATTCTGTCGTCATCTTCTAATTCAGCAATAACATCAGCAGCTGTATCATCATCTAATAATAAAAATAGAAACTTTGCATCATCTATATTTATCTCGTCGTATATCTCGGCTATATCTGCGGGATGAAGTTCATGCATTAGAGAAATAGCTTTTGCTTCATCCTTGTTGTCTATTACATCTTTTATATTGTCGATGTATTCTTTGGTAAGTTCGAATTTCATAGCACAAAAGATTTTAGAGTAATAATCTTTATTATCGATATTACTTAGTGTCTTACTTTGATTCTGCTATATTTTAATCATTAAAAAAAATAGCTTTTATTCTTGTATTCAAAATAGAAAAGGTTTACTGCTGATTTTATTTCAGCAGTATTGTATGATTATTCTGCTAATAATTTTTCTATTTTGTTAGTCAAATCAATAAATTGATTGTAAGATAACTGCTCGGGACGTTTATTCATAATTTCATCTTCTAGTATTTTCCCGTTTAGCACTGGTTTTAATGAGTTGCGAAGTGTTTTTCGACGTTGATTAAATCCTGTTTTAACGACTCTGAAAAATAATTTATGATCACATTCTAATTTTATAACCGAGTTACGTTTTAATCTTATTACAGCTGATTTTACTTTCGGTGGTGGGTCAAAAACTTTTTCTCCAACAGTAAATAGATATTCAATATCATAATAGGCTTGCAACAGTACGCTAAGTATTCCATATGTTTTGCTGCCCGGTTTTTCACAAATTCTTTCGGCAACTTCTTTTTGTATCATACATACTACTTCGTCCACTTTATCTTTTTCTTCTAATACTTTAAAAAATATTTGAGATGAAATATTGTATGGGAAATTACCTATTATAGAGTATTTTGAGTCAAATACCTTTGACAAGTCTAGCTTTAAAAAATCACCTTCGATAATACTTTCTGTTAATTGAGGATAATGTTCCTTAAGGTATACTACTGATTCACCATCAAGTTCTATAAGCTTAAAATTATTCACATTTTTGTTAATAACAAATTGTGTTAGCACCCCCATTCCAGGACCTATCTCAACAACATTGGTATTGTCGGATACACTTAAACTGTCAACGATCTTTTTGGCAATATTCATATCCCTCAAAAAATGCTGTCCCAAATGCTTTTTTGCCTTTACTTGTTTCATAATAGTTGGTTTAAATGTATACTTTTATTTAAACGATTTAATATAAATATATAAAACCGGAATAAATTTTTTATAATATATAAAAAAATAAATATGCTTATATAGATTTGATTTAGAAAGCTTACAAGAGTAGGAGTAAAACTTAGTTTTCTAGTTTGTATGTCGGTATCAAACTTTAAAATAACTAGTTATATATTTAAAAAGTCCTAAAATTTTGTCTAAATCAATGAGTTCTCAAACATTTGTTTATTTTTGTATTTTGTCTTTTGCATTTTGTAATTATCAAAACTATACTCAATATAATATTAAAAGATATTATTATTAGTTCTATAATATTATGTTTTTGTAAATTAGCTCTGTATGTGATAATTATTTTGAATTTGACAAAAATACTACTTAAAATAACAATTCAAACTAAGTTCGAAATTTTTCGATAACAATTTTAAAATTAAAATATTTTGAAGAAAAAATTAATCAACCTTATAAAATTTGCATTCTTTTTTGGCGCTGGAATAGGACTTTTCTGGTATGTATATAAAGATTTTGATTTCATTGAGATGATTTCTAATATTAAAAATGAAGTAAATTTCTTTTGGATTATTCTTTCTCTTTTTTGTGGTTTGCTTAGCCATTTTAGCCGCACGCTTAGATGGAATATGCTAATTGCTCCTTTGGGAAAAAATCCACGAACCATTAATACTTTTCTGGCTGTTATGGTTGCTTATTTTGCAAATCTTGCTTTACCTCGAATGGGTGAAATATCGCGTTGTGGTATTATATCAAAATACGAAGGTGTTTCTTTTCCCAAGTTAGTTGGTACAGTAGTGATGGAAAGGGTGCTTGATTTGGTTATGCTTCTTATATTTATGATGCTTGCTTTGATTACACAATTTAATCAGATTTTATTATTCTTGGACGAAAATCCTAAGGTAGGCGAAAGCGCTAAGAAGGTGTTTGCATCTCCTATTAGTCTGATTGTTGTGTTGACTATTGCTGCTGTTTTTTATTTGTTGAGAAAGAAATTTAAGAATACTATTATATTTAAGAAGATAGATAACGCTATTAAGAATTTCTCTAATGGATTTAAGGCTATTAAGAATTTAGAAAACAAATGGAGGTTTATTTTACACACTGTCTTTATCTGGGTAATGTACTATATGATGACATATTTATGCTTCTTTGCATTTGAATTTACTTCAGGTTTGGCTCCAATTGCTGGTCTTACAGTTTTTGTTCTTAGTAGTATAGGAATGGTATTGCCAGTTCAAGGAGGTATGGGGGCATGGCACTTTTTTGTTATAGGTACTTTGATGGTATACCTGCCTAATGTTCCAAATATTGAGACTCAAGCAGCAAGTTTTGCCTTTGTGGTGCATGGAGCACAAACATCTATGATTATTGTTTTAGGTGCAATATCTGTTATTTTACTTCCATTTTTTAACGAGAAAAAAAGAAAATTACAAACAGTTTAGTATGGATTTTAAATTAGTTGAAGTTGATAGTGACATTACTAGAGAGGATTTTTTAAAACTTCCAATTAAATTATATAAGAATCATAAAACCTGGATCAGACCTTTGGATTCAGATATTGAAAATGTTTTTGATAAAACGAAAAACAAATTACTCCAAAAAGGAGATTGTATTAGATATCTAATCTATCAAAATAATGGGTGTGTTGGTAGAGTAGCTGCTTTTATTGACCCCAAAACAGTAAATGTTTACGATCAGCCTACTGGAGGTATGGGATTCTTCGAGTGCATTAATGATCAAAGGGCAGCTTCTATGCTATTCGATGCATGCAAAAAATGGTTGCTTGCTAAAGGTGTTGAGGCTATGGATGGTCCAATAAATCTAGGTGATCGAAATATGTGGTGGGGGCTCTATATTGAAGGCGAAGGAAGACCTGTTTATGGTATGTCTATACATCACGATTATTATAAGGATTTGTTTGAAGCATATGGGTTTAAGCTGTATTTTAAGCAATATGCGTATAAGACAGAATTTGTTTTAGATAATCTAAGTGAAATCATTGTTTGGAAGGCAAAACGATTAGAACAGAATAAATCATATTCAGTAAAACATTTCGAAAAAGCAAATAGTGATAAGTATATTTCTGATTTTGTAGAAATATATAATAAAGCTTGGATTAATGACATTCCTGGTGCCGAAGAAATCAGCCTTGATGATGCTAATAATATATTTAAGGAATTAAAACCAATTCTCTACGATAAGCTTATGTGGTTTGCATACTATGAGGATAAACCTATTGGATTCTTTATCATGATGCCTGATTTAAATGAGTTTTTAGTAAATGTTAATGGAAAGCTGAGTTTGTGGAATAAACTTCAATTTATAAACTATAAGTTTTTCAAGAAAAACAAAAATGCTTTAGGGCTAATATTTGGAGTGATTCCTGAGTTTCAAAAGCGTGGGATTGAAGCAGCTATGATCTACAAATTTTGTGGATATGGAGTAGATCATAAATTCCCTTTTTCAAGTCTTGAAATGAATTGGATTGGAGATTTTAATCCTCGAATGATGCATGTAATGGAACATATAGGCGCTAAAGTTGTGAAAACTCATCATACATATCGATATATGTTCGATAGAAATATAGAGTTCCTTAGATCTCCTATTATTGGTAAATAAAACCAATAGATATGGAATAAAAAAAGCTGAAAGACAAACTATCTTTCAGCTTTTTTTATTTAAGCTTTTTCAATTCTTAACCTTTGCATTTTAAGTTTTCCTTTGGAGTTTTTTTTCAATAGAAAGTTAACATTAAATACTCCTGCTTTTGTTTTTAAATTGGCAACTACATAGTGCGAATTATTTTTTCCTCCGATATGTTTTTTCGTGAAAAGTACAGCTTGGTTTTTCTTAAAAAAGTTTGCCAATATTTGTTTTGCCTGAGTTCTACTATAAATATTTTCTTTCTTGTTGATAGATAATTCTATTTTTTCTTCAAAATATTTGGAAAGCGTTTCAGAATCCCCTTTTGAAAATGATTTTACTATCTCACTTGGTATAACAACTTGCGCATTAGCAATAGTCGATATTCCTAGAAAGATAAATATTGGTAGTAGTATTTTTATAAATCTAATCATAATAATGAATCTGTGATTAATACTATTGTCTTGGTAGTTAGTTTCTAATATAACTACTTTATAACTCAAATATTGTTCCGTTTTAATATATTTGAATTGTATCTGATTTAGTTTTAAAACTTGTATTGAATCTAAGCTTTAAAACTATTGGTAAAATTAATTATTTTAAATCAATTTGTATAGAATATAAATTCTTTTTAAAAAATATTAAACTTATTTTTGATTTTACTATACTTAATTCATATTCGGATTCTCAGGAAATTCAGACCATATTTGATATTTACCTCCTAGACTTGACATACATTCTTTCCACATATTTTCGAAATCCAGAAACAAATTAAATTCATTATCCATTTTGCATATAAGCCATGAGTTTTCCTCCACTTCTTCTATAAGTTGCTCTTTTTTCCATCCAGAATAGCCTACAAAAAATTTAATTTTGTCGTAGTCTAATCTTCCTTCTTTTATTAGTTCTTTTATTACCGAAAAATCGCCACCCCAATATAAATCACCGATTATATGTATGCTATTAGGAATTAATTCAGATAGTCTGTGTATATAATAAAATCTTGAGTTTTCAACTGGACCACCCAAAAATGCATTGTATTTATCATCATAGGCTGGTATGATTTGATTGATTTTTAATTCTGCAAGTTTGTTTAAAATAAAACCAACAACTCCATTCTCGTTATCTTGTGCAATTAGTATAACGGATCTACTGAAGTATTTTTCTTTTAAGAACGGCTCCGAGATTATAAGATCTCCTTTTTGTGGTATTTTATTTCGACTGCCAAAGTTTAGAATATTAAATTTATTATCCATGGTTTTAAAATCTGAATGAAACTTAATTCAAGTTAGCTTTTTATGCGAGGGGTTCTTATACGATTGCTCTATAAAGTATAAACGTGGAATATGTGAATCAAATGATTTGTTCCAAGCTATTATTTTATTCTAATATAGCATAGATATAAAATAAGTCAAAGTAATAAATTGCTAATTCTGATTTCTTGTTTTTGTCAGTTTTGATAGTTAGCATATTATGTTTTGTTATGCTAATATTTTTTTCAAAAGATTTGAATTTTGTATGCTTGTGGTTTAATTATATTTAAAAGAAAAAACAAAGCTTACTTTATGATGAGTTTTATTTTTTCAACTCTTGTGTTTCCAGCCTCTAAGATTTGAATATGATAATTATCGAAATCTAATATTTCATTATTCTTTGGGATATTTTCGT
Source organism: Marinifilaceae bacterium (assembly GCA_025210485.1). Taxonomy (GTDB): domain Bacteria; phylum Bacteroidota; class Bacteroidia; order Bacteroidales; family Marinifilaceae; genus JAOARN01. The sequence continues at coordinate 94,021 of JAOARN010000124.1, read as the reverse complement.
TGTGGTATAGAATTAATCCATTAAAGGTTTCGTATTCATCCATCTCAGGGATGCTAAGTTTGTATTTGTCATTTATGAAATCAATCTCAAACCTACCTGAAAATATAAATTCCTTTTCGGATAATTGAATTTCTACTAAATCTGTATTATCATGTTCGTCTTCAATTTCTCCAAATATTTCTTCCATTATATCCTCGATTGTAACCATTCCTGCTGTACCTCCAAATTCGTCAACAACTACAGCAACGCTCTTTTGTTCTTTTGTGAACATACTAAGTAGTTTGTGTGCAGGCATTGTTTCAGGTACAAATAATATTTTACTTAATGCAGATTTGATGTTTTCAGGATTCTTGAATATAACTGATGAATGTACATAACCTATAATATTTTCTATTGATTCTTTGTAAATCAAAATTCTAGAATAACCTGTTATTATAAATTCGTTTAATAATTCATCAAGGCTTGATTCTATCTCAAGAGCATGTATTTCATTACGAGGTATCATGCATTCTCTGAGTTTTACATTTGAGAAGTCAAGTGCATTTTTAAACAGTTTTAAGTCATGATTATCAGTCATGCTTTCATCTGCATTTTCATTCACTTGCTCTACAAGATTATTTAGGTCTACTTTGCCAAAAATACGTTTTCTGCTAGTTTGAGAGCTACTAGATCTGAATACCTTACTGATGATTCCATTAGAAAGCGAAATACTTAATAAATTAACAGGATAGAAAATTATATAAAATATAAAAATAGGTATAGAAAAAATATTAAGTGCTAAATTGGGATTGAAGCGAAATATTGTCTTTGGTAAAAATTCTGCAGTTACGAGTATTAGTATTGTTGATAAAAATGTCTGAACTAATAATACAGGAATCTCTGCTTGTATATAATTATGAATTTGGGGTTCTATTAGTTTTGCAAATACAATCCCATATATTACCAATGCTATATTGTTCCCTACTAGCATTGAGCTAATATAATATTCGGGTTTGTTGTCAAATATCGAAATGATTTTAGCAGAAAGTGTATTTTTCTTTAAATCCATTTCTAACTTGAGTTTGTTAGCAGATATGTAGGCTATTTCCATGCCTGAAAAGAATGCTGATAATGCCAGCATTAAAATGATAATTAGTATCTCGTTCATTAATAAAATATACTGTTGTTTTGAACAAATTTAGTATATTATAATTTTAATCACAATATTATATTAAAAAGAAAAATAGATGATTTATAATTATTTTGTGATTAATAATTTCGAAAACCTCTTTGTATTTGATAAGTTACTTAGCTTTTGGAAATTTATTATTTCTACTGAATTTTAGTTTTGAACAAACTCAGTAGAAACTTTTTTATTTGCTTGAGTTGTTTTCCCTTGTTTTTCTGAGGTAACGACGAGATGAGTACATCATTAGGGATAAGCCTGCAATGATGTATAAAACCATTCCTTTCGAGAAACTAGTAGTATAGGTTTTGTATATTGCTCCTGTCAAGCTTGCAATAAGCACAATTAGCCATATTATTTCTAGAATAAATTCTTTTTTTCTAAGTCTTTTTTCTATTTCTTTTTGACTATTATTTGTTTGCATCTTTTTGCGGTTGTTTTGTTTTATCAGAATCTATTAGTAATTCTCCCTTAACTTTACTTAAAACTATCTTATTAAGTTTATCGTCCGATTCGAAACTATTCCCTTCTAAAACCTGACCATCTGCTGTGGTTATTCTTACGTATCTATCTGAATAGATTCTTCCTTTTTTTTGATCCCAGTATAAAAGCTCGGTATTTATAATCTTTCCATCTGTACCCTTTGCAACAACATTATTTCTTAATTCCCATAATTGTTCTTTAATAAAATGTTTTGCATAGTCGGCTTTTATTTCCCATTCTGAAACTTCATCTTCGTTGAATGAATTTAGAAAACCTCCTTTTGGAAATTCGTAATATTCTTCATCCTCCTTTTTTACCTGAATAAATTCAATTGCTCTGGCTTTGTATATTGTTTTGGTTGAATCTGTATATGTAAAATCTACATTTTCTCCCGAAAGTAGGGGGGTATTGTCTTTTTTGGTAACTTTATTTACCTCTTTAATGCTATTCTCACATGAGAAAAGCATTGTAGTCAATATAATGCCTACAATGCTTTTTATATATATGTTCAAACTATTCAAAATTATTCAATTAAACGAATTGTTGTATTCTCGTTAATCCATGAGCCAACTTTGTATGACTGACCATTTTTCCATCCTTCGAAGAATGCTTCTTCTTTTCCAGGGAAATATTTACTGTAAGTTGAAATTAATTTTTGTGCTTCTTCAGCTACGCTTGCATCTACTTTTTTAGCTTTTCTAAATTTATCAACAGCTGCCCAATAAACAGTCTTTCTTTCAATAGGTTTTTGACCATATTTTTTTGACCATGAAGCATAAGCTTTACCAATTAATAAATAAGCTTTACCTGCATTTGGATTAAGAGCCAATGCTTGAAGTGCATATTTTTTTGTTTTTTGAACATTTGTTCCTCCTTCTGAAAGAGCAATAGTTGCTAATTTTAACAATAAGTCACACTTAACTTCTTTGTCTTCTTCTTGTTTGATTGCTTCTTCGAAGTATTTTTTACTTTTAGCAAATTCTCTTTTCTTGAAGAACATTTTTGCCAAGTTAGCTGCTGATCTTGAATTAGGTTCAAGGCTATATTTCTTCTCTGCTACCATTGCATAAAGCTGAATATCCTCACACTCTTGTCTATTCAACATTTTTAAGATTTTGTTGATTAGCTTCATGTCTTCTGGACTAGCTTTGAATTTAGGAGTAAAAATATTGCTTAAAGTCTCACAATCTGCAACACCTGCTGTGAAGAAAATTTTCTCTACATTTACTTTTACTGCCTTTAGGTTGGCTTTTTTCTTTTCGTTTGAAGTTTTTGCTATTTGGTTGTCAGCCATTTCCATAAAACGAAGATAATTGTCGATTACTTCTTCTGGGTCTATTTGTTTGTTTTTAACAAGTAGAGATGATGCAGACATACAATTAGCTACTACTGATGGAGATGATTTTTCTCCTTGAATTTCAATCGACTGATTCATCAGTTGATATGCCTCTTTTACAGCAGTAATATCTTTTCTTTTATATTTGAAAAGGTCGCTACCTTTTTTCCCTAGAATATATCCTTTTGGATATTTTCTGTGATTACCAAAGTATTTGATTCTTTGATCATACACCATCATCAATGTATCGATATATTTAAGGTTTTTAGTAGCCTTATACATTCCTCTCATTATCTTAACTCCGTTTGAATATGTTGAAGTTGAATATTTAGGAGCATTGTTAAATACATATCTCCAGTATGGAAGTGCATCAGCGTAATTTTTTTGTTTCACATTCTCTACATAAAGAGATGCTTTCATAATTGTTTGAGCGCTATCTAGCCCATATTTTGAATCAAGAGATTGTGCTTTTGATACAAATGCGCTAAGCATTAGAATAACTGCTAAACTAAGTATACCTTTTGTTTTCATATATTAATAGTTTTCTTAATAGATTCAACTGATTTTTTCAAACGAAACTTTTAGTTTATAAATACTGAATATCTAAATCCTTAAAATTTTAAATTAATATTGATGTAGGAAAATTTGTAATTGATTGCAGGTAATAATTCATACAACTATTAATCTAGTATAGATAAAAAAGATTATAAAAGTTTCAAGATGTCAATATCCACAAAACTAAAAACTAAATAACAAAGTTGCAAAACTTTAGTAAAAAAATACATGGATAATAATTATAATTTAGTGTAAATGTATTATTTTATAGGGGTTTTTATTTAAATTAAATTTTTTTCAACTTCGATATTTCTTTACTGTACGGTGGTCTTTTAGTTGTTGTGTTTAATTTTTTACTATAGCAGCATGAAAGCTGAGGAGGATAATTTTGGGAATTTAGATATTATCAAGATTAAATAAGTATTACCGTAATTTAATCTTGATAATATTATGGAGTGTTATGAAAGTAATTTCTTAACTATTACAGAAATTAACTTACCATCTGCTTTTCCTGCTAATTTTTTTGATGCTATACCCATTACTTTTCCCATTTCTTTCATTGAGCTAGCTCCTGTTTCTTCTACAATATTTTTTACTTCTACTTCAATCTCTTCCTCGCTAAGTTGTTTTGGAAGATAAACCTGTATGAATTCAAGTTCGACAAGTTCTTTTTCTGCTAAATCTTCTCTGTTGCCTTCTTTATAGGTATCAGCTGAATCCTTTCTTTGTTTCGATAATTTTTGAATTATTTTCATTGCATCTGCATCACTTATTTCTGAGGCGCCAGTTTTTGTCATCTCTAAGGTGAAAGCAGTTTTTATAGATCTTATAGCTTGAAGTTTATCTTTGTTTTTTTCTTTCATTGCTGATTTCAAATCAGCTGTTATTTGTTCTAAGATTGTCATGACTTAATATAATGTTATTATTCTTTTTGTAGAAAATATTATGAGATTTTAATCATCTTCTAAATTAAACTTAACAACATTTCCAGTTTTATAATTCCTGCTATTATATCTGTTGTTTGATTGATTGTTATTTGTATTATTTTTTCTAAGATAGGCAGGTGTGTTTTCTATTTCAGATATTTCATTATTGTTCAAACCAGTCCAATCGCTTCTTTTGGTTTGAGCTGATTCAAATTTGTTTTCTTGATTCGATCGTCTTGTTATATTGATATTATTTTGAGGATGTGTACTTGCTAAATCCAAATTAATATCACTATCTCCAAAGCCTGTTGCTATAATGGTTACAGAGACTTTATCGCCAATAGATTCATCTTGACCTGTACCCCAGATAATCGATGCGCTATCACCAACAGCTTGTTGTACGTAAGTTGTAATTTGACCAACTTCGTCCATCGTAACCTCTTCCGATCCTGAAGTAATATTCAAAAGAATATCTCTTGCACCTTTTACATCATTACTATTAAGTAGTGGTGATGTAAGAGCTTCTTGGATAGCATTTATAGCTCTGTCGGAACCTTCCGATACGGCAGATCCCATAACAGCAACACCACTATCGGTCATTACGGTTTTAACATCTTCGAAGTCAACATTGATGTATCCATGAAGAGTGATTATTTCAGCAATACCTTTTGCAGCAGTTGCTAAGACATCATCAGCTTTAGAGAAGGCTGTTGATAATTTTAAATCTCCATAGATTTGACTAAGTTTTTCATTATTTATTACAAGCAATGAGTCAACATTTTCTTTCAATTTATTTGTTCCTTCTATTGCTTGGCTAAATCTTTGAAGTCCTTCAAATTTAAATGGGATTGTGACAATACCTACTGTAAGAATTCCCATTTCTTTGGCGGCCTTTGCTATAATAGGAGCGGCTCCAGTCCCTGTGCCACCACCCATTCCTGCCGTGATGAATACCATTTTTGTATTATCTGACAAAACTTCAATAACATCGTCTAGATTTTCTATAGCAGATTGTTCACCTCTCTCAGGTTTATTTCCAGCACCTCGTCCCTCTGTAAGAGATTCTCCTAGTTGAATTTTTGTAGGAATCATGCTATTTTCAAGTGCTTGGGCATCAGTATTACAAATTACAAAGTCTACATCTTTGATGCCTTGTTGAAACATGTAATTTACTGCATTACCACCACCTCCTCCAACTCCAATAACTTTAATTATGGATGATTCAGTTTGCTTTAATTCAAAGTCAATTAATTCTTCACTCATGAACAGATAATCTTTTTGTGTTGTTTAATGCAAAATTGGAAAAAAATACTTACATAACAGTGTCTGAGTTATCAAAAAATTCACCAAATTTTTTGGCTAACCATGCATCGATGTTTTTAAATCTTTTAAAATCAGGCTTGTTGCTGTTTCTTTTTTTCTCGATTTCTTCTTTAATTTTTTCTTTTTCAAACTTTTCTTTCAAGGCTTGTCGTCGTATTTTTTCTTTATTCTCTAGTTCAAATTTTGTATCTATTGGGGTTTCTGGCATTTTAAATTTCTCCTTATATGATATTTGGCTTACTCTTTTTATATCTTTGTTGGGCTTAGTTTCAATATGATTAAGCTTAGTTTTTATTTTTACACAATTGTTGTTCGTTGTCTTTTGAAAAGCTGTGGCAATTATGGTTATGTTTAATTCCCTATTTAGGCTTGAATCATAACTATTTCCCCATATTATGTTTGCATCTACTCCAATTATTGAACTTATATAATCTGTTATTATTGTAATTTCAGACATTTTTATTTCATCTTTTCCTGATTTTATATTCAATAGGATATTCTTTGCTCCTCTGATATTACTGTTGTTCAATAGCGGAGATTTAAGTGCTTCTTTAACTGCAATAATTGCTCTATCTTTTCCTTCTGCTTTTGCCGAACCCATTACCGCAACACCACTATTTCGCATCACTGTTTCAATATCTGCAAAGTCAACATTTATGTAACCTGTTCCTGTTATAATCTCAGCTATGCTCTTTGCTGCCGAACCTAATACATTGTCAGCCATCTTAAATGCGTCAGATAATTTTCGGTCACCAAACATCTTTCGCAATTTCTCATTGTTTATTATCAATAGAGCATCAACGATGTTATCTAATTTTGAAATTCCTTCTATGGCTTGATCTATTCTTTTGCTTCCTTCAAACTCAAATGGAATAGTTACAATTGCAACACATAAAATATTACGTTCTTTTGCAATTTTTGCAATTATAGGAGCTGCACCTGTACCAGTTCCACCACCCATACCAGCTGTAATGAATATCATTTTAGTGTTGTTAGATAAAATATTATCTATTTTATCTAAACTCTCAATTGCACTTTCTTCACCTTTATTGGGTCTGTTACCTGCTCCCCTGCCTTCTGTTAAGCTTTCTCCTAATTGTATCTTTGTAGGAATTTTACTATTATTTAGAGCTTGTACATCTGTATTACAGATTACAAAGTCAACTCCTTCTATTCCCTTATTATACATATACTCAACTGCATTGCTTCCGCCTCCACCAACTCCGATCAATTTTATAATTGACGATTGTTTTTCGTCAACTTTCAAAGGTAATATGTCTACTCTCATATTATATCAGATATTTGTAGTTTAAGTTAGCTTCTGAATGGAGATTTATGACAGGTTCGAATTCAATTCATATTATGAAACAGTATTGTGAATCATTTAATTATTAATTTCATTTTGCGATAAATAAAATATAAGTCAAATTTAAGTAGTTTGAAAAATCTAAACTTTTGCCTCTTTTTTTTATAAAATCATAAAAGAAAACAGTTTAGATATGTCTTTTTATAGTCAGATATTATGCTTTAAATTAATCATAATTTGTAAAATACTCATGCTTAAATTACAATTATTTTATTTGATAAGCCTATTTATCTATTATAGTTTGCTTGTCTCAAAGTAAGCTAAAATAAAGTAGAATAAGAAATTTTTTAGAAATTAATATAGATTCTAATATTCGAATTTGTATTGAGTATCATAATATTAATAAAACCTAAACTGATACATTTCTATTGGATGCACTATATTCATTAATATGAGTTTAGTGCTTATCAAATTTTTACCATCTAAGTGTTTTTTTTCAGAAATAAATCCTCCCCTTTTTTGAAACTTTTTTTTAAAACATTCGTAAACAGATAAAAAATGCTGCCAAAAGATTTCTAATTACAAATAGTGTTTGTAAGCTGTAAGAAAAGTAAATTCATCAGATATGCTAATATTAAATCATTTAATGTTAAAAATTTTCTGAAAAGAATATACTATGATGTAGTCTATTAGTAAAAATTGAGAGATTATGAAAAAGTTATTATATTTTTTATTACTAGGAGTTATTAGTCTGCCTAATATTGCTTTCGCGCAAAAAACTAATGTTTTTAATATAAATACATCTATGCATATTGGAACAAGTATGTGTATTGCAGGGGATTTGATAGATCAGTCTAAAGAGGGCATCTCCTGTTCTGGTAGTCTGTATTTTATTAATGAAAATGAAAACACTATATCTTTGAGTGAATTTTCTGATTTTTCGGAAGGGTCAATTTACCTTAAAGGTTCAGCCGAAAGTTACTTGAATGCAGCTAACTTGAAATTAGCTAATCTTAATTTATTTATGTATGATGCTAATCTTAAAATAGAAGGGAATGTCAGTGTTTCGGATGTTTTAGAGTTAAATTCAGGAAAAATAATTTGTTATAACCAATGCCAATTACATTTGGGTCAAGATATTGATATTCGTTTTAATGATAATTTGCAGAATAAGAGTTATATATGTGCACCATTAAAGCAAACTGTTATAAGTGGGAATTCTTATGTGTTTCCCGTTGGAGATATTGAAACTTATAGTCCTATAAAAGTTAATGATATTACTGAAGATACTGAACTTACCGTAAACTTTAATAAAAATGTTGTCGATTTGTGGAAAAAACAAAATCCTAATTCTATGCTCGAATTTATTTCTAATTCAGGATGGCAGATAAATTCCTCTAATGAAAATTCTAGTTTCAATTTTAGTTTGGGATTAGATGAGAGTTTTATTGATAATGAAATAGATGAAAAAGGCGATAAGAAATTCTCTGCAATCCTGATGTGGGATTATCTTAGTCAACTTGATGATAATTATAAGGTGACCCGCGATATTGAGAATGATCTTAATAGTTATTACATAAATTCCAATGATAAATTCAATAAAGGTGTATTGGGACTGATAAAAACCTACCTTGGATTTGATGAAGAGGAAAATGATTTTCAAATATTCAATATTGTAGTTGCAGATAGTCCAAAGTCAACCACCAAATTTATTGTTCCTGATATCCATAATTTTCAATCGGTAAAGTTGTTAATATACGATAATCTCGGATTTGATATATATACAAGTAATAATTATGATAATTCATTTGATTTCAAAGAATTTAAAAATGGAACATATTATTATTTTCTTAAGGTGGTGAAGAAGAATGGTAGATTAATTGATAAAAAAGGTATGATTGAGGTAGTTAGATATAATTAGTTCTATTAGGAATAAAATATTTTAAAACGCATAGATGTTTCCAATTTTACTATCAATAATTAATAATCAAAACTATGAACAAAAGTATAGTTCTTAAATTAGTAGCAGTTTTAATTACGATCATATCTGTTCAACTTAAATATAAAACTGTTTGTTATGCATCACCAAAAAGTATATCTGTCAGAGTAGCTAAATTGTATCAAAAAAGGGACTATGCAAAATTAGTTGATATTTACGATAGTTACATAAAAATAAATGCAGATAAAGCTAAAGTTGCAGATGTTAAAATGTATTATTTTTCTCTTATTCAGATAGGACAAGCTTCGAGAGTTCCAAATCCTCGACTTAAGTATGTAAACAGAGAAGAAGATATTCAAAAGGTTATAATTTCAGCAACTCAGCATGTTGACTTTTCTAAGGAAACTGTTGATATTAAGTCTATTCCTGTGAAATTTGAAAAAAAGGATATAAAGGTATTGGAGCAGTTACATTACTTTTTTGATGATTACAAAAATATGAGATCTGTTGCTGCGAAAATAGAGAATGATGAAGTGAAAATTTGGAAGCCTACCAAGGTTTTAGATGAAAGAAAGAAAACAATTGTCTCAGTTCAAACTACCAAGGATGGATCAGAATTAATTACCTATTATTATCCTAAAGATAGAATTTTTAATATTCAAATTAAAGGAAAGAATATGCCTCGGTTTAATAACAATTCATTCTTTTATAGTTGTGCCATGCCTTTCTATGATGAAAAAAATAAAGTCTTGTATTATTGCAGTGATGATATTAGAGGTTATGGGGGTTGGGATATCTATTATATGAAGAAGCTTAAGCGAAAAAAATGGTCTAAACCTGTATTACTTGGAGATAATGTAAATTCTGTATTTGATGAAATATTTCCTTCTACATTAGATAGTCTCTTGTTTTTCAGCTCGAATGGTAGGGACGGTAAAGGACAATTCGATATCTATTATACAGGAGAACAGAGAAAGAAACTAAAGAATATATCAGCTATGAATACCTCTGGGGACGACTATGCCTTTAATTGGATGCCAGGAAATAAAAAAGGTATAGCAATTAGTGATAGCAAATTGGCTGTGATGGATATATATAATTTTGACGGAAAAGTGAAAAAGGAAGCTGAGATAAGAATACCTGAAACTAAGGCAGAACCAGAACCCATAATTGAAAACCCAATTGCCACGATAGAAGAAAAGATAGAACCTGAACCTTTGCTAAAACCTAAGCTTGTTGTTGCTGAACAGGTTGAGGAGCCAGAGGTGTTGAAAGAGGATTTAAGTCAGGTTCAAAGTTTTGATGATAGTGAAGATTATTTCTCTTTAAATAAGCTCTATCCATTGAATGATAGAGAGCTCTTGTTTTTGACAGGTGAAACAAATTATGATTATATATTTGAGCCAGCACTTACCGGAATTTTGGATACTTTAAGATTTTTAGATGCTAAAGGGGTTACTGTATTTATTAAAAGCGGAACAGATACTACTGGTTACGATAGACATAATTACAATGTTGCATATGAAAGATGCAATAATATCAGGAATCAATTAGAGAAGATGGATAAAGATAAAATGATACGTTCATACGTTTACATTTTGGAAGGTGAGAACGAAACAGACTCTCCAATGCTTTATAAACATAGATATACAACTTTTTATTATGGATACGGTAATTTCCCTTTCGGAACTTTGGTTCGGATAAAAACAAATATATTTAAAGATTATTTGCAACTAGCTGGTGTGTATAATCATAGTTTGGATGAGCTAATAAAAATAAATAGTATTTTTCCAAAAAATGATTTTTCTAATATGGCCTATGTTGGTATTAAAGATATTTATAGGGTAAAATCTGGAGAAACAATCCAAGATGTGTCGTCAATTTACAATATAGACCCTAAAAAAATCATAATTGCTAATAAGAAAAGAGAATTTATGTTAGCAAAAAACGAATTTATACTAATTCCTTTTAGTGATTGAATTATATCCAACAGCTCGTTATAATTTCTTACCTCCTCGAATTTTTCCCATGCAATAACCAATTACAAGAAATTATACGAGCTGTTTCTTTTTTTTTAGTTAATTTATTCTATTACACCAGAACCTACTAATTCATTGTTTTTGTACCATGCTGCAAACTGACCTGCAACTACAGCCCTTTGCCATTGTTCAAATTCAATGTATATTCCTTCGTCTGTTCGGTGAAGTTTACCTTTTTGGAGTGCTTGTCTATATCTTATACGAATATCAAAATCCATTGAGCTATTATTTTCTATTTCAAGATCAGGACGTATCCAGTGAATCTCAGAATTAGGAATAAATAGTGATTTACGGAAGAGTAGTGAATGAGATTTTCCCATACCTACATAGATAATGTTTTTTTCGACATCTGTGCCAATTACAAATAATGGTTCAGCCTTACCACCTACATTAAGACCTTTTCTTTGACCAACAGTATAGAAATGAGCTCCATTATGTTGACCTACTATTTGTCCATGTTCTGGTTGGAAATTGTATTTATTGCTCAATGATTTATAATCAGTATTTTGAGGAATAATATTCTTAGCCTGATCCTCTGGGATTTCAATTATATTTCCAGTTTTTGCGGATAATTTTTGTTGAAGAAATACAGGTAGATCTACTTTTCCCACGAAACAAATTCCTTGTGAATCTTTTTTCTCCGCAGAAGCTAATTTTTCCCTTCTTGCAATTTCTCTTACTTCTGGCTTTTCTAAATGACCAATTGGGAATAAGCTTTTAGCAAGTTGTTTCTGAGATAATTGACATAGGAAATAGCTTTGATCTTTATTATTGTCAGCACCTGCGATAAGTCGGTGAGTTTCAATTCCATTTATCTCAATTGTTTCTTTCTGGCAGTAGTGACCAGTTGCCACATAATCAGCTCCTAGTTCAAGGGCTTTGTCAAGAAAGACATCAAACTTTATTTCTCTATTACATAAAACATCAGGGTTAGGAGTATTTCCTTTTTTATATTCATCAAACATATAGTCAACAACTCTAGCCCTATATTCTTCGCTTAAGTCAACAAAATGAAATGGAATATCTAATTTCTTGGCAACCATCTTTGCAAAAAGTATATCCTGTTCGAATGGACATTCTTCAGATTTTAAGCCAACTGTATCATTCCAGTTTTGCATAAATAATGCTTCTACCTCATATCCTTGATCTTTTAGTAGGTATGCAGCAACACTTGAGTCTACACCTCCAGATAATCCAATAACCACTTTTTTTTTCATTTGTAGATCTTTTAAGCTGTGTGTTAAGTCAAAATAATAATTGAAAGAAAGCATGCAAAATAATTGCATGCTTCCATGTAAATATATGTTATAAATTAAATGCCAGTGTAATTGTCTGGACTAATTTGTTTTAATCTTTCTTTTAATTCACTGTCAATTTCTAAAGTATCAATGAATTCAGCAATACTATTTTTAGTTATATGCGAGTTAGTTCTTGTTAATGCTTTAAGAGCCTCGTATGGATTAGGATAGCCTTCTCTTCTTAAAATAGTTTGAACTGCCTCTGCAACAACAGCCCAGTTCGCTTCTAAATCAGCATCAAATACCTCTTTTGAAATGATAAGTTTATTTAAGCCTTTAAGTAAAGATTTAAATGCGATAATTGTGTGAGCAAAAGGAACACCGATATTTCTCAATACAGTAGAATCGGTTAAATCTCGCTGTAGTCTAGAAATAGGTAGTTTACTAGCCAAGTGTTCGAAAGTTGCGTTTGCTAAACCTAGGTTACCCTCTGAATTTTCAAAATCGATAGGATTAACTTTATGAGGCATTGCAGAAGAACCAACTTCTCCTTTTTTTATCTTTTGTTTGAAATAATTCATAGAGATATATGTCCAAAAATCTCTATTTAAATCAACTAAAATAGTATTTATTCTCTTTAGATTATCAAAGATTGCACCCATATTATCGTAGTTTGATATTTGGGTTGTAACTTGTTCTCTTTCTAATTTTAGAATATTATTTACAAAATTATTTCCAAATTTTTTCCAATCGATATTTTCATATGCAACATGATGTGCATTAAAATTACCTGTAGCACCACCAAATTTAGCAGAGCATGGAACAGCCTTAAGAAGATCAAGCTGTTTTTTCAGTCTGTATACATATACCTGTATTTCTTTACCTAATCTAGTTGGAGATGCAGGTTGTCCATGAGTCCTTGCAAGCATTGAAACTTCTTTCCAATCATCTGAAAGACTTTCTAATTTGTGTATAAGTTCATCGATTAAAGGGTAGTATACATCATAGAAAGCATCTCTTAAAGAATATGGAGTAGCAGTGTTGTTTATATCTTGAGAAGTAAGGCCAAAGTGAATAAACTCTTTGTACTTTTGAAGCTTTAGTTCATCAAACTTTTCTTTTATGAAATATTCAACAGCTTTTACATCATGATTGGTAACCTTTTCGATTTCCTTAATACTTTTCGCATCATCTAAACTGAATTCAGTATAAATACTTTTTAATTTATCTTCAAGATTAGAATCAAAATCTGCTAACTGAGGAAGAGGTACTTTAGTTAAAGCTATAAAATATTCAATCTCCACAAGTACTCTGTACTTAATTAAAGCATATTCTGAAAAATATTCTCCTAATACATCAACCTTGTCTCTGTATCTGCCATCGATAGGCGAAATAGCTTGTAAACTTTGCATTTAAATATAGATTTAGTTTTAAAAAACGTTTTACTAAGTAGTTTGTTCTACCTTATAAAATAGCTGACAAATTTAATTAAAAACACACAAAGATTGAAACTTAAAAAGTGAAATGATTCTTAAACTTAATTAAAACATTGGCGATTGTATTTTAAAATAGAATATTAATCTAGAATGGAGTTTTTAAGTATTATTCCTAGTAATTTATGTGTCATATTTCGTCTTTATTTATCATTAGTCAATTGATAGGTGAAAAATATTACAGATGATATTTAACTACTATTTCCTGTATTAAAGTAAAAATCCATTATCATATTTATGAAAAGCGGAATTTCCAAAAATGATAATGCGATAAAACACAAAAACATGAAAATTAAAATCTGTTAAAGTTTTGAAAAATAGCTTGATAGTTTTGATTAATTAGGAATTTAAAAAATATCTTTTTTGTAAATTAGATATTTCCATTTTGTCCTAAATATTTTTGAAATTTAATAATGAACTTATTGTAGATAAAATATGAAAGTAACGAAATCAATATATTCATTTTTAAAACTAATAATTTTGTTTTGTCTTATTATAGTGCAAAACAAATTATCCTATTCTAATAATTTACACTTAAGTGACTCTCCTGGGAGTGCTCAGAATATTAGTGTACAAATCAGTAATGGAGGTCCATCATATGGTAGTACTTTCTACATTCTAATAACTTTGTCTTCCGAAGTCGTGAAACTTGAGAATGCTGATTTTACAATAGTAGGCGGTAGTTCAATTGCTTCTGTTAGTTCTACAAAACAAAACTCTACTCTAGTTTATGAGTCAAGTATATCTTTTACAAAGCCTGGAAGCATTACTATTTTCATAAATGCAGATGTTTTGTCAGATGCATCTGCAAATACTAATTTAAAATCAAATGAGTTTATAATTACTTATACTCCTACTGTCCCAAATATAGTAATTTCATCTATAGAAGAAAATTATACCAATAAATCTGTTTTTCAATTACAGTTTACTGCCTCAGAGGAGATACAAGGATTTGATATATCAGATTTAACGGTCACAAATGGCGTTGCAAGTAATCTTCAAAGCACAGACAATATTAATTATACTGTTAATTTGGCTCCCGCTAGCGAAGGTCAAGTAACACTAGCCATTCCTGTTGGTTCTTATGCATCTAAAGATGATAATATAAGTAATCAGATATCTTCCAATTTTTCAATCGTATATGATACTAGACCACCCATAGTAAGTTTATTTTATCCTCCAGGCGGAACTGAGGTTTTAGTTAATCTTTTTAAAGTTAGAATTAATGCAGATGAGCCAACTAAAGATTTTGACAATACTCATTTTAATTTTAGTAATTGTTTTCCAAATAACTTTGATATTATCGATTCTCAGAATACAGATATTACAATTGTTGCTATAAATAAAGGTGCTATTAGTATAGAATACATAAACAACAATACCGATTTGGCAGGCAATAGTACATTAAGCGGTTACACCTTAAATTTGAATTATAATCCTCCTCCAGTATTTACTTATACTTTGAGCTCTTCTGTAGCAGTAGCCCCTACAGAAATAACGAATATTGAGATACCGATTAGGATGGAATTTAATGATCCTATCAAGGGAATTGATCCTGATGTTTTTGAATTAGAAAACTGCTCTATTGATAAAATACAAACTGTGACTTCTGGTACAGTTTATGATGTTTTTTTAAATCCTTTAAATGACGGTTTGCTAAGTCTTACACTAAAGAAAAATTCAATATTTAGAGTATCTGATAATTTTTATAATATAGATTCAAAAACCATTAGTTTCAATCATAAGAACACAGGGCCTAAGGTAAGTATATCATCTAACACTAAAAATAACAGTACTAGTAACGATCAGTATCATTTTGTGAATATTAATTTAATTGAATCTACAATTAATCCACTACAGAGCAGTGATATTAGCATATGGTCTGATGATGGAGGTATAGCATCTGTTGATGATATATTTCTAGATTCTCCAAATCAATATGAAGTGAGAATAGAAATTACAAAAAACGGAGAATTTAATATTATTATACCTCATGCTCAGATTGATTATACTGCAGGAACTGTGAATACTAAGTCAAATACATATGTATTTCAGTCGGATAGAACGCCTCCACAGGTGGAGTTGTCAGTTGTAGACGATAAAGTTAACTATACTAAGATTCCTCTAAGAGTAGATTTTTATGAAGCTGTTTATTCTTTAGATATTTCTGATTTTAATGTAACTCCTAATTCCCATTATGTAACTGATATCGTTTTTACTGAAGGTGATGATTTTGCAATATTTGATTTAAACGTTGTGGATGTGGGTGAAACTAGAATAGAATTAAAACCAAATAGTGTTTATGATAATGTGAATATTTTCAATACTTCTTCAAATATATTAAAAGTATTTTATGAAACAGAAGGAACAAATGTAACCCTTAGCACTGTGGATAATGTAATTAATGCTTATGAGACAATGATTGCAAAATTAGAATTAGAGTATGAGGTTTTGAATTTATCAGGCGGTATGTTTAATGTCACTAATGGTAGTGTGTTAAAAATAACTAAAATAGGTTTTAATCAATATGATGTCATAATTACTCCTGATAAAGCGGGGCTTGTTGAGGTAAGCGTTTTAGCTGGTATTGTTAAAGATGTTTATGATAATGACAATAAAGTTTCTAATACACTGGTTTTTACATATGATAATGTGTTGCCAATTCCTACTATTTCTGCGGATAAAACTACTTCAACTCAAACAGATGATATTCAATTTACTATTGCTTTTAATAAGGAGGTTGTAAACTTTGATTATTCAATGATAAGTTCTACTATCCCAGTGAATTTTTCGACAATGTCAAGTACTGATAATATAAATTTTACAATAAATACTAATTTTCCAACCGAAGGGGAATATACTATTAGTATAGCCCCAGATCAGATAAATGACAATGTCGATAATCGAAATGTAAAATCTAATGATTTTACCATAATTTATGACAAAACAGCTCCAGAGGTATCATTTGTTCATTCTTATCCTTTTTTTGTTTTTGATAAAAATTTGAATGTAGAAATAGGTCTGTCTGAACCAACAAATGTTTTAACTGCTTCGAGTTTTAGTACTCAAAATTCAAATATAACTAATCTTACAGCAATCCCATCAACAAATAATTATAATATAGAATTTGAAGCTGTTAATGAAGGTCCCTTTAAATTGTTAATACCTGCAAATACTATTTATGATAATTATGGAAATTACTTAAGCGTAGATAAGTCTATTGAATTTTATTATGATTCAGCTGTTCCAAGTGTGATCTTATTACCTACTCTCTCTGGAAAGATTAACAATAGTTCTTTTGAAATGAAAATTGTTTTTTCAGAACATGTTTTAAATTTTGATATTTCAGATATTAATTTAAATATACCAATAACAGGAATGAACTTAGTTCAATTATCTAGTGATGAGTATAAATTAACTGCAAATTTGGTGGCAGGTAATGATTATGAATTCCAAATATTAGCTAAAGCAGTTACAGATATTGCAGGAAGGGAAAGTACAGCTTCCAATATTGTTGAGGTTAGTTTTGATGATACTCCTCTTCTTTTAAATCTAGTGACTAGCAAAACGGACTACTCAAATCAAAATATTGATATAAAAATAGTTTCAAATAAGGAATTGGCGAGCTTTTCATCTTCTAAGATTAGTCTTAGCAATGGTAGTTTTTCAACTTTCGTAAACGTTGATGATAAAGAGTTTTCAAGTATAATATCCTCAATGACAGAAGGTAGTGTAGATTTAACTATTCCTGTAAATTCATTTGCAGATGAGTATGGCAACTATAATAATACAGAGTATACCATTTCGTGGGTTTATGATGTCACTAAGCCAACAGTTAATATTAGTGCCGATTATACAGGAAAAACAAATCAGTCAAATATTAATCTAGTTTTCGATTTTAGCGAAGATATAAAAGATTTTGAATTAGCTGATATTAGTTTGTCAAGCCCTGTTGCTTTGGATCCCTTGGTAAAGGTAAATGATAAGAAATACACAAGTAGTATTAATTTTACTGGAAACACTACAGTTGATATTTCTATTTTAGCAGATAAGTTTTCTGATCTTTCCTCTAATTTGAATCTAGTTTCAAATCTAGTTTCGATAGATTATAGTAATGACAAACCTGAGGTCAGTTTAACAGACAATTATACACCATATGTTAAAAGTCCCCAGTTAACTATTCCTGTAAGCATAAGTAAAGAGGCTACAGATTTGTCAGTAAGTGATTTTGAGATAGTAAATTTAAAAATCTTAGCTTTAAATAAGATAAATTCAACGGAATACAGTCTTGAGATAGAGGCTCTAAATCAAGGAGAATTTAAATTACATGTAAAGGAAAATGTAATTACCGATGCATGGGGTAATACGAATTTAAAAACAGCAGAATTAAAATGGAATTTTGATAATGTAGAGCCTACAGTTAGTATAAGTTCAAGTTTAATAGGTAAGACAAATCAAACTTCAGGACAATTGACTATTGTGTTTTCGGAGGAGGTTACAGGTTTTGTTCCAGCTGATATTTATTCTTCAAATACTATAAATATTTCAAATTTTGCCACAGTTGATAATATCACATATACTTTAGATTATGAATTTACACTTTTGGGAGTATATGAAATTAAAATTCCGTCATCTGTATCCCAAGATTTGGCAGGAAATAATAATCAAGAATCTTCTCAAATTGATATAGATTTCAATAATAGTCAAACTCCCCTTGTAATAAGTTTAGTGACAAATCCGATTGTAATTGACGGATATATTGAATTTGCTGTAACAAACGTAATGGGAATAAATGATTTAAGTATTTCAGATATAGAGTTTACAAATGCGGATTTGATTTCATACACTGAAATACCATCTTCGGGTGGCACTGTATATGTTGGCTTGAGAGCTAAAAATAACGGTAACTGTGAGATTAAAATACCCGCGAATTCGACATTTGATGATTATGGAAATCCTCATTTAATATCCAATACAGAAACAGTTTATTATGATGCTTTAGATCCGGAACTTGTTATTTCATCAGATTTTGCACCTAAGACCAATCAGAATACTGGTAAGTTAACTTTCTTGTTTTCTGAGGATGTTGTTGATTTTGGGATTAATGACATTAAGTCATCAAATGCAATTAATAAATCTAATTTTTTTAAAATAGCTGATAATCATTATACTGTTGATGTCGAATTAATAGGAAATGGTTTGTTTGAATTATATGTCCCAGAGAAAGTATTAACCGATAAAAACTTTAGGCTCAATAAAGTGTCAAATACTTTAATTGTAGATTATAATACCTCTGCACCTGTAATAAGTCTTTCGACAAGTTCATTAGCATACACTAATCAATCAAATATAGTGGTTGAGATTTTATCGGATAAAAAGATTACAGATTTATCTTTAGCTAATATTAGTTTGACTAATATAGTTTCATCAAATTTTATAAAGATAAGTGATACAGAGTATAGGTTTGAAGGAGTTTTACAAGCAGAAGGAAACTCTAGTATATTTGTAAATTCAAACTCTGTTTCGGATGAATATGGTAATGATAATGCAAAATCAAATGAAATTACTTTATACTATGATGTCGCCATTCCAACAGTAAGTATTAATTCAACATTGACAGGTAAAACCAATAATAATTCTGGAATGTTGGATATTACTTTTTCAGAAGAAATTAAAAACTTTGATGTTTCAGATTTTAATATTACAGGAGATCTTAGTTTTGGGACTCTTTCTTCTGTTAATAATATAAATTTCAGTTTGCCATTTACAATAAATTCTTCAGGTTTAGTTGCTATAAGTATTGGTGAAAACTCGGTCGAAGATTTGTCTGGAAGATTAAATACAGTTTCAAATATAATTTCAGTTGATTTCAATAATGATGCGCCGATAGTTACAATTTCAAAACCAGAACAAGAGTATCAGAATTCTGCAATTCTAATAGAATTTGATTTTGATAAGGAATTAGTTGGTTTCGAACAGACAGATATAAGTTTACAAAATGCAAATATTATAGATTTTAATAAGATAAGTGAATTGAAATATCAAATAACTGTAAGAGCTATTTCCGAAGGAGCGTTTAAACTATATATAGATAAGGATAAATTCACAGACAGCTATAGTAATTATAATACAAAAACAGATGAATTGAATTATATTTATGATGTTACAAATCCTACAGTGGTTCAACAAAGCTCCGTACAAGGTCCAAGTTATAAATCAGAAGTAGAAATAAATTACGAATTTTCTGAATATGTAAAATCCTTTTCAACTGCGGCTCTAAGTGTAGTTAATGCAGATATAGTAGTGTTAAATACAACAGATAGTGTAAATTTCGATTTAACAATTAGACCTGATAGGCAAGGTTTGTATTCTGTCGATTTAATTGCCTCAAAAGTTAAAGATAGAGCTGAAAACAATACAGCTAACACAGTTACATTTAATAATATTTTTGATAATATTTCTCCTGTAATTAGTTTATCTACCTCTGTTAAACTTACAAATACCAACCCAATTGTATATCAGGTGGATATGTCAGAGGCTTTAGCTTTGTTTGAAACCTCTAATATACAGTTTAATAATTGCGTTGAATCAAAACTTACAATGGTAAGTCCTACACAATATATACTGGAAGTTGATGCGACAGGTCAAGGAGAATGCAGTGTTTATATAAAAGATAATTTATTCGTTGATATTGCAGGAAATAATAATGTAGGTGATTTAAAGGCAGTGAAATTCGATTCAGAAAAGCCGACAGTGAATATTGTTTCAAGTGAGCCTTCTCCTGTATCAAGTTATGAGTTTGAAGCTTTTATTGGGTTTAATGAGCAGGTATTTGGATTGGATGAAGGGATGCTAAAAATTAGTAATGCTAAAATTGTTAGTTTGACTAGTTCAGATGATGTAATTTACACATTGAAGTTAAATCCTGTTGGAGATGGAAATATAAAACTGAGTATTGATAAGGATATGGTTACAGATGAGGCTAATAATTTAAATTTAGCTTCTAATAATTTTGAAATAGAATTTTCTAATTTACCACCTGATTTTATAATTGTTACAGAGGATGATACGCATACAAATAAAGAATTCTTAGAATTAGAAATAAAATTCAATGAGTGGATTCAAAATTTAGAAGAGTCAAGTTTAGGCTTGGATAATTTGGTTGTAAATAGCATTTCAACAGATGATAATATTTTATATAAGTTAAATATAAGTCCAGAATCAGAGGGTGAATCTGTAATAGAATTAGAAAGCAATAAGGTTTATGATATCTTTAGTCTTGGGAATAATAAAACCAAGAGTTTGGTACTTAGTTTTGATTATACCCAGCCTAGAATAGAATTAAAAACAGAATATTTAATTACAAATAAGTCAAGTCTTACAATAGATATTATTTCTGACGAAAAACTAAAAAGTTTTGATATAGATGAGCTTAGTTTGAAAAATGTAGACTCTAAATTCCTAAATGTAATAACAGATAATATACATTACCAATTAGTTTTTAATGCAAATGTTGAAGGAGAGTTAATTTTAAATGTCCCAGATAGTGTATTTACCGATTTGGCAGGAAATCCAAATTTGGGATCAGAAATTTCTATAGTTTATGATATTACCAAACCTAATTTAATAGTAGATTCGAAAACATACCCAATGATTAATGTTCAGAATACGGAAATAGAATTTAATTTTTCTGAGGAAATTAATGATTTTAGTACTGAGGACATACTAGTAAAGAATGGACTGTTGGAGAATGTAGTTTTTGATGAGGAGTCAGGCAAATATAAAGCTGACTTGTATCCTGTTGATTATGGTGAGGTAATTATCAGTGTAAGTGAAAATGGAATATTTGATAAGGCTGGTAACTATAATGATGAAACAAGTTTGAGTATGTTTTATACTAAGAGTATGATTTATGCCAATGATGATTTTTATTTATATTTATCAAATAGTGATAATAGTTTGAATATCGTTTTTTCTAAAGATTTTGAATTAGAAAGAACAGTTTCAATTATTGATATTTTTGGGCGGCCTATGCTTTCTAAATTTACATCTTCAAGGACAGATAATATTTATGATATATCAGGTTTGGTACCTGGTATATATGCTGTTGTAGTGAAGGCAAACGATTATTTTAGGCTGAAAAAGTTTGTAGTAAACTAATCTTTATATTTATATAAAAAAACCCCAAGAAAAATTTTTCTTGGGGTTTTGTAATTATTATTTAAGAATCTTAAAGATCTCTTTTTTGATATAAGTTATCTCTCATATTCATATCATCGAATTGCATGTATTTGTAAATTTCTTCAGCGTGAGGAAGAATTTTTTCATTAAACAATTCGAAGTATTTTTCTTTAGTAGGAAGTTCACCTAATAATGAAACAATAGCTCCTAATTCAGCAGAACCAAGATAAACTTGTGCTCCGTTACCCATTCTGTTGTTGAAGTTACGGGTTGAAGTTGAATAAACGTTTACATTATTTGGTACTCTTAATTGGTTACCCATACAAAGAGAACATCCAGGAGTTTCGATACGAGCTCCGATTTGAGCGAAACCAGCAAATTCAGCACCTTGTTTTAATACGCTCTGATCCATTCTAGTTGGAGGAGCAATATAAGTTCTTACATTTGGATTAGGAGTACTACCTTCCCAAACTCTATGAGCAGCTCTAAAGTGACCAATATTAGTCATACAAGAACCGATAAATACGTCTTGGATTTGAGTGTTAGCAACTTCAGAAAGAGTTTTAACATCATCAGGATCGTTAGGACAAGCTAAGATAGGCTCAGTAATTTCATCAAGATTGATTTCAATTGTAGCAGCATATTCAGCATTAGTATCCGGTTCTAATAATTGAGGATTTTCTAACCAAGCTTTACAGTCAGCAATTCTGTTTTTAATAGTCTGGCTATCAGAATATCCCATTTCAACCATAGACTCCATCAAAGCAACATTAGATTTGATGAACTCAATTACTCTTTCTTTACCAAGGCTAATACATCCAGCAGCAGCACTTCTTTCAGCAGTAGCATCAGTTAATTCGAAAGCTTGTTCAACAGTAATATCTTCAAGACCTTGCATCTCGATGATTTTACCATTGAAAATATTTACTTTATTTTTCTTAGGAACAGTTAATAGACCTCTCTGAATAGCAAAATATGGAATAGCGTTTACAACATCACGTAAGGTGATACCAGCTTGTAATTTACCAGAAAATTTAACTAATACAGATTCAGGCATTTCTAAAGGCATAAAACCTAGAGCACCAGCAAAAGCAACAAGGCCAGAACCAGCAGGGAATGAAATACCAAGAGGGAATCTAGTGTGAGAGTCACCACCAGTACCAACTGTGTCAGGTAACAATAATCTATTTAACCAAGAGTGAATAACACCATCACCTTGTTTAAGAGCCACACCTTTTCTTTCAGTAATGAAATCAGGTAAGCTTCTATGCATTTTCACGTCAGCTACTTTTGGATATGCAGCAGTGTGACAGAATGATTGCATAAACATAGGAGCTTCAAACTTCAAACAAGCTAGCTCTTTAATTTCGTCAGCAGTCATAGGACCAGTAGTATCCTGAGATCCAACAGTAGTCATTTTAGGGAAACATGATGCTCCAGGAAGAACTCCTTCAACACCACATGCCTTACCTACCATTTTTTGAGCTAAGGTATATCCTTGTCCTTCTTTAGCTTGTGGATTTTCAGATTTGATGAAAATATTTTCATCTTTTTGGTTAAGAACCTCTTGAGCTTTTTCAGTTAGTTCTTTACCAATGATAAGGTTAATTCTACCACCTGCTTTATACTCATCTTTAACAGTAGATGGAGCAAGATCGAATGTAGTAACGATTTCACCATCTCTAGTTATTTCACCAGTAGTAGTGTTTACGATAATTTCATCACCCATGTTAAGGTTCGAAACATCAGTAGAAATAGGAAGACCACCAGAATCTTGTGTTGTATTAAAGAATATAGGTGCAATAGAACCACCAATTACAACACCAGCTGTTCTTTTGTTAGGAACACATGGTATGTCATCACCAATATGCCACATAAGTGAGTTACATGCTGATTTTCTAGAAGAACCAGTACCAACTACATCACCTACGAATGCAACTTTGTGACCTTCTTCTCTCCATTTAGCAATAGTTTCAAGACCACCTTCGAATCTGGTAGTACCCATACTTCTTGCATGCAATGGGATGTCAGGACGAGTAAAAGCCTCTGAAGCAGGAGAAAAATCATCTGTGTTAATTTCACCTTCTACTTTGAATACCTTTAGTTTAATAGTTTCAGGTAATTCATTACGAGAAGTAAACCATTCAGCTTTCGCCCATGATTCTAATACAGATTTAGCAGCAGAATTAGTTTTAGATAATTCTACGATTTTGCTAAAACCATCGTATACTAGGATGTTTTTGCTCAAAGCACTCGCTACATCTTCAGCAAGTTCTTCAACTGATAAAGCATCAATTAATACTTCAATGCTATAACCACCTAACATTGTAGATAAAATCGCTATACAGTCTTTTTTTGACAATACTGTGCAGTTTACTTTGTCGAAAATAATGTCTCTTAGGAATTCTGCTTTCACTTTACTTGAAGTGTCAACTCCTGGAGCAATTCTTTCTTTTAAAAGATATAGTAATAAGTCTAAATCTTTTGGTTCAGATTCTTTCAACAATTCGCATAATTGTTTGGTTTGCTCTGCATTTAATGGTAATGCTGGGATACCAATGCTTTTACGCTGTTTCTCGTGTTGTAAATACTCTTTTAACATTGTGTGAACAATTAATTATTGTAATTAAAGAATTATTTCTTTATACATGCAGCAAACTTATAAGATTTAAGCTATCCTAGTTTAA
Organism: Marinifilaceae bacterium; assembly: GCA_025210485.1. Lineage (GTDB taxonomy): Bacteria > Bacteroidota > Bacteroidia > Bacteroidales > Marinifilaceae > JAOARN01. Next base: position 69,350 of record JAOARN010000124.1, on the reverse strand, counting down.
AAAAAAATGTGTTATACAACCTATTTTTAGCAAAATTTTAAAATATGGGTTCACCTATAGATTTAGTGCATGAAAACTAGTTAATTATATGACGCGATGTGTTTTATAGCAGATGTCTAATTCGAGTTGTTAATTTTGTTTTAATACTGGTTTATATGTTTATTATCAGTATTTAAGTGCAGTTTTAATTTATTTTATTTAAAAATCAAAAAATAAGATATTTATTACTATTGTTTGTTAAGAAAATAACAGAATTATAATTACTGATCAATGATTTTGATTATGTATTTTTATTGTGTACATGTATAGTAATTTGTATACATAGGCAATAGCTTATTTATTATTAATTGAAAATGAATTAAAATAAGTTTAGATTTGCAAATTAGAAAATAGAGCTCATTGATTGACTATTTGTGGATAAAAGTCTTACGATAAAAGAATGGGTATAAATGATACAAAATTTAAATTTATAAAATTATGGAATTGACTAAGGAATTATTAGAAAGATGTGAAAACAAATGTGAATTATGTGATTCTGCAACAGATTTGAATGTTCAATTTGTTGAAAAGGATAGTTCTAATAATGATTTGGAAATCTGTGTATGTGCAAAATGTAAAGAGGAGCTTTTAAATATTGATGAAAATAATGCAAACTACTGGAGATGTTTGAATACTACAATGTGGTCAACAGTGCCAGCAGTTCAAGTGTCTATTTATAGATTATTAAATTCTATTAAATCAAATCAATGGGCTGCAGATATGATAGATATGATGTATCTTGAAGATGATGTGCTGGAATTGGCAAAAAAAGGAATAGTTGATGAGGATGATTTAATTATACATAAGGATATTAATGGAGCTGTATTAAATTCTGGAGATACTGTTGTCTTAGCCAAGGATCTTAATGTTAAGGGTGGTGGATTTACTGCAAAGAGAGGTACTACTGTCAAAAATATTAGTTTGGTAGATGATAATAGTGAACAAATTGAAGGAAAAATTAATGGTTCTGTAATAGTTATACTATGTAAATTTGTGAAAAAGGCTAATTAAATTTAATTAGCACTGGATATAAAACTTAATTAAACTTAAAATTCATAAGGTTTAGTAAGTATTTTCTTTATTCCTTTAAAAATTTTATTATTTTTAGAGAGAGAATAGATGTTTTTTTCAAAATTATAACTCCCAATAATATCGAATAAAGTTAAATATAAAACTATGAATATTACTATAGTCGGAACTGGTTATGTCGGTCTTGTTTCAGGTACTTGTTTTGCCGAAACAGGTGTTAACGTAACTTGTGTTGATGTGGATAAACAAAAAATTGATAACTTAAATAAAGGAATTATCCCTATTTATGAGCCTGGTCTTGAAAGTATGGTTAAAAGAAATACAAGTAAAGGAAGGTTGTTTTTTACTACATCGATAAAAGAAAGTTTAAAGGAAGCCGAAGCTATTTTTATTGCAGTTGGAACTCCTCCTGATGAAGATGGAAGTGCCGATTTACAGTATGTTTTATCAGTTGCAAAAGAAATAGGCCGATATATAAATCAGTATACAGTTATTGTAACTAAAAGCACAGTTCCGATTGGAACAGCAAAAAAAGTTAGAGCTGCAGTTGAGTCTGAAATAAAAGCAAGAGCTATTGAGCTTGATTTTGATGTAGCATCCAATCCGGAATTTCTAAAAGAAGGTGCAGCTATTGATGATTTTCTAAAACCAGACAGAGTCGTTATTGGAGTAGAGTCTGATAGGGCAAAAAAAATAATGCGAAGATTATATAATCCTTTCGTATTAAATAATCACCCAGTAATTTTTATGGATATTCCTTCGGCTGAGATGACCAAGTATGCTGCTAATTCTATGTTAGCTACTAAAATTTCGTTTATGAATGATATTGCAAACCTTTGTGAAATTGTTGGAGCTGATGTAGATAATGTTAGAAAAGGTATTGGTTCAGATAAACGTATTGGTCAATATTTCATATATCCAGGTACTGGCTATGGAGGCTCTTGCTTTCCAAAGGATGTTCAAGCTCTTATCAAGACTGCAGATTATAATAATCATCCACTAAGTATTCTTAAATCAGTGGAAGAAGTAAATGATAGACAGAAATCTGTTTTGTTCCATAAATTGGTAAAGCATTTTGATGGTGATATTAAATCAAAAAAAATAGCATTATGGGGTTTGTCATTTAAGCCGAATACTGATGATATGAGGGAAGCACCTGCGCTAGTTATTATAGAAAAGCTTGTTGGTGAAGGTGCTGATGTTTATGTCTATGATCCTGTGGCAATTGATGAATGTAAAAGGAGAATAGGGAATAAGGTTCATTATTGTAAAGATCAGTATGAATGTTTACTTGATGCCGATGCATTGTTAATTGTTACTGAATGGAACGAGTTTAAAACTCCTGATATGAAAGTTTTAGATAAACTGATGAATCAAACGAATATATTCGATGGGAGAAATATTTTTAGCCTTGCGGATATGGAGGAGCAAAATGTAAATTACTATTCAATAGGAAGAAAAGATATACTTTGTAAAAAGTAAATTTTCACAATATTATGCAGAAAAAGCTGTCATAAGAAATATAAATCTTATGACAGCTTTTTTTATTATGAAAAGTTAAGAAAATGGTTTTTTGTATTGTAATTGTGTTAAGTTGTATATATTCAGCTGGTTAGAATCAAAGAGTTTTATTAATGTGTAAAGTTCATATAATTAGACGTTTAGTTAAGTTATATGTGAAATGTTAAAGAAAAATAAACTTTTTATCATGCAGATTGATAATAAATTGTAACTAAACATTATCTTTGCCGGCTGAAAATTTGAAAATTTTTAACACACAATCATGAAATTAAATTTTGTAAAACTATTTGTTTTAATTTTTTGTTTGTCTGGAGCAGTTAAGGCACAGACTAAAATTGAACTTCCTATAGACGTAAAGTTTAAAGGTTATGTTCATAGTTTATTTACCTACGATACCAGGCAGGTTGTTGGTGGTAGAGAGGCACATATTTTATTTTACCCGCTTCCAGAAAACCTAGATGTAAATGGAAGAGATCTAAATGGCAGTGATTCATATCATATGGCTGTTATTCAAACTCGTTTGGGGATGAAAATAAAAGGTCCTGATATTTTGAATGCAAAATCTTCTGGGTTTTTGGAAACTGAATTTATCGGTAATTCAAATTCTGATGTTAATGGTTTCCGTATTCGTCATGCATATTTTAATTTAGATTGGGGTAAGCATTCCTTATTAGTAGGACAGACCTGGTCTCCAATGTTTACAGTTGAGGTAATGCCTGGTCAGATTGGATCAAATTGTGGTCTTCCATTTAAGCCATTTGCTAGAAATCCTCAAGTTAGATATACTTATAAGACAGAATCATTTAAGGCGATGGCTGCATTAATGACTGAAAGAGATTATACTAGTGCTGGTCCTAATGGTTATAGTAATAAGTATCTTAGAGATGCAGCTTTACCTATTTTTCAATCTCAGATTCAATATTACGCTGGTAAACATATCTTTGGTTTAGCTGGAGAATATAAAATATTAAAACCAACAGTAGCGAACCCTTTGAGCGGATTATATACATCAGAGACAATAAAATCAAATTCATTAACTGCATATATGAAGTTACAGTTCAATAAGTTTAGTTTTAAAGCTCAATCAACTTATGGTGAGAATATGACTGATATGTTGATGATGGGAGGGTATGCAGTTTCTGAAATTACAGATAATTCAATTAAATATACTCCAATATCAACTCATGCAAATTGGGTAGATTTAAATTATACACATAAGAATACAGGTTTTGGTTTATATTTAGCTTATGCAAAAAATCTTGGATCAAAAGACGATGTTGTAACAAATATGATTTACGCTAGAGGTGCTGACATTTCTGAGTTGTATAGAATTGCTCCAAGAATAACAAAGAAAATTAAAAATATTAATATAAACTTTGAGACAGAATATACTTGTGCAAAATATGGAACAACTATTTCTGATAATGCAAAGGTGAAAGATACTAATGATGTAGCAAATACAAGATTTACATTATCTGTATATTATCATTTTTAATCTAGGCTTTTTAAGCAAATGAAAGAGGAATTAGTTTTTGGCTGCTTCCTCTTTTTTTGTATTCTTTTCGTTAAGTATTGCTTTTACACTACCTATCAGTACTTTTGCTTCAACCATTACAGGTAATCTTTTCTCATCCTTGCTTACATATATTGTCATATCTTCACCTCCACCAAATAGATTACCTTTAATTAGTAGTGGTCTTATTTTGTAACAGTTATACTCTTTTTTGCCCTTTGGTTTGATTTTTTCTATGCCAAGATATCTGACATGTAATCTATGTATCTTTTTGTCAATAAGTAATTTAATTGGGATTTTATCATTTTTATTGAGAGAGTCGAAATCAATACCTCTTACATGATATGCTATATTTAATATATCAAAAGTGTTGCTGTCAAGCTTTATTGTATCTTTAATTGTTTTTTTATTTTTTATATAATGATTGTAGGAAATGTAATTCTTTTCATAACAAAACTTGTATGAAAATTGTTCATGTCTCGATTTTTCGTGTACTATTCTTTCAAAATTCGCAGTCTTGCAATTTTTGTAATCACAGATACTTTCTAATGTATCTCTCAGTTTGTAGAACCAGTCAAAAGCTTTCAAACTATTTCCTATTGCCTTATATTTATGTTTTCTAAGTCCATTTATAATCGTGTCTGAGGACTTAAGATTCACTTTGCCTGCTTCAACCCATAGCAAGCCCCAATTATAATAACCGCTAAAATTTAATTCTTCGTTCGTAAAATTTTCTACTTTTATTTGTTGTCCTGATAATCCTGTATTAATAATAAGTAGGATAATTGTTAAACAAGTTTTACTATTCATTGTTTTTTATTTCATGGCTAATATTTCAAAAATCACCTGTTTTTTATGTAAGTTAAAATTTATATTATAATTAATTGTAATAAAAGCCAGTAGTTTTTTATTGAACAGAAAAAAGCTTTAGGTAATTTCATGAAAAAGAGCTAACTCTATTTCTTAATTAATAAGTGTTGTTTGGGAAGATGATGATGAAGTTTATGTTTTTTTAAGGAAACAGAGTATTGCAAATTGTTAATAATCTTTGCAATACTCTGTTTCTATTTATATCTCAATATCACCAATTTTATCTGAAATTGATTTAATTTTTGACTCAATTCTGTTTGGTTTATTCTTTTGTATATCTGCATTCATGCTAATATACACTCTATCTGAGATAGGTTCTAATATTTTGTATGATTGATTAATCAAATCTAATGCAAGTTCTAGATTGTCACATTCTATTGTTGTGCTCATTGAGTTTAGTTGATACTTAACCCCAGAGTTTTTTATCAATTCTATTACCTTACTTACATATTTGCTAACACTATCCCCTTTATCTGTCGGAAATATTGAAAATTGAACTAATGCAGACATTGTGTTTTATTTAAGATTTATATCTTCTTCAAGTTCCCAGTTGGAACGAATTTTAAGTTCTTTTCTAAAATAATGGACATATTCAGGTTGTATTTTATTAATATAATCACCAGTATCCCATTTGCCATTATTGTTTCTATCTTCGATTACTTTAATGTAATATACATCTGGTTTTAGATAATCGAATGTAACAGTTCCATTTTCAGCTGTGTATTTTTCTTCAATAATCTGCTCTTGATCGCCTTTCAATAGCTGAATAATTAGATTAGTTTCTACTGATTTTACATTTAAAAATAATTTACCATAATATTCCAAATCTCTGGTCTTAATATTTAAATCTTGTTTTTGGTTATTAAGTCCATATAAACTCGAAAATGCCAAACTGTCAATATTTAATACATATTTAGTATCTGGTTTCCACTTAACTGTCAAATTATATTTCAGGAGATTACTTGAATCAATTCTAAGTTTATAGTCAGTAGGTATTTTTAAACTATCTTTAATTTCAAATAGCTTAATGCTGTCAAGGACAATCTTATTTAATGGTTCATCAAAGCTGAAAGTTATATTCTTATTTAAATCCTGATTAGATCCACCTTCGATATTAAATTTAAGGAATGGTTCTATTTTTTTCTCTTCTTTTTTCTTAGATTTTTTAATCTTGGCTTTTTTCTTGTCTTTAAAAAATAAACGAACGGTGTCAATAGTTGAGATTAATTTTCCAAGACTGTCCGTTTTTAGATAATTTAATTTTGCGAAAAGAGTGTCCTTTTTGTAGATATTCGAATCCGTAATCCAATACTCCATACTATCTCTTGTAGGTGTAGAGAATTTTCGAAACCAAGATTTTGGTTCTTCAATATCGATAAAATCTATTATCAAGCTATCTGATCTTTCTCTGTTGAATACAAATGTTAATTTTTGACGACGATTTCTTTTGGATGCACTTAGATATAATTGACTCTCTTTTTTCTCGAAAAGTCTCATCTGTATGTTGTTGTCAGTATACCCATAGTACTCGTTTACAACAACTGAATCTTTGGCAATAGTATCAATTTGTTTGAACTTGCTAAAAGAGGGAGTATATAAACTATCAGCAAAGGCAATTAATTCATTACCATTATTGTAAAGGTAATCTCTGTTACCATCAACTAAAGCAAATAGTTTGTATTTACCCGCTGCCATATTTTTAATTTTGAAATTACCAGCAGAATCAGTTTGAGCGATATAGCTTGGTCTAATTGTTAAAGGCACAGAATCATTTGTATTCTTATAAGCCATAACAATTGTTTTTTCAGCAGGTTTTTCATCAAATGCATTTATAATATTTCCTGCCAAACCCATAGAATCTATTTTGTTAGAAGTACTAAAACAAAAACTGTATTCTCCTAATGGGTTTCCTTCGTTATTATCGACTATACCGCTTCCAAAATCCAGAGTATATGTTGTATTGCTATCTAGTTTTTCGTCAATTTTCACAAAAATGGACTTTCCCTTCAATCTTACAATTGGTTTCTTTTCCAGAGGAGGGGAGATAATAAAGCTTTCGTTAATATTTTTTAATTGAACAAACTCATTAAAAAATATTTCAATTTTACCCTTTTCAAAATTAATACTTCTATCTTCTGGACTTGTTTTTATAACGCTTGGAGCCTCTTCGTCTTTAGGACCACCTGAAGGATATCCTACGTTTGCACAAGAATAGATAACTATACTGCCAATAAACAGGTAAAGAAATTGTAATGCTAATTTTTTGCTTGACATATCTGGTATTTATAAAAAAGTCTAAAAATGCTAATTGATTTATTTGTAAAATTAAATTCTAATATTTTGAAAATGATTAATATCTTTTCATTATCATGATTATATTATAGAGCACCAAAAATATAAAGTTTAATCTAATTTTGCTAAATATTTGATTGAAGAGTTAGCTTAATCGTCCCATTGCTAATTTATTTCATGAAAAATCTACTTCACTCTTATAATTTATAATATCAAACAAAAAACACTGAAATAAATATTTTACTGTTAATATTATTGGAAATCTATACTTTAATAGAAACTAGTCTTTCGAGCTTAATGTTTACTAAGGAATCAGGAGTTTAAGAAAAATAAAACAACATAATAAAAAACGAGTTTAATATTTGTGTGAAACATATAAATAATTTATGTTTGCAAAAAAAATACTATTGTATTTTAGAATAAATAAACAATTGTATTGCTTAAAACACATATAAACAGTGTTGTAGGTTTGTGTATTTTGTTTTTTGTTAATCTTACACCAATTTATCTTGATAAGATATATTGGTGTAATAGATTTATTACTTGTTTTAGCTGTAATCTATATTGTAAATAATATAGTAATCATAGTTATAAATAAAATAAATAAAAACTTTACATTATATTAATCATATTTTAATTTTTTTAATTATGTTGAAAAAAATCGTTAGCTCAATTCTTTTAATATTATTTATTGGGGGAATAAGCTTTGCTCAAAAGCAAGCTTGGAAAAGGAATTTTACCAAAGAGGTGGGGCATATTAATTGGATCGACCAAACTAGCGAAGGTCATGTTTTAGTGTCAGGAGATAGGGCTTTACTTTGTGCCAATGCTAAAACAGGGGCTACTATTTGGAAAAATAAAAAATTTATCAATATAGATAAGAACAAGTTTAGGACAATAGATGGCTATCCTTTAATGATATTTGATGCATCGAACATAATAGGCAAAAAAAATAATTTCTTGCTGAATTCGAGTGATGGAAGTATTTTATATAGTTCTGAGAAATCTAAATATTTAATTAATGGTAATATTTTTCTACATGAACATAATTCAATAATTTTTGGCCTTAGGAAACTGAAAGAGAGAAGAATTATGTGTTATAATTATGTGGAGAATAAAATAAAATGGGATATTGATTTAGGTCCTGAAAAGTCTAAGTTTAAGTCTTATGTTAACATTCTTAACGAAGTGGACTTTATTAATTGTGACCCTATAAAAGTCGATAAAGATAATTTAGTATTTGCTTCAGATGTAAAAGTATACTCTATAAATGTACTGTCAGGGAAAGTCAACTGGGAGCATGCTGTAAAGAGAAAGATTGTAAATTTGGCTTATGTACCAGAAAATAAAAAATTGTATTTAGCGGAGAATCTTTCTGCAAAACTTACAATATTAGATGTAAATAACGGACAAAATCTAACTCCTAAAAAAATGAGATCACGAGCTCTGTTAAAAAAGATCTTTATGAATGATATGGGTGATTTGATTGTTATTTATGATCATGGTTTTAATATGTTGGATCCTAAAACAGGAAAGTATGTTTGGAAAAAACCATTCATAGTTGATAACATGAAAGAGGTGATTTCTTATAAAGATAAATTTATTGCAATAGGAAAAAACAAGGATAAGTCTTCTGTATATTTAGTTGATAGAAATAGAAAGAAGCAATGGTCGAATCATTTTAAGGGTTTTGCATATTTTGTTACAAAAACATCTAAAGGATTATTATATATTTCAACCGAGCGTTCTAATATAATAGATTTAAAAACAGGTAAAGATATTTGGAAAAAAGATGTGAAATTTCGTGCAATTCCTGCTGTTGCTAAAAATACTGATAAGAATAAAATTTTCCTATTTTCATCTGGTACAGCTTATACCTTTAGTCTTGATGATGCAAATCTAGAAATTTTAGGTGAAAAAATTAAATTAGACAAAGTAAAGAAGAGTACTCCTATAGAGGCTGAATATATCCAAGGTAAAGGTTATTTCGTTTATTCAAATCAAAACACAGCACTAATTGATGTTAATGGTAAGTTAATCTACTCTGATTATTATCCAGCACCAAACAGTATCGCTGGATTGGCAAGAGTTGGTCAGATTGGTTTGTTTATAGCTGGCGTTGATTTTGATTTAGAAGGGAGTGTCGCGAATATCAAAAAATTAACTACTGTTACTTCAACTACCAATGAGCAGAACGAAACAGCTTCTCATACAGAGTCTATTGCAGCAATGTATGTTAAAAATGCAGAAGGTGGATATTCAGAAGTATTTAATGTAACTCAAACACGATATCATAATTCTAAACAAACTAAGGACTTTAGGTATGTACTTGGAAAAAGTAAGGAAGAGGGAGACACAGCGAGATTTTATATTTATAAAATCGTTAAGCTAACAGGAAAAGTAGTTCATAAAATTCCTTTGATAGATAAAACACCTAGTTATGTTATTGATGAGGTAGAAGATGCTGTTTTTGTTGCAGAACATCAAAAAACCGTAGCTGCTTATTCATATTAGTAGGCTATTAAAATATTGAAGATATAGCTATTGTTCAGGCGAAATATTCATGATTGTAATCTATCCAAGAATAGATTATACAAATAGCAAAAATACAAAAAAGAGCTCAATAATGTTTTATTGAGCTCTTCTTTGTATGTAGTAAAATATTCTGTCACAACAGACTGTAAATACTATTAATGTTCACCGAGATAAGTTGTTGCTAATCATTTTAATTCAGTGTGAGAGTATTATCTTTTTTCTGTAGATTAATGGGATAAAGAATAGAGGAAAACTGTCATCTTGCTCTTTTGTATGGATAAAAAAATATAATTGGTAAAATATGTTTTTGTTAGGCAATAATTTTAAGTTTATTTATCGAAGAATATATTTTTTGTATAGTTTTGAGCGAACTGATATTAATATTACATTCGTAGCATAATCAATATATTTTAATAAAATTTAGGCTCTAAATATTTCTAAGAATGTTGAAATGCTTTTAACTATTTGTATGCCTTTGATGATTTGAATCTGAAATTTAATTAACTGAAAAATTTATGAAAAGAATTCTAGTAACTGGTGGAGCCGGTTTTGTTGGCTCTCATTTATGTGAAAGATTGCTTAATGAGGGAAATGATGTTATTTGCTTAGATAATTATTTTACAGGTAATAAGAATAATGTAAAGCATCTTATTGGAAATATAAATTTCGAACTTGTAAGGCACGATGTTACAAGTCCATATTTTGTTGAAGTTGATCAAATATATAATTTAGCATGTCCTGCATCTCCGATACATTATCAATATAATCCTATTAAAACCACCAAAACTTCTGTTATGGGAGCTATAAATATGTTGGGGCTTGCAAAGAGGGTTAAGGCTAGAGTTCTACAAGCTTCTACCAGTGAGGTGTATGGTAATCCAACCATTCATCCACAGCCCGAAGAGTATTGGGGTAATGTTAATCCTATAGGTATTCGCTCTTGTTATGATGAAGGAAAAAGATGTGCGGAAACATTATTTATGGATTATCATATGCAGAATGATGTTGATATTAAAATTATTAGAATTTTTAATACATATGGACCAAGAATGCATCCAAATGATGGTAGGGTAGTCTCTAATTTTATTGTTCAAGCTCTTAGAGGAGAGGATATTACTATATTTGGAGATGGCAATCAGACTAGAAGCTTTCAATATGTTGATGATTTGGTGGAGGCTATGATAAGAATGATGAATACTGGAAAAGATTTTACTGGTCCTGTAAATGTGGGTAATCCCGTTGAATTCACTATTCTTGAATTGGCTGAAAAGATTATAAAATTTGTAGGATCAAATTCAAAGATAATACACCTCCCTTTACCTCAGGATGATCCTATTCAGAGAAAGCCAGATATTAGTCTTGCAAAGGAAAAATTAAATGGATGGAAACCTAATATTCAATTGGATGAAGGATTAGAGAAAACCATTAATTATTTTAAGCAAACCCTAAAATAGTTAATTGCAGATAATAATTAACAAAAAAGGAATTAGTTGTTTTTAAACTAATTCCTTTTTTGTTAACACTACCTCATTGGATATTTATTTATTATCTCTTCAGGGCGAAGAAGATAATCCAAATATTGGGCACGATAGTAAGTCTCAGTAGTTTTTATTTTGGAGTCTGAAAGTTTTCCTCTGAAATCTTCAATAGATTTATAGCCTTTGCTTTTCATCCATATTTCAATATCTCTAAGTAGAGTCTTTAAATAGTCGGCTTGATTCTTATAAAGTGTACTTACCAACTGAACAGTATTAGCCCCAGATAGTAACATTTGTATAATATCTACAGAATTATAAATTCCATTATTGGCACATAGGTCGGCATTAATTTTATTGTTCAAAATACCTATATATCTCATCGCCACTCTGAAATTACCTCTTTTGCTCAGATTAAAGTTGGTAAGATGTGCTTCTGATTCAATATCTATTTCAGGTTGAAAAAGCCGATTGAATAGTACGAAAGCTTTAGCTCCTGCTTTATCCATGCGACTTACAAAATTTAAAATATTTGTATAATAGGGGCTAAGTTTAATGCTAAAAGGAATATTTAGACGAGATGCTAATGTTTCAACAATTCGAATTCGTTCAGTTTCTATATTTTCTGGTGTCTTATCAATATCATCGATTACAGAGTAAAAATTTAGTTCCAAGGCATCCACACCTGTTTCTTCTAATAGTTTAGCATATTCGTACCAAGTAACATCATACATGCAGTTCAGACTTGCTATTACAGGTATATTTAGATTCTCTTTGAGTTGCTTTATATTTAAGAGGTGTTTTTCAGGTCCTGAATGTTTAAGGGCTGGAAAGAGGCTTATCATTTCTGCATTTCTATCAGAATAAATATCTAGTTCGTCAGCTAATTGAGCTCTTTCCATTTGAATTTGTTCCTCAAATAATGATCTGTATACTAAAGCAGAAGCACCAGCTTGCTCAAGCTGTTTTGCTGTTTTTATATCCGAACTCATTGGAGAAGCACCAACAATCAATGGATTCTTTAATTTTAAACCCATGTATTCAACTTGTAAATTTACCATAATGTTTGATTTATAATTATTTGAAAAATACTTAGTTTGAATAAAATTTTGAATATTATATGTAGGCGGAATTTTAAATTTACAAAAAGATTTATGATGCTAAAAATATTTTTAACAATGAAATATCGCTTTGTTTTATTTAAATTTGATGCTGCTTGATCAGTCCTTACATCTATTAATTTAGAGTATTTTTTGAAATCTAAGATTTCTGGTGTTTTTAATTATAACATAAATTTATATTACCTTAATGTTCAGATTTTTGAATATTAGTTGATTCCAATTTTGATAATAAACATAATAGCTTTGTCGGAATCTGTGATATGTTTTTTCAGTATTTAGTTTCTACTTATTTAATTCCAAGTTTTGATTTATTTTTATAATAGGCTAATTCAATGGAAAATCCAAGCTCTTTTTTCTCAATTGGATTTGTCAGATATAAGTGCGAATTGCTTAGCTTTGCTCTTTGTGTTGTCTGTTCTTTTATATCATTCGTAAGAAAAATGATAGGAAGTTGCCAATTTGTTTCTATTATTTTCGCAAGTTCTACTCCATTCATACTTCCGTTTATGTTTGCATCAATTACTACTACATCTGGTATTTCCTTGTTACATAATGATATTGCATCTCTGTCATCTTTTGCTACACCTATTAAATTATAACCAAGTTTCTGTAAAAACATTTCTAAAATAGAAGAAACTATTTCTTCATCTTCAATAAGTAGTATCTTTCGCATAGATAGAGTAAAATTATTTTATGATTATAAGTGCAAGTTGTGTTATCATATACTGCTAAAAATGAATTATTCCCTAATTGTAATTTATCAAAGTTTTGTAATTTAGCATAATTGGAAATTTAAATTGAAAAAAGTTGAATTTAATTGTTGATATAGGTAATAGTTTTTATAAGCTCGCCGAATTTGAAAATAAAAAATTTATTAAATTATATAGATTCTCAGAGGTTGATGATTGTGTAGAATTAATGAAGCAAAATAAGTATACAAAATCAATAATAAGCTCTGTTAGGTCTATAGATACTCTTTTGTTTGAAACAATGGAGAGACTGAATATTAATTATACAGTTTTAAATCACGAAACTGATTTGCCAATAGGGAATAGGTACAAAACAAAAGAAAGTCTCGGAGTAGATCGGATTGCCGCTTGTGTCGCAGCAAATCATTATCGCAGATTTGAAAATATATTGGTTATAGATGCTGGTACGGCTATTACTTTTGACTACATGAACGAAGATAATGAGTATTTAGGAGGAAGTATTTCGCCTGGACTTGAAATGAGATATAAGGCATTAAATCATTTTACAGGAAAATTGCCTTTGTATAAGGTTGAATTTGAATATAATAAGCTGGGAGGAACAACAGAAGAATGTATTAGGGCAGGAGTGCAAAATGGATTTATATTCGAAATCCAAAAATATATTCATGATTTTAGGATAAAACATTCTTCAGCTCAGGTGTTTGTAACTGGAGGTGATTCCGATTTTATAAAATCTAATATTGAAGAAGATTGTATCTACAATTCGAATCTAGTACTAGATGGTCTTAATATTATACTTGAACACATAAAAGGATAGATTGAAGTAATGTCTTTTATGGTTCAGTTTATATAATAGGTGGACTAGATAAAATTATGCATATAGTATGACGTTCCTTATTCCTGATTCCGGTACTACTATCCGTCATCTTGAAGCGAGGCACTAGCGAAAGATATCATACATTATAAATAATTAAGTCTATATAAATTCCAATTAGGATTCATAGAATTTATCAAAGCTTCTTTTTTTCTTTTTAATACTTTTAATTGTTTTTTTTTGCCTGAAAGGCATATATAACGAAGCCCAATGCTTTGCATTGGGCTAAAAAGATTTATAAATAAAAAGGCTGTAAGCCTGAAATAAGCATTAATTAATAATTTTTTAAATTAAACAACTGCGTAGTTATACTTATCCTCGTTTTTCCCAAAAATCGAATAATCTTTGTATTAAGAGGAAAAAAAAATCTCAAAACAATTAAGTTTTGAGATTTTTTTATTTTTTATGATCCAAAGTCGTCAAATGCTATCATTTCATCAGGTACACCTAATTCATATAACATTGTGTTAACTGCAGAGTTCATCATAGGAGGACCACATAAGTAATATTCGATATCTTCTGGCTCATCGTGTTTGCTTAGATATTCGTCATAGATTACTTGGTGAATAAATCCTGTAGGTCCTTCCCAATTATCTTCAGGAAGAGGTTCTGATAGAGCTAAATGCCATGAAAAGTTAGGGAATTCTTTAGCGATAGCATCAAATTGTTCAGCATAGAAAACTTCTTTAAGTGAACGAGCACCATACCAGAAAGTAGCTTTACGACCTGTTTTCGCAGTCTGGAATAAGTGGAAGATATGTGAACGCATTGGAGCCATACCAGCACCACCACCAATAAACATCATTTCGTTTTCAGTTTCCTTAATAAAGAATTCACCATAAGGACCCGAAACAGTTACTTTGTCACCTGGTTTTCTTGAGAAGATATATGAAGAACAAATACCTGGATTAACATTTTCCCATCCGTTGTTTACTCTATCCCATGGTGGGGTAGCGATACGGATATTTAACATTACAATATTTCCTTCGGCAGGGTGGTTAGCCATAGAATAAGCACGATATGTTGGCTCAGGATTTTTCATCTTAAGGTCAAACATATTGAAATTATCCCAGTCTTCACGATATTCATCTTCGATTTCCATATCCTTAAAGTCTACGTCAACCTTAGGTACATCAATCTGAATATAACCACCTGATTTGAAGTCAAGAGTTTCTCCCTCAGGTAATTTTACAACAAACTCTTTAATAAATGTTGCAACATTACGGTTCGAAATCACTTCACATTCCCATTTCTTGATACCAAGAACTTCTTGAGGAATTTCAAGTTTTAAATTATCTTTTACTTTAACCTGACAAGCTAGGCGCCAGTTATTTTGAATCTCTTTACGAGTAAAGTATCCTGTCTCTGTAGGAAGAATAGAACCTGCACCTTCGTGTACTTGACATTTACACATAGCACATGTACCACCTCCACCACAAGCTGAAGGAAGAAATATTTTTTGTTCTCCTAATGTTCCAAGAAGAGTGTTTCCTGGATCCACTGTTAATTGCTGATCTCCATTAATATCAATAGAAACTTCTCCCGAAGGAGTTAATTTCTTTTTAGCGAATAATAGTATAGAAACCAAAAGCAATATCACTAATAGGAATACTGCTACGCTTATTCCTATTACAGTTGCATTTGTAGCTAATAATATCATTGTTTATTTTTTATAAAATTGTTTATTAAAGTTTTATACCCATAAAACTCATAAATGCTATACCCATAAGACCAGTTACAATAAATGTAATTCCTAATCCACGTAATGGAGCTGGTATATTTGAATATCTTATTTTTTCGCGAATAGCAGCAATACCTACAATAGCAAGTAACCAACCAATACCAGATCCAAGTCCAAAACTAGTTGCTTCTGCCAAGCTATTATAATCACGCTCTTGCATAAATAATGATCCACCAAGAATTGCACAGTTTACAGCAATAAGTGGAAGGAATATACCAAGAGAAGAGTATAGTGCTGGAGCAAACTTTTCTACAATCATTTCAACTAGCTGTACCATTGATGCGATAACAGCAATAAACATGATAAAACTAAGGAAACTAAGGTCAACAGTCTTATACGACTCGTCAAGCCATGTTAAAGCTCCTTCAGCTAATACAAATTTATTTAGAAGGTAGTTGATTGGAACAGTGATACCCAATACGAATACAACTGCAAGTCCAAGTCCCATAGAAGTTTTTACAGTTTTTGAAACAGCCAAATATGAACACATTCCAAAGAAAAATGCAAAAACCATATTGTCAATAAAGATTGACTTTATGAATATATTAATTAAATTTTCCATATCTCAGTCTTATTTACTTCGATTCGATTAATGATTTATCTCTTGATCTTTGAATCCAAATGATTACACCAACAGTAATAAGAGCCATTGGAGGTAAAATCATTAACCCATTATTTGAATATCCCATTTTGTATACAGCTTCAGGAATTACTTTGAATCCGAATACCGAACCCGAACCTAATAATTCACGGAAAAATGCTACAATAACTAAGATAAGACCATATCCAGCAGCATTACCGATACCGTCAAGGAATGCTGGCCATGGTTTGTTACCTAAAGCAAATGCTTCAAGTCGTCCCATAATAATACAGTTGGTAATTATCAAACCTACAAATACTGATAATTGTTTACTTACATCTGGAGAGTATGCCTTAAGTACTTGGTCAACCAAGATTACTAATGCAGCAACTACCACAAGCTGAACAATGATTCTTATTCGCGATGGAATTGTATTTCTGATTAATGAGATAATTACATTGGCGAAGGCTAATACTGCCATTACCGATATTGACAGAACAATAGCTGGCTCAAGTTTTGCTGTTACAGCTAATGCCGAACAAATACCAAGTACCTGTACTGTAATCGGATTATCACTTCCTAGAGGGGAAGTTATAAGTTTTAAATTTTTCGCCGAGAATAAAGGTTGTTTATCGCTCATCTCTTGCCTATTTATTGTTTTGTAAATAATTTTTGTACTTCGAAAGATTATCTAAAAGCATTGCTTCTAATCCTTTTGAGGTAACTGTTCCACCAGAAACTGCATCAAACTCATGAGTTGATTTTGCTCCTCCTTTGATTAATTTTAGTGGAGTGAATTCTGAATTTTGCTTAAAGAATTCTTTTCCTGCAAATTGTTCCTGGAACTTAGGAGTTGATATCTCAGCTCCTAGACCTGGAGTTTCACCTTTGTGATCAAATGTTACACCGTAAACAGTGTTCATATCACTCTTAAGTGCTACATATCCCCAGATTGGACCCCACATTCCTTTTCCTAATAATGGAAGAATTACTTTTCTTTCTTTCTTCTCATTTTCGAAAATAAATACTGGTAGGTCTTGCTTGTCTAAAGATTTCTTTAGTTGTTTTTTTAAGTTTACATTAAAGGCTTTGCTTTTATCTTTTGATACAAGATCACCTTTTGTATTTACAACTAAAGCTTCAACAATATATTTATCGAATAGTTCTTCTGCATTTTCTGAAGTAGATTCGATATTTACAGCTTTCAAGATATCTTTCTTTTTAGCTATTTCTTGATTCTTCTTCTGCAAAGGTTTAAGTGTTAGAGCAGTAAAAGCTAATACAGCA
This sequence comes from Marinifilaceae bacterium, assembly GCA_025210485.1. GTDB lineage: Bacteria > Bacteroidota > Bacteroidia > Bacteroidales > Marinifilaceae > JAOARN01. The sequence continues at coordinate 51,763 of JAOARN010000124.1, read as the reverse complement.
GCTACAACTATTACCATTACCGATGCATACATGAATGTATATTTATTACTTTGTGTATTCATAACATGTAATATTATTAGTGGTTAAGCTTCGCTCTTTTCAAACGGCGCTTAATATTTCCTTGTACAACATAATGGTCAATTAGAGGTGCAAATGTATTCATCAACAGGATGGCTAACATCATTGCTTCTGGGAAACCTGCATTCATTACTCTAATTAGTACTGCTAAGAATCCGATAAGGAATCCGTATATGATTTTACCTTTATTTGTTTGTGCTCCTGTAACTGGATCGGTTGCCATAAACACAGCTCCGAATGCAAAACCACCCATTATTAGATGCTGCCATGCTGGGATGTCACTCATATAATGATTTGCTCCCCAAAGGTTAAATAATAATCCCATTACATATCCACCAACGAATACAGATAACATGATTCTCCAGCTAGCTATTCCTGTTGCTAATAATATTGCAGCCCCTATAAGGATTGCTATAACAGATGTTTCGCCAATAGATCCTGGTATTAAACCAACAAACATATCCCAAGCATTAGAAAGTGCTCCTTCCATGATTGATTTTGCTTGTTCTGAGTTTGCTTCTACTAACTGTGCTGCGTCTGCCAATGGAGTTGCTCCTGAGAACGAATCAGCTTTTTCCGAAATCCATACCATATCCCCAGACATTTTCTTAGGATATGCAAAGAAGAAAAATGCACGAGCTATTAATGCAGGGTTCCAGATATTCATACCTGTTCCGCCAAATACCTCTTTACCAATAATTACAGCAAATGCTGTTGATACTGCTACCATCCAAAGTGGTGCTTCTACTGGCATAATTAGAGGAATCAATAAACCCGAAACAAGGAAGCCTTCGTTTACGGCATGACCTCTACTTTGTGCAAAGGCAAATTCAATTCCCAAACCTACCACATAGGATACTACAATAATTGGAAATACCTTGATAAAACCATAGGTAAATAATTCCATTAATGTTTTTGCATCTAATTCTCCTTGTGATAAGAAATGTTGATACCCTACATTATACATACCAAATAGTAGGGCTGGAATTAATGCAGCTACTACTACCGACATTGTTCTTTTTAGATCAATAGCATCTTTGATATGGGTACCATTTTTTGTAGTTTCATTAGGTACGAATAGGAATGTTTCAAATGCTTCAAATGTTGAGTGAAGCTTCGAAAACTTACCATCCTTTTCGAATAATGGTTTCTTTTTATCTAGAAATTTTCTAAGTGCTTTCATTTTACTTTTATTATCAGATTCTAGCTCATTTCTTTTATCATAAGCTCAATTCCTTTTCGAATAATTGACTGAGCTTCAATTTTTGAAGTACAAACAAATTCACACAAAGCAAAATCTTCTGGTGCTACTTCGTAAATACCTAATTGTTCCATTTGATCGATATCTTCAACCAAAATAGATTTTATAAGGTAAACAGGAAGTATATCCATTGGAAGCACTTTCTCGTATTCTCCTGACATTACATAGGCTCTATGCTCACCGTTAAGATTTGCATCTAATCTATACTGCTTGTTTGGTGACAACCATGAGAAATAACTTTTCGATAATGAGAATTTATTAAGATTAGGCATTGCCCATCCTACAAATTGATGTTTGTCCCCTTCTGGTATAACAGTGATTTGGCTATGGTAAAATCCTAAATATCCGTTTTCTTGAATATGTGTTCCTGTTAATACATTTCCTGAAATAATACGGATTTTTTCACTGTCCTTAAGGTTAGCTTTAAGAAGGTTTTTGATATTTGCTCCAGCTATTGTTTCAATATAGCAAGTTTCTTTTACCTCCGAACCACATATTGCAACTCGGCGTCTTAAATCAACTTTTCCTGTATTGAAAAAACGACCTATAAAAACAACATCCTGTGCGCTTAGTCCCCAAGCAACTTCTCCTTTGTTTACAGGATCTAGATGATGTAATTGAACACCTACATTACTAGCAGGATGTTTGCCGCTAAACTTGTTTATCTGTACATTTTTTAGACTCTCTAAATCTTTGTTATTGTTAAGATCTTTATGGAGATTAAAATGAACTTTACCTTCAGTAAGTTTTGATAAAATATCTAAACCTATTTGTAAATCATTTTTGTCGTTTTCCAACAAATAATCTACATCAGCTCCAAGTGGATTTGTATCAAATGATGAAACAACTATACATTTAGGAGTTTGATTTGGTCTAGCAATTATATCGTATGGTCTTTGTTTTATAAAAGTCCATAAACCACTTTCTTGTAGTTTTTCACAAATTTCTTGCTGATTAAATTTGGCGTAATTGCTTGTATCGAATTCTTCATACTTTATTTCATTGTCTTTTTGGACAACAATTTCAAGAACTTTTCTTCGTTCTCCTCTATTTATAGCAATTACCTTACCGCTCACTGGCGATACGAAATTAATTTCTGGCGCATATTTATCAAAAAATAAAGCTGTACCTGCCTTAACTTCAGTGTCTACCTTAACCTTTAATTTTGGTGTTAAGCCAACAAAATCAGTTGGTTTAACAGCAAAAGTATCTGGTGTCTCGGTTTGACGAATGAATTTTTCGGCTTTCCCTAAAAGCTTTATATTCAGACCTTTTTTGACCTTTATAACTTCAGACATGTTAAACTATTTGGATTAAAAAATATCGAACAAAAGTAAATAAATTTGAGGGTATTAGTGAATAAAATCCAAATAAATTAGTATGTTTTTAATACAGTTTTTTATGAATTAGACTATAATGTCGAGCGGAGATAGCATATTTTATGATTTCTGACTGTTTAGGGAATATTAAATTGATTGTGGTGTATATTCTGTTGTAGTGCGAAATTTCTAAAAAATTGGTTTTTTGTTATGAGATTTGAATCTGTTATTTTGAAATAGATTAAGTGTTCTCAAATAAAATATTTCACCTTTTGTGTAAAAGAAACAGGGGCGTATGTGTTAGCTATATAATGATTATAATTATTATGTTTTATTTGACTTGGTTTTATATCTAATAATCTTTCATTATTAAATTTACAGTTTTTAAGATTTGGTTAGTTTAACAAGGTCAGAAAATCCATAATTATCATTTTTGTCTTCTTTCAAATGAATAGGTGAACTAGTATCGTCCGAAAGATATATGTTTGCTTTTTCTATTTCTTCTCTTAGAAATTCTTCAATTAAACGGCATACCTTTAATTTTTTTACGTCTAAAGGATTTTCTTTTAACTCTAGGTTTTGGGTGATTATATTTATATTATATCTGATGGAATCTGCTGTTAGTTCAAATTCATTGATGATTTCTTTATATTCGTCTGTTGTTAAAAGCTCAAGTTTTTTCAATAATTCAATTACCTTTTCAGATATATTGCAATAATAATTAGCCTCTGAGATTACACCTATTTTTTCTTCAATTGTTAAGTCCTGTATTTGGTTATCTTTTAATAGTTCTATTATCTCATTTCTTTTTATTTTTTCTATTATATGCTGAATAATAAGCAGTCTTAGGGTATCAGTTAATTCGTGTTCTACTTCGAATTTTAAGCTTTTCAAACATTGGTCAGGATCATTAAGTTGATTTTTTAGTTCTTCAAGAATAACCATTCTTGAAGAACCACAATGATAATTATGAATCAATTGGTGTATCTAGAAAGGTAGGTTCGATTTGATTTGCTGAATCTATAAGCCTTGGGTCTATGGTTATTCCTTTTGATTTTGAATATTTTAAAATAAGTTCCCTTATGACATAATCTTTTTCCAGCTCTGTTATTTTTGTATTCCAATAGTTTTCTATGTATTTTGAGAATTCAAGATCTTTATTCTCAATTTGTCCTAGTCTAAAACCTGTAGTAATAGCTGCTATATGATTTTCTAATGAAATAATGTTAAATCTATTACTATTATCGTTGCTTTTTGAGATATCTTTTTTCTTTTCCTGTGCTTCCATATTTTACAAAGTAATTTTTAGTTAGGTAATTTATTCCACATCCAATTTACCAAAGCTTCCTGCAATAGGAAAATAATTGTATAAACATAAATATGTTAACAAGATGAGACGTAGTTAGTTTGTATGTGGATAATAACTGTTATTAGAAAGGAAATTATTCTCGGTATTATATTCTTGTAATATTTATATTAAAAAGCATCGAATACAAGTCCCATAATTTGAGTGAATTATATAACATTTTACAAAAAATGTAAAAAAAGCTTAATTTTTTTATTTCCAAAATGACCCATTTTTAATTTCACTGTGTCTTGTTGGTGAAGCTTGGTTGTATTTACATAAGAATATAATCTCTCGGTTAATCTTAATTTTCTTTTATTTTTTATTAACAATATACTACTAAAAAATTAGTTTGAATATTTTAGTCCGAAAATCTCAATATATGCTAAGTTAAAATGATTCTATATTGAATGTGAATAAAATAATTATTGGTTTAAATAAATTTTTAGCTTTTAAAAGCTATTGAAAAATAGATAAATAAGATAACTGAAATGAAAAGAATAACTATAATTTTTATTAACTATATTTATTTTTTAGCCTTCTAAATTTTATTTTTAGATTTTAATAAATCTTAATATATTTAAGTTTTGTAGTTTAACATAAAAATAAAAAATGAACTTTGCCTGCAGCCGAAGTTTATTCTGAGCTGAACATAAAAAAATTAAACCCAAAAAAACCCAACACAAAAATGACAAAGACTCAATTGAAATCGATCTATGAAGCTGAATCAAAAGGGTTGTTTTATTTTGCCAATACATATGTCAAAGATTCTGATAAGGCAAAAGATATAGTGCAGAGTGCTTTTATAAAACTTTGGGAAAATAGATCAAGGGTTGAAAATCCAAAGGCATTTCTGAAAAAATCTATAGTAAATATTAGCCTCAATACCATTAGAACCGATAAGAATAGAGCCGCCAGAGAACAGTTCTATATAGATGAAGAAAGATTAAATGAAATAAATATTGAAAACTTTAGTTCTAAAAACACAAAAGTCACAAAACTTCTAAATCAATTATCTGAGGATATTCGCAAGACTATTATTTTGAAATGTGTAAATGAACTTAAATATACTGAAATAGCTGAAGAACTTGGTGTTCCCGTAAATACTGTTAAATCTCGTCTGAAAGTAGGCTATCGCAAAATGAGGGAAGGAGTTAGTATGCTCTAATATCATTATAACACAGAAACTAAACCTAACTATCATACACCATTATTATACCATACACGATGAATTTACGAATTTACAATAAAATTCTGCAGTACCTTGATACGCCTAAAAATCCTGAAAAGCACTTGGAAGATCTCTCTAAGGAGGAATTGTATTTGTGTGACGAACTTTTCCAAGATATTGAAAAAGACTTGGATGTGGAGGAGCCTGACTTTACAATGATGTGGAAAGAGATAGATACGAAGACTAAATATGACTCCTTTGGATTTGTTCTGAAAATGGCTCGATTTGCTGCCGCTGCTATTATTATTACTGTATTGTCGGTAATGTCACGACAATTGTATTTGGACAATTCTATTATTGTAAATTCTGATAAGTCGGTGTGTGATACAAATTCGAATCAGCCAAGTTTGTTTTTGGCAAATGGTGAAATTATAAATTTATGTAAATCCAAAAATACTACTATATCTCAAATAGATGGAATAGAGTTGAAAAATAAATTAGGGAAAACGATTAGCTATAAATTAAAGAAACAAAAAACTGCTATTAAAGCTGAATATAATACTATCGTTATTCCTAAATCTTGCAGTTTCAGAGTCGAACTTAGCGATGGAACTGTTGTAAATCTTAATTCTGAAACAAAATTTAAATATCCTACTCATTTTGTGGGTGATACTCGTGAGGTGGAAATCGATGGTGAGGCGTATTTTTCTGTAGCAAAGAATAAGAATAAGCCCTTTGTAGTTAAATGTGGTGATACTCAAATTAAGGTTTTGGGAACTAGTTTTAATATTAATTCTTACCACGAAACTGGCAATATTACTACTACTCTTGTTGAAGGATCAGTGCAATTAAGGTATAAGGAAAATAAAATCTTATTGAAACCCGACCAACAAGCAATTGCCTGTGCTGGTAATATAGAGGTCAAAAAGGTTGATACAAGATTATATACTTCATGGGTGGATGGTGTTTATTATTTTGATAATAAAAAAATGTCAGAAATAATGACCCAAATAGAAAGATGGTATGATGTGAATGTAGTTTTTATAAATAAGAATTTAAAGAATAAAATATTTACAGGTGTTCTCAAAAAAGAATGTTCATTAAGAGAAATGTTGGAAATGATAGAAATGACCGATGATTTGAAAATCAGACTTGTAAATAAAATTGTTTATGTAGAATAACTGATGTCTACTGCAATAGACATCAGCTAAAATAAACCATGGATTACAAGATCCATTTCACGCAAATAATTAAACTCAAATTTATGATTAAAAAATCAATTCTTAAAAGTTTTTTTAGCAATATTTTGTTAAAAAAACTTGGGTCGATTTTTCTTTTAACTACGATTTTTTTGATTGGTTTTAATGCAAATGCTAGTGTTAGTTCTTCAACACAAGATGTTTCAGTTTCTTTAAATTTTAAAAAAGCTGCAGTTAAAAAGGTGTTAGGAGAAATAAGAAAGCAAACTTCGTTTGATTTCTTGTACAGTAAAACGGTATTTGATGATAGTAAACAAATTGATGCTGAGTACAAAAAGGAGAAACTTTCTGTTGTGATGGATGATCTTTTTGGAGAGAAATACAGTATTGTTTATAAAAAGAATATTGTTATAATTTCGAAAAAGAAAGAAGCTGCAAAGCAAGCAGAAAAGATTACAGTTAAAGGTACTGTTACTGATCAGTCAGGCGAACCATTGCCTGGGGTTACTGTTGTGATAGTAGGTAGTACTAATGGTGTTATTACCAATATTGATGGTAAATATTCTATATTGGTTAAAAAAGGAGCGAAACTTCAGTATTCATTTGTCGGATTCGATTCGCAAGTGAAAACTGTTGTTGACTCAAAGAAAATAAACGTAAAACTTAAGGCAAAGGTTGAGCAGTTGAATAGTGTTGTTTGTACTGGATACAAAAAAACTACTGTTGAGCGTGCAACAGGTTCTGTTGGTGTGGTTACTGCTAAAGAGTTAGCTAATAAGCCAACTCCTCAGCTTGAGGATATACTTCAGGGTAAAATTGCAGGTGTTAATATTCGAAGAACATCGGGACGCCCAGGTGCTGCTTCCAAAATTACAATTCGTGGTGAAAATTCTTTGACTGGTGACACAGGACCACTTTGGGTGGTTGATGGAGTGCCTTTGCAGAGAAGTATTCCGAATGTTGTTTCTAACCAAATAAAATCAGGAGATTATTCTAGTCTTTTTAATAATGGAGTTGGTGGTATTAATCCAAATGATATTGAAAATGTCACTATACTAAAAGATGCTTCAGCTGCTGCTATTTATGGTTCGCGTGCTGCTGGTGGGGTTATTGTTATTACCACAAAAAAAGGTAAAGTTGGTAAAATATCCATAGGTTATTCTTTTTCTAGTTCATTGGTGCTAAAGCCACAGAGAGATGCAGGATTGATGAATTCTAAGCAGAAGCTTGATTGGGAGAAAAAGCTATGGGACACATACAGTAAACCCCACTATGTTGATGATGATAGTTATTTACCTGTTATTGGTCTTGTAGGTATGGTAAGAGCTGGTAGAGACGATTTTACTAAGATGAGCAGTGCTGAAAGAGAGGATTTTATTAATAAAAAGTACGATACAAATACCGACTGGTTTGAAGAACTTTTTAGAAATTCATTGACCACCAACCAGCATGTTTCAATATCGGGAGGTACCGAAAAATTAAGAGTTTATGCTTCTTTGGGTTATTCGCAAAATACTGGTTTGGTTAAAAAGACCGATTATGATAGAATTAACTTAAGTACCAATCTTACGGCTAAATTTAACGATAAGTTTAATCTTAATTTCAGTATTAGTGCTTCAAATCAGGTTGCAAATGGCTATTCTGCAAGTGTTGATCCTTTTAAATATGCATATTTTGCAAATCCTTACGAAAGACCTTATAATGAAGATGGAGAGTATGAACCTGATTATACTTATTGGAATTTTAAAGCTAATAATCAAGATCCATTAAATACAACCCCTACCATAATGGCTAGACCAAGAAATGGTTTCAATATTATGCGTGAGATTAATGATACTGATAGTAAAACTGAAAATACGAGTATTACAACAAATGCATCTTTAACCTATCATATAGCTAAAAATTTTCATTTAAATACTATTGCTTCTTATTCATATACCACTAGTAATACTGAAAACTTCAAAGGCAAATATACTTATGCTGCCTTTCAGGATAGATGTTCTTTTGATAGTGATGATTCTGATAAACTATATAGCTCTTTTATGACTTCGGATGGTAGAAATAAATCTTATACCCTGCGAGCTCAATTATCATATAATAAAACTATAGGAGAGAATCATAAATTCAGTGTAATAGGTGGATCTGAAGTTAGAGAATCAAACGCAACAGCGGGTTTTAGAAAAAAATATAATTACAATAAAAGAGTTGAAATTGCTTCCATGCCAATTCCTGATCGTGTGATTGGTAGCGACAATGTTACCTATTCAAGTATGGTGTCTTATGGTAATTTGGTAGATGGATTGTTTGGTGAAGGTACCACACAACATCGATTTGCCTCTTTTTACACTTCTATGGATTACGATTATAAAAATAAATATATAGCAAGTTTCACTGTTCGTGCCGATGGAAGTGATTGCTTTGGTAGTGAAGAACAGTTTAATAAAAACTGGTCATTAGGTTTTGTTTGGCATGCAGCTAAGGAAAATTTTATGATTCCTTATAAGCATATTATTAGTTCTCTATCATTAAGAGCTGCTACTGGTTATACTGGGAATGTTAACAAAACAGTTAGTCCTGAAATTATTCTTGTTTATGATAATAAGTACAGAAAAACGGAAGATGATACTTATCTAATGAGTAGAATGGCATCTGCTCCTAATAAGAATTTAAGATGGGAGAAAACCATGGATGCAAAACTTGGTCTAAGTCTGGGTTTATTCGAAGGTAGAATTAGCATGAATACCGAAGTTTATTATCGTAAGTCCACTGATCTTGTGAATAGTGTAACTGTTCCATCTGTAACTGGATATAATACGCAGGGATATAATACTTCTGAGATGGAGAATAAAGGGTTTGAGTTTTCATTAAGTGCTACTCCTGTAAAAACAAAAGATTTCAGATGGTCGACATCAATGAATTTTGGTAAAAATATTAGTAAGCTAGTCAAGTATAATTCACCTTATGGGAAAAGTATGACTAGTGCCTTGCGAATAGGTTATCCTACTGGAAGTATTTTTACAGGTAAACCTCTTGGTATAAATCCTAAAACAGGCTATTATGAGTTTAAATTAAGACCTGATGCCGATATTAGCAAGCAAGGATCTAAATCCAATCCAGAAAATTATTTATTCTATATAGGTACTCAAACTCCTCCAATTCAAGGTGGTTTTTCTAATAGTTTGTCCTATAAAAACTTTAGTCTAAGCATATATGGAAACTACTGTTTTGGGAATAAAATGAATACCAAATTAGCTACTCCTTCTTCTGTAAGTGATATTTTCTCGGGAACCAGTGTTAGTACAACAGAAGCATTAAATCATGATATTCAATCTTATTTGAATGATGTATACCATCACCATCATAATATGAATGCTAAGTACAGAGATGTTTGGACACCCGATAATCCTAATGCTAGATATCCTATTCTAATTGATGATGTTGCAGATAGATCAATAGATAAAAATGCAGAACTTAATCAGGTAATGGATTCAAGAGTTGTAAATGGCGCATTTATTGAAAAAATGTGGTATGTCAGAATCAAGAGTATAAGTCTGTCTTATTCTGTACCATCAAAATTTATCAAGAAGTATAATATTTCTTCTATGAGTGTTAATATGGGAATTTCCAATCCTTTCACTTTTACTGATTATTCAGGAATCGACCCTGAATCAGCGGGTGCAGTTTACCCAATTACTAGAACTGTGAATTTCGGATTTAACTTAAGCTTCTAAACTTAAATTATGAAAAAAATACTAATCATTTTTATATCTCTATTCTGCTTAAGCTCTTGTGACAGTTATTTAGATATAAAACCGCATAATAAAATTATACCAGAATCAACCGATGATTTTTCGTCAATGATTCAAAAGACTCTTCATGCAGTTGATTTCAATTCTAATGATAGAATATTTGACTCAGAAGCTGACTTAATGCATAAAGAAGCCTATGCTAAAAATTTAGAATCTAGTCTTTTTATTAATTCTGTTATTCCTTTCTATATTGGTAGTTCATTGCCAGGGAAAACAGCCAGTTATTCAGCATATTATGCTGAGATTGCAAACTTTAATATCATTATTGAAGAGGTTAAAGCAAATGATAAAGAGTCGAAAGAGCTATTGGCTGTCACTCATGCCTTAAGAGGAATATGCTACTATAATCTTATGGTTTACTATTCAGAACCATACGATCCTGCGAATGCAAAAACTCAATTGGGTGCTTCATTAATCGAAGAATTTAGCATGGAGGCACGACCTATTAGAAGCAGCATTTTTCAAACTGCCGAATTAATAGAAGAAGATCTTAAAAAAGCTATTGAATTTAATTGTACCACTAAAGATTACAGAATAACACAGGATGTAGCTAAGGCATATTTGGCTAGATTTTACTATTGGACTCACAACTGGACCGAAGCTGCCAAAATTGCATCGGAGCTTGTTGCAAAATACCCAATACTAAATGGTGATGAGTATAAGCATATGATAAATACTCCATTCGTAATTGCTGGTAACGAAATATTCTGTAAACACTTATATAATGAAAATGCAACTGAGGAATCCTATAAGCAACCAATGGCTCATTTGGAAAACGTATATCCAAGTCTTGAGTTTATAAATCTTATGAATGATAATGATATAAGGAAATCTTTATTTTTTGGCACCAAGAAAATAATTGTTAACTATAAAGAAGTTGAAAGACTTACAACAATCAAACCTCTAATAGTACGCATTAGAAGTGCTGAAATGGCTTTTATAGCTGCTGAATCTTATGCATATCTTAAAAAAGATACAGAAGCTTTAAACTATCTAAATATGATTAGAAGGAACCGTGTAGCTGGTTTTGTTGATTATACTTCGGCAAGCCTACCTGATGTGGATCCTGAATATTTAGTAAAAGTCGATGCAGAGGGTAATCCTTTATCTAAATTAGTTTATAATATTCTGACTGAAAGACAAATCGAGTTTTTCTGCGAGGGAGATAGATGGTTGCAATTAAAAATGCATGGAAGACCAGAATTCTATACATACTCTATTAAAGGTACAACTAATTATACCCAAAAATATTCTACTCAAAAATATATGTACACCTATCCAATTGCGATTACTGATTGCGATTTGATTGAAGGACTAAAACAAAACCCAGGATATGAATACAATTATTAATAATAGCCTGAAATTAATCTTAGCAGCTTGTCTGCTAAGTCTAGTTTCATGCGAAAAATATGATAAAACACCAGATCTTTCAAATAGCTTGAAAGAGAACCATAAAATTTTATCTGTGATTCCTGTTGACGCTAGTTCTGCTGAATATGATCAACTTATTGAATTACATAAAAAAATTAAAGCCTACAAGTAGTATTAACTTAAATTATCTAAAAATGAAAAACCTATTATTTTTAATGATTGCTTTTTTTGGTCTTTTTGCTACATCATGTAGTGATGATGATAAAGACGAAAAAGAGGTAATTAAAACTATGGAGCGCACTATTAGTCTTGAGTATGCAGAATACGATTTGACTAGCCAAGAGCCTTTGGAAATTAATGCAAAACTTTCAGTGGCTTCGGAAACAGAATTGAAAATTCCTTTCACTTTAGCTGGTAGTCTTGTTAAGGATCAAGGATATACTATCTCTGCTGAAGAATTTGTATTCCCTGCTGGTGTACGTGATGCTAAGGTGGTAATTACTTTTAAAGAAAACTTTAAAGCTGATTCTAATATTAAGCTTACTGTGAAAGCTAGCGAAACTATTAAGGCTGGTAAATTTATGGAAGCTACTATTGGTGTTGGTGTTGGTGAAAAAGTTTATTGCAACTTCAATAAAGCTAGTGAAGATTTTACGGACAAATTTGCTCTAACTATTAGAGTTACGGATAAGAATGATCGTAAAATTGATCTTACAAAACCTATGACTATTCCTTTTGTTATTAAAGAAGGAAATACTGCAGTTTATGGAGAACATTTCGTATTTGAAGATTTAGTTGATGATAAAAAAGAATTTATCTTAAAACCAGGTCAAATCAATACTACATTAAATCTAAAAGTTCTTAAATACGAAGAAGGTAAAACTAATTTTACTATTACTATCGATCCTGCTGCTGAGAAATTTACAACAGGTGCTACTAAGGAATGTGTTGTTACAATTCAACCTTCTATGCAATCTAGATTAGTTGGTAAATGGGTAGGAAAATCAATAGATGATTACGACTATCTTAAGGAATCATGTAGTTTTGGGAGTTTCCCTAACGATTATATCGGAATTCCTACCGCGGTTACAGAGGATTCGTTTACAGTTGACTTAAGTGGCGAAAAACCTGCTATCACTTTCGATATGAAATCTGATCTTAAGAATTATTTTAGAAATTGTACTTTCGAGTTTCTTGAAACTATGGAAGATCCTCAAGATTACTACGGATCACAACCTAATCCTACTTCACCTCCTCTTCAGTTCCATGTTGCTAAATTTAAATTAAGCAAGGCAAATGTATATTTCTCTGCTGATGAAGAACTTGAGGCAGAAGTAAAAATAGGTTTCTATATTCGTGAAGTTGATGGTAAACAAAACTTAGATGTATTAATCTATGATTATGCTCCTAAAGCTTTCCTTGCTAACGAATGGAAAAAACTTGAAGATACAAATGACTATATGCCTGAATGGTGGCACATACGTTACAGCTTTGTAAGAGAGTAAATATTTATTATTCAAAAAGGGGTTGTCTGACCAAAGCCCCTTTTTGAATTAAACTAAACACTATATAATGAAAAGATTACACAACCTACTACTCGTTTGTTTATTGGCATCTTTATTTGCTGCGCCTATACAAACTAATGCTCAATTTTGGAAAAAGAAAAAAAGTAAAACAGAAAAAAGCGATAAATCTGAAAAATCAGAGAAAAAGAAAAAAAATAAGTACGACAAACTTGTCAAAGATGCTAAAATAGAAAAAGGCATGTTTGATATCATCCTAAAAAAAGGAAAGTACTACTTCGAAGTACCTCTTGATATAATGGACCGTGAATTCCTAATTACATCTCGTGTTTCATCTGTCTCAAATGTGTATGAGTCAGAAGCTGGTAGAATGCCTAAATATCCTATATTGGTGAAATTCTCGTCTGATACCTCGAAACTTTATATTCACAAGAAACAACTGATGGAAGTTTGTGATCCAAAATCAGATATCTATCCATCATTCCAACGTAATCACGTTGATCCTATTTGGAAATCATATAAAATTGAAGCATATTCTAAAGACTCTACTTCCATAGTTGTAGATATGTCTAAATTATTTTGTTCGGGCGAAAAGGAACTAGATCCTTGGGCACCAGCATATGGCCTTTCTGCTATGATGAAAGGTGGAAGCGGAAGTTTCAATTCTGATAGATCTAAAATAGAATCTATGAAAACTTTTGAAAAAAATATTAATATCAAAAGTTTACTTACATTCACTAAAAAAGGTGAACCTTTTACTTGTCAGATGACAAGAAATATTATTCTTCTTCCTAAAGAGAAGATGAAAGAAAGATATTATGACGAAAGAATAGGTTTCTTTTATCAAAGAAGATACGAATATTCGAATAAAACTTACCAACTTGAAAAAAGACCTATTATTACTCGTTGGGATCTTCAACCTAAACCTGAAGATTTAGAAAGATACAAAAAAGGTGAATTAGTAGTTCCTGCAAAGCAAATTGTATACTACGTAGATCCTGCAATTCCAAATGTTTGGAAAAAATATATTAAAGCTGGTATCGAAGACTGGCAAGAGGCTTTCGAAAAAATTGGTTTCAAAAATGCTATCGTAGCGAAAGATTATCCTACTAAGGAAGAAAATCCTGATTTCGATCCTGATGATATTAAATATAGCTGTTATAGATATGTGACTACTTATGTTGCTAACTCTATGGGTCCATCATGGGTTGACCCTCGTTCTGGAGAAATTATTTGTGGTGATGTAATGTTCTATTCTAATGTTGTAAAATTATTACAAGATTGGTTATTTGTTCAAACTGGTGCTGTAGATCCTAAAGTACGTGGTCGTGAAATCGATCCTAAAATCATTGGTAATTCTTTAAGATATGTGGCTGCTCACGAAATTGGCCACACTCTTGGTCTTATGCATAACTTTGGTGCTTCTTCTGCATTCCCTGTTGATTCTTTGAGATCGCCATCTTTTACTCAAAAATATGGTACTACTCCTTCTATCATGGACTATGCTAGATATAATTATATTGCTCAGCCTGGAGATATGGAAAAAGGAGTAAAACTAACACCTCCAAATCTTGGTGTTTATGACAAATACGCTATCATGTGGGGATACAAGCCTATCTTCGAAGCTAAAAATTCTAAGGAAGAATTACCTATATTGAATAATTGGATTAACGAGAAAATTAATGATCCAATGTATCATTATGGCCCTCAAGCTTTCCAAGGTATACTTGACCCAACTGATATGAGTGAAGATCTTGGTGATGATCCTATAAAAGCTGCCAAATATGGTGTTAAGAATCTTAAAATATTAACTAAAAATCTTCCTGAATGGGGTATCGAAGAAGGTGAAAACTACGATAGAATGACTGGTTTGATGAATGAAATCTCTCACCAGTATTTCAGATACCTTGACAGATTATACCAATACCTAGGAGGTATTAAAATTCGCGAAACTGTAGGTGGTGACGGACAAGATAGATTTAAGCCTTTCCCAGCAAAAGAACAAAAAGCCGTTCTTCACTATCTATATAACAGTATTAACAACTGTTCTTCTTGGATGAATTCTAAAGAAGTGATTAAAAACTTTGGTTCTGCAACTTACGATGCAAGTACTCATTGTGCTTTTATGGGTAGATTAATGTCTCTTTCTATTCCTTATAAGTTAATCTACAACGAAGTTGTTTATCCTGGTTGTTATACTTACAAACAATATTCAAATGATTTATTCAATCTTGTTTTCCAAAATTCATTGAAAGGTAAAAAATTAACAATGAATGAGAAAAATGCTCAAAATATTTACGTGCAAGAAATTGCATCTGATGTTAAACCTTTTGTAGCTAGCACTTCTCCTAAAAAGAAAAGAAGATATGGTTTAGACTTTGATTCATGTTGTCAAAATCCATTTACTTTTGACCATATCGATAGATATGCTTATGAAAAAGGTCCTGTAAGAAGAGATGTTGCAATTCAAAAAGATGTTACTGCAACTACCAAAATTTTGGGAGTTCTAAATAATACTGCTTTTAAAGCTCATAAAACTCTTGATCGTTTAAGAAAAACAGGTAATAAAGCTGATCGTGACCATTATAATATTCTTTTCTTAATCTTAGATAAATATTTGGCAAATAACTAATAATGAGATATTCTAACTAAATGGGTAGTCTTGTGCGGATTACTCGTTTAGTTGGAAATAAAAAGGCTAAACTACAAACTGTGTTTTTCTTGATTTTGTCAAAAGTCACAAAAGGATATTGATCCTTGGAATTAATCTTTAAAAATTAATTGTTCATGTATGTTTAATGATTATGTAGATTTAGCTTGCTATCTAATTTTATTTTAAAAATAGGGGTGGTGATTTTTCATCATCCCTTTTAACCCTTTGACCCCATCTATGAAAAAAATATTATTAACTAGCCTTTGTATTGCATCTGTTCTGCTGTCACGTTCCCAAAATAATGACCAAATATATCCCACTGGTGCAAAAGCAAAAACCGAGGAACAGCAAAAATTCTTTAATAGAAATATAAAAACAGCTAATTTTTTAAATAAGCACAAATCAACCAATGTCGATAAAGTAAGCTTTATTGATAATTCGAAGCTCAAATTTTTCCCTCCTATTTTTCGACAAAATGGTGCTAGCTGTGCTCAAGCCGCAGGTGTTGGTTACGTATATACATATGAGGTAAATCGAATGCTCGATAGAGATGCGAGTATGGCTCAAAATCGTTTTAGTTATATGTATACATGGAACTATCTGAATAATGGCAAAGGTATTGGATCAAATGAAATTGATGGTTGGAATATTATCCGAGACAATGGGGCGGTAGTTGAATCCGATTGGGATACTGATTCATATACAGAGTGGCCGAATGGTTACGGTATTTATGAGAAAGCTTTTAAGTATACAATTGATGAGTGTACAAAAATAGTACGTGATAGAAACGATTATAAAAAAGCTATTCGTGAATTAAAACAGTTTCTGATTGACCATGGAGATGGATCTAAATTTGGCGGAATTCTTACCATTAGTGCCTATTCTCATGATCTTTCGGGAAGAACAAAATATAATGGTCCTAGCAATACAGGGTACACTTGTATAGTTCCTAAATTTCCTCAATCTGGAGCACATGCTATGACTTTAGTCGGTTTTGATGATAGTATTGAATGGGATTCTGACGAGAATGGTGAAATATCTGAAGACGAAAGAGGAGCATTTATTGTTGTAAATTCTTGGGGTGCTAAATGGGGTGATAGAGGACGCTTTTATATGCCTTATATTCTCCTTAGTAAAACTGCTTTGTTTGGTGGTCCATTCTCAGAATACTTGATTGTAAAACCAAAAATAAAAGAACCAAAATTATACTTTAAAGTAAAAATGCAATATAGTTCCCGAAATGATATCTCATTCGAATTAGGAGTTTCTAAAGACGAAAATGCCACTAAGCCTGAAAAAGTTTTCAGAACCTGGGCTATGATGCATTCTGGCGGTGATCTTCCTATTAGAGGTAAGCTACCTGAGGCTATGTTCCCCGATTTGGAATTTGCTCTAAATGCCGATCCTCTAATCGAATATATCGGTGATGCAGACAATCCTCGATTTTATCTAAAAATTGTTACGGCAGAAAGAGGTGAAGCTGGTGATGGTGAACTTATTTCCTTCTCGGTTGTTGATAATCGTAATAAATCTAATTCAATGCAGCTGAACTATATCGATAATTATATTCCTGTGGGTGTTGAAAATGATTTAAGTTTAAATCTCAGAGAGGTAGAATATGAATTTAACAAACAGGATATCGACTTTAGTTTAAAAATGAATGATAATGGAAAATATTCATTTTATATAAATGCGAAAACAGAATCAGAAATCATACTTGATATCGTTGATGCTAGTGGAAATATTCTTAAAAATATATATAAAGGAAAGGCTGAATTAGGATTTGATAAATTTGATATAAACACTGATGGATTAAAACCAAATGTGTATTCTATTAGAATTTTAACACATAATCAAATGACATTTAGAAAAATAAGAATTGACTAATATCTTATTTTATTCTCTTTCGAAATTTAAATCAATAGAAATAAATATTGAAACACCTATAAAATACCAATTTACAACTATGAAAAAAATATTACTAACGATGGCTTGCCTCGGCTGCCTTGTGCTAGCCAAAGCACAAACTGTTTACGAAAAATACCCTACTGGCGCTAAAGCTCAGTCTGACCAAGAGCAGCGAATGTATAATAAGCATATTAAAAATGCTGTATTTTCAAATAGCCTAAAAAGAAGTAGGGTCGATGAAGTACATTTTATAGATAATTCGAAATTAAAATATTTTAGACCAATTTTTCGCCAACATGGTGGTAGCTGTGCTCAAGCTGCTGGTATTGGTTATATTTATACATATGAAGTAAACTGTATGTTGGACAGAGATTCTAAAGATATGAAAAATCGCTTTAGTTATATGTTTTCATGGAACTACTTGAATAATGGTAAGGGTGATGGATCCAATGAATATGAGGGATGGAATATTATTCGAGATAATGGAGCTATTGTTGAATCCGACTGGGATACCGATTCTTATACCAGATGGCCTAATGGTTATGATATTTACGAAAATGCATTTAAATACTCTGTTGAGGAATATACTACAATCAGAAATGATAGACAGAATTATAAAGAAACGATTACGAAGTTAAAACAATATCTGATAGATCATGGTAATGGATCTAAGTATGGAGGAGTTTTAACAATCAGTGGTTATGCTCATAGCTTATATTCTGATGACGCAAACTATACAGGACCAAGTTATACAAATTATGATTGTATAATTCCAAAATTTTCAGACGATGGAGCTCATTGTATGACACTTGTAGGTTTTGATGACAAGGTAGAGTGGGACTTAGATAAAGATGGTGAAATTGCTGATGACGAACGCGGTGCTTTTATTATCGTAAATAGCTGGGGAGATTCATTTGGGGATAATGGTAGATTCTACTATCCTTATAAAATGTTATCAAAGAGTTCTAGTAATGGGGGACCATTTTCTGAATTTCTTATGGTAAAACCTAAAATAATCGAACCAAAACTATATTATAAAGTAAAAATGGCATATAGTTCCAGAAATGATCTTTCTTTTGAACTAGGTGTTTCTGTTAAGCCAGGTGCAACTGAACCTGAAAAGGTATTCAGAACTTGGGCTATGTTACATGCAGGTGGTGACTTACCTATTAGTGGTTTGAAACCAGAGGCTATGTTTCCAGATCTCGAATTTGCTCTTCGTGCCGAACCATTGCTTGAGTATATTGGTGATGCACAAAATCCTAAATTTTATCTTAAAGTGGCTACAGGTGTTCGTGGAGAACCAGGTGAAGGTGAGCTTATTTCTTTTAAGCTAATAGACAATAGAGATGCTAATAATAAAATGGTCTTGGATTGTATTAATACATACGAAAATGTTTCTGCCGAAAAGAGTATAAGCCTTGATGTAAGAGAGGTTGATTATGAGTTCGAAAAACAAAAAGTAGCATTCGCCTTGAAGTATAACGAAGAAGGTGAACATATACTGTATATGGACTCTAACGAGGAGTCTGAATTAAAGGCTGAAATAATTGATGGACAAGGAAAAGTTCTTCAAACTATTTTTGATGGTAAAATAGACTTAGGTTTTGGTAGATATAAAATAAAAACAGATGGAATTCAGCCAGGAACCTATGCTATTCGAATCTTTTGTCACAATCAAGTAAGTTTTAAAAAAATCCAAATTAAATAAGCTATGCGTAAAATATTATTAATATTCTGTTTCTCTTTATTCTTGTTTTCATGTAGTGATGATGATAAAGCATCAGCTGTAGATGATAAAGATATTGTTCCTGAAGTTCCAAAAACTGTAAAAGTTGGGGATGTAGATTACTTTGTAAATATGCCTGTAATATCAACAAAATCAGTTGAGATAATAAATCATCTGAAAGAGGTAAGAGCTAATTATACAGATAATACAGAAGGTAGTTTAAGAACCATTGTAGCTGAATTGCCTGTTGCGGTTGATCCTACTATGGATAATTTATTCAAAAAAGTAACATTCTATATCAAGTATGTTCAATCAACAGTTGAATATATAAGCCTCGACCTAGAGTACAATGGTCTTAAAAAAGGACAAAAACCAGACGAAAATCTTAAAAAATTCGTAAACGAATACATAAGCAAAAAATGTTTCGTTGAATTCTAATAAAAATTCCAAAACAAAAAGGCATTAAGGCAAACTTTTAAAGCATTAATGCCTTTTTTAATATAAGATTATATGAAAAATATTCTTTTAACTATTGCATGTATTAGTTTGCTGATAAATACTAATGCACAATCTTTATCTGAAAAATATCCAACAGGAGCAAAAGCAAAAACAGAGCAAGAACAAAAATATTTTAATAGGAATGTTAAAATCGCCGATTTCTCACATTCTTTAAAGTCCAAAGCTGCTGAAAATATTCAATTTATAGATAATTCGAAACTTAAATTCTTTCCTCCTATTTTGTATCAAAATGGAGGGAGTTGTGCTCAAGCTGCTGGGATAGGGTATATTTATACCTACGAAGTTAATTGTATGCTTGATAGAGATGCTAGCTTGGACGAAAACAGGTTTAGTTATATGTATACATGGAACTATCTAAACGGAGGCAAGGGATACGGTTCAAATGAGTATGAAGGATGGGATATAATCAAAGACAATGGTGCTATTGTTGTATCTGATTGGGATACAAACTCAGATACCGAATGGGCTAACGGATATGATGTTTATGAGAAAGCTTTTAAATATACGGTAGACGAATATACTAAAATCGTTAACAAAAGAACCAACTACAAAGAAACAATCCGTAAGATAAAGCAATACCTTATCGATCATGGTAATGGATCTAAAAATGGTGGTGTAGTCGCTTTAAGTGCATATGCTCACAGCATGTACTCAAGTGTCGAAGAATATATGGGACCAAACCACACTCGATACAATAGAATCATACCTAAATTTCCAGAAACTGGTTCCCACTGTATGACAATCGTTGGTTTCGACGATAAAGTAGAGTGGGATACTGACGAAGATGGAAGTATATCTGACGATGAAAGAGGTGCTTTTATTATTGCAAATACTTGGGGACGTGGATTTGGAGATAGAGGTCGTTTCTATTACCCTTATGCTATGTTCGAAAAACCTGCCAGTATGGGTGGACCTTTTGCCGAATTTATGATGGTAAAACCAAAAATCATTCAACCAAAATTATACTATAAAGTGAAGATGGCTCATAATTCACGAAATGATTTATCTTTCGAATTGGGCGTATCCCTAAAATCAGGAGCTACCGAACCAGAAAAAATATTTCGTACTTGGGCAATGATTCATGCTGGTGGTGATCTACCTATCAGGGGACTTAAACCAGAGGAAGATTATCCCGACCTTGAATTTGCTCTTCGCGCCGAACAGCTTCTTGAATATATTGGAGATGCAGAGAATCCTAAATTCTACTTAAGAGTAGCAAGCACGGAAAGAGGTGAAGCTGGAGAAGGAGAACTAATTTCATTTACTGTTGTTGATAATCGAGACCCTAAAAATAAACTAATACTCGAATCCAATCAAAATAATGTTGCTGTTAAAGCAAACCAAGAACTTGATTTTACAATAAGGGAAGTAGAATACGAATTTGAAAAACAAAAAGTAGCCTTTATTCTTAAATCAACATCCAGCGGACAATATATTTTATGCCTTGATTCTAACGAAGAATCAGAACTTAAAGCAGAGCTAATCGATGCACAAGGAAAAGTTCTGCAAACTATTTTTGATGGCAAAATTGACTTAGGTTTTGCAAAGTATAAAATCAATACAGAAGGGATTCAACCAGGAACCTATGCCATTAGAATATACTGTCATAATCAGTTAAGTTTTAAAAAAATCCAAATAAAATAAGCTATGCGTAAGATATTATTAATATTCTGTTTCTCCCTATTCTTGTTTTCATGTAGTGATGATGATAAAGCATCAGCTGTAGATGATAAAGATATTGTTCCTGAAGTTCCAAAAACTGTTAAAGTTGGGGATGTAGATTACTTTGTAAATATGCCAGTAATATCCACCAAATCAGTTGAAATAATAAATCATCTCAAAGAGGTAAGAGCTAATTATACAGATAATACAGAAGCTAATTTTAGAACCATTGTAGCTGAATTGCCTGTTGCTGTTGATCTTAATATGGATAATTTATTCAAAAAAGTAACATTCTATATCAAGTATGTTCAATCAACAGTAGAATATATAAGTCTCGACCTAGAGTATAATGGTCTTAAAAAAGGTGAGAAACCAGACGAAAATCTTAAAAAATTCGTTAACGATTATATTAGCAAAAAGTGTTTTATAGAGTTCTAAGCTCTTAAGTATACCTGTATTGACTTTTGGCACCTAAGCTTTGTCTTAGGTGTTTTTTTTTTAAGCATTTTATGTCCTGCCACAAAATCAATCTATCAGATTACAAAATTTGGTTTAGCTCATTCAAAATACCTACGAAATCGATTGCGAAATTCCATCAATTTTAGTAAAACTGTTAAGAAACATAATTTGATAAAAATATTATGTTTTGTTTTTTAAAACTATTATATGCTTAAATTTCAGTCATACAAATAAATAAATAAAAGCATTATTGGAGCTGTAATTTCCTCTGTATCTATGTCTAAAAATCCAAATTGTATTTTAAATTTGTCACCATTAATGTTGATTTACGTTCATACTATTAGAACAAAAAATTAATTGTCAACCAGTAGGGTTGATATCTTGAAAATGAAAGATATGAAAACAAGACAAGAACACGATTTAATTGGGTATAAAGATATTCCTGCTGATGCATACTATGGAATACAAACCTTAAGAGCTGTAGAAAATTTTGATATTTGCGGAGTAAAATTATCTGCATATCCAAAATTTATCAACGCGCTTGCAATGGTAAAAATGGCTGCGGCTAAAGCTAATCATAGTCTTGGTTTACTTGATGACAAAGTAGCTGAAGCTATGTATAAAGCTTGTCAGGAAATTATCGATGGCGAATACCATGATAACTTCCCAGTAGATATGATTCAAGGTGGTGCAGGTACTTCTACAAACATGAATGCAAATGAAGTAATCGCAAATCGTGCCTTGGAAATACTAGGATATGAGAAAGGACAGTATGAACACTGCCATCCTAATAATCACGTTAATCTTTCTCAGTCTACAAACGATGCTTACCCAACTTCTATCAAGTTAGCATTGATTTTAATGAATGATGATTTAACTGCTGCATTGAAAAATCTAGTAGCTTCATTCAGAGCTAAAGGTGAAGAATTCAAAGATGTTATAAAAATGGGTCGTACTCAGCTACAAGATGCTGTGCCTATGACTCTAGGACAAGAATTTGAAGCTTGGGCTGTAAATCTTGAAGAAGAAATCGAAAGATTAAATCAAAATGCAAAATTATTCCTAGAAATCAACATGGGAGCAACTGCAATTGGTACAGGTATCAACTCAGAACCAGAATATGCACAAAAATGTGTTGACGCACTTGCAGATATCTCAAAATTAGATTTCGTACTTGCAGGAAATTTAATCGAAGCTACTCCTGATACAGGTTCATACGTAATGTATTCTTCAGCTGTAAAACGTCTAGCTGTAAAACTATCGAAAATCTGTAGCGATTTACGTATATTATCTTCAGGTCCTCGTTGCGGTTTCAACGAAATCAATTTACCAAAAATGCAACCAGGTTCTTCTATCATGCCAGGTAAAGTAAACCCTGTAATGCCAGAAGTTGTAAACCAAATTGCGTATAAAGTTATTGGTAACGACCTAACAGTTACTTTCGCTGCTGAAAACGGACAATTAGAACTTAATGTTATGGAACCAGTAATGGTTCGATCATTATTTGAATCTATGGAAATGCTTATCAATGGTATGAATACTCTTGAAATTCGTTGTATTTCAGGTATTACTGCAAATGTTGAGCATTGTAAAGAAATGGTATTAAATAGTATTGGTATCATAACAGCTGTTAACCCAGTATTAGGTTACGAAACTTCATCAAGATTAGCTAAAACTGCGCTTAACGAAAACAGAAGCGTATATGAGTTGATTCTTGAAGAAAAACTACTTACACAAGAACAATTAGACGAAATCTTAGCGCCTGAGAATATGATCAAGCCTAAGAAATTCATGAAATTAAAATAATCTCCGAATATTTTAAAAAAAAAGGTGCTGCATTACTGTAGTACCTTTTTTTTACCACCACGCCCCCTAGCTCTACAAAAAACTACCATTAATCCAATTCTTGACAGTCAAATAGGAATATTGAATTAGTTTATTTATATTTAAAACCAAATAATTGGAAAGATTGACATCGTCAAGCAAAAAATTATTGAAGAATTAAATAAAATTTTAATTAGAAATCTAACTAATTTTAATCTAAAATCAGAAACATAAAAACAACAAGTTTTTCTGGGCTTATTCAAACTGTCCATTAATAAACAGTTTTTAGATGATTAAAATTTCTTAATTAACAATAATAATTTATTATTCTTATTTAGAATCAAAATAAATTACAAATGCTTAATTGTCTGCTTAGCAAAGTATAAAGCTTTTTTTTACCTTTGTGCGCTGATTTCAAGGGGATTTTTATTTAAACATCATGAGAAATCATGGTTTTCCAAAAAATATTAATACCTTTGCAAACCAAATTGTTAAAAATTTTTAATTAAAATTTAATTGTTAATATGCCTACAATTCAACAGTTAGTTAGAAAAGGACGAACCAAACTTGTAGAGAAAAGTAAGGCTCCAGCATTGGATTCTTGCCCTCAAAGAAGAGGTGTTTGTGTTCGTGTGTACACAACTACACCAAAAAAACCTAACTCGGCTATGCGTAAGGTTGCCAGAGTGCGTTTAACTAACGGAAAAGAAGTGAATGCTTATATTCCGGGTGAAGGACACAACTTACAAGAACACTCAATCGTATTGATTAGAGGTGGTCGTGTAAAAGACCTTCCAGGTGTAAGATATCACCTTGTTCGTGGAGCTTTAGATGCATCAGGTGTAGAAGGTCGTATGCAACGTCGTTCTAAGTATGGTACTAAGAGACCTAAAAAGAAGTAAAACCTAGTTTGTAACTGTAGGAGTTATAGTTTATGATTGTTCCCAATTGGTTGAGTAAATAGAACCAAATATTTTTATTGAAGACCGCACATACTGGGCAGCTAACATACGAATAACTCGTAAACTAAAAAGAAATGAGAAAATCGAGACCTAAAAAAAGGATCTTGCTACCAGACCCAAAGTTTAATGATGTTTTGGTAACTAGATTTGTTAATGATCTAATGGTGGATGGTAAAAAGAATATCGCTTTAAGATTATTTTATGATTCATTAGAAGTCGTTAAGTCTAAAACCGAAAAATTAGAAAAATCTCCACTTGAGATTTGGAAAAAAGCTTTAGAGAATATCACTCCTGCTGTGGAGGTGAAAAGCCGTCGTGTTGGTGGAGCTACTTTTCAGGTTCCAATGGAAATCCGCCCTGAAAGAAAAGTTTCTATCTCTATCAAAAATATGATTCTTTTTGCACGTAAGCGTTCTGGAAGATCAATGTCTGAGAAATTGGCAGCTGAAATTATCGCAGCTTTCAACGAAGAAGGTGGAGCTTTCAAGAAGAAGGAAGATACTCATAAAATGGCAGAAGCTAATAAAGCATTCGCTCATTTTAGATTTTAATTTTTTAGAGACTTTGTAGAGAGGAAAAAAAATGGCAAAGAGAGATTTAAACTTTACCAGAAACATCGGTATCATGGCCCATATCGATGCTGGTAAAACAACAACTACCGAACGTATTTTATATTATACCGGTGTTTCACACAAAATTGGTGAAGTTCATGATGGCGCAGCTACTATGGACTGGATGGAGCAAGAGCAAGAAAGAGGTATTACAATTACTTCTGCTGCTACTACTTGTTTCTGGAACTATAATGATCAGAAGTACCAGATTAATATAATTGACACCCCAGGTCACGTTGACTTTACTGTTGAGGTTGAGCGTTCTTTACGTATCCTTGACGGTGCTGTAGCATGTTTCTGTGCTGTAGGTGGTGTAGAAGCTCAGTCTGAAACTGTATGGCGTCAGGCTGATAAGTACAAAGTACCTCGTATGGGTTTTGTAAATAAAATGGACCGTTCTGGTGCTGACTTTTTCAAAGCTGTTCGCGAAGTAAAAGAAAAATTAGGTGCTAATCCTGTACCTATTCAAATTCCTATCGGATCGGAAGAAAACTTCCGTGGTGTTATCGACCTTATTACAATGAAAGCTGCAATTTGGTATGATGACGAGAAAGGTACAAATTACAAATTAGAAGAAATTCCTGCTGAACTTGTTGATGAAGCTAACGAATGGAGAGAGAAGTTAGTAGAGGCCGTAGCTGAACAAGATGAAGAATTAATGGAACGCTTCTTCGAAGATCCTGATTCAATCACTGAAGACGAAATGTTAGCTGTTATCCGTAAAGCAACTATCTCTATGGAGATCGTTCCTATGCTTTGTGGTTCTGCTTTCAAAAACAAAGGTGTTCAACGTCTTCTTGATGCTATCATCGCTTATCTTCCAACTCCTCTTGATGTTGAAGATATCGTTGGTAACGAACCAGGTACTACTAATGAAGTTGTAAGAAAACCAGACGCAGACGAGCCTTTAGCTGCTCTTGCATTTAAAATCGCTACTGACCCTTATGTTGGTCGTCTAGCATTTACTCGTGTATACTCTGGTGCTATCGATGCAGGTTCTTACGTTTACAATATTAGAACAGGAAACCGCGAACGTATTTCACGTTTATACCAAATGCACTCAAACAAGCAAAACGCTATCGAACGTGTTGAAGCTGGTGATATCTGTGCTTGTGTTGGTTTCAAAGATATTAGAACTGGGGATACTCTTTGTACTAAAGAAAACCCAATTGAATTAGAATCAATGGATTTCCCAGATCCAGTAATCGGTATCGCTGTTGAACCATTAACTCAAAAAGATGTTGATAAATTGGGTGTTGCTCTAGCTAAATTAGCTGAAGAGGATCCAACATTCCAAGTTCAAACAGACGAAGATTCTGGACAAACAGTAATTAAAGGTATGGGTGAGCTTCACTTAGATATCATTATCGACCGTCTAAAACGTGAGTTTAAGGTTGAATGTAATCAAGGTGCTCCTCAAGTTGCATACCGTGAGGCTATTGGTGCAGAAGTTGAACACCGCGAAGTGTTTAAAAAGCAGTCTGGTGGTCGTGGTAAATTTGCTGATATTCAATTCCGTATTGGTCCTGTTGATGCAGATTTCGAAGGTGATGGTCTACAATTCGTTGATGAAATCAAAGGTGGTAACATCCCTAAAGAATATGTACCTTCAGTACAAAAAGGTTTCCAAGAAGCAATGAAAAATGGTGTTTTAGCTGGTTACACTTTAGAAAGAATGAAAGTTGTATTATTCGACGGTTCTTTCCACCCAGTTGACTCTGACCAATTATCATTCGAAATGGCAGCTAAAATGGGATTCAAAGCAGCATGTGCTAAAGCGAACCCTATGATTCTTGAGCCTATTATGAAAATCGAAGTTGTTACTCCTGAAGAATACATGGGTGATATCATCGGTGACCTTAATAAGCGTCGTGGTCAAGTTGGTGGAATGGAAGCGAAACACGGAGCTCGTGTAATTAACGCTAAAGTACCATTGGCTGAGCAATTCGGTTATGTAACAGTATTACGTACTTTATCATCAGGACGTGCAAACTCTTCAATGGAATTCTCTCACTTCGAAGAAGTACCTAGAGGAATTGCAAAAGAAGTTGTTGAAGCGGCTAAAGGTAAAGTTGAATTATTGTAATTTATTTTAATTAATTAAATAAAAATGAGCCAGAAAATTAGAATTAAACTGAAATCTTACGATCACAACTTGGTTGATAAATCAGCTGAGAAGATTGTAAAAACAGTTAAGGCTACAGGTGCTGTTGTAAGTGGTCCAATTCCACTTCCAACTCACAAAAGAATTTTTACAGTTCTTCGTTCTACTTTCGTTAACAAAAAATCGAGAGAACAATTCCAACTTTCATCATTTAAACGTTTAATCGATATTTACAGCTCTACTGCAAATACAATCGATGCATTGATGAAATTAGAATTACCTAGCGGAGTTGAGGTAGAAATTAAAGTTTGATAAAAAAAAATTTAATTAGAAATGCCAGGATTAATTGGAAAAAAAATCGGAATGACTTCCGTTTACAGTGCCGAGGGAAAAAATATTCCATGCACTGTCATTGAGGCAGGTCCATGTGTTGTAACCCAAATCAAAACAGTTGAGAAAGATGGTTACGAAGCACTTCAGTTGGCTTTTGATGAAAAAAAACAAAAGCGAACAACTAAGGCGCTAGATGGGCACTTTAAAAAGGCAAACACTACTCCTAAGAAAAAATTAGTTGAATTCGCAGGATTCGACCAAGAGTACAACTTAGGAGATACCGTTACAGTTGATATTATCGAAGAATCAGCATTTGTTGATATTTCAGGTATTTCAAAAGGTAAAGGTTTTCAAGGTGTTGTAAAACGTCATGGTTTTGGCGGTGTTGGAGGACAAACTCACGGTCAACATAACCGTTTGAGAGCTCCAGGTTCTATTGGTGCTGCATCTTACCCAGCAAGAGTATTCAAAGGAATGAGAATGGCTGGTAGAGATGGAAACAAGTCTGTGAAAGTAGAAAACCTTCAAGTATTGAAAGTAATCTCTGATAGCAACTTGTTGTTAGTAAAAGGATCAATTCCAGGGTCTAAAGGTTCATATGTAATTATTGAGAAGTAATGGAAATAACAATTTTTAATACAGCTGGAGAAGATACCGGTAAGAAAATCGAATTGGCAGAGGCTATCTTCGGTATAGAACCAAACGAACACGCTATTTACCTTGATGTAAAACAATATCTGGCTAATCAACGTCAGGGAACTCACAAATCGAAAGAAAGAGCTGAGATTTCTGGTAGTACAGCCAAATTAAAGAAGCAAAAAGGTACCGGTACAGCTCGTTCTGGTAGCATTAAGTCGCCTTTGTTCAGAGGGGGAGGTAGAGTATTCGGTCCTCGTCCAAGAAATTATGGATTCAAATTAAACAGAAAGTTGAAACAATTAGCTCGTAAATCAGCTCTATCAGTAAAAGCTGGCTCTAATGCTGTTATCGCTGTTGAGGATTTCAACTTTGAAGCTCCAAAAACAAAGCAATTTGTTGAGTTTCAAAATAATTTGAAAGTAGCTGACAAAAAAGTATTATTAGTAGTATCTGAAGGATACGATAATGTATACTTATCAGCACGTAATTTAAAGAATGTTGAAGTAATGAGAGTAGATGATCTATCAACTTATAGCATTATGAAAGCTTCAGCGTTGTTGTTTGTAGAAAGTTCATTTAAGGGACTTGATGAAATGTTTAAACTAAATTAAGCTTAAAAGAATATGAATATTTTAATTAAGCCATTGGTTACAGAAAAAATGACAACTCTAAGCGAAAAATATAATCGCTATGGTTTTGTTGTAGATTCTAGAGCTACTAAGCCTGAGATTAAGAAAGCTGTTGAGAGTTATTATGATGTGAAGGTAGTATCTGTTAATACCATGAATTATCAAGGTAAAAAGAAAAGCAGATATACTAAGGCAGGTGTAATATCTGGAAGAACTGCTTCTTTCAAAAAAGCACTTGTTACTTTACAAGAAGGTGATATTATAGATTTTTATAGCAATATTTAATTAAAATGCCTGTACGTAAATTAAATCCTGTAACTCCTGGTCAAAGGAATAAAATTGCAAATACCTTTGAGCAGATTACAGAAGTGAAGCCTGAGAAATCATTGTTAAGACCAATCAAAAAATCTGGTGGTAGAAATAACACCGGTAAAATGACAATGAGATATATAGGTGGTGGTCATAAGAGAAGATATAGAGTAATTGACTTCAAAAGAGACAAAGATAATGTACCTGCTGTAGTTAAGAGTATCGAGTACGATCCAAACCGTACTGCACGAATCGCTCTTTTATACTACGCTGATGGAGAGAAGAGATATATCATCGCTCCTAATAGCCTTGAAGTAGGACAAACTGTAATTTCAGGAGAAAAAGTAGCTCCAGAAATCGGAAATGCTTTGCCATTATCTGACATTCCATTGGGTACTATTATTCATAATATTGAATTGAGACCAAACCAAGGTGCTGTAATGGCTCGTAGCGCTGGTGCGTATGCTCAACTTGTTTCAAGAGAAGGTAAATACGCACTTATTAAATTACCATCAAGTGAGGTAAGAATGATACTTGTAACTTGTAAAGCTACAATTGGTACAGTATCAAATGCTGACCATGCACTTGAAAGAAGCGGAAAAGCTGGCCGTACTAGATGGTTAGGCCGTAGACCTCGCGTTCGTGGTGTGGTAATGAATCCAGTCGATCACCCAATGGGTGGTGGTGAAGGTAAATCTTCAGGAGGACACCCACGTAGTAGAACCGGTCTTCTAGCTAAAGGTTTCAAAACCCGTGCTAAGAAAAAGGCTTCTAATAAGTATATAGTTGAGAGAAGAAAAACTAGGAAATAGTAATTTGATTAATTAAAACGTTATGAGTCGTTCATTAAAAAAAGGCCCTTTTATTGATTTCAAGCTTGAAAAGCGCGTTTTGGAACAAAACGAAGCTGGTAAGAAGTCAGTAATTAAAACATGGTCACGTAGATCAATGATCTCGCCTGATTTTGTAGGGCATACCATCGCTGTACATAACGGCAACAAATTCATTCCTGTTTACGTTACCGAAAATATGGTTGGACATAAACTAGGAGAATTTGCGCCAACTCGTACTTTTAGAGGACATGCTGACAAAAAGAAAAAATAAGCATGTTGGTTATCAATAATATTATGAATTTGTAAAAATGGGTGCTAGAAAAAGATTAAGAGCAAACAAAATAAAGGAGGAAAATAAGAGCAAAGCTTTCGCTAGCTTGAAAAATGTTCCTACCGCACCTCGTAAAATGAGACTTGTTGCCGATATGGTAAGAGGTATGGAGGTGAATAGAGCTTTAGATGTACTTCGTTTTAGTCCGAAAGAAGCATCGAACCGTGTTGAAAAACTATTGCTTTCTGCTATTGCAAACTGGGAAGTTAAAAACGAAGGCGAGAGAATTGAAGAGCATGAATTATACATTAAAGAAATTTTTGTAGATTCAGCTAGAATTCTTAAGCGTTTAAGACCAGCTCCGCAAGGAA
Source organism: Marinifilaceae bacterium (assembly GCA_025210485.1). Classification (GTDB taxonomy): domain Bacteria; phylum Bacteroidota; class Bacteroidia; order Bacteroidales; family Marinifilaceae; genus JAOARN01. The sequence continues at coordinate 20,871 of JAOARN010000124.1, read as the reverse complement.
GAGCACATAGAATTAGAAAAAGATCAAATCATGTAACTATATTATTGGCTTCAAAAATGGCTGATGATACAAAAGAATAGTTAGAATGGGACAAAAAGTAAATCCAATAGGAAATAGACTAGGAATCATCAGAGGATGGGATTCTAACTGGTTTGGCGGAGATAATTACGGCGATAAACTTCTTGAAGATAGTAAAATCAGAAAATACCTTAATGCTCGTTTAGCTAAAGCAAGTATTTCAAAAATTATTATCGAAAGAACTCTTAAGTTAATTACAATCACAATAAATACTGCTCGTCCAGGTATTATTATCGGTAAAGGCGGACAGGAAGTTGATAAACTTAAAGAAGAGTTAAAGAAGATTACTGATAAGGAAGTTCAAATTAATATATTTGAAATCAAACGTCCTGAATTAGACGCTGTAATCGTTGCTAATAATATTGCTCGCCAAATCGAAGGTCGTATCGCATATCGTAGAGCGATTAAAATGGCTATTGCTTCGACAATGAGAATGGGAGCAGAAGGTATTAAAATACAAATTTCAGGTCGTTTGAACGGAGCTGAAATGGCTCGTTCTGAAATGTACAAAGAGGGTAGAACTCCTCTACATACATTAAGAGCTGACATCGACTACTGCCAAGCAGAAGCTTTAACAACATACGGATTAATCGGTATTAAAGTTTATATCTGCAAAGGCGAAGTTTATGGTAAGCGCGACTTAACACCTAATGCTGGCGTACGCGACAACCGCGGTAAAGGCAAAGGTGGCTTTAATAGAAGAAAAAAGAAGTAGTATTTAATGCTAAAGAATTAGTACAATGTTACAACCGAAAAGGACAAAATTTAGAAGACAGCAAAAAGGACGGATGAAAGGAAACGCCGGTAGAGGTGCTGAACTTGCATTCGGTTCTTTTGGAATCAAATCCCTTGAAACAAAGTGGATTACCGGTCGCCAGATTGAAGCTGCTCGTGTGGCAGTAACCCGATATATGCAAAGACAAGGTCAAATTTGGATTCGTATTTTCCCAGATAAAGCCATTACAAAGAAACCTGCAGAGGTTCGTATGGGTAAGGGGAAAGGTTCTCCAGAAGGTTTTGTTGCTCCGGTTACTCCGGGTAGAATGTTATTTGAATGCGAAGGTGTGCCTGCTGAAATAGCTAAGGAAGCTTTAAGATTAGCAGCTCAAAAATTACCAGTTAAAACTAAATTGGTAGTGCGTCGCGATTATGTGGAAACTGATATTTAATAAGTCATGAAGAATTCAGAAATTAAAGAGTTAACTACGCAAGAAATAGCTGAAAAATTGGATTCTCAAAGAGCCACATTAACTCGCTTGAGATTAAATCACGCTATTTCTCCATTAGAGAATCCTTTGCAAATTAAAGAAACCCGTCGTGATATTGCCCGCTTATTAACTGAGTTAAATAAAAGGCGATAAACGAAAAAGTAACTAGAGATGAAAAGAAATCTTAGAAAAGTACGTATTGGGGTTGTAGTAAGCAACAAAATGGAGAAATCTATTTCAGTTGCAGTTCATACAAAAGAAAAGCACCCTATATATGGAAAATTCGTGAACAAAACTAAAAAGTTTACTGCTCACGATGAAGAGAACACATGTAATCCAGGTGATACAGTGAGAATCATGGAAACCCGACCTTTGAGTAAAAACAAGCGTTGGAGGTTAGTTGAAATTATTGAAAGAGCTAAGTAATCATGATACAAACAGAAAGTAGATTATCGATAGCAGACAACTCCGGAGCAAAGGAAGTGCTTTGTATCCGCGTGTTGGGTGGTACCAAAAAACGTTATGCTACAATTGGCGACAAGATAGTTGTTACCGTTAAGTCAGCATTGTCGGGCTCGGATATGAAAAAAGGAACAGTTACTAAAGCTGTTGTTGTAAGAACAAAAAAAGAAATCAGACGTGCTGATGGTTCTTATATCCGTTTTGATGATAATGCATGTGTTTTATTAAACACAGCTGGTGAGATGAGAGGTACTCGTATCTTTGGACCTGTAGCAAGAGAGTTAAGAGAAACTAATATGAAAATTGTTTCACTTGCTCCAGAAGTATTATAACCTTTGAAATTATTAAAAATGAGCGTAAAATTTCATATAAAGAAGGGCGATACTGTTATAGTTCTAGCAGGTAAAGATAAAGGTAAGTCTGGTAAAGTATTAGAAGTTCTTCCTAAAGTACAACGCGCAGTTGTTGAAGGAGTAAACTTCGTATCTAAACATACTAAACCAAACGCAGAGAACCCTCAAGGAGGAATAATCAAAAAAGAAGCTCCTATTCATATTTCAAACCTTAATGTAAAAGACCCTTCTACAGGTAAGGCTACAAGAATAGGACGTCGTCTAAACGATAATAACAAATTGGTTAGATATTCTAAAAAATCAGGGGAGGAAATTAAGTAATGAGTTATATACCAACACTTAAAAAGCAATACGGTGAGGAAATTGTTCCTGCTTTGATGAAGGAATTTAACTATAAAACTGTAATGCAAGCACCTAAGTTGGAGAAGATAGTAATCAACCAAGGTGTAGGTCAGGCTATTTCTGATAAAAAAATACTTGAATTTTCTGTAAATGAGCTTACAACTATCACAGGTCAAAAAGCAGTACAGACTTTGTCAACTAAAGACGTTTCTAACTTCAAACTTAGAAAAGGAATGGCAATCGGTACTCGCGTAACTTTACGTCGTGATAGAATGTACGAATTTTTAGAAAGACTGATTCGCGTAGCACTTCCTCGTATTCGTGACTTTAGAGGTATCAACTCTAAATTAGACGGTAGAGGAAACTATACTCTAGGTATTGAAGAACAAATTATTTTCCCAGAAATTGTTTTGGATAACGTAAACAAAATCATGGGTATGAATATTACTTTTGTAACTTCAGCACAAACCGATGAGGAAGCTTATGCTTTATTAAGAGAATTTGGCTTACCTTTTAAAAACTTAAAAAAATAAGACATGGCTAAAGAATCAATGAAAGCACGCGAAGTAAAGCGTCAGAAATTAGTTGAGAAATATGCGGCAAAAAGAGCTAAGTTGAAAGAAGAGGGTGATTATATAGCTTTAAGTCGTTTACCAAAGAACTCTTCTCCAGTTCGTCTACACAATCGTTGTAAATTAACTGGTCGTCCAAAAGGATATATGAGACAATTTGGTATTAGCCGTATTTGTTTCCGTGAAATGGCTTCTGCTGGTTTAATTCCTGGAGTTAAAAAAGCAAGCTGGTAATATAAAAATAAATTATTGTTAAATATTGTCCCGAGAAATCGGGATCAATTTAATTTAATTCTGAAATGACAGATCCTATAGCAGATTTTCTTACACGTTTAAGAAACGCTGTGATGGCAAATCACAAAGTGGTAGAAATACCTGCGTCAAACGTGAAAAGGGAAATGACAAAGATTCTTAAGGATAAAGGTTATATCCTTAATTACAAGTTCGTTGATGATGATCGTCAAGGAATTATTAAAATCGCTCTGAAATATAATCCAGAGACTAATATTCCTGCAATCAAGAACTTAACTAGAGTTAGTAAGCCAGGTCTTAGAAAATATTGTAACACTAAAACAATGCCAAGAGTATTGAACGGATTAGGTGTAGCAATCATTTCTACATCACAAGGTGTGATGACAGACAAAGAAGCTCGTGCTAAGCACGTAGGTGGCGAAGTTTTATGTTACGTATATTAATAAAAGGAGGAAAAAATGTCACGAATTGGAAAATTACCTATTGATATCCCTGCTGGTGTTAACGTAACTGTAAACGAAAATACTGTTGTAGTTAAGGGCCCTAAAGGTGAATTGTCACAAGAATTTGATTCAACTAGTGTTAAAGTTACTGTTGAAGAAAATAGAGTTATTGTAGAACGCCAGTCAGACTCTAAGCCTGATAGAGCTAAGCATGGTCTTTATCGTTCATTAATTAACAACATGGTTGAAGGTGTATTCAAAGGATACGAAATCAAACAGGAGTTAGTTGGTGTAGGTTACCGTGCTACAAACAAGGGACAATTATTGGAATTAGCTTTAGGTTTTTCTCACTTAATTCACTTCGAATTACCTGAGGAAGTTAAAGTTGAAGCAAAAACTGAAAAACGTGCTAATCCTATCATTACTTTAACAAGTTGTGATAAGCAGTTAATCGGTCAAGTTGCAGCAAAAATTAGATCGTTCCGTAAACCTGAACCATATAAAGGAAAAGGTATTAAGTTCGTTGGTGAGCAGATTAGAAGAAAAGCTGGTAAATCTGCAGGTAAATAATTTCTAAAAACAGTAAATTATGGCTTTAACAAAGCAAAATAGAAGGCTAAGAATTAAAAAGAGAATTCGTAAGTCGGCTTTTGGAACTGCTGAAAGACCCAGAATGACAGTTTTTCGTTCTAACAAGGAGATTTCAGTTCAGCTAATCGATGATAATGCAGGTAAAACTATCGTAGCTGCAACATCATTAATCAAAGATATAGCAGACAAAAAAGTAAATAAAACCGAGCAAGCTGAATTAGTAGGTTCAGCCGTAGCTGAAAAAGCTATTGCTGCAGGAATAACAACTGTTATTTTTGACAGAAACGGTTACTTGTATCATGGTAGAGTAAAAACTTTAGCAGACGCTGCTCGCAAAGGTGGCCTTAAATTCTAAGTATTATGGCAGAAAAGAATATAAAGATCAGCGACGCCGAACTTAAAGATCGTTTGGTGGCAATTAATCGTGTTACTAAAGTTACTAAAGGTGGTAGAACATTCAGTTTTTCTGCAATCGTAGTAGTTGGTAACGAAAATGGTTATGTAGGTTGGGGACTTGGTAAAGCAAACGAAGTAACCACAGCAATAGCAAAAGGTGTTGAATCAGCTAAGAAAAATTTAATCAAGGTACCTTTATTGAACGGTACATTACCTCACGAGCAATATGCTAGATTTGGTGGTGCTAGTGTTCTTGTGAAGCCAGCTTCACACGGTACAGGGGTTAAAGCAGGTGGTGCGATGCGTGCTGTATTAGAGAGTGTTGGAGTAACTGATGTATTGGCAAAATCAAAAGGTTCTTCAAATCCTCACAACCTTGTAAAAGCTACAATGAAAGCTCTTTCTGAATTAAGAAGTGCTAAAGATGTAGCTTATCATAGAGGTGTTTCTTTAGATAAAGTGTTTAACGGTTAAGAATTAGGAATATGGCTAAGATTAAAATTACTCAGATCAAAAGTATAATTCGTAGTTCAAAGCGTCAAAAATTAACTATTCAAGCTTTAGGCTTAAATAAAATTAACGCTACAAGAGAACACGAAGCCACTCCTCAAATTTTGGGAATGGTAAAAAAAGTAGAACACTTAGTGAGTGTTGAAAAATAATTTTGAAATATTTGTACAATGAAAAATATAGAGTTACATACCTTAAAGCCTGCCGAAGGATCAACTAAGACACGTAAACGTATTGGTCGTGGACAGGGATCTGGAAGAGGAGGAACTTCTACTAGAGGTCATAAAGGTGCAAAGTCGAGATCAGGTTACTCTAAGAAAATAGGTTTCGAAGGTGGTCAAATGCCTTTGCAACGTCGAGTTCCTAAATTTGGATTTAAGAACATTAATAGAAAAGAATACAAAGCAGTTAATCTTGATGTACTTCAAGAATTAGCTCAGAAGTTGAATGTTACAGCTATTGATGTTAATACTTTAGCTCAAGCGGGGTTGGTTTCTAAAAACGACTTTGTAAAAATTTTGGCTAACGGAAGCCTAGAAATAAAACTTGAAGTTAAAGCCCATGCTTTTTCAAAAACTGCTATTGCAGCAATTGAAAAAGCGGAAGGAACAGTAATAAAATTGTAAGAGTACATAATGAAAGGTTTAATAGAAACATTGAAGAATATTTGGAAGATTGAAGATTTAAGATCACGTATCTTAACAACTTTAGGTCTTCTTTTGGTGTACCGTTTAGGTACAAAAATAGTTTTGCCTGGTATTGATCCGGGTCAATTAGATGCATTAAAAAACCAAACCTCTGAAGGTGTGTTAGGATTATTAGATATGTTCTCTGGTGGAGCATTCTCTAATGCATCTATATTTGCCTTGGGTATAATGCCATATATTTCTGCCTCTATCGTTATTCAATTGATGGGGATAGCAGTACCTTATTTTCAAAGATTGCAGCGAGAAGGAGAGAGTGGAAGGCGCAAAATTAATCAGATTACACGTTATTTAACTGTTATAATTCTGATTCTTCAAGCTCCAGGTTACCTATTAAACCTTCATTCACAACTTCCAGCAGAAGCTTTCCTTATCAAGGGAACCTTCTTTACTGTGTTCTCTGTAGTAATACTTGCTGCTGGTTCTATGTTTATCATGTGGTTAGGTGAGAAAATCACTGATAAAGGTATTGGTAATGGTATTTCAATCATCATTATGATTGGTATTATCGCTAAGTTACCATTCGCTTTTATCTCTGAATTAAGTTCTCGTCTTGTTGGATCAAAAGGAGGTCCTTTTGTATTCGTTCTTGAATTAGTTGTATTATTCTTAGTTTTTGCTTTGACTATTCTGCTTGTTCAGGGAACAAGAAAAATTCCTGTGCAGTATGCTAAAAGAATTGCAGGAAACAAACAATTTGGTGGTGTAAGACAATATATCCCATTAAAAGTAAATGCAGCTGGTGTAATGCCAATCATTTTTGCTCAGGCAATTATGTTTTTACCAATGGCTTTTTTAAGTTATGGTACTTCTGAGTCAACAAGCTCAGTATTGGCAGCATTATCTAATTTTACTGGTCTATGGTATAATTTAACATTCTTCATCTTAATTGTATTGTTTACTTATTTCTATACTGCAATTACAGTTAATCCTAATCAGATGGCTGAAGACATGAAGAAAAATGGAGGATTCATTCCTGGTATTAAACCTGGTAAGATGACTGCAGATTTCCTAGATACTATTATGTCACGTATCACTCTTCCAGGATCAATTTTCCTAGGATTGGTTGCTATACTTCCAGCATTCGCAATGATTGGAGATGTAAATAATCAATTTGCTCAATTCTACGGAGGTACATCATTACTAATTTTAGTAGGTGTAGTTTTGGATACTTTACAACAGATCGAATCGCATCTTTTGATGAGACATTACGATGGTTTGATGAAAAGTGGAAGAATTAAAGGTAAAACTCAAGGAGGAGCTGCGGCATATTAAAATATTTTTCTTTTCTTTGCATCTGTTTAATTACAAATTGCAAGAAATATGATCTTAATAATTTCCGGATTTTAATAATCCGGAAATTAATTGTATTTTAATAATCTATAATTATTATTTAATTTAGTTATAGACTTTATATAGTTATATGTCTTCTAAAAGACAAAAGAACAAGAAGGTAAGTTATGTCAAAAAAAAATAACGGTGGTAAGAAGGGTGCAAAAGGTGGTAACACTAGAGAAAGAACTGCACCAGCTAAAAAAAACAAAGCTATTATTGAACAGGATGGTGTTATTGCAGAATCATTATCAAATGCTATGTTCCGTGTTGAATTAGCTAATGGTCACATGATAACAGCGCATATTTCTGGTAAAATGCGTATGCACTATATTAGAATATTACCTGGCGATAAGGTTAAAGTTGAAATGTCACCTTATGATTTGACTAAAGGACGTATAAGTTTCAGATATAAATAACTTCAAATATAAATTACGATGAAAGTTAGAGCATCAGTAAAAAAACGTTCTGAAGATTGCAAGATCGTAAGAAGAAAAGGACGTTTATACGTAATTAATAAAAAGAATCCTAAGTTTAAACAAAGACAAGGATAATATCCTTTGTAAAAAAAATTAATTTATGGCTAGAATTGTTGGAGTTGATTTACCTCAAAATAAAAGAGGTGAGATTAGCTTGACCTACATTTACGGTATAGGACGAAGTGCCGCTCGTCATATCCTTGACGAAGCCGGAGTTTCATACGATGCTAAAGTAAAGGACTGGACAGATGATGAAGCAGCTAAGATTCGTCAGGCTATTAACGAAAATTTTAAAGTTGAAGGTGAATTAAGATCATTAATTCAACTTAACATTAAACGTTTAATGGACATAGGATGTTATAGAGGTATTCGTCACCGTATTGGTTTACCATTGCGTGGTCAGAGAACCAAAAATAACTCTCGTACCCGTAAAGGTAAAAGAAAGACAGTTGCAAATAAAAAGAAAGCTACTAAATAATCGTTGAATTATGGCAAAAAAGAATGTGCAAGCAAAGAAGAGAGTGGTTAAAGTAGAAGCTACTGGTCAAGCACATATTCACTCTTCTTTCAACAACATTATTATTTCTTTGACTAATAATAGTGGTCAAGTAATATCGTGGTCTTCAGCAGGTAAGATGGGATTCCGCGGATCTAAAAAGAATACCCCATATGCAGCTCAACAAGCAGCATCAGATTGTGGTAAAGTTGCTCACGATTTAGGATTAAGAAAGGTAAAAGTATTCGTTAAAGGACCTGGAAATGGTAGAGAATCAGCTATCAGAGCTATCAATTCATGTGGAATTGATGTTACTGAAATCGTTGATGTTACTCCACTTCCACATAACGGATGTAGACCTCCTAAGAAACGTAGAGTATAATAATTTTTGAAACTAAAGAATAGGATAATTTATAAATTTTTTTTGAATCCTCTCAAAAAATACGCGGCAACTTTTTATCCGATTTCTTTATGTCAAATAATTGAAAAAATTACAATAAAACTTAGAAAAAGATGGCTAGATATATAGGACCAAAGACTAAAATTGCAAGAAAGTTTGGTGAGCCAATTTTTGGACCTGATAAAGCATTCGAAAAGAAGAACTACCCTCCAGGACAACACGGTAACAACCGTAGAAGAAAAAAAAGTTCTGAATATGGTGTTCAACTTAAAGAAAAGCAAAAAGCAAAATATACATACGGAGTGTTAGAAAAGCAATTTTCTAACTTATTTGCGAAAGCCGCACGTAGTAAAGGTATCACCGGTGAGGTGTTACTTCAATTGTTAGAATGTAGATTAGACAATGTTGTTTACAGACTAGGTGTTGCTCCAACAAGATCAGCTGCAAGGCAGTTGGTTAGCCATAAGCACATTGTTGTAAACGGCAAAGTATGTAATATACCTTCTTACACATTGAAACCAGGTGATGTTGTAGGAGTTCGTGAGAAATCGAAATCTCTTGAAGCAATAACCAGTTCCTTATCTACTGCTCGTTATAACCAATTTGCATGGTTAGAGTGGGATCAAAATATTTTTGGTGGTAAATTTTTAAATATCCCAGAAAGAACTGAAATCCCTGAGAACATTAAGGAGCAGTTAATCGTTGAATTGTATTCTAAATAAAAAACCCTTAATCAGTAATTTATGGCAATTTTAGCTTTCCAAAAGCCGGATAAAGTTATCATGCTTAATGCAGATGATCATTTCGGTAAATTCGAGTTTCGCCCTCTGGAACCGGGCTACGGAATTACAATCGGTAATGCCTTAAGAAGAATTCTTTTATCTTCTTTGGAGGGATTTGCCATTGCAACGATTAAAATTCAGGGTGTAGATCATGAATTTGCTAGTATTCCCGGAGTTATTGAGGATGTTACAGAAATGGTTCTTAATCTAAAACAAGTTAGATTTAAACAAAGAATCGAGGAAGTTGATAACGAAACTGTAACGGTTAATATTTCAGATCAGGAGGAATTTACTGCTGGAGATATTAATAAATTCTTAACTGGTTTCGAGATACTAAATCCTGATCTTGTAATATGTAGAATGGATTCATCGGCTAAGCTGCAAATGGAGCTTACCATTAATAAAGGTAGAGGATATGTTCCTGCTATCGAGAATAAATCTGCTGACCAAGAATTTGGTGTAATTCCAATCGATTCTATTTACACTCCTATTAAGAATGTAAAATATAGTATCGAAAACTACCGAGTAGAACAGAAAACTGACTACGAAAAGGTAGTATTTGAAATTACTACAGATGGATCTATTCATCCTAAGGATGCATTGAAAGAAGCTGCGAAAATTCTTATCTATCACTTTATGCTGTTCTCTGATGAGAAGATTACTCTTGATTCTGACGAGAAATTTGCAAATGAGGAATTTGATGAGGAAGTTCTACACATGAGACAACTATTGAAAACTAAATTAGTTGATATGGACTTGTCTGTTCGTGCACTGAACTGTTTGAAAGCTGCTGATGTTGATACATTGGGAGATTTGGTACAATACAATAGAAATGACTTATTGAAATTTAGAAACTTTGGTAAGAAATCTCTTACTGAGTTAGACGATTTATTAGCATCGTTGAAACTGAACTTCGGTATGGATATTTCGAAGTATAAATTAGATAAGGAATAGGTAAAATGAGACATAGAAAAAAATTCAATCACTTAGGGAGAAAAGCTGCGCACAGAAAAGCTATGCTTGCGAATATGGCTGTATCCCTAATATTACATAAGAGAATTACTACAACTACAGCTAAAGCTAAAGCTTTACGTATGTATGTTGAACCGCTAATCAGCAAGAGTAAGCAAGATACTACTCACTCTAGACGTATTGTTTTTAGTTATTTAAAACAAAAAGAAGCCGTTACAGAGTTGTTTAGAGAGATTTCTCCAAAGGTTGCTAACCGTCCAGGTGGATACACTAGAATCCTTAAGACTGGTAATCGTTTAGGAGATAATGCTGAAATGTGTTTTATTGAATTAGTTGACTTTAACGAGACTTATATTAAGGAAGAAAAAGCAGCTAAATCTACTAGAAGACGTAGACGCTCTAAATCATCTAATGAAGAAACTGTTACTAATGCTGAAGTTGTTAATGAAGAAAAGGCAACTGAGGAACCTAAATCAGAAGAATAGATTCTTGTTAGATTTACAATATATAAAGCCGCAAACTTTTGTTTGCGGCTTTTGTTTTTTATGAGTTCATTAAATTTATACTAAGCCATGACATTAATCCTACTGAATCGATTAAGGATTCGTCCTGTGCCTCAAATTTTGAACTGTGAAGAGCGTTTTCTGAATTTACACCAAATCGATAAAAACAGACTGGATATTCTTGCGAAAAGTAGCCAAAATCCTCCGTTGTAAGCCTTATGTCCATCGTTTTTATATTCTCTTCCCCACAATAATCCTTTGCTAATTCTTGGCTTAAATTTGATATGGTTTCATTATTATATAAACATGGATAGCCATGTTTGATTTCTACTTCGCATTCACAACCCATACTTTTTGCTGTACAAGTAGCAATTTCTTTTATTAATTCTTTAGCCTCATTTCTCCATTGTTCATTGAATGTTCTAAATGTCCCTTCAATATTCACTTTTTCTGGGATAATATTAGTTGCACCATTTGCTATAAATTTACCAAAGCTTAGAACTGTTGGGATTCTTGCATCGCATCTTCTACTCACAATTTGCTGCAATGCAACGATTATGTGTGATGCTGCAAGTACTGTGTCTGTTGTTTTGTGTGGCATGGCTCCATGTCCACCTTTTGATTTTATTTCTAAATATATTTCATCACCAGATGCCATGTATATGCCAGATTTAAATCCAAATTCGCCAATTTTCATATCTGGTAATACATGTTGTGCTAATATTAATTCTGGTTTAGGCTTCATTACATCTTGTTCTAATATTAACTTAGCTCCGCCAGGGAGTAACTCTTCTCCTGGTTGGAAAATAAGATATATGGTTCCTTCCCAGTAGCTACTAAATTTATTCAATGTTTTTGCCACCCCTAAGAGTGAAGCGATATGTAAGTCGTGACCACAGGCATGCATGACACCTGTGTTGTGTGAGCAGTATTTGTTATTTTTATCTTCTTCTATAGGGAGAGCATCCATATCAGCACGAAGAGCAATGGTTTTTTTGGAAGGCTTTGTACCTGATTCTAATCTTGCAACAATTCCCGTTTTTGCAACTTTATCTATGTAAGATATTTGGTTTTTATCTAAGAATGATTTAATAAATGCTGATGTTTCAAATTCTTTGAATGAAAGCTCTGGGTTTTCATGTAAGTGAATTCTGATATCTTTAATCTCTTGATAAATGTTTGAACTGTATTTTTTTAGTTCTTTTTTCAGATCTTGCATATTATATTTGTTAGTATGCTTAATTAAAAAGTAATTTTATAATCTTAGATGTTAAATCTAGATCTATATAAATTATCAAATTCCTTCATTTTTTCTTCTGGGCTTTTTTCTCCGTCTATCCAATGGATTTTAGCACCATTTCTTTCCATGCGTCGAAACCATGTCATTTGTCGCTTGGCAAATTGATGTATTGCAATTTCTAAACCTTCATACATTTCCTTGTATGATATATTTCCAATTACATAGTTTGTGATAAATTTATATTCCAAACCATAGTATATTAAATCTTCTGGATTAACCCCTGATTCTATTAGTTGTTTTACTTCGTCAATCATACCATCTTTAAACCTTTGGTCGAGGCGTTGTGATATCCTTTCTCTCCTGCGTTCTCTGCTAAACATTATGCCTACTAAAAGAGTATTAAAATCGGGATAATCAATTTTTTCTTGTGGGTTTTTGGATATATAATCTTCTATTTCGATTGCTCTGATTGCTCTTTTTTTTGTTTCTGTATCCGAGTTATTGTGTAGTTCTTTATATTTGAGTAAAATTTCTTTTAATTCGTCTAAATCCTTTTGTTCGAGAAGAGTTCGTAATTTTTCATTTTTTGGAACGGTAATTAATTGGTATTTGTTAAGCACCGCCTCAAGGTACATACCTGTTCCCCCACATACTACAGGTAGATTGTTGTTTTTATTTATAGTCTCATAAGCTTTTAAAAAATCTCTCTGAAATTCATATACATTATATTTATATCCAGCATTAACTATATCGATTAAATGGTAGGGGATTTCTTTTCCGTCTATTGTGTATTCATCTATATCTTTTCCAGTCCCAAGATCCATTCCCTTGTATAATTGTCGTGAATCAGCACTTATTATTTCTCCTTTGTATTTTTCAGCTATACTTGTTGCTAATCCTGTTTTGCCTGTAGCTGTGGCACCTAAAACCACAACCATTTTATTTTGTATTGAATTCATATAATTGTTTGTCTATATTAAAAACAAATTTATGTTTTGCATTTGTATTTCAATTGAAAGTTAATAAAAGAACTTTCTATATGTTATGCTTAAAAAATATTCTAGTATAGGATATATTCTAATTATAATAAAGAATTTATATTAATCTGTTAATTACAAAAATACATAAAAAAAAGCTGATAAGAAATCTAGTTCCTATCAGCTTAATAATATTTTATGTATCTATTATTTTATAGAAGTTCTTCAAGTTTTTCATCCAATAAATGTCCATATAGATTTTTGCCTACGATATTACCATTTTTGTCTATAAGGTAGTTTGTTGGAATTTGTTTTACGTTATACATTTGCAAAGCTTTAGCGCTTTGAGTTTTCGGATCACATACATTGATCCAAGTAAGACCATCAGCCTTAACTGATGCTTTCCATAATTCCTTGTTGTTGTCAGCTGAAACTTGATATATTTCTAAACCTTTGTTCTTATATTTGCTGTATGTTTTTTTCAGACCAATATTATATTTTCTAGACAATCCGTTTTGGCTAGCCCAGAAGTTAAGAATGATAAATTTTCCTTTCAGATCGCTTAGTTTAGACGATTTGCCATACTGATTTGGCAATTCAATATCTGGGAAATTATCACCTGATTCTTTTATTAGATTAGTGATTTGGATATTAGATAATTTACTTTGCAAGGTTTTTAAATTTGCAAGTATAGATTTTGTAAACTCATGTTCAGGATAGAGTGCTCTCATAGATGAAGCTACAATTTTAACAAAATTGATATCTGAATTTTCATTAAGCGTGTAGTTTGATTTGTCAATTTTTTGGTAAAGAGCAAAGTAGCTAGAGAGAGAGGTTGCATTTTTCATAATGAAATTTGCAGAATATTTCCTTTGATCTTTGATAACTGATTTTAGCTCTTGTTCAAGTTCTTTGATTTTGCTTTCATTGTCAATATTTTCACGCATAACAACTCTGATACTATCAAGTCTATATTTATTGTAGTTTAGAGTATCAATAAGTTCTTTAATAAGTATGGAGCCTTTCGATGAGAATACCTGATAAGAATCATCGGATTTGTCACCTTCTATATTTATGAGTATATCTTCTTTTGGTTCTGCTAGAAGTGTTATTGCCTTTCCATTTTCGAAACGAAGTACATAGAATTCTGGTTGTGATATTTCTGCTTCAAAGTTAAATCTGTTTTCATTTGAAATAATAGCAGAGTCGATTATTTCAGTTCCAGAAACATGTTGTTTTTCAAGATAGATTTTTTTCTTTTCTCCATTACCTACTCTACCGTTGATCTCGAAAACAACTTTTTCTTGACATGACCACAAAGTAATAATAGAAAGAATAAAAAACAGTTTTTTCATAGGATTATAGTTGCTGATTATTGAATAAAATATTAGTAAAAATAAGATGATACAATTATAATTCATTTAGTGTATCAATCAAAGAAATTAGATTTTTATTTTTAAGTATTTTTAACAAATCGTTTTTTGATTCAGGAGCTAATTTGATTGCTCTTTCAAAAATATTTAAAATAGAATCTTCTAATTTGTTGTCAATATAGTTAAAAGGAATACTATTAACAAGGTGTTCAAAGAATTTGAGGTCAAAGTCATCTAATCTCATTAAAATTTGAGAGTATGTTTTAATAGCAATTAAAATATTTCTATGTTTTCCTGAATCGAGTAAAAGCTTAATTAAACTTTCTTTGAAGTTTAATTTCCAAAATAATCTACTTATGCAGTAATTTAGTATTTCTTCAGATTCTGCTTCTTTTATCAATTTTATGCAGTATTCGATATTGCATTCGTTTTCAGGAGTCAATAAAATTGAAAGTATTTTCGTTTCTCTGCTATTATGCCACCATAATTTTCTCGCTAATAAAATATCTTTTTCGTAGGCTTCGGATAGTTGCTTTAATCCAAAGTAGTTAATACCGTATATTTTTTTGTATTCGGGATTTAGTTTTTTTACTTGTTCGTATATTTCACCATTGCCCATTCTTTTGAACTTCTTTATTATTTGTTCAAATATTTGTTGGGTGTTATTATTATCTAAAAAAAATTCCATATGCTATATATATGATTAGTAGAATGCAAAGTTAACAGAAAAGCTGAATAAAGAATTTTTTTTAATATTTTTCAAAAAAAAGCTTGCAATTATTGATAATAAATATCTATATTTGCACCGCAAACAACAAAAAATGGTGGATGTAGCTCAGTTGGTTAGAGCGCTGGATTGTGGTTCCAGAGGTCGCCGGTTCGAACCCGGTCTTCCACCCTTTTGAAAATAAAAGCTAGAGGTTTTTCTTCTAGCTTTTTTTTGTGTCTATTATCATATAAGCTG
This sequence comes from Marinifilaceae bacterium, assembly GCA_025210485.1. Classification (GTDB taxonomy): domain Bacteria; phylum Bacteroidota; class Bacteroidia; order Bacteroidales; family Marinifilaceae; genus JAOARN01. The sequence goes on along the minus strand of JAOARN010000124.1, from coordinate 5,442 downwards.
TATTTTTGGATAAAATAAAATATTTGGTATATGAATAATATGAATTACTTGTTTTTGATATTGGCTATTGTTATTGGTGCTCTTAATCCAATACAGGCTACAGTGAATTCTTCGTTAAGTAAGTGGATGAATCATCCATTGCAAGCTACATTTTTTTCTTTTTTAGGCGGTTTTGTATTAATCGTTTTGATAAATATAGTATTTGCACCTAATTTTCCAAGTTTTTCAAAATTGACTCAAATTCCCTGGTATTTGTATGTTGGAGGTGTTTTTGGAGTTTTATTTGTTACCGCTTTTTTGTTGTTGGTGAGACAGCTTGGAGCAACTACATTAGTGGCAGGGGCATTTTTGGGGCAAATAGTGATGTCTTTATTGATTGATAGTTTTGGTTGGTTTGGAATTCAGCCAATAGAATTGAGTATGAAAAGAATAATAGGAGCAGCTCTTCTTGTTTTAGGGACTATATTGGTTCAGAAATAATAAAAATCTTACTTAAAGAATTGAATGAAAAAGGCGTACATTAAGAAATGTACGCCTTTTTTTTTCTATTTTTTGAATAATTTTAAGCTGGTTTTGATTTTGTTTTGTTCAATTACTACAATATATATTCCTGTTTTTAATTTAGATATATTGATTGAATTATTTTTCTTGTACTTAGAGATAGATAAGACCTCTTTCCCGCTAAGTTTGTATGCTTTTATTAAATCACAATTCTCGTTAAATCGAATGAAGTCTTGTGCGGGATTTGGATATATAATAATCTCCGCTTTTTTATTTTTCTCTATACTTAAAGGGTCTTCGTCTTTGTCATCTTTATTTTGGTCTACTGGTTTGTTGGGGTTGTTGTCGTCAGGTTTATTGTTATCGGTATTATCTGGTTTGTCGTTGTTGTCTGGTTTGTTGTTATCAGTATTATCTGGTTTATCGTTGTTGTCTGGCTTGTTATTATCAGTATTGTCCGGTTTGTCGTTATTATTGTCGTTTGGATTTACAGGTTTCATGTTGTCTGTAAACGTAAATGTTGTATTATGCGTTTTTGATGAAAAATCTTCCATTAATGCATATATGTATGATCCTTTGATTTTATTAGCTTCACCGTGGATGTAATAACTGTTATTAGCACCGTTTTTGACGGTTATTTTGTTTTTGTCATAATATAATTGAGCTCTTAACACATCTCCATCTTTGTCGATAAGTTTGAGTTTGTATAAGGCGTTTTTATTGTCGTTTTTTACTAAAACAAGTTCTGGTTTATTGTTTATTTTAGTTGAAAGATTCTTGATGTTGTGATTGTTATCATTTGTTGTCATAGGGTTTCCGTATTCGTCAATTAACGTGGATTTTGATGATTTTGGATTATATGAAACAGATAGTTTGTCATCTTTCTTGATTGAATAATTTGAATATAGGTAAAGTACTTTTGATTTCGAATCATTGTTTTTAAGCTCTACGTTTTTGGCATTGTAGTAGAATTCTCCATGTTTTATTTTGAAGTAGCTTGGGTCGATGTCGGTATTTTTTATATTTGATTTGTAGGAAAGCTCGATACGATTGTTAGTGCAGTTTGCTGCGATTATTTTGTTGTCACTAATGTTTGATATTTGAAAAGATTTTATCTGATATTTTGGCGCATTAGCGAATCCAGTATATGTGTCAATCATTATTTTTAATTTATGTCCTCTGTATTCGTTTAAAGGAATAATGATTCGTTTATTGCGAAAGTCGTTCTGACCTACAAGGCTAGTTAGGTGGTATATTGTCTTGTCTGTCACTTTGTTATTGTGATAATCAAATAGTTTTACGCTTAAGCTTATGTATTCGCCTGATTTAGCATTTTTAGTATCAACTCCTAGATTCATTGCCAATGATAGATTGCTGGCGTCTTTAGGAGCGATGTATAGAAGTTGATAGTCGTCCTCTGTTGTTTTTAACACAAGTACTTTATCACCATTTTCGTCTTTTTCAATTTTAACATTTTTAGGTTTTGACCATTCGGGCATATTTTCGAAATTAGCTGAGTATGGGAATGTTTTGATAGCGTCCTTGTCTGGTTTTAGATTGTAGAATATTCGCATGCCTTTATTGAAAGGTATTTTGTCAAGGCTATAGTATGCATTGCTATAGCCACCCCAACCTAAATTGAAATGATAGTTGCCTTTGCCGTCATATCCATCTAGGATAAAAGCATGACCGCTGCTGCCGTTGCTTCCATCAACAATTAAAGGGATATTGTTTAGTAGATGCTCCATTACTCTGTCGTGTCGATTAGCATCATTTAGTGATCCAATACTAGTTTTAGTATAGTTTAAGTACTTTGTCATACCATCAGTACCTTTTCTTGTGTCGGCTCCAGTTCCACCATCTTCGGCTGTTCCATAAAAAGCTTGAGACATGACGCCTAGTTCAAACATTAGTTCTTTTTTTGATTCTGTGCAAGATGAATTTAAAGGCATATCAGCATAGTTGAATTCGTCACTAAGATCGGCATTCGTGTTTACGCCTCCGTATTTGTTTGGATTCACTACTTTGCCATATCCGTGTTTAGGATACTCAAAATGTTTCATAATTTGAGCCATTGCTGTCTGTACACATCCACTAACAGGGGTTGGTTTTCCTCCCCATTTGTCCGTAGGCATGCAATATTGGTTCCATTTGGTTTTTAAAAGAGGTTCTACTTTATTGTATGTGTCTCCTCTTAGTCTTTTTGTGGTTTTTTCTATCACTGGATGATCGAAAAGTTTTAGCCAATCTGTTTGGTTTTTATCCTTTAGATCAATATTCCATTCGTTGTTGTAATTGTAGGCAATTCTGTAGTTTTTATCTCCTTTGGGATCGATAATTATCCATCCTGTTGGTTTTAATTCGACAATCAAAATATTGTTTAAGAATTCATACTTGATGGTGTTTTTAATGTCGAAAATAGAAGGGTTGTTTTTTATAGCATCCCTAATTATGTTTTCTTTTGTGTTTTTATTTAGCTTGATTTGTGCATAGATAAAATTTGAACATATTGCTAGTATTAAGCAAAGTAATATTTTTCTTTTCATTGTAAAATTGTGTGTAGTTTAAATAATAGTCATAATTATATGTAAAACTAAATAAACTTATACAATTTGAAAAATACAAGTAGGGAATCAGATAGGGAGCTATGAAAACTTTTTTGTCTTTTATTTCGTTGATGAATTTATAATTCAGGCAAATAGTATAAACTAAAAGTGGGAATGTGATGTAATTTAAAATAATTATATATTATGTAGATTATATTATCTTTGTGTTTTGGAATCAAGTTGTGTGGAATAAAAAAAGCAATCAACAAATATTTGTTGATTGCTTTATGTTTGAGCCAATAGAGGGACTCGAACCCACGACCTGCTGATTACAAATCAGCTGCTCTAGCCAGCTGAGCTACATTGGCAAAATGCTTAGCGTTACGTCGCACCGCTACGACCACTTACCCTTGCTGCCTTCCAACCCTGGGGGATTCAGTAGGAGCTGGTCGCGTTGCGCTAAGCGTTGACAAAAGTATAAAAAATATTTTAAATACAAACTTTTTTACATTTTTTTTAGGTACGCGTAGATTCAAGAATAGGTTATAGTTTGTTTTTTATTTGTTTAGTAATCATTTTTTAATTTTCTGAAAGCATTGTAAGCGAGTTGTCTGATTTTATCCTTTATGTTTTTTTCATCTTTTATTCTTTCTGATGGAATTGAAGAGATGTCGGAAGAAAATTGTTGAGTTCCTGACTTTGTTTTAATGGTATTCGAAGATTGTTTATCGTTTGATGTTGAAAATGAATATAATTGATTGTATGTATTTATCCTGTATTCATCAAGTTTCTTGTAGCTATTTAGTTCGTCAGGGGTGTTTCTTAAGTGTTCTGGTAGTTGTTGTAGCTTCGGCTCTTCTGTCAATTGTTGGGGTGTTTGGAATTCGTTTTTATACTCTTCCTCTTCCTCTTCCTCTTCCTCTTCCTCTTCTTCTTCTTCATTGAAAGTTGTTTGTTTTAGTTGATGTAGAGACGGATTAGAATCGCTGAGTTGGATGGATTGCTTGAGTGGGAGTTGAATATTAAATCTAATTGTAATCAATATATCAGAAAGAAAATTATTGTAATGTATTTCAAAAGCCTTTTCGATATCAGGTTTATTAAATATGTTTAGGATATGATTAAGTAATTCTAAATTAGAATCTATATTATTCTGTGTGTAATTATATGGAATTGGATTTAAAAAGTAATCGTTATTAATCATATTTGAAATAATTTTTTCGAACTTGATTAAGGTGACGGTTGAATCTTCTGTTTTTAGGTTGTCTTGGTTGATCGGTTGTTGTTCTGTTGGGTTTAAGAATAATTCATCGTTTTTAATCATGTATTTGGAAGGTTTTAATTCTTTAGAGGGCGTGTTTTCTAGAAAATGCAGAAGAAGTTTTAGTTTAGTGTGTTTTTGGACTAAATGTTTTATTGAGACCGATTTGTTATCGTTTGATTTATTAGTGTTTGAGAGAAAATTTTTTAGTTTACAAAATCTTTTATGTTTAAGATTTTGTTTGTTGATATTCTTTAAAATAATTTTTTTTGTTTTGGTGATTTCTTCTTTGAAGCATTTTTTTATAAAATTTTCCTCTTTGCTTGTTGGTTTGTTTTGATTATTTGTACGCAAAGGTGTTTTTTTATAGCTTTCACTGTTCTTGATTTGAAACTCATCATCTTTTTGCTGTAGTTGCTGTTGTGACTGTTGTGACTGTACCTGATCTTGTTCTATAATATATAGTTTTAAATTAGCAATTGCTTATTATCGTTTGGTGTAGTTGAGTTATTTTACGAGTGATTATATATTTTGGTTGTGTTTCTATTGTTAAAAAGCCTTAATTTGATTTATTGTAGAAGCATTCTTGAAAATATGTATTCGTGTTTGAGTTTAGCTTGTAATCATTGTGGTAGGTTGAAATTTAAAGATGCGTGCAAAAAAATAAATAAGTTAATATTTTTTTTAGTCAAGATAATCAGTTGTTTAAGTAAAAAGCTTGAAAAAAAATGAAAAAAATGCCGTAAAAGTCTTGTATATTCTAATATTCGCTTTATATTTGCACCTGCAATACGAAATGAAACACAAGCGTTTTGTATGGGAAGATACCAAAGTGGCCAACTGGGGCGGACTGTAACTCCGCTGACTTATGTCTTCGTAGGTTCGAATCCTGCTCTTCCCACCAGCAAATTATGCGGGAGTAGCTCAGTTGATAGAGCATCAGCCTTCCAAGCTGAGGGTCGCGGGGTTGAGTCCCGTCTCCCGCTCTGATTTTTATTGTTAAATTATTTGGGAAGATAACAAAGTGGCCAACTGGGGCGGACTGTAACTCCGCTAACTTATGTCTTCGTAGGTTCGAATCCTGCTCTTCCCACTTTTATTATTACGACTGCGGGAGTAGCTCAGTTGATAGAG
>JAOARN010000123.1 GCA_025210485.1 Marinifilaceae bacterium | reverse complement strand
GAAGTATTCAGGCTGCAAACCCGATGTATCAAGAAATAATAATTAGAACTCTTAGCAGAACTACTCAAGAAAAACTTCCTCAAAATATAATTAACAAATGGATTAGCAATAATTCTATTGATATGAATTCTCTTTTGAAAGAATTTCAAAACTTTTGGAGAGAAAATTCGGAAATTTGGGTAGAAAAATACCAATATAAAGAAGCTGCTCCACATCTCATACTTCAAGCCTTTTTACAAAGAGTAGTTAACGGTGGAGCCAGAATATCGCGTGAATATGCTACTGGTACTAAAAGATTGGATCTATGCATTGAATTTGCTAATAAAAAATACCCGATTGAACTCAAACTTCTATATTCCGAAAAAACTAAACAAGAAGGCATTCATCAACTATCTGAATACATGGACAAAATGAATGAAAAAACTGGATGGTTAGTTATATTTGACAGAAAATCAAACAAAAATTGGAACGATAAAATATATTGGGAAAGCATAGAACAGCAGAATAAAACTATACATATTGTTGGGCTTTAAGTTTGCAAATGATTTATCTAATATGTTGATAAATCATTTGCAAATTTTAATTAATTAACAATTCTTTTTTGCCACTCCCATGCCGAAGCAAGAGTATCTTCTAAGCTTTTTTCAGCTTTCCAACCAAGTTCTTCATTTGCATAACTAGTATCAGCATAAATTTCCGTAATGTCACCCTCTCTTCTACCAGTAATTTCATAAGGAACTTTTTCTCCAGTAGCTTTTTCAAACGAATTAATAATTTCAAGTACAGAATATCCTTCACCAGTTCCGATATTAAAGTATTCGCATCTACTTTTTTGCTTATTCTCAATCAAACGTTCAATTGATACAACATGAGCTTTAGCAAGATCAACCACATTGATATAATCCCTTATACAAGATCCATCTTTCGTCGGATAGTCATCCCCAAAAACACTAAGTTTCTCTCTCATTCCAATTACAGTTTGTGTAAGAAAAGGTATCAGGTTATTTGGTACACCATTAGGCAATTCACCAATATAAGCGGTCGGATGTGATCCAATAGGATTAAAATATCTTAAGGCAATTGCATTAATTCCATCATAAGCCTTAACACTATCTCGAATAATATCTTCACATATTGTTTTTGTATTACCATACGGAGATTCGGCTTCCTGTCTTTCAGTTTGTTCTGTCACAGGTAATTTTTCTGGCTGACCATAAACAGTACAAGATGATGAAAACACAATGTTTTGAACATTAAATTCTCTCATTAGACTTAAAATATTGATAAGAGAATTTAAATTATTTGCATAATACTTTAGGGGTTCTCCAACAGATTCACCGACAGCTTTTGAAGCTGCAAAATGAATTATCGAATTAATATTTGGATATTTTTCAAATATTTTTCTAGCCTCACATGGGATACTTAAATCCAATTTCTCAAATAAAGGTTCTATACCTGTTATATTTTTGATTCCTTCCAGAACTTCTATTCTTGAATTAGAAAGATTATCTGCAATTATAACTTCATATCCGTTAGTTTGCAATTCAACTACCGTATGAGAACCAATATAACCTGTCCCCCCAGTAACCAAAACCTGTTTTTTCATATTTATATATATTGAATGGTGAAATGTTTTTTAATTTGGAATCAAAACTAGTTTAAAATAATAGTAATTGCACTCAAGTTTATTAACAAAATTGAAGATGACTGTTAATAACAAAAAAAAGGTCCCAAATATTGGAAACCTTTTCTTCAAATCATACAAAAACTTACATTGAATAAAAATTGAAAATAAATTTGTAGTCTCAATCAACAGGACTGTATCAATTAGGACAAATATCTTCAAATAGAATAAAGAGCTTTACATAATTGTCGGTAAAATTTCTTTATGTCCTACGCAATTTAGAATATGAATTAGATTTGAACAAATTAATAACAAAATGATTTTCAAACTAAAAAACAAAAGCGTATATGTTGTTGATTATATGGAACTTAAAAAGATATAATATTTCATAAACTTGAAAAAAACAGTTAAAAATATTAAGTTATCTTAATAATTTATATTAATCAGAATCGTAAATATTATTACTTTATTAACATTAAAATATGATTTATTAACCGATAATATACATTTAGTGGTGTAATTTTATTTAAAAAAATATTATTAGCAGCTAAGTAATTATAATAAATGATAATCAAAATCTATATATTTATCATAATATTTAAATGTCGTATATTTTCTGTTTTAATATTTTTAATTCAGAAGAAATTAAAGATTAAATTATCTCTTAATGTAATATAAGTATTTGTTATTAACTTAAAGATAAAACTTGTCTAACAGTACATCCAAATTATAAAATATAATTGAGTATATCTAAATTACATAATATTCTTAAATACAAGCCTACTCCTTATTCTTACTGTCAATAATTATAGTAACAGGACCCGAATTTTCAAATTTAATATCCATATCGGCCCCAAACTCTCCTGTTTCGATTCTACCTGCATTATAACTTGACTTTAACTTCACTATGAACTCGTTATAAAGAGGAATTGCGATATCAGGCTTTGCTGCTGCAATATATGATGGTCTGTTCCCTTTCTTAGTTTTTGCATGAAGAGTAAATTGACTTACTACAAGTATATCTCCTTCTATATCTTGGATTGACTTATTCATAACTCCATCCTGATCATCAAATATCCGAAGGTTTAAAATTTTCTTTATCAACCATTCAATATCTTCCAAACCATCTTCATTAACTATTCCTAGAAGTACCAATAATCCTTTCGAAATTTGCCTTTTCTCTGTTTTATTGATATTTATATCTGCAAAGTTTACTCTTTGTATTACTATTTTCATATTATTTAAATCATTGTTTATAATATATAAAAATGCAAAGATATATGAAAACTATTCTTCAGAAAGCTTACTATGTTGCATTATTGTAAAACTTATTTCTGTTCCTTCGCCTAATTTTGACTTTACCCATATTTCTCCTCCCAAAAGCCGAACAATTTCTTTACAGATATATAAACCTAAACCATTACCATCATTATTAGTTTCTTTCTTTTCTATTTTTCTGAATCTGTTGAAAATCAATTTTTGGTTTTTCTCCTCAATTCCTATCCCTGTGTCTATTACTGAAAATTTGATATGATTATCGAAACGTTCCATTTTTATCTCAACTTTTCCATTATTAGTATATTTCAATGCATTTCTTAGTAAATTATCAATAACCTGTCTAAGTCGCTTTTTATCTGTATTCCAAACAGTATCCGACTCAGCTTCAATAGTACTAATTAATTCTATACCTTTATGGGTGAAATGTTTACTGTGGTAGGATACAATTTCATCTATCAGGCTTTCTAAAACAAAAGAGCTTATTTTTATATTTATCTTACCTGCCTCAATCATTGATGTATTTACCAAATCATTTATTATCTGAGCTAACTGATTACCTGATTTATTTATAACATCAACATACATATTCTTTTTCTCAGGACTTAGTTCATCAATTTCTAATAATTTAGAAAATCCTATTATACCATTAAGAGGAGTTCTAATTTCATGACTAAGATTAGATAGGAATGATGTTTTTAATCTTTCACTTTCCTCAGCTCTTAATTTGGCATATCTTAAATCGAGTTCCATTTTTTTTCTCTTCGAAATATCTTCACTAATCTTAAAGTAATTGGTAACTTCGTTTTTCTCGTTTAATATTGGACCAATAAGTGCATGTTCCCAATAAAAATCACCATTTTTCTTCTTATTATATAGTTCCCCCGACCAAGTGTTTTTATTCATCAAGTTCGACCATAAAATTTGATACTCGCCCATAGATATTTTTCCCGATTTTAATACAGATGGATTCAATCCTATAATTTCATTAGATTTATATCCTGTTAATTTCTCATTATATTTATTTACATAAGTGATATTACCAATATTATCAGTAATAGTTATTGAAATAGGTGCTTGTTTTACTATCTCTGACATAGTATATACATCTTTTAAAGCTCTATTCTTTTCTGTTGCATCATGTATTATTGATAAGATAAGAGTTTTTCCTTTTCTACGAAATGGGCAGGAGTGAACTTCTACCTCCTTTATTTCACCTGAAGAAACTTTGTGCTTAAACTCAAAATAAGAACTTCCTTTTTTCACAACCCTACACAAACACTCCTTTGTTCGATCAACTGTTTCTGTATTAATATTATGAATATTCGAATTTAATAAAGTATTTCGCGAATAGCCATAAAACTTAGTTGCAGCATTGTTACAATCGACTATCATTCCTGTATCAGGATCCAACACAAGCATTATAGTTATATCATGTTCAAATATAGATTTTAATCGACTCTCGCTCTCCTTTAATGATTGCAACTGAAATATTCTATCTGAGATATCATGATAGGTAAGAATTATATCAGTATCTCCGTCTTTAAATATCTTACATGCGAGATATTTGTTTATTTCACAATCAAATATTTCTAGCTCTTTGGGTTTATTGCAAACATTTGATTCTTGAATTAAATTAATAATCTGACCTGTTCTATTTTTAAATATCTCAGTGAATAACTTATTTAAATGCTTTGTTTTATCAATATTGTATAGTTTTGCTGCAATTGGATTTACATCTTTCAGTATAAAATCTACAATCTTACCATCAGTATAAACTGGTTGTAAGGATTCAACTCCAACATTTATCTTCTCAAAAAGACTTCTATAATGCTGCTCACTACTGCGTAAATCATTTCTTAACTTGACTCTATCACTAATATCTTTAAATAGCACAATTATCTCTGATTCCTTTGTGAAGAAAGTGCTAATTTCTAAATACATATCTCTATTCCTGATATAGTATTCAAAACTATGGCTTTTACGTAGTCTAAACTTGGGCTGCACAATCTCTAATATGCCTTTTATCAAATAATCAAACTGATCGGAAAATCTAGAATTTTTTAAACATTCTTTATCAACTCCAATAATATCGGCAGCAGCCTTATTAATATCAATTATATATGAGTCAATTATATCGTCCTTATAATCTTTAATGGGTGATAATAGCATAAAAGGATTACCTATTGATTCTATCAAATACTTGTATTTTGTTTCAGTCTCTTTTATGATATTACTACAAATAAGATGATCTTGTTTATTATTTATGCTAGATAATTTATTAACAGGAGAAAAATGATCAGATTCAACATTATACTCTTCAGCAAGATATAGATTTAATTCATTTTGCTTCTCCACTTCTCGTTTTCTAAACTCAAAATAATACTCTATGTCTAATTCCACAATAGCTATTATCTTTTGTATTAATCCTTCATATTTAGAAAAATCAGACAAGGATTTATAATCTAAGAAACAGATAGTTCCAAACACATTCCCATCTGAATAATGTACCGGGTAACCAACATATGAATTTAAACCAAATTCAATCTTAGGATTATTCTTCCATCTTTCTGTTTTATATGCATCAGGAATATAAAATCTATTATTCCTTTCGATTACTTCTTCACAATATAATCCAGACAGCTTGTCCTTCGCATGAATTGAATATCTGTTATCAATATGTGAAGATTTGCTAAACACCTCTATCCATTCACCTTGAACACGCATAATCAAAGTATTGGGAGTATTTGTAATCAGACTTAGTTGATCGAGTAGTTTTTGCCACTTATCTTGCACTATTATATTAAGCTGACTATCTTCCATAAACAATTTTATTAAATTTGGCTTAGAGTATATATATTCACATTATTATATATCTAATTATTAATATGATATTTACACTTGGGGTTTTTAAATTATTCAATATTTTATATAGTGTGTAGTTGTGAGTTTACTTTATATTTTTTAAAATCTATTGAAAAAATATATGTAAAATAAAAAAATTTAATCTTACAAATTTTAAACCATAACTATTTTTCAAAATCTAATTTACATATGTTAAATCCAATAAAGCTATTTAAATATATATAAAATCTTTAAATATCCTTAAACCTTTAAAGTTTTTTATTCAAATTAATATTTCTTTGATATATTTAATCCCATTTCCTAACTATTATATTTAGTAGACAATTTTATATAATATTATTTTATTTTAATTATGTTCAGTTACGATTATCCTTTGTTTAGACCTCCTAGCGAGGCATATTCTTTTATTCTACAAATCACTTATGGCTGCTCTTGGAATAAATGCCATTTCTGTGAAATGTATAAATCAAAAAAGTTTAAAATCAGAGATTCCGATGATATTATTAATGACATAAAATCTGTATCCGAGCTAAACAAGGATATAAAGAAAGTCTTTTTGGCGGATGGAAATGCTCTAGTCCTTAAAACAGAATCATTAATTAAAATACTATCTACTCTAAAATCATATTTCCCTAAATTAAGTAGAGTTTCAGCATATGCTTCGTCTGCTGATATTGAAAATAAATCCATAGAAGAATTAAAGCTTCTAAAAGAGAATGGATTGGATTTACTTTATGTTGGTATTGAATCAGGTAATAATCAGGTTTTAGAAATGATAAGTAAAAGAGAAGATTACAATTTGCATAAATCTGGACTAAAAAAAGCTAAAAATGCTGGAATCAAACTCTCTGTAATGATTATTAACGGACTTGGAGGTAAAACTCATTCTGAAAAACATGCTACTGACTCCGCCAAACTGATTAATGATATACAACCTGAATTTCTTTCTACTTTGGTCTTAAGTTTTCCTAATGGAGAAGATTACTTTAAAAATAAACTTAAAGAAGAATTTCATCCCTTAAATCAGTTTGAACTAATACAGGAACTTGAAATATTTATTTCAAAAACCGAACTTAATCAAACTGTATTCAGATCCGATCATGCTTCAAATTATCTTGTTCTTAGAGGTAATTTGGGAAGAGATAAAGAACTATTACTAACAAAAATGCGAAAAGTATTAAATTCTAAAGATTGCAATCAGCTTCGTGACGAATGGATGAGAGGACTATAATAAAACAAATATGAAGAAAATACTTTTACTCACAATTATATTAAGTTTTGGTTTGTCAGTTTTTTCACAAAATTGGTATAATCTAAAATGCAAAGCAACACATACGGAATTTTCGATGCCAGGTAAAGCTCTTCGTAGTCAATTTTCCGAAAAGGGTATAAAAACAATAATGTATAGATACTCTGATGATATTTATATTTATGGATTGATAATTTCTGATTTTTCGGAACAAAATCTAGATTTTGCAAAAACAAATCCCGAAGATTACTATAATGCAATGAAAGAAACTAGTCTCGCAAAATCTGGAATAATTGTAAAATCAGAAAAAACAATTCCCTACCAAAGAATGTTAGGAAAAGAAATCGTATATACTATAATAGGGAAGAGAAATATTGAGTATACATACTATAGAAGATTTTTCTTTATAGGATCAAAAATTTATCAAATAAGCTTTGGAGGACCTAGCAGAAAGAAAACTAAACTTATGAACGATATGAATAAGTTCTTTTACTCTTTTAAATTTAACAATAAGCAAAACATAAAGCTGAAGCAAAAGGATAGCATAAATTAAATATTAACATAGTTCATTTTCTTATTTAGATAATTACTTTTGTTCAGATTTTTGATTTCCTCAAAAACACAGTAATAAATTCTAACAGATTAAGCTCTAAATTCATGACTTTATGACTAAGAAATTTCTTATTATTAGATTTAGTTCCATTGGAGATATAATTCAGTGTATGGGTATAATTGATGGTATAAAAGCTAAATATCCTGACTCTGAAATTCATTGGATTGCTAGAAAAGATATGTCATCCTTTCTAGCAATGGATCCAAGAATTGATAAAATTTGGGGATTTGATAAATCGACAGGTTTTAAAGGTCTTTACAAATATGCAAAGGAACTTAAAAAAGAAAATTTCGATTTTGTTTACGATGCTCATTCAAATATTAGATCGAATATACTGCGATTAGTTATAGCTCCCAGATTTAAAAGGATATTCGGAATTGGACCAAAGTTTTGTATGAGAAGTAAGGATCGATTAAAAAGAATTCTTTTATTCAAATTCAGAATTGACTTATTTCCTATGCCTTTCAAGGGGGTAGAGTCATTTCGCAAACCTCTTAGTAAGTTTGGTATTAATGAATTCCCTAGTTCGAATATCGATTGGTATTTTCCAGAATCAAATAAAAACAATGTAAATAGTCAGATAATAGATAATTGTAAGGACAGAATATGCTTGATTCCTTCGGCTGCTTGGGAAATGAAAAGATGGCCGATTGAATATTGGAAAGATTTGATTAAAATTCTAGATGAATACAAATTCATTGTTTTAGGAGGACCTGAGGATAAGTTTTGTGAGGAAATAGCAAATATAGCTCCTAATAGAGTTATCAATATGGCTGGTAAAACAAATTTACTTGAATCATGTTATATCGTATCTCAATCTAAATTCGCAATTTCAGGCGATACTGGTTTTTTACATGCTGCCGATAAATTCTTAACTCCAGGAATCGCAATAATAGGACCTTCAGCTTTTGGATATCCTACAGGAAAACATATAGAACTCATGCAGTCTGATCTAAAATGTATACCTTGCTCCAAAGATGGATCTGGCAAATGCAAACAAAAAGAATATAAGAAATGTCTCTTTGATATAAAACCAAAAATGCTTGCAGAAATAGTTAAAAAAAATATTGTTAAGTAGAATACTCTAAAATATAATATCCTAAATAATGGTAAAAGTTTAATAATTTTGATTGGGTAAATTCATTAAAAAGATTATTTTTACCGCCAGAATAATAAGTGAAAAATGGAAATTAAAGTAAATTCGATCAAAGAATTAGACAATGCAGCAAAGATTTTTTTAGATAATATAAAGGATAATAAAATCTTTGCTTTTTATGGAAAAATGGGAGCTGGTAAAACAACTTTTATTAAAGCTGTTTGCCTACAATTAGGTGTTGATGACGACAGTATTAATAGCCCTACATTTGCTATAGTTAATGAATATCTAGGAAAAAATGAGTCGAATATCTACCATTTCGATTTTTATAGAATAGAGGATATTGAAGAAGCTTATGATTTTGGCTACGAAGATTATTTTTACACAAACTCTTTCTGCTTTATCGAATGGCCTGAAAGAATCGAAGAACTACTTCCTCCTGAAACTATATCTGTAAATATTGATGAAATTGATGGAGAAAGAATCATAAGTTTTAAAAACTAAATTTATATCCTTATTTTCTTTTAGCAATATCAATTCAAAAATCCATAACTATACTCTTAAAACAAGCAATATGAATACAGGCAAAATTATCGCCTTTGATGCTGATGATACTCTTTGGGATAATGAAGATTTTTTTAGAAAAGCTGAAAAACAATTTTGCTCTATTGCTTCAGATATTCTTCCTTATAATAAGGCGATGGAGGAGCTTTTTGCAATAGAAATGCAAAATATGGAAGACTATGGTTATGGAATAAAAGCATTCGTATTAAGCATGATTGAATGCCTAATAAAAATATCAGATTCAAATTTAACTCCTGATAAAATACAAAAACTACTTGATATAGGAAAGGATATGATTAACAAACCTGTAGAACTTTTAGATGGGGTAGAAAACTGTCTAGAATCACTATCCTCGTCCTACCAATTGGTATTAGCAACAAAAGGAGATGCTCTTGATCAAGAACGAAAATTAAAGAAATCAGGATTAGAGAAATATTTCCCTAATGTATTTGTAATGAGCAATAAAGCAGAAGAAAATTATGCTCGAATCTTTAATCAGCTAAATATCAAAGCTAAAGACTTTATTATGATAGGCAATTCTTTAAAATCTGATATTCTCCCTGTATTAAATCTTGGAGGATATGCTATCTACAAAAAATCAAAAACAACATGGAAACATGAAGATTTAGATGAAAAAATTACTAGTGATAGATTCTTCGAAATAAATGATTATTCAGAAATACCAACAATAATCGAAAAAATATAAACCCACTATTCAAACTGCACCTTCAAAAATCACACAGTCACAAAATCAAGTTTATAATACTTATTTTCAAATATTTGAAATACCACAAATAAAAAAATTTGCTTAAATAAACTTATTATACTTAACTTTAATATTGTATTGATATGATTTATTTTAAAATAAATTAGATTAATATAATAGTTTTCGTTTAAAACTTTTCCACCTTTTGTAATTATCAATACAGCTTTAACTATCAGATATATAAAAATAGCCATACAGCTAAATTAAAAGCTTTACAGAGCAGTAATATAGATTTATGTAAAAGCAACTTTTAATAAATTAGAATAGGACAAAACTGTAAATGCAAAATCACAACTTTGCAAGAAAATATATATCGAAACAAACGCTTTATTTTATGAACATATTAAAATAAAAACATGGGAAAGATAGAAAAAACGGAACTTTACCTAATTATAGTTGCAGCATCTTACAACTTAATAATTTTGATTATTTCTTTACTTTGGATTTTCACAAATTCATTTTCATCTATAAAGTCAAAATTAACGATTATATCGAACTTTAACGTAAACGAGAACGTCACCTACGGAATGTTTCTAGCAGGTGCTCTAGGAGGCTCTTTTTACTGTTTAAAGGCATTGTATCAAAGAATAGGAGAAACCTTTACTCCAGTAGCGCGAGAAAATGCGGAAATGGGTGAAAACATGAATATGAAAGCCTGGATATTTTGGTATCTTTATAGACCAATCCAAGCTGGAGTTTTAGCCCTAATACTTCTTGTATTTATGAAAAGTAATTTAATTAATCTGGGCGGAAATGAGGATTTTGACATAAGTCACTTTTATACACTCATTGGATTTGGTTTTTTAGCTGGATTTGGATCACATGAATTAATACATAAAATAATCGAATTAATCCAAGTTATTTTTGCTAAATCAAACTTAAAACCGAATAATTCAAAAGATAAAATTAAAG
The DNA here is from genome assembly GCA_025210485.1 of Marinifilaceae bacterium. Classification (GTDB taxonomy): domain Bacteria; phylum Bacteroidota; class Bacteroidia; order Bacteroidales; family Marinifilaceae; genus JAOARN01. The sequence goes on along the minus strand of JAOARN010000123.1, from coordinate 30,530 downwards.
AAAATAGGGGAGAATAGATAAATAAACGCTAATATTTGAAACGAATACCAACTTATGGATACAAAAAAAGCTAATCGCATAAAATGCAATTAGCTTTTATAGGGGGTGGGCCCACCTGGGCTTGAACCAGGGACCCCCTGATTATGAGTCAGGTGCTCTAACCAGCTGAGCTATAGGCCCGGAAAAACTTTTTGATAATTATTACTTATTACCCTTTGTTTTCGGTGTGCAATATTACATATTTGCATTGTAATACACAAATAATTTGAAAAAAAAATGAAAAAAATATCTAATATTATCTTTGATTTAGGAGGAGTTTTAATAAATATAGACCCACAAGCAACAGTATATCAATTCGAAAAGCTTGGATTAAAAAATGTAGATTTTTTTAAAAAAAATTATGAGAAAAATGGCATTTTTTACGATTTCGAGGAAGGAAAGTTAAGTTCTGATAAACTATACGAGCTAATAAAATCTGAAATTAATTTAAATATTACTAATCAAGAAATAGATTTTGCATGGAATGCTATGCTTTTGGACTTCCCAAAACAAAAAATTGACTTGCTTAAAAGACTAAAAAAAGATTATAATCTAATTTTATTAAGCAATACAAATGAAATTCATGTAAAATACTTCGAAAAACAACTTTTAAACGAATATAATTTAAAATTCGAAGATTTATTTCACTCTCACTATTACTCCAACGAAATAGGCATAAGGAAACCAAATATAGAAGCTTTTGATTTGATATTAAAAAAAGAGGGGATAGATGCCACCGAAACAATATTTATCGACGACATGAAAGAAAATTGTATTGCGGCAGAAAAACTTGGAATTAATACTATTTTTCTTGATTTGGAGAACAATTCGAATCTTATAGAATTATTAAAAGATTTCTAATAATTCTCTCCTAGTATTCATATTAGCCGAATAAATAGAATCATATTTAGAATAAAGAAATCCTAAAGAATTTATCCAAATTCTCTAGGATTTTTTTTTTGTTTAAAAATAGTCATATTCTCTCTCTGTTATAATCAGCGCAGTATTATTTTCAAATTCGATTCTCTTAATCCAATTTGAATTTTCATCGTATTCATATTCTAATCTCCTATTTTTACGTATATTATCTCTATGTATTTGTTTTATGCTCATTATATTATTGTACTGATCATAACTATATTCAGTTTTAGTGGTATCTTTATTATAATCAATAAATAATTCATTCATAACATATTCCTCTGTATCATCTAACCACAATTCTGTTCGTGCAGACAATTCCCCATTTGGCTCATATGATGTTTGTAATTTTAGATGTTTCTCTTTATCTGATTTGTAGTTAGTTTTTCTTAACAAATCATTTTCACCTGCATATTCCTCAATGCTATAATCATCTGCATCTGATCTATACACAAATTTATACCACCTATTTAACTCTCCCGAATAATCAAATATTCTACATTCGTCTAATAAATTCTTGCTATTATACTTACTGATTTCTAGGGTATCATAATCATTTCTGAAAGGATTCGTGCTTTTATCCAAATCATAAACTGTAAATCCATCTTTATCATATTTATAAACTTCAAGTTTTATAGTATCCTCTAAAGAATCTATGATTAATTTTTCTTTTATTTTGAAGTTTTCATAATAATTGTATATTTCTTTCTGTTCTATTTTTCCTTCTCTATCAACATATATTTTTTCCTTAAGGAATCCATTTTTATGAAAAAAAACATCACTATTCCCAAACATTACTGCAATCTGACTATCTTCGTCTTTTTCTATTTTTCCATTCACATCTTTGGCAATATAGGATCTCTCTTTGAATGATTTTACTTTATTTTTTAAATTATAGGTATAATATCCATAATAAAAAGCATCCTTGTTTTTATTTTCACATGAAGAAAATCCAATTATAAAAATAAGGATTAAGAAATAAGATAGTTTATTCAAATACATATTATAATTATTTACTTAAAATTTTTATTTATAAAAAAGTTTATCTAGAAGCATAAACATATTAATATTGGTATTTATTTTATTTGATTCCATATATTTTTTTTTATTAAATTTATGATTCTTTAATCCACCAATTTTCATATTATTGTTTTCTTTTAGTTTTTTATTCACAAATATTGAATTTTCGATATATTTTATCAATAGATACTAGTATCTACAGGCTATTTATGATAAAAACATAATGCTATTTGACTATAAATAATAAAACATATTTCAGATTATTTATAGAATAAATTGAATTTTGGCAAGTTTATTGTTAACAGAAATCTATATTTTTGAAAACTGCTATCTTATTGTTTCATATTTGGAATTTAAATGCAACATATTATTTGAATAAATCACAAAAAAGAATTGAATACAAAAATGAACAATATATTAAAACGAAATAAATCATTTGATATGAAAACTACTTTTCTGCAGCTTAGTTATTTTGCATTGATACTAACAGTATTGTTAGGTGCATTTTCTAAAGATGCTAATGCAAGAAGAAAACCTCCAAAATGGGTGGTAGAAAGACCTGTCGATCCAGAATATTATATAGGTATCGCGGTTGTAAGTCAAAACCAAGCCGATTATATGCAAACAGCTAAAAATAATGCATTAGCTGATTTAATATCTGAAATATCGGTAAATGTATCTTCTAGTTCTATTCTGCATCAATTTGAAGACAATACAGGCTTCAAAGAAGAATTTGAATCAAAGGTAAAGACGTCTATTGCCGAAAAGATAAAAGATTATGAATTAGTAGGAACTTGGATTAATAAAAAAGAAAAAAAATACTGGGTTTACTACAGACTTAATCGAAACAAGTATGCTTTATCAAAACGAATGGAGCTTAATAAAGCTAAAAAATTAGCTTCAACATATTATGAAGAGGCAAAAGAAGCTGAAAAGAAAAATGATATTTACAATGCTTTAGTTTTTTATTCTAAATCTATTGCTGAGCTAAAGGATTTTTTAGATCAGGATTTAAATGTTATGACACTTGAAGGAAGAATTAATTTAGGTACATCTATCTATAATTCTATTCAGGATATTATGACAAAAACTAAAATTATCCCTGAAAAAGAAGTCTATGATCTTGCCAAAACAGAATTAACCGAGAGAAAGTTCATGTTTCTTGCTAAATACAATGGGAATCCAATTGCTGAATTACCTCTATATGTAGATTTCAGCAAAGGTTCTGGAGATATTAACAATAAACTTAAAACAAACTCAGAAGGTGTAATTAAATGCATGATATCAGCAATCACATCGGCACAAAAATTGCATGAATTAAGAGCACAGATTGACCTTAGTGATATCTTAAATAAGGAAAATGAAAATTACGAACTAAATAAAATGTTTTTCAATCCAGCTACTTTAGCTAATGGTAAAACAATATTAAAACTTGAAAGAACAAAAGCATATTTCGAATTTTCTGAAAACATATTTGGTGAAGCTTCAAAAAGAAAAATATTAGCTAACCAGATGAAAAAAGAACTTTCTGATAATTTTTTCTCATTTACAATCGATAAAACAGAAGCTGATGTTATTGTAAAGGTTGAATCAAGAGCAACCAAAGGTGCAGTAAAGGAAGGTAAAAACTATAAGGTATTTCTAGTTTATGTTGATTGTTTCTTTACCATTACAGATATGGTAACAGGTAATGAAATATTTAATGAAGCCCTATATGAGGTAAGAGGAATGAAGCCTATTAGTTATGATTATGCTCTAAGAGAAGGATACGACTCCTTAATCGAAGAAATACATAGCCAAATTATACCAAAATTGAACAAATTAAGCTTTTAACATTATAAATAAATTTTTTTGAAAATATTAAATTTCGATATTATGAAAACAATTACTTTAAAATTGACTAATTCTTTACTAGCTGTAGCTCTAGTATTTGGTTTATTCGCATGTGGTGGATCTAAAGCAGGAAAAGATGCTTTAAGTGTAAAACAACAAGGCGAGAGCTTGATTGAAGTTTATTGTACTGGTCCTGACTACCAAAGTAATAAAGATAAATTCCGTGCTTCTGCTATTGGCGAAAGTCTTGATCAAATGGTAGCTAAGAAAAAAGCTAGCACCAACGTTAAAGCTGAGCTTGCTTCTTTAGTTCAAACTACAATTAAAGGAACTATTGACAACTATGTTAATTCTACAGAAATGAATAATGTAGAACAAGTAGAAGAAAGATATGAAAGTTTAACTCGCGAGGTTGTTAATCAGAAATTAACAAATGTTAAAGTTATTTGTGAAAAACACACTAAAACTTCTGAAAATAAATATAAAACTTATCTTGCTATTGAAATTAGTGCAACTGATTTATTGGAAGCAATGAACTCTAAACTTTCTCAAGATGCTAAATTAAAAGTAGACTATGACTATGAAAAATTCAAAAATACTTTTAATAAGGAAATGGAAAAATTAGAACAAAAAAACAGTGGACTTAATTACTAATTAATACAACTAGTTTTTTTAGAAAGCCCCAAAGCAATATTGCTTTGGGGCTTTTTTTTACTATCATTTAAACAATTTTGAAATCACATCTTCTGCAATCATAAGAGTGTAAATAAATGTGTTTAATAAGCATATTTATTAAATAATTAGAGTCCATACATTTTAAGAATTTATTTAATTTCTATATTTGCAAAATTATTGGTAATTGTCTATCAAATACATTGATTTGCAATTTAAAAGGGAATCTGGTGTAAATCCAGAACTATACCCGTAGCTGTAAATCTTCATAAATATTTTACATTCTATTATGCCACTGTATTTTAATATGGGAAGGCAATGTAAAAAGAAGTAAGTCAGAATACCTGCCAATATTTTATTGTTAAATCTTATTGCTTTCGGGAGTTAAAGCAGATGTATCATACCAGGACTAATTCCTATTATCTTACATATAGTCTCCCTTTGGGGCTACAAATCATAAATTATTTGTGAACTCCTAAATATTGTAAAAGCTTTATTTTATTAAATTTATAATGATTGTAAGATTATTTTTAATTATTGGTTTCTGCACATCTTTATCTACAGGAATTATCGCTCAAAACACAGACTCTTCGCAGATGAAAGATACTGTTAGTCTGAAAAATGTAAATATCTGGGCTAAGAAAAAAATTCAAGACACAGGAGTTAGTAAAACTAAAATTGACACAACGGTGCTTCGCGAATCTGTTTCAAATTCATTGTCGCAATTGCTATCTCAAAACACAACCATATTTATTAAATCATATGGGAAAGGATCTCTAGCTACAGCATCATTCAGAGGTACAGCACCATCTCATACTCAGGTATCGTGGAATGGTATGAAACTCAATTCTCCAATGTTGGGCATGGTTGATTTTTCACTTATTCCTTCTTATTTTATTGATGATATGAATGTATGGCATGGAGCAAGTTCTATTCAAATGGCAGAAGGTGCTTTAGGTGGAGGAATCAGTCTGAATAATAATCCTACAAACGATAATTATAAAGTAAATTTTGTGGGAGAACTTGCTAATTTCGGGACCTATTGCACTTATTTAAAATACAATTATGGTAATAAAATAAAATGCTCTACTCGCATATACCATAATTACTCGGAAAATGATTTTAAATACAAAAACTTTGGGCAAGCTGCCGAATCTCTAGAATATGGAGAACATCCTACCAGTAAAAATATTAATGGACAATATTCTAACACACAATTTTTACACGAGATGTATTATCGTGCAAAAAAAGATAATCTATTCTCTTTGATTATTTGGGGATATTATGTTGATAGAAATTTACCAAAATTATCTGTTAGCCTAAATGAAGATCCTAGTTCTATGAAGAACAAACAATTTGATAAAAATTTAAGATCTGTATTTAGTTGGAAAAAATATGGAGAAAAATTCAATAATACAGCTCGTTTAGGAACAGCATGGAACGAACTTGACTATACTCTTACTAATAAATTGACTCAAGGAACAAATACTGCCATAAACTCTGAAAGTAAGATTTTCAATACATACCTTAATGATGAATTTAATTACTACTTTTCAAAGGATTTTATGCTTACTGCCAAACTAGATTATAACTTATATTCGGTTGATTCATACGAAGAAATTAAAAATACTGGATATAAAAGATATAGACATGAGATTTCTCCATTCCTAGCTCTTAGGTATAAGGCATTTAACAGATGGGGCTTATCCTATAATATACGTAAACCAATATCAAATGATTACAGCAGTCCAATTGTTCAAGCTTTACTTACTGATTTATTACTAATCCCAAAATACAATTTATATCTAAAAGCTTCAATTGCGAAAAACTACCATAATCCGACTTTAAACGACAAATATTTTGTTCCTGGTGGAAATCCCAATTTAATAAGCGAAGATGGTTATACATACGATTATGGGGCTGAATTTGCCATAAATAAACAATCCTTTTCATTACAAGGCGAATTGACATATTATAAGAGCGATATTGAAAACTGGATACTCTGGTTGCCAACTTTTAAGTCATATTGGACACCTATTAATGTGAAAAAGGTAAAAGCAGATGGGATAGAAGCCAAAATAAAAATTAATGCTCAATTAACTAAAAATTGGAGTCTTTACCTGAATGCAAACTACGCTATAAACAATTCGAAAAATTTAGGAGATCCAATAAGCGAAGGTGATCAATCTATTGGAAAACAACTTGTATACGTACCTAAATATTCATCTGGAATTTTTGGTAAAATAAGCTATAAGACACTTAGTTTTGATTACAAATACAATTATTATAGTGAAAGATTTACTACATCTAGCAATGATCCTGGAGACTTACATCAATTGAGCTCCTATTATATGAGTGATATTAGTATCAATAATAAATTCAAAAACTTTGATATTAAGTTCTCTATTTTTAATCTGTTCGATGAAGACTATGTCACCGTACTTAGAAGACCAATGCCACAAAGAAACTTCTCCCTTAGCTTAAACTTAAAAATAAAATAAGATATGAAAAATATATACATACTAATAATCATTGTCCTTTCATTCTCTTGTATGGAAGAGCCAGGACTTAATGAGCGTACAAATTATGATTTTTCAGATTCGAGAGGACTATTTATTACAAATGAAGGAAATTTCATGTATGGAAATGCCTCCCTGTCATATCTTGATTTGGACAATAATCAAATATATAATGAAGTTTTTTATAAAGTTAATGGAATACCTCTAGGCGATGTTGCTCAATCCATTACAGTGAGAAATGATTTAGCATATATAGTAATTAATAATTCAGGAGGAATATATGTGATTGATATAAATAACTTTAAACTAAAAGGTATAATTCGTGGATTAACATCACCTAGATATATTCATTTTATTAATGATGAAAAAGCATATGTCAGCGACCTATACGCGATGGAAATAAGTATAGTAAATCCGAAGACATTCAAAAAAATAGGAAGTATCGATATAAGTAATGGAAAAAATCAACATCCATCTGAGCAGATGGTTCAATACCAAAATTTTGTATTTACTAATGCTTGGTCCTATGATAATAAGATTCTTGTGTTGGATTCGGATACAGATAAACTAGTTGATTCTATAGAAGTCGGTATTCAGCCAACATCAATATGTATGGATAAAAATAACAAAATATGGGCTATTACAGATGGAGGTTACGAGGGAAGTCCATACGGATATGAAGAACCAGCTTTATATAAAATTGATGCAGCATCTAGAAATATTGAACAAATTATAAAATTCGAAAAAGGGGACAGATGTGCCGAGCTTGCAATGAATTCAACAAAGGATACAATATATTTCATCAAGAATGATATATGGAAAATGAGTGTTACGAATCCTGTTTTTCCTAAAGAACCATTCATTAAAAATAAAAATACAAAGTATTACGGTATAACAATTGACCCTAGTAGTTCGGATTTATATCTTGCTGATGCAATTGACTATGTTCAACCAGGCATACTGTACCGATATAATTCTAATGGAATTTTAGATGATGAATATAAAATTGGCGTTATTCCTGGTTCTTTTGCTTTTGTACAACCTTAATAAAGCACAATCTTAAGCATTTTATATTCACTTAGATATGAAGGGAGGCATAAATTCTAAAAAATTTATGCCTCCCTTTTTTTATCATTCTACTGATTTACTAATATCGAAATACGATTTGATTTACATTCTATTATCCCAGATTTTATTTCAAAACTGATTCGTTCTCCATCTTCTTTCTCAATATCGATATCACCCTTATCAAGACTAGAGATAATGGGAGCATGGTTTTGTAAAATCTGAAAAGAACCCTTTTTCCCTGGTAATTTTAAAAGTTTTACTTCACCTTGAAAAAGAGTTTTATCAGGAGTAATTAGTTCTGCATACATAGATTTAAGATTTAATTACTAGCTTCGGCAAGCATTTTCTCACCTTTTTCTATTGCTTCTTCTATTGTACCAACAAGATTAAATGCAGCTTCTGGATATTTATCAACCTCTCCATCCATAATCATATTAAATCCTTTAATTGTATCTTCTATAGAAACCAAACAACCTTTCAGTCCTGTAAATTGTTCTGCAACGTGGAAAGGTTGAGAAAGGAATCTCTGAACTCTACGAGCACGATGAACAACTAATTTGTCATCTTCTGAAAGTTCTTCCATACCCAAAATTGCAATAATATCCTGAAGTTCTTTATAACGTTGAAGTATTTCTTTCACTCTCTGAGCACAAGAATAATGTTCATCACCAACAACATCAGGAGTAAGAATACGAGAAGTAGAATCTAATGGATCTACAGCGGGATATATACCCAGCTCTGCAATCTTACGACTAAGTACTGTTCTTGCATCCAAGTGTGCAAAAGTAGTAGCTGGTGCAGGGTCAGTAAGGTCATCAGCAGGAACATATACAGCCTGAACTGATGTAATTGATCCTCTCTTAGTAGAAGTAATACGCTCTTGCATTGTACCCATTTCTGTAGATAAGGTAGGCTGATAACCTACAGCCGATGGCATACGACCAAGTAGGGCAGAAACCTCAGAACCTGCTTGAGTAAAACGGAAAATATTATCAACAAAGAAAAGAATATCTCTACCTCCAGAGTTTTCATCTCCGTCACGCAAACTTTCAGCAACTGAAAGTCCCGAAAGAGCTACACGTGCACGTGCTCCTGGAGGTTCATTCATCTGACCAAAAACAAGTGATACTTGTGATTTATCAAGAGCTTCTTTATCTACCTTTGATAAATCCCAACCTCCTTGTTCCATGTCTTTCTCAAATTCGTCTCCATAGCGAATCACTTTTGATTCTATCATTTCTCTTAAAAGGTCATTACCTTCTCTTGTTCGCTCTCCAACTCCTGCAAAAACAGACAAACCATCTTGACCTATGGCAATATTATTAATAAGTTCTTGAATCAATACTGTTTTACCAACACCAGCACCTCCAAACAAACCAATTTTACCTCCTTTAGCATATGGCTCAATAAGGTCAATAACTTTGATACCAGTATAAAAAACTTCAGATTCTGTTTTTAGATCTTCAAATTTTGGTGGATTACGGTGAATCGGGTAACCTCCTTGCTTATCAAGTTCTCCAATACCATCAATTGTCTCACCCACAACATTAAGCAAACGCCCCTTAGTTTTAACTCCCGCTGGCATTATTATCGGTGATCCAGTTGCAACTACATCCATACCTCGCCTAAGGCCATCTGTGGAATCCATTGCAATAGCACGAACGGTATTTTCTCCAATATGCTGTTGGCATTCGATTATAATTTTTTTTCCATGGTCAGTTACCACTTCCAACGAATCGTATATGTCGGGTAGTTTAGCTCCTTCGGCTTCGAAGCTAACATCAACTACAGGTCCAATAACCTGTACAATTTTGCCTATATTATTTGACATGAGCCTAAATTTTAATTGATCATTAATTTTGGGATGAATACAAATTTAGTATTAAAAGTTGAATAGTATATAATTTATATAAAATTTAATACTTTTAAACTGATCTATCTAACAATTTATTTACCAGTGCATATAGCTCTGATTTATTATCCTTATGACAGTTAACCTTATCAAGAAGTAGAATACTTTTATTAAAATATTCATTTATTTTATTCGAAGTGATCTTCTCTATCTCTAAGCTAGTATATATTTTCTTAACTGCCTCAATTTTTTTATCTGAATCAAATTCTTTTTCGTTTAAGATATCTAATAGATTTTGTCTTTGTTCTCCTTTTGCTTCATTCAATGCCTGAATTAGGAGATATGTTTTTTTATTTGAAACTATATCACCACCAATTTTCTTACCGAAAACAGCTTCGTCTCCAAAGGCATCTAAAAGATCGTCTTGCAGTTGAAATGCTAGCCCCATATTTACACCAAACTCATATAATAAATCTGCATCTTTTGGACTTGCACCTCCTAATATCGCACCTATTTTAAGACTTCCTGCTAATAGCACAGCTGTCTTTAGGCGTATCATTTCCAAGTATTCATCAATTTCAACATCTGTGCGTGTTTCAAATTCCATGTCGTATTGCTGTCCTTCGCAAACCTCCATAGCTGTTTTATTGAATACATTTAATATTTCTCTTAAATATTTATCATCGCAACTTACAATATATTGATAAGCCTTTATGGACATTGCATCGCCACTAAGGATAGCGACATTTTCATTCCATTTCTTATGAACAGTTGGCTTGTTTCTTCTAATATCAGCATTATCCATAACATCATCATGAAGTAATGTGAAATTATGAAACACCTCCATGCCTATAGCAGGCAAATATATTTTTGAAAGATCTTCTGTAAATAAATTGGCACTAAGAAGAACTAGTGCGGGTCTCAATCTCTTACCTCCTATAGAAAGAATGTATTTCATCGGTTCAAACAATCCGACTGGAGGAGTATCTAAATCCAGTTTATTTATCTCTGATTCAATCGTTTGAGACAATTCATTAAAACTATGCATATAATAAACTTAATATAATCAAAGTATAGCTCCAATATGTATAAATTCTCCAAATAATAGGAAAACTATTATAAACAGTATATTAAATTTTGTAAATAAAAATATTGGAACTCAAGTATAAAATCAAAATATATTTCAATCTCTTTTTTTTATGTAATTGAAATAGGGACTCTAAAGTAAACAAAAACTTATTTGATATTCAACTATTTTCTTATTTGAATATCAGATTATTTCAAAATAAATCAAAAACAGCATTCTTATCTCTACAACGATTAATAGACTAAAATTAGTTTATAATCTATTAATAATCAAACATTAAAATAATGCGTGTAATAAAAATAAATTTCTTGATTATAAAAACTATTATGAATTTAGATATACACTCTTACAAAGTATTCAGATATTTTGATGTCTACTTTTAAAATAATTAAACGAATGGATATTTAAGACTAAAATATCATAATGACTAAATAAAAATTGACTCTACTAGATCTTAAATTTTATATTTATGAATAAAATATTGATTCTAATATTATTTATTAAATCATCAGTTCTGTTTGGGAATAATAATCTTGTTGATAGCTTAAATGTTAATTTTGAATTCCAACACGAGAATGGAACACATTTAAAAATAAAAAACTCAACCAAGGATTATATATTAAATCATACTAAAGGACTTTATTTGAAAATGAGCATTATTTCAAATAAACTAGATGATGGAATAGTTGATACTGAATTAGGTATTGCATATCATCAAACAGATTTGGCAAATGATACTATATTTGGTAATGCCAAATCTGTTTTTCCATACATAAGTTTTCATATGCTTGGAAATGATAAAATAAATCTGAGATTTATAAATGGTTTGGGATTTTCTTATATAAATAGGCAGTTTGATATGAATAAAAATTTCGAGAATTCTGCTATTGGTAGTCATTTAAATGCAATCATTCATTTATCTCTTCAACTTGATATTCGGCTTAATAAGTTCTTCAATTTATACACATCAATTAATTTTAACCATTTCTCAAATGCTAGTCTAAATAAACCAAATAATGGTATAAATATCTTATCTAGGGGTATAGGCATAAAATATAAACGCTCTAAAAATATTTTAAATAGGACTAAACCTAAAAAGTATAAACTGCTGAATAATAGATCAATTTTAGTTTGGCGAAATGCTATTGTTAATGCAAGCTTAGCAAATAATAGTAAGTATTATATTACGGATTTAGCTTATATGTACATGATAAGTTTAGGCAGAATATCAAGGCTTGGTCCTGGTGTAGAATTCAATTATGATAGCTCTGTTTTAAAAAAAATAGATAATTATGTGGCAAATACATCCCTGAAATACAGATTTAGATCTTTAATATTTGTTAGAAAGTCATTTCAAGTAGCAAGAATGATACTATTTGCGGATCTAGGAATATACTGTTACGACAAATTATCTTACTATAATAGATCAATGTATAGGCTTGGATTCGGATTTAATCTAAGTCCAAAATTAATATCAACATGCTCTATTAAAGTACATAAAAACAAATCAGATTATTTGGCATATGGTATTGCATATAGTTTCTAAAACAATAACAATATACTAGCCATAATTGTCAACAGACTGTTAACTATATAAAAATTTCCCATACTTAATTTCTTATTTATAGCCTTTCCTACAAAAGTACCAACAAGTAAGATAGGTGAAAATACTGCAGATAATTCAATACTTTTAGATGTTAGCATTCCAGTTTGATGATAAGCAATTATAGCTATTGTGGCTGTAACTATACTAAATGCAGCAAAAATTTCTCTAAATGTTCTATTATCAATGCTTAATTTGTTCAGAAAAAATGCTAGGGGAGGACCACTCACAGATATAGTACCAGTAAGGATTCCTACAAATGCTCCAACTGATAAGAATATGAAATTTGATGGATTTACTTTGCTAGCTTCTCTTCTGTGTAATGAATATATACTTAGAATAAGGAATAAAACAGCTGATAACTTTATAATTATTGCTGCTTCTATTTTATGTAGTATAAACACTCCTAATATTGTAAATACAGAAGCACTAATTATTAAAATATAGGATTTTACATTTAGTAACTTCTTATCTTTTTTTTGGATAACAATAAAAAAAGATGCAATAAAATTACAGATCATCAAAACAGGAATGATTTCCTTTGGACTATACCAATTTAAGAGTAAGGGAAAAGATAATAAGGCAAAACCAAAACCTGTTACTCCTTTTACCAAACTTGCTATAATAATTATAATAATTACCCAAATATCTATCATTATTAGCTATTTTAAAATAATTAATGAAATACTAGATATCAACACCCATAGAATCAATCCCATTAAAAATGCTTTCTTACCTGATTCTTTAATTTTTTGAATATCTATATTTGTCCCGATAAGAAAAAGTGCAATGACTAAAGCTTTCTTTCCCAGCCAATTTAAATGCATATATGTAATATCCAGACTCTTAAAATAATTCGAAAAAATAATAGCTAATACAAAGAATAGTATAAACCAAGGTATGCGTATTTTCTTAATACTTGTTTTAACAAAAAATATTGAAATAAATATAGATAATGGAATTATCCACAATGCCCTTATAAGCTTTATTGTAGTTGCTATCTTAAGCGATTCGTCACCATAGGCCATTGCAGCTCCTACAACCGAACTTGTATCGTGAATGGCTATTGCTGCCCAATTTCCAAATACTTCTTGGCTTAAATTGAAATAATGCCCAATATATGGAAATATAATTAGGGCTATTGCATTTAAACTGAACACTACGATTAGAGCCATGGTGTTTTCCGAATCTTTACTTCGTAGTATAGGAGAAACTGCTGCTATTGCACTACCTCCGCATATTGCTGTCCCTACTGAAATAAGAGTTGCTATATGTTTTTCTATTCTTAACAACTTGCCTAAAGCTAGACCCACAATGACAACCAAGCTAACAGATACAAAAGTTTCTAGAAATCCTGTTTTTGATAAACTGTAAACCTCCGTCAGATTCATTCCAAAACCTAATAATACGATTGCATACTGAAGAATTTTGGAACTATACTTGCTATAATTTGAATTCGTAATCTTTAATAATGCTAATAGAATGCCTGTTATTAAGGCAAAAGCTGGTGAAACAAATGGAAGCATACAAGCACAAATACAAAATAAATAGATATTATTCCGATGGTTTGCAGTTAATGATATTCGTGGTTTTAAGTTTAGTGTAGTTTTCATGATAATACATTTTTTTGAGTTCCAAATGTATTATCATGTTATAATTAAAGCAAATAGTGTTTTCTTATTAGTTATAACTAAAAATTATAGGAATCAATAAAATTCTCAAATAATTCTACTAATCTACTTTTATGTCCCATACGATTAGCTATTCTAAACTTTCTGGTAATACTAATATCTTTTAGATTTAATTTTACTAAGCTTTTTATATACAATTCATTTTGGATTGCTTTTTCAGAAACAATAGCTATACCATCAAAATCGAGAAGAAAATTTTTAATGGATTCAGTGCTACCTAAATGAATAAATGTATTTAATTTATCAAACTTAATACCATGAGTCTGGAATTTATCCTTAATAACTTCGAGAGTTCCTGAGCCTTCCTCTCTGACAACTATTGGGATAGTGTATAAATCTTCAATTTTCAAGGAATTTTTTTTAGCATATAATGAATTCTTAGCAGTTACAAATACTAATTCATCATCAGCAAAATTTGAATATCTTATATCTGTTTTTGAGGAATTATTTTCAACCAAAGCAATGTCTATCTTGTTTTCAGAAAGTAATTTTTCCATATCGAATGAATTCCCATTAATTAGATATATCTGTATTCTTGGAAATCTTTTATGAAAAGATGCTATCACTTTAGGTATAATATATTGAGAAATAGTAGAACTTGCTCCAATTTTGAATTCTCCCGAAATACTATTATGCATTTGACTTATTTCAAACTCAAGCTCTCTATACTCTTGCTCTATCTTCTTAAAAAAGTTATAAACCTTCTCTCCATGTTTTGTCAAGTATATTCTATTACCTTTTCTATCAAAGAGATTTGTCTTATATCTTTCTTCCAATTCTTTTATATGATTAGTAACAGCTGGTTGACTAATATTTAACTCCAATGCTGCCTTCGAAAAACTCAATTTCTCTGCTACTGCTATAAATACCTTATCTCTATATTCCATATTTAAATTAGATGATATCTTTAAAATTATTAGGTTTAAATTTAATTTATTAGTTGATAAAATTTACATAACACTTAATAATGTAGATACATGAAATGATATGCATTTTTCAAAAAATATCATACAGCTTTTACAAATATATGATACAACCAAAAAAAAGCCAGAACTTATAATAAGTCTGGCTTTAAAGTTATATGATGTAAATTAATTATTTACTTCTTCTTCTTAGACCAAGAGTCTTTTAATGAGACAGTTCTATTAAAAATAAGACCCTCTTTAGAAGATGATTTATCTACTGCGAAGTATCCTAATCTTGTAAACTGAAATCCCTCTTCTGCCTTTGATTCTGCAAGGCTAGGCTCTAGGTAACAATTATCCAATACTTGTAAAGAATCTGGATTAAGGTATTCTTTAAAATCAATATCTTTTGATCCATCTGGAGCTTCATTGCTAAATAATCTATCATAGATTCTAACTTTAGCTTTTATTGCATCTTTGGCTGATACCCAGTGTAATGTTCCTTTTACCTTACGTTTACTCTCTTCTGTTCCACTTCCACTCTTCGATTTAGGATCATAAGTACAGTGTATCTCGGTAATATTACCATCTTCGTCCTTAACTACACCTGTACACATTACAATATAAGCTGCTTTTAAGCGAACTTCACGCCCTGGTGTCATACGGAAAAACTTCTTAGGTGCATCTTCCATAAAATCTTCACGCTCTATATAAAGTTCTTTTGAGAATGGAATCTCTCTTTTTCCAGCATTTTCGTCCTCAGGATTATTATCTATGCTTAGATATTCTGTTTCTCCATCAGTGTAATTATCTATAATCAATTTTACTGGATTTAATACAGCCATCACTCGTTTAGCAGTCTTATTTAAATCCTCACGAACACAATGCTCTAATAGGGAAACATCAATTACATTATTCCTTTTTGCAACCCCAATAATATCTGCGAATTTACGAATTGAAGCTGGTGTATAGCCTCTTCGGCGAAGTCCTGAAATAGTTGGCATACGTGGATCATCCCATCCTTCAACTATATTCTTTTCAACTAATTCAAGCAATTTACGTTTACTCATCACAGTATAGCTAAGATTTAATCTAGCCATCTCTCGCTGTTTTGGTCTGTAATCAGTATCTGTTAAATTATCAATAAACCATTCATAAAGTGGTCTGTGTACTTCAAATTCAAGAGTACAAATGGAATGTGTTATACCTTCTAAATAGTCAGATTCGCCGTGAGCGTAATCATACATAGGGTAAATACACCATTCATTGCCTGTTCTGTGATGTTCTGCATGAAGTATTCTATACATAATAGGGTCACGCATATGCATATTTGGAGATGACATATCAATCTTCGCACGTAAAACTTTTGCCCCATTCTCGAATTCTCCTTTCTTCATTCTTGAGAATAAATCAAGGTTTTCTTCAACAGTTCTATTTCTATATGGACTTTCGATGCCATCTTCTGTAGGTGATTTTTTTTGCTCAGCTATTTGCTCAGGTGTTTGATCATCTACATATGCTTTTCCATCTTTAATTAACTTTACAGCCCAGTCGTAAAGTTGTTGAAAATAATCAGAAGTATAATGCGGATCTCCTTCCCACTGGAATCCCAACCACTTAATATCTTCTTTTATCGAATCAACATATTCAGTATCTTCTTTTACTGGATTGGTATCATCAAATCTAAGATTACATTTTCCACCGTATTGCTGGGCAAGAGAGAAATTTAAACATATAGCCTTAGCATGACCAATATGCAGATAACCATTAGGTTCAGGTGGAAATCTTGTATGTACTCTTCCTCCTTCATAAACATTATTCTTTATATCATCTTCGATAATCTGTTGAATAAAATTTAGAGATTTTTCTTCTCTTTCCTCGTTCTTAATTTCTGTACTCATACGATAGAATTTATAATTCAGATATTAATTATATTTACTTAAATATAGGATATATAAAAATTGAAATATGCAAATAAATATAATCACTATATTAATGATGGATCTATTGATTTTAAGGTCAAATTAAAAGAAGTATTCAAGCTTAAGTCAATTTTTTGATATTTAATGCAAAAAAATCAATGATTATATTACAATTTAATTCGCAAATATCTTACAAAAAATGAAATCAACAAAACCATGTTTTATATTTGTTTGCAAAAATTATTAGTTAGCCTGCTTAGTTGCTGCTATAACTATTTCTCTAACATTTACCCCTTGAGGCTGATTAAATGCATACCATATCGCATTTGCAATATCTTCGGAACGAATTACACCACCTATTTCTTCTTTCCAATCTTGATAATCTTTTACAATATCCTCTGAACTTGTATGATCTAATAATTCAGTCTCTACTGCACCTGGTGCTATAGTTACCATTCTTACATTATTTAAAGCTGCTTCGATTCTAGCTCCTTCTGTAATTGCATGTACCCCAAATTTAGTACCGCAGTAAGCTGCATGACTTTCATAATTTTTTCTACCTGCTACAGAACTAACATTTATAATTGTTCCTCCTTTTCTTTCTTTCATTTTAGGCAATACTAACTGCATACCATTCAGAACTCCTAACATATTTACATCAAGCATTCTTTTCCACTCCTCAGGACTTTGATCAGTAAGGTCTCCTAATAGCATAACACCTGCATTATTGACTATAGCTTCAACATCTCCAAATTTTGATTCTGCTTCTTTAATACATTCTTTAAATTTTTCGTAATCTACAACATCTAAACTACGACACAAGCAATTTGGTAAGTTTAAACTTTCCATTCTATCCAATCTTCTTGCCAATAAAAGCAAAGGATGTCCTTTTTCTGAAAACAATTTTGCTGTAGCTTCACCAATTCCTGAACTTGCACCTGTAATTACTATTAATCCTTTATTATTCATCTTTTATTTTTTTATATTTCAAATTATATTAAATACAAGATACTATAATGCTTATAATAAGTCTAGTCTCTTAATAAAACAATTTTCTCGAAACTGACTATACTTAAACATAAATCTTGAATTTTATATAAAAGTAATTGAATTTTTATAAATACTCTTAATTAATCTAGAATCCGATTTCGTAAATATAAATATGCCGCAGTTTTTTTAAGCAAAAATCCCAAACTGTAATACATTTGGCATTTAAATAGTTACAATAGTTATTTTGAATGCTTGTCATCTTTGTGATAATCTAAGCTTAGCTAGCTCCATATGATTAATATTATAGTAAATACTCTGTTTTCAAAAAAATTAATATTGTAATTTAATTTACCTAAAGAAAAAGCATAGGAGGGAATCTTTGGGTAAGTTTAAATAATAGATGGACATAATTTTATACATATATTATATTGAGCAGCATAGTGAAAAATGTAAGTCATTTTACGAAAGTAATATTTAAGATAAAAATGAGTAAAGATTTTATTATAAGAAATCCCAAAAATCATAATATTATAAGTGTAAAATATTGCCAGAAAGATATATATAACAAAGCCCAATGCAATAGATTGGGCTAAAGAGATTTATAAACCTCATAATAAAAACAAATCATATCTTTACCTAAGAAAATATACAATTGGCTTAATGCAAGATATTATTTTGGCTAATAGACTTTTTGGCAGATAGTTCACCGGAATCCAAATTCAGTTTTTTAATCATTAATTTTTAAACATAAAAGTTTTAAGCTACTATGAAACTTCTGTTAATAATGAATCCATATTGTTTCATAATTTACAAGTTGTTTAATCAATTTATATCTCAAATTTATTTTGTTAATAAGCATTTATATATTTAATTTTATAGGGAGGAGAAAATATAAATCTCCATAAAAACTAATCCTAAAAAATTAGATTATTGACTTAAGATAATCTAATTTTTAAGCCAGCCCTAAAATTATTAATATGAAAATTCATGAATATCAAGCCAAAGAAATACTTAGGAGATATGGTATTTCTGTTCCCAAAAGCAAAATAATTGAGGATACCGAAGAAGCTGAAAATGCAGCACTAGAAGTCGGATTGCCAGTTGTAATTAAAGCCCAAATCCATGCCGGAGGAAGAGGAAAAGGAGGGGGAGTTAAGTTTGCACCATCAATTCAGGATGTGAAAAAAATATCCAATAAGATGCTAGGAATGCAACTGCGTACGCACCAAACAGGACCAAATGGTCAGAAAGTTCGCAAACTTTTAATCGAAGCTGCATCAAATATCAAATCTGAGTTTTATGTTGGTTTGATAGTTGACAGATCAAAATCATGTATAAGTTTTATGGTTTCTGCAGAAGGTGGTATGGATATTGAAGAAATAGCCGAAAAATCGCCAGAAAAGATTTTAAAACTTCCAATCAATACAGCCTTAGGAATCCAAGCTTTTCAGGCTCGGAAATTAGCTTTTTTCCTAAATCTTAGAGCTGATGCCTTTAATAATGCAGTTAAATTTTTTATTCTTCTATACCACGCATTTGTAGAAACTGATGCTAGTCTTTTCGAAGTAAACCCAATGGTATTAACTAATGAAAATGAAATTATTGCTCTAGATGCTAAAGCTAATTTCGATGACAATGCCTTATACAGAAGATCAAACATATATGAATATAGAGATGTACACGAAGAAGATGAACTTGAATTAAAGGCAAGTGAAGCCAATCTTAATTATATAAAACTTGATGGAAATATAGGTTGTATGGTTAATGGAGCTGGTTTAGCTATGGCAACCATGGATATTATTAAATTATCAGGAGCCGAACCAGCAAATTTTCTTGATGTAGGAGGGAGTGCTTCTGCCGAAACAGTTGAAAAAGGTTTTAAGATAATTCTATCTGACCCAAATGTTAAAGCTATTCTAATTAATATTTTTGGAGGAATAGTTAGATGTGATCGTGTTGCGAATGGTGTAGTAGAAGCTATAAAGAATGCTGGTCTCAGTCTACCTATTGTGGTTCGTTTACAGGGAACTAATGCCGAAATAGGTAAAGAAATACTTGAAAATTCAGGCCTTAATATTATTGCAGCAACAGAATTAAAAGATGCAGCTGAAAAAGTGGTTTCAACATTAAAATAATATTCAAAAATGAGCATATTAGTAAATAAAGATACAAAACTGTTAGTTCAAGGAATAACAGGTTCGGAAGGAAGTTTCCATACAAAACAAATGATTGAATATGGAACTAATGTTGTTGCTGGAGTCACCCCAGGAAAAGGAGGCTTGAAATTCAATGATAGTATTCCTATTTATAACACTGTTGAAAAAGCAGTAGTTTCGACCAATGCAAACAGTTCTGTTATATTTGTCCCTCCAGCTTATAGCGCTGATGCAATAATGGAATCTGCTATGGCAGGAATTAAATTAATTGTATGCATAACCGAAGGAGTTCCTACAATGGATATGCTAAAGGTTAAGGAGTTTCTTAAGGATTATCCAGATACTGTGTTAATTGGTCCTAATTGTCCTGGTATCATAAGTCCTGGACTTGCCAAAATAGGTATTATGCCTGGGTTTATTCACAAACCTGGTAAAGTCGGAATTATATCTAGATCAGGAACATTAACATACGAAGCTGTACATCAACTTGTAAACCAAGGTTTGGGGCAATCTACAGCTATTGGTATTGGGGGAGATCCTATTATCGGAACTAGACATATAGATGCAGTAAAATTATTTAATGAAGATGCCGATACAGAAGCAATAGTCTTGATTGGTGAAATTGGAGGAAATGATGAAGAGATAGCTGCCGAATATATTTCTAAGTATGTAAATAAACCTGTAGTCGCATTCATTGCAGGTCAAACTGCACCAAAAGGGAAAAGAATGGGACATGCAGGGGCTATTATAAACGGAAAGCAAGGCAGCGCAGCAGATAAAATGCATGCTTTGGAATCCGCAGGAATAAGCGTTGTAAAATCACCTGCAGAAATAGGGAAGAAGATGAAAGAATTATTATCTAAATAGAATTAATTTAATAGTATACAAAGTCCAAATAGAGTATAAAACAATTTTTCATACTTTATTTGGGCTTTAATTTTCTAATCAAATTTTAGTATTTCAGGGAACTAATTTCTCAAAAATCACAATTATTTTAAAAAAAACTTATCTTTGAGAATCAACCAATATTGCCTGTAAAAATGAGTAAAAAAAGAATTATTACATTTGGTACATTTGATTTGTTCCACGTGGGACATCTAAACATACTAGAAAGATCTAAAAAATTAGGAGACACATTAATAGTTGGTATTTCAACTGATAATCTCAATTATTCAAAGAAACAAAAATATCCTCTATATAAGCAAGAAGAAAGATTAAGAATAGTAAATGCTTTAGGTATTGTTGATGAAGTTTTTTATGAAGAATCACTCGAATTAAAACGAGATTATATTCTAAAATATAATGCAGATATTCTAGTTATGGGTAATGACTGGGAGGGTAAATTTGATGAATTTAAGGATGTTTGCGAGGTGGTTTACCTTGAACGAACACCATCTATATCAACAACAGAAATTGTGGAAATTATCCGATCTAAAGATTGAAATTTCTGAAAAGAATATAATAGCCCATATTAAATAAATATGGGCTATTATATTTTTATTTATCTTTTGTTATTTGCTGCAAGTTATTTTTAAAGTAATCAGGACTCGCTATCTTATATGATTCGGCTCTTCTGCTCCAATTCATTGTAGCTTTTATAATTATATTATTCCTTAATTTTGAAATTTGGCTTTTTGTCAAATTTATTGCTGCAGAATAGGTAGAAAATCCATATTTTTCAAATTCTTTTGGCTCGTACTCTTTATCAAATACTAAATCAATAGTTTCCCCACTAATAAGCTGTAAACTTAAAAATGCTCCTTTTTTTATATATCCAAAATAAGAATATGCTTCACCTGTCATTACTTTCCATTCAGTAATAAGACTTACACCATCCTTATTTGAATCAAGTATCAAATCACATTTTACAATATTACGAGTCTTAAAGTACTTTGATAATTTTTTACTTGGCCCCATTAAAAATTCTTTCTTTTCGACCTTAGCTTCTAATATTTCAAATGGTTTTTCAGGTATGGATTTCTTTACTTCTTCTTCTTTTTTAATATCCTCGGCATATTTCCATGTTCCATTTTCAAATAAAATAACAACTTTACCTGTCGATGTTGTTGCTGTCTGTTGTGCCTTAACAATATTTAAACTTAAGCAAAGCATAACGCTTATAATCAAAATTCTCTTCATAATATTAGTATTTTTCTTTGCTATAAAGTTAATAATTGAGTTCAATAATTAAACCCTTTTACCAAATACTTTAATAATTAAATACATAGCTATTGATGCTAATATATATAGTATCCAATAGGGTATATTATATGCTGCTGGTAATAAACCGAATACAATGGATATTCCTCCCACAGTTAATGCATAAGGGAACTGTGTTCTTACATGTTGTACATGATCACATGAACTTGCCAGTGAACTAAGTATGGTTGTATCTGATATAGGAGAGCAGTGATCCCCCAGTACAGAACCTGCTAATATTGCTGATGTCGAAATACAAAATATATCCATAGATTCTTCTATACCTAGACCTGCATTGATAGACAAACTCCAAGCTGCTGGTAATATTAATGGATACAGAATTGCCATTGTACCCCATGAGGAACCAGTTGAAAAGGCTACTAAGGCGGAAAACAAAAAGGTAATGCTTGGTAATAATTCTGGTGATAATTTTATAGATATTAGAATATTTGAAATAAAATCAGCTGTATGCAAATCTTTTGTTATTAACGCTAAAGCCCATGCCATTACTAATATTATTACTGCAGTTAACATGGTCTTTAGACCCGATAACAATGCATCCATACTTTGTTTTAAACTCAATATTCTTTGGCTAGTACTTAAAATAACAGCAACTATGACGGCTGATACTGAAGACCAAAGTAATGCAATATATGAATCTGAATTACCTATGATCTCAGATAATTTCTTTGATAAGGATATATTTTCTGAGTTCCAAAGCTCTGAATTCCAACCCGTATAGAATAATCCTGCAAGTGTACCAAATATAATTATTGATATTGGAATAATTGCATTATACCATCTTGCTTTTGGATATATCGATATATTATCTTCTTCCTCTTCTGCAGCTAAATTTTCTTTCGCTAATTTCTCTGCTTTTAACATAGGTCCAAAATCCTTTCGCATAAATATCAAAAACAAGATAAACACAAGAGCAAAAATAGGATAGAAGCGAGTAGGTAAGGAATGTAAAAATATACTATAAGCACTCTTATCTATATCTAACTGAATTAAAGCACTATCTATATAACTTAATTCTATGCCTATCCAAGTTGTTATGATTGCAATAGATGCCATAGGAGCAGCTGTTGAATCAACCAGATAAGCTAACTTTTCGCGCGATATTTTCAATCTATCGGTAACAGGTCTCATTGTATTACCAACAACAAGAGTATTAGCATAGTCATCAAAAAATATAATCACACCCATAAACCATGTTATTAACTGACCTAATAAGGAATTTGAAGCATATCTCTTCAGTTTATCCACAACTCCTTGCATTCCTCCATTCTTTGTAATTATATGAACCATCCCACCTATCAACATAGAGAATATAATAACAGATGCATGACCTGGATCGGTAAGAGATTTAATTATATAATTATCAGGAATAGCAAAAATTGATTTGAAAAAGGCATCAAAAATGGAATCTTGATTAAATAAATAGATAATAAAACTTCCAGAGAACAAACCCATAAAGAGAGAAGAAAAAACCTCTTTAAAAAATAAAGCCATAAAAATAGCTATCAAAGGAGGGAGAATCGATAAATATAAAGGTATTGGATTAATTTCTATTTTGCTCGTCTGAGTTCCTATCGTTACAGACAAATTTTGCCTTTTATCGGCAGTATAATCAAATGTGTATTTACCATCTTTACTTTTTAATTGAACTATACTGTCATTAAGATAAACACTTGAGTTTTGCACACTATCAGATTTGAATATTATTTCATAATCGGCTTTAATTCCTTCTAATACAATATGGGGTTTTTTAAGTTTGAACAGACTATTTGTTTGAGAATATGAATTAGTTATTCCACAAACAATCAGGAATATACAAAATATGGTTTTTTTCATAATTTAATGGGGTATTAAGGTGTTTCTTAAGGGTTTTTACCAAATTGAGTTTATAATTAATCTACATGATTTCGCCTAATCAGTTTAATTTGTTTCTGATCTGTATAAATATATAAAATTTAATTTACATAATTTTTTACATTCTTGAATCTTATCTAAACTATATTTATTTTACTTTTATTAATTTTTATTTATTTTAAGTTAACTCATTCTTTTATTAATCTTGATACACAAACACTTGTTTATATGACACTTAAGTGTTGTAAATAAGAATTAAATTATTATAGATAGGAATAAAAATGTAATTTTATTATAAATATAAAAGAATTGAATAATGGCTAATATACACGATAATAATATTGATGGGAAAAAAAAATTTGATAGGCTTAAAGATAAGGATAACGAATTAAAACTAACTGGAAAAAAAAGGAAACTAGGGGATATCTTAGAAGAAGAAGAATCAGGTAGTTTAACAAATAAACGAAGTAAAGCTAATTTATCTCAAGACCCTAACTATTCTGAGGATAATAAAATTGATTACTTTGCCAATAATCAAATTAACAATATAATCAATGAAAATAAGAGACGGAAAATCCAAACTAAGGACAATAAATCTAATGAAGATAAAAATACTGCATCGAAAAGTGAAAATGAACTAGATACTAATAAAAATAATAAGTCTGAACAACAAAATAACAGAAAAAGAGAAAGTTCTGATACAAATAAAGATTTTGACTTATTTAAAAAGTTAACAGAAGAAAACAATGAAGGGGTAAACGAAAAAGTCAATCAGGGAAGTAATGAAGAGGTCAACGAAAAAATCAATGAAGGTGTAAACGAAGAAGTCAACCAGGGAAGCAATGAAGAAGTCAAAGAAGGTGTAAAAGAAGAAGTCGATCAGGGAAGCAATGAGGGGGAAAACGAAAAAGTCAATGAAGGTGTAAACGAAGAAAGCAAAAAAACTTATCATAGAGATGACTATATAATCAATAAACAAACAAGTTTTTTAGATTATCAAATTTCAATATTCAAACAATGCATTGACTGGCCAGATAATATATATAATTATAATAATAGTCAAAAAGATAAACTTAATAAACTTAAAAAAGGAAATCTTAGTGATGATGAAATAAGAGAAATGGCTAAAAAAGATGATAAACCTCTAGAAGGCTTGGGAGGTGAAAATGAAAAATTAACTGATGCTAAAATAAAACAGGAGCTTGAGAATATGGATCCTGAAGTAAGAAATAACTTCAATGAAAATTTAGAAAGATTAAAAAACATATCCAATGAAGAAAAAGCAAAAAACAAAAATGGTAAAATCAACAGAAATCCACCAAATAATGAAAAAGGAGGAAAAGAAAACAGTCTAAGTAAACTTTTCAATAATAATAAAGATAACATCAATACAGAAGAAAATCCATTAAGTCCGCTTTTTAACAATAAGAAAAAAAGTAATGGTTCTGAAAAAGGAAAAGGTGAAAAAGAAGGGAATCCTCTTAACGGACTTTTAAATGATAAAGATACCAACAACACAGAAAAAAATCCTCTCGATAATTTTTTCAACAAAAAAGAGGAAAGTAATTCAAATTCTCTTAACAAACACCTAGGTAGGCAAATAAATCAAAAGGAAGAAGAAAAAATAGACGATGATGATGAAAAGAAGAAGAAAAAGAAGAAGGAGGAAGAAGAAAAACAGAAAAAGTTAAATGAACTTCTAAAAAACAATAGAAAATCTTAAAGATTAGTAGCATATGCTAATATTAGCTTGAACAGTTAACTTTACTGACATTATAAATAGATTTCAAAAATATCTTAGAAATTAATAAAACGAAATAAAATCTAATTTCTTCTATTTTGAAAATAAGGATCATTTAAGTGTTTATAATACAAAAAACAAATAAACATTGCACGAGCTCATAATAATGAGCTTAAAACTCTTTATTTTGATGAAAAAATGTATTTTCTTATAAACACAAGGAATGTATTTTTATCTATTATAATTATTCATAATACAATTCCTGCTTTTCAGGAGTCAGTCCGAAGTAAATATCAGTCTTAGTTGGAAAATGGGAAATTCAGTAATTTCTTCAAAAAATAAAGCACTACATATCAAAGATAAACCTGTATCTGTTCATAAAAACACAAAATATCTTAGAAAAATTAAAAAAATAAATTTTCATTTTTCACCCATAGTTTGACTAATAAAATAGACACTATAAAATTTCATTTTAAAGTTGTTTAGTAAAAAATATTCATGTTTTAGATTTTATAAAATAGTGATTTATATATCCAAAAGCTACTATTTATCGACTGTTTTGTAAAAAATTGAAGCCCAGACAATTCTGGGCTTCTTTTTTAATCAAACTACTTACTTAATATATCTTGCGATAATAAAAATTCAAAAACTTATTTTGGAATACACTAATTAAAAGGAGCGTTTATTAAAACAAAGAGTATAATTATTGAAAATGATACAAGTGTATACAAATAGACTTTATTTAATGCTTCTTTATCTAGTTTTTCCATTTTTTTAGGTATTTAGGGTTAATTTTATCGAAATATAAACATATACCGTTCAAACAATAATTATACCTAAGTCCTAGAAGCTTTTTTTAAACAAAAAAAAGCCCTTCAATGAAGGACTTTTTATATTTTGAATGTATCTATTTATACGCCAGCATTAAACTGCTCTAAAAATCTAATATCATTTTCGAAAAATAATCTTAAATCTTTGATACCATATTTGAGCATTGTTATTCTTTCAATACCCATTCCTAGAGCAAAACCTGAATATACCTTACTGTCAATATTATTTAATTCCAACACATTTGGATCAACCATTCCACAACCTAGGATTTCTAACCATCCAGTTCCCTTACAAACATTACAACCTTTTCCTCCACACAAAGAACAAGTAACATCCATTTCTGCAGAAGGTTCTGTAAATGGAAAATAAGAAGGTCTTAATCTAATCTCTGTCTTTTCTCCAAAAAATTCTTTTGCAAAATAACTTAAGCATTGCTTTAAGTCAGCAAATGAAACATCTTTATCAATATACAAACACTCTATTTGATGAAAAATACAGTGGGCACGAGCCGAAATAGCTTCATTTCTAAAAACACGACCAGGAGTAAGACATCTAATAGGAAGACTATGCTCTTCCATATCATGAGCTTGAACCGACGATGTATGAGTTCTCAATAACACATCTGGATTTTTCTCAATAAAGAAAGTATCCTGCATATCTCTTGCTGGATGTTCTTCTGGAAAATTAAGAGATGAAAAGTTGTGCCAATCATCTTCAATTTCTGGACCTTCTGAGATAGTAAAACCTAATCTATTAAAAATACCTATAATTTCGTTCTTAACTAAAGATAGGGGATGTCTTCCACCATGCTTTATTGGATAAGCAGGAAGAGATAAGTCAAATCCTGATTTTTGAACATTAGCAGTATCAAATTCTTCTTTAAGCTCATTCACTTTTTGTATAGTAATTTGCTTAAGCTGATTTAATGGTTTTCCTAATTCTCTTTTTGCTGAGCCATCCAAAGTCTTAAATTCATTAAAGAGTTCAGATATACTACCTTTTTTACTTAAATGCTTTATTCTAAAGTTTTCAACTTCTTCAATATTATTTGGCTTGAATGTTTTTATTTCTTCTAAAAGTAAATTAATTCTCTCTAACATATTTTCAGACTTTTATAGTATTACAAGCCCCAAATTTATAAAACTTTATTTTAATAAAGTCATTATACTCAAATTTATAATTATAAAATAAATCACAATTACTTTTTTAACCAATGAAACCCCCTTATCATATAATACTTATAGGATGAATTATTCGAATTGTTAACATTTTCCTCTACAATTTCATTAATTTGGTTTGTATAAGTAAATGCTTTTCCTTCATTCTTAGCTTCGAGCGATTTGGGTTCATAGGGATAATCAATATGATGATCAGGATAATTATAAAATATTACCTTTTCAATAGGATTTGTAAATTTCATTTCTGTCAGTCTATATAATTCAGAACCTTCCTGCTCTTCAAATTTCATTTCATATTTAGTTTTCACAGCATTCGATTTTGTTGTTGAACTCTCTGGTGCAAAAAATTCTATATTACATGATTTCATATATGAATAATAATAATAAGGTGGATAATATTTTAAGCCATTAACATTTATAAGAGTATAGGAATTACGTTTTTTCATGAAATTTCCATATACATACATATTACCTAATGAAAAATTTAACTGATTATATAAGTCATAATTATTATCATAGTTATAATCTTCCGAAATAGCTGCTAAGGCATAAAATATATAGCTATCAATTGATTTTTCATAAACTAAGTTTAATACTTTGTCATTGATATATTCGATATTATAAAACCTCGATTTAGAATATTTATTGGAATATCTAAAAATTCTCAATCCAAAATATATACCTTTATTGTTATCATCTACTTCTTGATTATCTTGCTCAAACTTATTGTTTTCTACAATAAATTCATCATCATCAAAGGTATACGTTAAACTACATTCTTTTCGTGATACAGATTTGCTTTCAAATAACATCGAATTTGATGCCTTAAGTTCTATTTTACTAATTTTATTATCTTCATCTCTTTCATATTTAATATTATTAAACTCCTCTCCAGAAGAAAGATTGACAATGTCAAATGATTTATCTCCTGTCAATAATCTTTTATAATTAATTTCATTGAATTTCGACTGATTCTCATCCTGTGGTTTCAAACTAATTTGAAAGGAAAAATCATTATCTTCAACTGTATAATCAAGTTTATTGCTTAGGTTAAACTGAAATTTAATCAAATCATTATCCGAGTATGTAAGTTCTTCTGCAAATTGTTCTTCTGAAATAAATCCTGTTCCCGAAATTACTTTACTCTTGTCTTTAGAATAGTTGAATTTCACACTATATAATTCTCTATTCTCTTTATAAATAGAATCTAAGGCATTATCCTTATAGCTAAAAAAATATACTTCCTCGTGTTCATCTTGAGATTTTATTCTAATTTTAGATGGATGTATATCTTTAATATCTATAGATAATTCTTGTGGGTAATTGACAAAAATAATCTTCATACTTTCTTTATTAGCAGTAAGTTTCATCCTTTTTAGCTTATCTTCATCATATTCCCATTCAATATTAAAAAATGAAGATTGAACATCCTGTATCTTAAAATCTTTAATTTGACAATCAATTGTATCAACTAATATTCGTTTATTAAATGTGTTTAATGCTATATAATCCAATTTTGTATTTTTATAATTTAATGGAGTATTTGCAAGTCTAATAATAGCCTTTTTACCATTCTCTATGAACTCTATATTATTATATTGATAAGCCCTCGGATTAATCGCCTTTATACATTCCTGAAATAATTTTACAGCTTCTTCATCCGTATCTACTACTATGTCTTCTTTTGGATGTTTATTATAATGTCCATCAATATTCTTGGTACATGAATAAATGCTAGCTATAAAACAAGCTAATAACAAAATAACACTAAGTCTTTTTTTCATAATTCTATCTAAATTTATAATTGTACATCAAACTTTTAAAACTTATTGTGTTGTTGTTACAAAATAAAATTAGCGTTATTTTTAGAATTAATACATATAAAAAACTAGAGATCAAATATTATATATTTACTCCATAAATACTTATTAACAATATTTTAATAGGAAGAAAATTGGAGACTTATACTAAATAATGTAAATATTTTTTTTGTAAACGCAGCTTAGATAATTGTAATAAATGGTATTTTTTTATCAATAAATCGAAAATTTTATTGTTCATTTTATTTCTTAACATACTAAAATGACATTTATCAACAATCCTATTTCAAGAAAATGACACAAATTCTAAACTAATATTTCGATTAATATTATTATGAAATATTAATACAGTAAGCAGCTAGCCTATGCAAAAGATAGCTTGTTTTTTCTTTTAAATTATTTCTATATTTGGTAAATATACGAGCATGAAGAATTTCATAATTTCTATAGCACGGCTTTTTGAATTATAATAGATGTTTCGCAAGCTCAACAAGACGTTCCCTCTTCCTACTATCCGTCATCTTGAAGCGAGGCACGAGCGAAAGATCTCATACATTACAAATCATTAAGTCTATAGAAATTCCAATTAGGATTCATTGAATTTATCAAAG
>JAOARN010000122.1 GCA_025210485.1 Marinifilaceae bacterium | reverse complement strand
TGCATAGATTATTTTTTTGTTTTTTATATTATAGTCTTGCTCGAATACATTATTTTTTTTCTTTTTATATTATAGTCTTGCTCGAATACATTATTTTTTTCTTTTTTGTATTATAGTCTTGCTTGCATAGATTATTTTTTTCTTTTTTGTATTATAGTCTCACTCGAATACATTATTTTTTTTCTTTTTATATTATAGTCTTGCTCGAATATATTCCTTTTAGAATCTACTTCTTTTATTAGGTTTGTATAAATAATAGCTGATCCTACACCGAGTAATCGATTTTGTAGATTCAGAAAACGGGAACTTAAAAAAAGCAAGATGTTCTACCTGACTGTGTTCACCTCTCTAATCGTCATCTTGAAGCGAGGCACGAGCGAAAGATATTATATGGCTAAGAGACTAATCTTTTGTTATAGAAGATGCTTCGCAAGCTCAGTAGGACTAATTATTGCTTGATACTGATGATTGAATATAATTCTTTTATAGGTGAAAACTGCTCATTGTTAGAGTAAGGCACGAGCAGAAGAATCTAATATGGTTATACATTATCGACAGACTTTTTTATTTGTATCACAAGCTACTGAAGGCGTCAAATTGTAAAAACCCACTGGGTGTTAGGTTTCTCATCTTCGTTTCTCAGGTTTGAAAAATATGTTAGGTTTTGTTTGATGCCAAGTTTAAGCTATTTATTATTCAGAGAATATTTTCATTCTCCAAAATGCATTATTATAAATTTTAGATTATTTTCAAATTGAACTTGTATATGTATTTGCGCTAATCAAAAAAGGACAGATTTGCTTATCAATAAGTTTTTATTGAAATTTTAACCGAATAATATTGCCGTTTGCCGATATTCTTATCTATTTATAATAAATAAATTTTATTTTTGTTGTGATTAAAATAAGAAGAAGCTAAAAATATTGTTTTTATCATATTGTAACAATATTTCGTGTTTGTAATTTATAATATAATTTATGGGAACAGAAAAATGTAGAAAACATAATTCGGATGTAGTATTAGGTATAGTATTCATTATAGTAGGAGTTATGATAGGTCTGCGATATCTTGATATTCAGAGCCAATTTATAAATAAGTTTTTACTATGTTGGCAAACTTTGCTCATACTAGTAGGGATTCTTATATCTGTAATAAGTAGGAAGCGAATAAGTGGAACTGTTCTTATTATGATAGGGTCACTGTTTCTGTTACCCAAAATATTTGAATTTGCTGTAAATTTACATAAGTTCTTGTGGCCTAGCTTATTTGTTTTACTTGGAGGTTTGATCATCTTTAAGCATATGAAGTATAAAAATATGATAAAGATGCAGAAAGATTTGAATAATTATTTAAATGAATTTATCATATTGGGTGGACGTGAACGAATTGTACGTTCCAATAATTTCCAAGGTGGAAAAACAACAGCTATTCTTGGCGGTTTGGATCTTGATCTAACGGAGGTTGATATCAAGGATGATATAGTTGTAATCGAAGCATCTGCTTTTTTGGGTGGTTGTAGTTTTGTAGTATCGCCCGATTGGGATGTGAGAGTTTCAACACTTCAGTTTATAGGCGGGGTTACCGACCGCCGGGTAGTTTCTCCAATGAATAAGGATAAAAAAGTAAAAAAACTTATAATTTCAGGAGCTGTTATTTTAGGTGGTATTGAGGTGAAAACGAAATGATCTCTAAAAGTAAATTATATTATTCTCACTTCTTCGTATATGGTTCCCTTTTTTATGTTTATATAATCGAATTATGTTGTATGCATAAAATTTGAATGACTTTCCAAAATTACTCTTTAAAAATATTAATTAAAACTCAATAATGTGAAACATCCTGTTTTAGATTCTAACTTGGGCTTGCCTATATATGTTGTTTCCTGGCTAGGTTTTTTTTCTAGTTTGCTTATTCTGTTATGGTATTTTGATGGTTTGAGTTTATATCATGCATTTGCGGATGCCTTTTGTTTCTCAATTCCTGTTTTTTTTCTTGGATTTTGTATATGGTATGTGGTCAATTTTAATAAGTTGGATGGTAATGATTGGGTCGGATTTATATTAAATCATGTAGCTGCTGCTATCATTATTATTGGATTGTGGATTTCGGCTTCTCATAATTTAAAAGTAAATATGTTTCCCGATTTGTTTGCAGGGCATTCAATATCTTTTCATTGGCAAATCTTCTTTGCTTTGATTATTTATGATTATATACTGTTATTATTCTACTTTATAACTTATCATGATCATGTAAAGGATAAGCTTACTAAGGAAAAAGATTTGACCTCACTGGTTAAAGAGTCTGAATTAAATGCCTTGAAATCTCAGATAAATCCACACTTCTTATTCAATAGTTTGAATTCAGTAAACTCACTTACTGTTATAAAACCTATACTAGCAAGGGAGATGATAATTAAATTATCTGATTTTTTAAGATACTCTCTAGACAAGGATTTGGGTGCATTAAGTTCTCTTGAAAATGAATTGAATAATTCAAAATTATATCTTGATATTGAGAAGATTAGATTTGATGAAAAATTAAATCTTGAGTCAGAAATAGATGAAGATACCTTAGATTTGAAGTTGCCAAATTTGATATTGCAACCTATATTTGAAAATGCTATCAAACACGGAGTTTCTGAAAGTTTAGCTCCTGTAACTATAAAGGTAAAAGCTTATGTTAAGAATTCACATTTGTATGTTGAAATAAGAAATAATTTCGACATAGATGCAGTATCTAATTCCAGAAAGGGTAAGGGGATAGGATTACAAAATGTAAGAGATAGACTAAAACTAATTTATAATTCTAATATGTTAATGTTTAACGAAAAGACAGAGAGTGAATTTGTTGTGCGAATGGTGTATCCCCAGGAGATATTAGATGATGGAACTTATAAATTTTAAGAACAGATTACTATAATTAGTGTACACATGAACAAGATATCAGCAATAATAATAGATGATGAATCTCTTTCGAGAAATATAGTGAGAGAATATGCAATTAGATTTCAAGATATTGAGATAATTGGTGAGTATTCGAACGGATTTGATGGGGTAAAGGCTATAAATGAACTAAAACCAGATATTGTATATTTGGATATACAGATGCCTAAGCTTGATGGTTTCGAAATGTTGGAATTAATTTCGCATAAGTGTAATATTATATTTATTACGGCATATAATCAATATGCATTAAAAGCATTTGAACATAATGCTGTTGACTACTTGCTAAAACCTCTTGACAAATCACGCTTTGAGCAGGCTACAGAAAAAGCGATTAAACTTTGTTCGAACAAAAAGGATAATAAAAAACAGATTGATAATCTTTCTAATCAGTATCATGAAGATATAGATTTGTTAAATAGAGTAGTGGTTAAGTCACGAAATAAAATAGATATTATTGCAGTTGAAAAAATTATGTATTTTGAAGCTCAGGATGATTATGTTATGATATATACTAAAACGGATCATTATCTAAAGCAAAAAACCATGAAATATTTTGAGGCTCATTTGGATTCAAAACGATTCTGCAGAATACATAGATCTTTTATTGTTAATATTGATTTTATAGATCAGCTTCAGCCATACGAAAAAGATAGCTGGTTGGTAGTTTTAAAAACGGGTAAAACTCTTAAGATAAGTCGAAGTGGATTAAAGTTGTTGAAGAAACTTTTGGAATTTTAGACC
This sequence comes from Marinifilaceae bacterium, assembly GCA_025210485.1. Classification (GTDB taxonomy): domain Bacteria; phylum Bacteroidota; class Bacteroidia; order Bacteroidales; family Marinifilaceae; genus JAOARN01. The sequence goes on along the minus strand of JAOARN010000122.1, from coordinate 6,222 downwards.
TAGACTTTCTTTCAATGAAAATATAAAAAAGTATCTCCACCGAATTGAATATTCTGGGAGATACTTTGCGTATCGCTCAAGTATAATTATTAGAACTGTTCAGAATAATTCTTGTTAATACTTAAAAGCTTATTATTATTGAGTGAATTATTAGTTTTTATTATGTGAGTATAATCATAATTGATTATTCGACACTTACTTTTAATTCTTGATAGTCGGTATGAAACGCTCCGAAATATCCTAGAGCATTATTAGTGAAATTTCCTTTTGGATTGCCAGGAGCATCAGGCTCTTCGCCGCCCTCAGTTTTTAGTAAATTAAGCATCTCATAATATTCATAAGTAGATTTATCAAGCGTTAATAATTCTATTTTAACATCATCGTCAATGTGCAATTGATTTATTTGTAGATCGGATTCACCACCATCGGAGCCTAAACTTACTTTAAACTCATTGGTTGCATCTCTATTGTCATCAACCAAATAAAATAAACTCGAAGCACGTTCTCCATTTTTATGTAAAATACACCTGTAGTAATTATTAACTGATTTAATGTCATCAAACAAGCACAATGCTTTATAGATAGGTCGGTCATCTATTTTTTCATCTTCGTCAATATCGGTGTCTTCTTCAAACTTGATAGCTCTGATTTTTGCAGGACTGTGCAGATACGAACTGGCTGTATATTTGGTATTATCAATACTTACTTCTAATTGATAAGTTGTCTCATACTCGATATCAATATTGGCAGTATATGTCCCATCTGATTTTAAATCAATATTGTAGCTCTGGTTTGTCTTGGTGTTAACTAATTTGACAGAAGCAGTATTTATGTATTCTTTATTAATGGTTTCGTAATAATCTATCGATTTTGAAATGATAACCGTACATTCTCCGTCTGGGGCAACAAGTTTGGCATCAATTACAATTTTACCTGTATCATTATCTAAATTCAGCTCTATTACTTCCTCACAAGAACAAAATAAAAGGCTGATAATAAACATATATATATAGTTTTTCATACTGATTTGTTTTTTGAAATTATTTTATTTTGAAATTCCATGTTATAGAAGGAACATATTGAAATAAAGAAAGTTTTACAGCTTCGTTTTTTCCCGTATCTACATTTTCCTGAAATGATATAGAGTAAGCATTTTTTCTTCCATATGCATTATATAAAGAAAATACTAATTCAGAACTAAATCGTTTTGTCTCCTTTAGCTTGCATGTTGCTCCTAGGTCTAATCTATGATAGTCAGGCATGCGATATGCATTTCTGTCAGAATAAAGTTTTATGTTAGCACCATCTATATCGTATGTGCCTGTTGGAAAAGTAACTGCAGATCCCGTTTGGAATACCCAACTTGCCGAAAAAGACCATTTTTTGTTTAGCTTGTACATGGCAACAAGGGAGATGTCATGAGTTCTGTCATATTTGGCTGGAAACCATGAACCAGCATTTATATCATCAAATTTCTTTTCTGTTTTTGACAATGTATAGGCTATCCAACCCTTGAATCTACCATTATTCTTTTTTAGTAAAAATTCGGCACCATATGCTCTACCTTTTCCAAACAAAAGATCAGATTCGATATGTTCATTCAACATAATACTTGTCCCGTTTTTATATTCAATCATATTCTTCATCTGCTTATAATAACCCTCTACTGAAAATTCAATATTATTATTCGCAAAATTCCTAAAATATCCTAAAGTATATTGATCTGTTTTTTGCGGCTCGATGTTGGGACTTGAAGGAATCCAGTAATCGGTTGGAGAGCCAGCCGTAGAGTTTGACATTAGATGAATATATTGGTTCATTCTATTATATGATATCTTTACAGAACTTTTGTTATTTATCATATAACTTGCCATTAGCCTTGGTTCAAAACCTGAATATGTTTTTACATTCTTATTTTTTTTATAATATTTTATGTCTGTTATCTCTCCTGAATTGTCGTATGTGTAAAAATTTCTGCCTCCCAATACATTGAATAATGAGTATCTTGCTCCATAATCTATTTTTAAACTTGACCCAATATTAAGTGAATTAGATAAATATATTCCACTTTCTAGGACATCGGATTTAGCAATTTCTGTATTCTCTACTATATCAACATCGGTTCTGTTAAATTCACCTGGATTAAATGTTTTTTTTGCTGTGGAAAATCCAAATTTTAATTTATTATTCGAGTTTATCAGATACGAGTAATCCTGTTTGAGTTCTATGGTGTTTATTCCCGATTTTAAATTCATTTTCGAGTTATTGCTATTAATATCAAAATCGTAATCATATTCACTATAAATAAACGTCGTATTCAGGAAAAATTTATTATTAAATAAATGATTCCATCTAACTGTACTTGTTATATTGCCCCAATTGAATCCAAATCTATTGTCAAAATCAAGAACATCTCTTCCTAGATATGCAGATGCATATAATCTATCATTTTTTCCAAGTTGATGATTAATCTTTAAGTTTAAATCATAGAAATATAGTTTTGACTTCTTTAGAGATTCTTTACTTGATAATGGGAAAAATAAATCCATATAAGTTCTTCGACCCGATATCATGAACGAACCTTTATCTTTAATGGTAGGTCCTTCCAACATTAGTCGTGATGATAAAAGCCCTATTCCCCCTGATAATCCATATTTTTTACTATTTCCATCTTTCATCCTTAAATCTAACACAGATGAAGATCTTCCCCCGTATTGTGCAGGGGTTCCTCCTTTAAACATTTTCATGTCTTTTATTGCATCCGAATTAAAAACAGAAAAGAATCCCATCAGGTGAGATGCATTGTAAACTGGCGACTCATCAAGCAAAACAAGATTGTTGCCAATGCTTCCGCCTCTAACATGAAAACCATTGCCTCCTTCGCCCGACGAGCTTACACCAGGTAGCAATTGCATAGTTTTTATAATATCTTGCTCTCCTAGCAATACTGGTAATTCTTTTGCTTCGCTAAGTTTTAAATTAATTACACTTGATTCGTTTCTCGAGACATTCTTATCGGCAGCCTCTCCACTGACAACTATTTCGTCAAGCTTCGTGTCGGAAGGATTTAATTCAATATTTATTCTTAAATCTCCATTTATTGTTACTTTTTTGGTGAACTCTTTATAGCCTACGAAAGAAAATTTTAAAGTATATTCTCCCTTTGGTGCAGTAATTGCATAATACCCATATTCATTTGTTTGGGCTCCTGCCTTTGTCTCTACTATGTATACCGTAGCAAAAAGCAAATCTTCTCCAGTATTTGAATCTTTTATATTTCCGCTTATGGTGAAATTCTTTTGCGGAAAGCAAAGTTTGCTAATACATAGAAATAAAACTAATAATCTAAATCTACTCATAATCATCTTTTTTCATTTGGTTTTAACTGTAATTTGGCTAGCTTACCAGACGGGGTGTTGTTTAACTGAAATAGTAATGCGAACATACTAGCTTATAATTTTGATATGAAAATTTTTCAATGAAAGCTCCATGTTTTCCATATAAATGCTTTGTTTAAGCCTATAAACTAAGTTTTGTTGATTCACAGTTTTCGTATTGGGAGATGTGCTGTCTTTGTTCTTGCTTGTAATGTAGTTGGTTTTAGTTTTATTACTGTGTTATGCAGAAGACAAGTTAGCTGAAGCCAGTTGATTGTATTCATATAATAATATTTCTTTCATTGAGGAATCAATAATTTTGTATATTATCTTTATTATTACACAATTAGTAATAGCTTTTGTATCAGGTTCTTTAGTTAACGAGGAAAAATAAAATGGGGTAGATAAAACTGAATAAGAATAAATAAAAAAAGGCTGTATGCCAGAAATAAGCATTAATAAATAATTTTTTAAATTAAACCCACCTTGTAGTTATGCCGATCCTCTCTATTTGTCATCTGTACAATATATATGTTTTTAAAAATGATAAATACTAATCATCGACTTTTTAGCTCTGGTGTATTGACAGACTGATTTTTATTCATTTTTTTTAGCTAGTTTATGAGTTATCTGATTGCTGAATGATTTTTTTGTTGTCTGTAATTTAGAATATAGATATTAGCTAACTTTTGTTGAATAAATGAATGCGTTTATTGAAATTTTTATAAACACAAACAAATGATGCTTAGTTTTACGGAAAATAAACTTTATGAAAAAGATAAAATCGGAATATATTTATCATATACTATATGTATTGTTTTACCTATCACTTTATTTCGTGTTTGGGATTAGCAAAGTATCATTCTTTTTTATAGGAATGTTTACGGCAATGGTTTATATAAATTATTATTTATTGGTCCCAAAATTTTTATTGCGAAAATACTATATTGTTTATATTATATCTTGCTTTGTCTTTATCACTTTTTGTATATTATTTTCGGATTTAGTTGAATACATAGTGGATCCCAGAGAGTCCGAAGTAAGTTTTATTTATGATATAGAAGATGAGGACGATGGTTTTTTGGATAAGTATGGTTTGAAACCTTATATAATAGGTTTTCTAATCATAAGTTTATCAACAGTGATAAAATTCAATAATCGATTAAGTAAAAAAGAGAAAGAGAATCTAAAACTATCTAATGAGAATTTATCAACAGAATTAAAATTTTTGAAAAATCAAATAAACCCACATTTTTTATTTAATGTATTAAATAATTTGTACTCTCAGGTCGTTACAAAATCAGATAGAGCTCCTGAAACCATACTAAAACTATCGGATATGCTAAGGTATATTTTATATGAAGGCGAAAGTGAAAAGGTTAGAATAGATAGGGAGGTGGAGCATTTAAAAAATTATATAGCATTACAGGAGATGAGGGATTCGAGTATTAGTCAAAAATTAAAATTTAATTATAATCTGGATAGTTCGATTATGATTGAGCCTATGATTTTTATCGCTTTTATCGAGAATGCATTTAAGCATAGTGTTATTGATTCTGACGAGAATGGTTTTATTCAGATAAATATTCAGTCGAAGAAGAACAATATATATTTAACTGTTATTAATAGTATTCCTAGTTCTAAATTTGTGAAGGATAAGCATGGTGGGATTGGACTCGAAAATGTAAAAAAGCGTTTGGATATTCTCTATAGAAATAAGCATATGTTAAATATTGAAATTCTTCCAAATCTGTGCAAAGTTGAACTTAATATTGAACTAAATACCAACGAATAAGTTATGAAGAAGTATAAATGTGTAATCATTGACGATGAGCAACCTGCGCGCGATTTAATAAATAATTTTATTGAACAAATACCTTTTTTAACATTGACTGGTTCGTTCAAAAATCCACTCTTGGCAATTGATTTGTTGAATAATGAAGATATATCAATAGTGTTTTTGGATATTCATATGCCCGAAATAACTGGTGTCGATTTTTTACGTAATATTGAGATTAAGCCAAGTGTTATTTTTACTACTGCATATCCTGACTATGCAATGGATGGGTATGACTTAAATGTGATTGACTATTTGTTAAAGCCATTTAGTTTTGAAAGGTTTTTGAGGGCTGTAAATAAAGCACTTAAAATCAATTCATCTGATAATGATGATAATCAAACCAAGTATATATCTAATATGCGAGAATATATTAGTTTGAAATGCAATCATAAATTGATAAATGTTAAATATGATGATATATTGTATGTCGAAGGATTGGCGGAATACGTTAGTTTTCACACTGTTGATTCTAGTAAATATATTGTTTTGGATTCTTTAAAAAAATTAGAGGTAGAATTGCCCTCTGAATTTTTAAGAGTACATAGATCCTATATTGTTTCAACTAATAAAGTATCGGAATTAATGGGGAATACTCTTAAGATTGAGGGAAGGGAGATACCCGTAGGAAAGAACTATAAAAAAGATGTATTGAAACTTATTTTTGGTAAAGATTGAATTTAAAGATAATGATTAAAAAATTCTGCAAGGGAAAAATAATAGGGATTTTAGAGATTTACATAATCTCTTTAGACTGTTTTGTATCATTCTAAAATATATATAATACTACAACTAAATTCTTTGAGTACTGATTTGTCGTAAGCGTCACACCAACAGCATATTGTTATAGAAAGAAATACTATCTATTTTTCGGGCATGAAAGAAATAAAAATGACTACAGAAAAGGAGATGTATGATCATATACTTCGATTCAATCGAATGAATGTCTCCCAGCGTGAATATTGCAAGATGCATGGAATGACAGCAGATAAATTTCGCTATTGGCGA
>JAOARN010000121.1 GCA_025210485.1 Marinifilaceae bacterium | reverse complement strand
GTTATAGCTGATAGCTTTGAAGAATTTATAGAAGGTCTTCATCGAAGACCAGATTAATAATAATTTTAAGTATGCTTGTCTCGTTAGTGCAAGGGCAGGCTGAGATACTAAAACATCCAAATCTAGCCACTCATATCACCGATGAATTTGCCGAGCTCCTTGTTAAAATATCACCATATATATTCGTAGATGGTACAATAATTTATATTAGATTTCTCATCTTCGTTCCTCAGAATCGAAATGACGACTTAGTTTTGAGTGGTGCAAAATTGGGAATTGGCTGATTATTATACTGTTTGCTAAATAGCGCATTAACAAGTTCCGAAATCCAACATCCAATATCCAACATCATAAATCTGATATCGTCCACCTGATAGCGAGGAACGAGCAGAAGGATCTAATATAATTAAATGATTTACAGGATTGACATGATTTTTTTGATTTGAAAATTACTTGATTTCTCATCTTCCTTCCTCAGAATCGAAATGACGACTTGGTTTTGTTGGGTTCAAAATTGGAGATTTGTGTTGTACGCTACTTAGCAAATTAAGGTATTAGCAAAAATTCACAATATCTAAAAAAAGCCTAGATATTTTTATCTAGGCTTTTTTGAATATTTAAACAAATAGATTATAATCCAAATTCTGTCTTTATTTTCTCAACATAGTCAAGTTTTTCCCAAGTAAATAATTCAACCTCTACTTTTTTGTTTCCAAAGTAGGCTGATTCAAATACTTTGCTAACTGTCTTAGGTTCACGTCCCATATGTCCATACGATGCAGTTTCCTCATAAATAGGATTTCGTAATTTTAATCTTTGTTCAATAGCAGCAGGGCGAAGGTCAAATATTTTATCAATTTTTGTAGCAATCTCGCCGTCTGATAATTCAATATTTGATTTTCCGTAAGTATTAATATATAATCCAACAGGTTTAGCCACACCAATAGCATATGATATTTGAACTAAAACCTCGTCAGCTATACCAGCTGCAACCATATTTTTAGCTATATGACGGGCAGCGTATGCAGCCGAACGGTCTACTTTTGAAGGATCTTTTCCTGAAAAAGCACCTCCTCCGTGAGCACCCTTACCACCATATGTGTCAACTATGATTTTACGTCCTGTCAAACCAGTATCTCCATGAGGACCACCGATAACAAATTTACCTGTAGGGTTTACGTGTAAAATTATATCATCATTAAATAAAGCTTGTATATCTTCACTTAATTTAGCTTTTACCCTTGGAATAAGGATTTCCTGAACATCTTTTTTAATCTTAGCAAGTACAATTTCATCGGTATCGAAATCGTCATGCTGTGTTGAAACAACAATGGTGTGAATTTTCTTAGGTCTATCGTCTTCACCGTATTCTATAGTTACTTGTGATTTAGAATCAGGTCTAAGATAGGTCATCTCCTTTCCTTCGTTTCTGATATCAGCCAATTCTTGTAACAGTAAGTGTGATAACTCAAGAGATAAAGGCATATAATTAGCCGTTTCTTTTGAAGCATAACCAAACATCATACCTTGATCACCAGCACCTTGATTCATTTTATCTTCTCTGTCAACACCTTGGTTGATATCCGAAGATTGTTCATGAATGGCAGAAAGTACACCACACGATTTTCCTTCAAATTGATATTCACTTTTGGTATAACCAATTTTATTGATAACTCTACGAGCCACATCTTGTGCGTCAATATAGGTTTTTGTTTTAACTTCACCAGCTATAACAACTTGTCCTGTTGTTACCATAGTTTCAATAGCTACCTTTGACTCAGGATCAAAAGCTAAAAATTTATCTAACAATGCATCAGAAATCTGATCAGACACTTTATCTGGATGTCCTTCAGATACTGATTCTGAGGTAAATAAGTATCCCATAACATTAAATTTTTTAATATTTTATATACAAAAAGGAAAGAGGGTAAATTGCAAGAACAAAGTAGAATGTTTATCCATTTAGCATTTTTTTCTGTGGTTGCAAGCAGCCAAATCCTTCCACATCAGAATTTGACGCAAAGGAAAGTATTTTTTTAGTAATAGCAAAATTAAAATCTTTTTTAACTTTTATTTATATAATTAGAAAATTTAAAAACAGGTGTAATTAACTTTGATATAGGTGTATAAAAACAGATTGTGAAGATTAGAGCTAATCTGTTTATGTTTTTTTTCTGTTTATTTATTTTCGTAAAACTTATTTTTATTTCTTTTTGTATTTGCAAATTTCCTTTCATCGGCAAAAAACATGTAAAAACTGTTTTTTATCGAAAATAGAAAAAATATGATTACTAAAACTTGTAGGTTCCAAGTATTATTTTGTAATTTCAAACCATGAAACAAGATAAAGATATAAAGAAAATAGATTTTGTGGATTTCTTTTAAGGGCAGTAAAATAAGCTGTTTTAAAAGCTATTATATTAAAATAGGAAATAAAATAATTTAAAATTAAATATTATTATGAAAGCATACTTCGAAAAAGTAAAAAATTATCTTTTAAACCTTGAATATAATATTGTTCAAGAAGACGAGCAAGAAGAATTATTTGTTATTGAAAATCCAGATGGAGCAATTTCAAATTTAATTGTTGATTGTGAAGATCCAATTTTAGTGATTGAAGGTGTATTATTCAAAATTAAAGAAGATAATTCTGAGGTATTTAAGAAATTATTGCAGAAGAATAGAGAAATTGTTCATGGATCATTTGTATTGGATTATGATGGGCAAACAGTATTATTTAGAGATACTCACGAATTGGAAAATTTGGATGAGAATGAACTTGAGGCTAGTTTAAATTCACTAGAATTATTATTAAGCGAATTTGGACAAGAAATTATAGAGTATTCAGAACAGTAATTATTTAATTTGAACAAAAATTTTAAAATAAAGGAGAAACATAGATATGGGATTATTTAAAAGATTATTTACCGTAGGAAAAGCAGAAGCTAATGCTTTAGTTGACAAACTAGAGGATCCGATAAAAATGACAGAGCAAGGTATACGTGAACTTAAACAAGATTTGGATAAAAGTTTGCAAGCATTGGCAGAGGTTAAAGCTTTAGCTATCAGAAGTAAAAGAGATTTAGCAGATAATAAATCGAAAGCTCAAAATTATGAGCAGAAAGCAATGCTATTACTTCAGAAGGCTGAAAGAGGTGAGATAGATGCTAATGATGCAGAAAGATTAGCAACTGAAGCTTTAACTCGCAAAGAAGAAGCTGCTTCAAATGTTGTAAGAGCACAGACTGAGGTTGAGAAATTTGATGCAAATATAAGTCAGCTGTCAAATAATATAAATAAACTTAAGTCTTCTATTACCAAATACGAGAATGAGTTAAGAACTTTAAAAGCAAGAGCAAGAGTAAGTCAAGCTACTCAGAAAATCAACAAACAACTTTCGGGAATTGATAGTTCAGGTACGGTATCTATGCTAGAAAAAATGAAAGATAAAGTTGCACAACAAGAGGCTATGGCCGAGGCTTATGGTGAAATTGCTGTGGAAAATAGAAGCTTGGATGATGAACTTGATTCTGTATTGGATGAAAATTCAATGAAAGCATCAAATGCACTTGAAGCATTAAAAGCAAAAATGAAATCAAATAACGGATAAAAAATGGGTTTTTTTGATTTTTTTAAGAAAAACAAGGCTCAACCTGAATATGATTCAACAGATATCAGGGTAACAGATTTAGATCTTGGTTTTGTTTTCGATTATGATTTGAAATCATGGGAGGTGAAGGCCGTTTATCAGTACGATTGGGGTGATGATTTCTTCAGTTACGAGTATAAGATATTTGATGGTGAAGAAACTTTATTTTTAACCTTGGAAGAAGATGATTTTCTTGATTTAAGTATAAATAAAAAAATACGTTTTCAAGAATTAGGTGAAAATACCTTCCATTCGTTTATGAATGATGCTAAAGCTCCATACTCAATTCATTATAATGGAGAAACATTTTTCTATAAAAATGAGGAGTATGGTCACTTTAATGAAGCTACAAAAAATGATAATTGGCTGGAATTTAAAGTGTTCAATTTTGAAAATAAAGATGGCTCCATGTATATATCTGTTGAACAGTTTGGAGAACATGAATTTGAAGCATCTGTTGGAAAAGCGATAAAAGAATTTGAGATTTCAAATATACTTCCTTCATAGTTTAGTTTTGCACTAGTATTAATATACTGGTGCATTCTTGTATATGAAATTATCTGCAATATTTTCCCAATTTATTAATTTTGCCAAAAGGCTTAGTTGCATAATCAGATTAAACATTACAAAAAAAAAAGTTAATGACATGAAAAATGGTCTTGTAAGAATAATACTAATAGGTATAGTATGCTTTTTTGTTATACGAACATGTTCAATGGTATTTTCCAGTGATAGTAGCAAAACATATCAAACCGAAAATAATGATGGTAGATACATTAAGGATCCTATCGACAAATTAATTACAAAGATGTCAAGTATTCCAAATTATTCGATAATATTGAATGATATGGATTCGGAAGGTGATGGTAGTAGTGCAAAATATAAACATCGCTATCAAATCCTTATTCCAAAAGAGGGAAAGGTGGAACAGGAATTAACAGGATGGGAATATGTTAGTCCTCAGTATTTTCAAAAAAATATAAATAATCTTGGAATGGAGCTAGTCTCAAAAAAAGATTATAAACTTACAAAACAAGCTGTCCCTGCTGGTTATAACCACTATATCGGAAATAAAGAATATGGACATTGGAAAAAGGATAGTAGTGGTAATTCTTTTTGGGAATTTTATGGCAAGTATGCCTTTATGAGCTCAATGCTAAATTTGGTAACATTCCCAGCAAGACAGTCATATTGGAATGATTATTACCGAGGTGGTTACTACGGTAGTTCCCGACCATATTACGGACCTAGGGGAAATACTGTGTATGGAACTAGTAGATACGCTTCATCGCCAGCTGGAAAATCAAGCACATGGGGAAGCAAGCCTAATAGTTTTAAAACTAAGGTTAGAAATAATGTAAGTAAATCAGCTTCAGCTGCAAAATATTCGAACAAAAAGTATTCGACTAAATCTTCAGGCAGAAGTAGCTCTTCTGGAAGATACTCTAGCTCTTCAAGCCGAAGTTCTTCGTCTGGCAGTTACTCAAGAACATCTCGTTCTTCATCAAGATATAGTAGATCTTCGAGCCGATCAAGAAGTGGTGGATTTGGTAAATAAAATTATGATTTAATTGTAAATCGAAATATTATAAATTTTAAACTATGGAATTACTAAACGAATATACACAAATTGCATACGAATCTTTAGCTTATATTTTCTCTGGATTTATCATCTTTCTTTTAGGCAAATTTATATATCAGTTAATAAACTCTTCTTTTAATGTGAAAGAGGAATTGGTGAAAAAAGACAACTTTGCTTTCGCCTTGGCTCATGCTGGATATTTTACAGGATTGCTAATTGCTGTGGGAGGCGCTATTGTTGGCCCTTCCGAAGGTTTGGTGACTGATATTATCAATATATTTATATATGGTGTTTTAGGAATTATTCTTCTAAATATATCAATTATATTCTGTGACAAACTTATGTTAAGACAGTTTTCTATCAAAAAAGAAATTATAGAGGATAGAAATGAAGGTACTGGTATAATTGAAGCAGCTGTTTCTATAGCTTCTGGATTGATTATATTTGGCGCTATTACTGGTGAAGGCACAGGTTTGTATGATGGAATACTTACAGCAGTGATATTTTGGTTTGTAGGTCAACTTGCCTTGATTCTAACTACCAAGATATATAATTTGATTACTCCTTATGATATTCATGAACATATTGAAAAGGATAATGTAGCGGTAGGAATAGGTTTTGCAGGCGCTATTATTGCTATGGGAAATTTGATAAGATTTGGATTACATGGCGATTTTATTGGGTGGACTGAAAGTTTAAGCGAAGCTGGAATAGAGATTCTAATCGGTATGATACTATTGCCAAGTATGAGATTGATTTCTGATAAAATTCTTTTACCAGGCGAAAAACTTACGGATGAGATTATCAACCAAGAAAAACCAAATTTAGGTGCTGCTATAATTGAAGCATTTGGTTATATCGGTGGATCCATCCTGATTACATGGTGTTTGTAAAAAACAGATTTAAAATACATCTGTCGAAATAATTGATTTGATCAATTCAATAATAAAAGTGAGCCACATTATATTTCTTTTTGTATAATGTGGCTGTAAAATGGCTATTTAGCCGAAATTAGATGAGTAAACAAAAATCCAATATTTTAAAAATAGCTATTCTTGCTACTGGTTTTTCAGGTGTAGTAGCAGAATATGTGCTTTCTACTTTAGCGACTTATTTTTTGGGCGATTCAATTTTCCAATGGGTTATGATCGTTTCCTTGATGTTGTTTGCAATGGGATTAGGAAGTCGATTAACTAAAAAAGTTAACAAAAATTTGCTTACCAAATTTCTTCTATTAGAATTTTGCTTGTCCTTTGTGGTTTCATATTCTGCATTATTTGTATATTCTGTATCGGTAGTAACTTCGGCTTTAGGTGTTATAATATATGCATTATCAATTACCATTGGACTAATGATAGGTATGGAAATACCATTGGTTATTAGAATTAATGACCAATACGAATCACTCAAGCATAATATTTCAAATATATTAGAACATGACTATTATGGGAGCTTGATTGGTGGAGTGTTTTTTGCATTTATAGCATTGCCTTTTTTGACCATAAGATACACTCCATATGTTCTAGGAATTGTTAATTTATCGGTTGCAATATTCTTGATGATTGCGCTTTGGTCCGAATTACTTAAGGAACAAAGAAAATATATTGCCTTAGCTGGAATTTTAGTTTTTACCTTATTGTCTGTAGGTATTTTTATTACTGAGCCTATAATCAGTTATGGTGAACAGGTAAAGTATAAGGATAAGCTTGTACTTGAACAACAAACCAAATATCAAAAAATAGTAATTACTAAATGGAAAAATGATTACTGGTTGTACCTTAATGGTAATCAGCAGCTTTGTACACGAGATGAATTAATGTATCATGAGCCTATTGTACATCCAGTAATGACTTATCATAAAAATCCTCAGAATGTCCTGATAATGGGTGGAGGAGATGGATGTGCTGCAAGAGAGGTGTTGGAATATGAATCTGTAAAGAGTATATGTCTTGTTGATTTGGATGAAGAAATGACTAATTTGGCAAAGACAAATAAGATATTAACAGATTTGAATCAAAATTCACTTTCACACCCAAAAGTTAAAGTAATAAATGAAGATGGTCATAAATTTGTGCAAAACTGTAATGATTATTTTGATGTAATTATTATAGATTTACCTGATCCTAGAAGTGTAGAATTAAGCAGATTATACACTCTTGAGTTTTATATGATGTGTAAAAAACTGCTACGTCCAAATGGAATGATTATAACACAAGCGGGTAGTCCGTATTTTGCCACCAAGGCTTTTAAGTGTATTCATAAGACAATGAAAGCTGCTGGATATAAAACGGCAATAATGCATAATCAAATTATAACCATGGGAGAATGGGGATGGGTCGTTGGAATTAATTCTAATTCGGAAATAGATTTAAAATCAGAATTGAAAAAGATAGAATTCCAAGTCGATACTAAATGGATTAATAATGAAGCAATGAGTTTAATGCTTTCTTTTGGGAAAAATATTTATCTCAATCAGACCGATAGTGTCAAGCTTAATAGTGAGCATGATCATGTATTATATAGATATTACTTGAAAGGCAATTGGGATTTATATTGAGAAGCTGTCTTGAGTTAATATTGCAGATTAATCTGTCTGAAAAAAATTATATAGCTTCTACGAAAAAAATAAAAACTAAATGATAGAGCTGGAATCAAAAATAATACCTGCCAAGATTTATAATTCAAAATTTTGGTTAAGCAATTGTGATATATCATTTTTGTCTGAAAAATTGAATATAAGTCTTGAGGAATCCGAATTTAAGATTTTGAATAAATCCGACTATATATTCGATAATGAAGGGTATACTTGTATGTGGTTGTTAGCGGAGTCGCATTTGGCTGTGCATAGTTTTCCTAACGAAAACAAATCGTATATAGAACTTAGTAGTTGTAATAGAGATAAATTGGAGAAATTTAATATTATAATGAAAACAAATTACCCCGAATTATTATTAACCAAAACTATTGATATTAACGTGTATTAGAAGATTGGTCATGAAAAGACATCATTATCTTTTGCTCGCATTGGTAATATATTCTGTAGCTATATATGCGGTTTATATCTTAGAATCTGCCCATGAAGCTTCAAATATAAAGTCGATAGGCGATGCCTTATGGTATAGTATTGTTACCCTCACCACCGTAGGTTATGGAGATCTTTATCCAGTTACCGTAGCGGGAAAAATAATCGGTTTGTTTCTGATTATTGGTAGTATGGGTGTTTTGGGTTTTTTAATTAGTGAAATTCACATAAGATTTCAAAATTATATGGAAAAGAGGAAAACAGGATATTATGGATGTGACTATAAAGATCATTATATAATCATAGGTTATAATGAATTTAGCCGAAAGGTTGCACAACAAATTCTTAATGCTAATCAGAAAGTTGCATTTCTTACCAATGATAGAAATCAGCTCGAATTGATTAATAGTATTTATGAAAAACAAAATGTATATGCCCTTTTTACCGATTATAAGATATTTGAAAATTTTGAAAAGATAAATATGTCTCGAGCATCTAGAGTTTTTATTAATCTTGAAGCCGATACAGACTCTTTAGTTATGGCAATCAATATTCATAATAATTATCCTAGGCTCGAAATTGTTGCTATTTGTGATAATATGGATTTGAAGTCTACTTTTATTAATGCAGGTATAAAATATGTAATTGCAAAAAACGAAATAGCTTCAAAATTGGTCGCATCCTATTTGTTTGAACCACATGTGGCAAATTATACCGAGGATTTATTAACAACAAGTGTTAGTGATTTTGATTCGGATATTGAAGAATATAAAATACTGAAAAAATGTGTGTTTAATAAAATGCCTTACGATGAGGCTTTTTATAAAATGAAAAAAGAATATAATACTGTTTTGATTGGAATAGTAAAGAATGGTATTATTCACAAGAATCCAAAATTAGAAATAATTATTGAAGAAGGAGATTATCTGATTCTAATCTCTGATGGAGCAAGTAAGAATATTTTAAACAAGCTGTTCATGCTAAGTGAAGGTGTCGCAAACAGGGAGTAATATTGAAATATTTTTTTCGTGAAAGAAAACTAGGCTTTAAATTTGAATAATTAAAGCCTAGTTTTTTTATTTATTTGGCTTAAACTAATTTTTTGTATTTAATTCGTTTAGGACCTTCGTTGCCTAGTCGTTTTTTTCTATTTGCTTCATAATCTGAGTATCCACCTTCAAAGAAATGTACTTGTGAATCACCCTCAAAAGCAAGTATATGAGTAGCAATTCTATCAAGGAACCATCTATCGTGAGAAATAACAACGGCACAACCAGCAAAATTTTCAAGACCTTCCTCTAATGCTCTTAATGTGTTAACATCAATATCATTTGTAGGCTCATCCAGGAGTAATACATTAGCTTCTTCTTTCAGTGTTAGAGCTAAGTGCAATCTATTTCTTTCACCACCTGACAGAACACCACATTTTTTTTCTTGATCAGCTCCGTTGAAATTAAATCTACCTACATATGCACGAGCATTTATGCTTTTGCCACCAACATTAATTAGATCGCCACCGCCTGATATAACTTCATAAACAGTTTTTTCAGGGTCAATATCGGCATGTTGCTGATCTACATATCCTATCTTAACTGTCGATCCTACTTCAAAATCACCTTTGTCGGCAGTCTCAAGACCCATTATCATTCGGAAAAGAGTTGTTTTACCAGCACCATTTGGACCAACAATACCTACAATACCTGCAGGGGGAAGAGAAAATTCAAGATTTTCGTAAAGTAATTTGTCTCCAAAGGCTTTCGAAACAGCAATCGAGTTTATAACCTTGTCTCCTAGTCGTGGACCATTAGGAATAAATAATTCAAGACTTTCTTCTTTTTGTTTTATATCCTGACTCATTAAAGAATCGTATGCTTTCAAACGAGCTTTGTTCTTAGCATGTCTAGCTTTAGGTGCCATTTTCACCCATTCGAGTTCTCTTTCAAGAGTTTTTCTTCTTTTACTAGCTGTCTTTTCTTCTTGTTCCATTCTCTTGGTCTTTTGATCAAGCCATGAGCTATAATTGCCTTTCCATGGTATACCTTCACCTCTGTCAAGTTCAAGAATCCATCCAGCCACATTATCTAGGAAGTATCTATCGTGAGTAATACAGATTACAGTTCCAGTATATTGTTCAAGGTGCATTTCAAGCCATTGAATCGATTCAGCATCCAAGTGGTTGGTAGGCTCATCCAGTAGAAGGATGTCTGGCTGGCTAAGAAGTAGACGGCAAAGAGCAACCCTTCTGCGTTCACCTCCCGATAAAGTTTTTACTGTTTGTTCTGAAGGAGGGCAGCGAAGTGCATCCATAGCTATTTCAAGCTTAGTGTCAAGATTCCACGCGTCTAGACTATCAATTTTTTCTTGTAGCTTTGCTTGCTCCTCAATCAGATCATTCATTTTGTCAGGGTTGTCTAATACATCCTGATCTCCAAAACGTAGATTTATTTCTTCATATTTCTTAAGAACATCAACGGTTTCCTGAACTCCTTCTTCAACAATCTCTTTCACAGTTTTATTGTCATCCAAATCAGGCTCCTGAGCTAGATAACCGATACTGTGTTCTTTCGACCATACTACATGACCATCGTATGATGAATCCAATCCAGCTATGATTTTTAATAGACTTGATTTACCCGAGCCATTCAAACCAATAATACCAATCTTAGCACCATAGAAAAAGGAGAGATTAATATTGTTCAAAACCTTTTTTTGCGGAGGAAAAGTTTTACTAAGCCTCTGCATAGAAAATATAACTTGTTTTCCGTCAGACATTTTTATGCTTTATTATAAATTTATATTATTTTCTTTTTTTAAAATTTACACTTATTAGAATAAATTATATAAGTATTTTTGAAATTTTGAATAAAGATTGAAAAAAATGATAAAATAGCCATGTTTTTTTCTTGATTTTATATTTTCTAAATTTAAGATGTAGATATTCAGTCTGTTAAATTTGTTGGTTTTGAGTTTTTTGTGTTTGGTATATCGATTGGGTTAAGTTTCGTTATCAATACTAATTTGTAAAATTTATACCACTCATCCCTTAAAATTTCATAAAATCAAAACTTAATCAATATGCTATATAATATTTTCATAATATTTTTCTTAACTTGCTTGCCCCACAGTATATTCACTTTAATTAAGCTTGTATTTTATTTATATAAATAATTGTTAATAAAAGATTTGGTAATATTTTATTATAATAAACTTGTACTATAATATAAAAAGGACATATATGAATTTACGTAAAAGATTTCTCACAATATTTATTTCTGCTTTACTTATTGTAGGAAGTATTGGTTTTTGGAGCTTTAACAGAGATGATAAAAACTTCGAAATACAAAAGAATCTAAACATCTTAGCGACAATGTTCAGAGAGTTGAATCTGTTCTATGTTGATGATATTGATTATTCTGATTTGATAAAAAAGGGAATGGACTCTATGCTTAGCTCTTTAGATCCATATACTACTTATATCTCGGAAGAGGATATGGAGGATTTCAAGATGATGACAACTGGCGAATATGCTGGAATTGGTTCTTTGATTAGTAAAAATGGCGAAAATGTTGTGGTTGCTGAACCATATGAGGGATTTCCCGCAATGAAGGCAGGTCTGAAGGCAGGTGATATTTTTGTTGAGATAAATGGTGTTAAAATCAAAAATAAAACCACCGAAGATGTAAGTAATCTTTTGAAAGGGCAAGCTAATACAAAATTGAATATCAAGGTAAAAAGACCATATTTAAATAAAGTGATTGATATTAAGCTACTGAGAGAAAAAATTCAGTTAAAATCGGTTCCATATTACAATATATTAGAGGACTCTATTGCTTATATTCAATTGAATCAGTTTACAAATAAAGCAGCAAGTGAAATAAAATCAGCATTAAAGGAAATGAATCCTAAAGGCTTGGTTTTGGATTTAAGAGGGAATCCAGGTGGTTTGTTGGATCAAGCAATTGATATAGTAAACCTGTTTGTAGAAAAAGGAGAGACCGTTGTAACAACAAAAGGGAAAATAAAAAAATGGGAAAAAGAATATAAATCAACCAAAACACCATTTAATACTCAAATTCCTATTGCTGTTCTTGTAAACAGTGGGTCGGCTTCAGCT
Source organism: Marinifilaceae bacterium (assembly GCA_025210485.1). Taxonomy (GTDB): domain Bacteria; phylum Bacteroidota; class Bacteroidia; order Bacteroidales; family Marinifilaceae; genus JAOARN01. The sequence continues at coordinate 100,949 of JAOARN010000121.1, read as the reverse complement.
TCAGAAATTGTATCGGGTGCAATTCAGGATTTGGACAGAGGCGTTGTTATAGGAACTCGAACTTTCGGAAAGGGATTAGTGCAAGCAACAAGAAATTTAAGTTATAATACTAAATTAAAAGTCACCACGGCTAAATATTATATTCCAAGTGGAAGATGTATACAAGCTTTAGATTATAGTCACAGAAATGAAGATGGCAGTGTTGGCAAAATACCAGATTCGCTAATTACAAAATATAATACACGAAATGGTAGAATTGTTTACGATGGTGGTGGAATAATGCCTGATATTGAAATTGAATCTGAAACTATTAGTAATTTAAGTATAAATCTACTTAATAATAGATTGTTTTTCGATTACGCAACAAAATTTGTGTACGAAAATGAAACTATTCCAACGGCAGATAAATTTGAAATAAGCGATAAAATATTTGATGATTTTAGGCAATTCGCAAAAAATAAAAAATTCGAGTATAAATCTGTTTCTACCATTACAATGAAGAAGTTGAAAAAAATAATGGAAAAAGAAAAATGTTTCGATGTTTCAAATAAAGAATATGAGGCTCTGTTGAATAAGATACAACCAGATTTTGATCGCGATTTTGACAGATTTAAAACAGAGATTTCAGAATTACTAGGACATGAAATAGTAAAAAGATACTATAATCAGGTTGGTGGAAGAATGTTTTATATCAAATCTGATAAAATAATTAAGGAAGCTGTCAATGTTTTGAAAGATACAAAAAAGTATAATCGAATAATTGAGGGAAAGGAAGGGGAGCACGCAAAAAATAAGAAATAGAAACTTAAAATAAGAAATATTAGAGGGAGGTGTTTTATCGAAACATCTCCCTCTTTTTTGAAATTTAGATATTTAAATAAAAATAACACCCAAATAAGTGCATTATTATGTCTTGTTTAAGATTTTGAATATATTTTAAATTGTCTGTTTTATGTTAATTTAAACAAGAGGGTTAAATTAAATTATGTTTTTAACTTTTTTGCGAATTTGTTTAAATTTTGATAAAATTTAGAGATTCAGTTTTTTTACATTAATAGTTAGTTTTCGGTGGTGAAACCCATTGCTTTTTTAAAAAAACACTTGAGGGTATTATTCTTTTTATTTACTTTTTGGTAAACTTTTCAGTTTTTTTAAAAAGTTGAAATATTGAAAATCAGCAATATAAATCAATTAAGTGGATAACTTTAAGATTTTTTTATTAATAAAAGTTGTACGGTTTTTAGTCTTTGCTTAACTTGCATGTGCAAACAAAGGGGTATCAGAAAACACCTATTTGTTTGATTACTAACTAATGAAATTCTTATTCTCTAATCAATTTAAAAGGACTAAATGAGCACACAGGAGGTTATTGAAAGTAAAACAGAAAAAAATAGTATGTTCAATATGGAAGAAGCATTTGAAGCTGCATTGAAATACTTTAGAGGCGATGAATTAGCGGCACGTGTTTGGTTAAATAAGTATGCATTAAAAGATTCATTTGGGAATGTTTATGAAAAAACACCAGATGATATGCATAGAAGAATTGCTAGTGAAATAGCAAGAATTGAGAAGAAGTACCCTAATCCACTAACAGAAGATCAAGTTTTCGATTTATTAAAAGATTTTAAATACATTGTACCGCAAGGTAGCCCTATGTCTGGTATTGGAAATAAATATCAGGTAGCATCACTTTCAAACTGCTTTGTTGTTGGTAATCCTGGGTCTTCTGATTCTTATGGAGGTATAATGAAAATTGACCAAGAACAGGTTCAATTGATGAAACGAAGAGGTGGTGTAGGTCACGACCTTTCACATATACGTCCAAAAGGATCTCCTGTGAAGAATTCAGCTCTTACATCTACTGGCATTGTTCCTTTTATGGAAAGATACTCTAATTCTACTAGAGAGGTTGCTCAAGATGGTAGAAGAGGTGCTCTTATGTTGAGTGTTTCTGTTAAGCACCCAGATTCGGAAGAATTTATCGATGCTAAAATGGAAGAGGGAAAGGTTACTGGAGCTAATGTATCTGTTAAAATACACGATGATTTTATGAAGGCTGTTGTTGATAACAAAAAATATAAACAACAATATCCTATTGATGCTACAAAACCACAATTCACTAAAGAAATTAATGCAAAAAAACTTTGGGATAAAATTGTGCATAATGCATGGAAATCAGCTGAACCAGGTATTCTTTTCTGGGACACTATAACAAATGAATCAATTCCAGATTGCTATAGTGATTTTGGATACAAAACAACATCGACTAATCCTTGCGGCGAGATTCCTCTTTGTCCATACGATAGTTGTAGATTATTAGCAATAAATTTATATAGCTATGTGGAAAATCCATTTACCCCTCAAGCAAAATTCAACTATGTTCTTTTCAAAAAACATGTTGCTCTTGCACAAAGAATAATGGATGATATCATTGATCTTGAATTAGAGAAAATTGATAAAATACTTGAAAAAATAGATTCAGACCCAGAAGAAGACGAAATCAAAAGAGTAGAAAGAAATCTTTGGGCGAATATTAGAAATAAAGCTGAAGAAGGAAGAAGAACAGGTGTTGGTATTACTGCTGAAGGTGATATGGTGGCTGCTCTTGGACTTCAATATGGTACTGAAAAGGCTACTGATTTTTCAGAAAACGTTCATAAAACAATAGCTATTGAAGCATATCGTTCTTCTGTAAATATGGCTAAAGAACGTGGTTCTTTTAAGATATTTAATCCTGAATTAGAAAAAAATAATCCTTTCATTTTAAGGCTTAAGGAAGCTGATGGAGATCTTTATAAAGAAATGGTTAAACATGGTCGTAGAAATATTGCCTGTCTTACTATAGCTCCAACAGGTACTACAAGTCTTATGACTCAAACTACTTCTGGTATTGAGCCTGTGTTTTTACCAGTATACAAACGTCGTAGAAAAGTAAACCCTAATGATAAAAATGTTAGAGTTGACTTTGTTGACGAGGTAGGCGATAGTTTTGAAGAATTCATCGTTTTCCACCATAAATTTGTAACTTGGATGGAAGCAAATGGAATTGATGCTACTAAGAATTTTACTAATGCTGAGATTGACGAATTAGTGAAAAAATCGCCTTACTATAAAGCTACTTCAAATGATGTAGATTGGGTACAGAAGGTTAGAATGCAAGGTAGAGTTCAGAAATGGGTAGACCACTCTATTAGTGTAACTGTAAATCTTCCAAATGATGTTTCAGAGGAACTTGTAGGTCAATTATATGTTGAGGCATGGAAAAGCGGATGTAAAGGATGTACTGTATACCGTGATGGATCTAGATCTGGAGTATTGGTATCTAACGATAGTAAAGATGAGGATAAAACTATGCCAGAAAAACGTCCTACTGAGCTTGAAGCAGAAGTAGTACGATTCCAGAATAATAAAGAAAAATGGATTGCAATTATTGGCTTATTCCAAGGTAAGCCTTACGAAATATTTACAGGTATTCAAGATGACGAAGAAGGTATTTTACTTCCAAAATCTGTAAATAAAGGAATTATTATTAAGCGTAAAAATGTTGAGGGTGGAACTCGTTACGATTTCCAATTCTGTAACAAAAGAGGTTTTAAAACAACATTTGAAGGGTTGTCATATAAGTTTGATAAAGAATATTGGAATTATGCAAAGTTAATTTCAGGTGTTCTTCGTCACGGTATGCCAATCGAACAGGTTGTTAATCTTGTTTCGGGATTACAGCTTGATAGTGAAAATATCAATACTTGGAAAAATGGTGTGGAAAGAGCACTTAAAAAATATATTCCAAACGGAACCAAAGCAAAAGGTATGTCTTGTACAAGTTGTGGTTCGGAGCATATTATTTACCAAGAAGGTTGCTTGATTTGTCAATCTTGTGGTAATTCTAAATGTGGATAATTCTTTAGTTTAATATACAACTTATTTAAGAGTCATAATCTTTTCTGATTATGACTCTTTTTTTGTTATTATTTTGTCCCAAGTTGTGCGCTATTTTGATTTATACCAAAACAAAAATATAAGTCTGAATATGCAAAACAGAACTGATAAATACAATTCAAAGATTAATGATAAAGACAATATATACTAACTTGTAATAAATAGATGCATATCAAAATAAGTAAAGATTAAAATATCTAGAGATTAAGTTTTGTTTTATTTTTCATATTGGTATAAATAGCTAATCTTATTATATTTGTGCGCTAAATTTAAAATTTATTAGGAATTTTAAATTATCATTAGGCTTTTTCTTAAAATTTGAAGAGGTCTTTATCATTAAGATTAATCAGTTGCTTTTCTTCCTGTCTCTTAGTTGCGAATGTATTAGGGAAGTTAGTGACCATATCATTTTGACAATGAAGTATACATTAAACGCTACAGATTCGAAAACAAAGGCTAGAACTGGTGTTCTTGAAACTGATCATGGAAATATTCAAACTCCAATCTTTATGCCCGTAGGTACTTTGGGCACAGTAAAAGGAGTTCATGTGAAAGAATTGAAGGAGGATATTAAGGCTCAAATAATTTTGGGAAATACTTACCACCTATACCTTAGACCTGGAACCGACGTTCTTGAACAAGCAGGAGGCTTGCATAAATTTAATGGATGGGATAAACCTATATTGACAGATAGTGGAGGTTTTCAGGTTTTTTCATTGGCTGATAATCGAAAATTAACAGAAGAAGGAGCAATATTTAGATCTCATATAGATGGTTCGAAACATGTTTTCACACCTGAAAATGTAATGGATATTCAAAGAAGTATAGGTGCTGATATTATAATGGCATTTGATGAATGTCCTTCAGGGACTGCTTCTTATGATTATGCAAAAAAATCATTAGAACTTACACAAAGATGGTTGGAGCGTTGTGTTTCGCAATTCGATTCAACTAAAGATAAATACGGATACGAGCAAAGTCTATTTCCTATAGTACAAGGTTGTGTGTATCCTGATTTGAGAATTAAAGCCGCAGAGCATGTAGCAAGCTTTAATCGTGATGGTTATGCAATTGGTGGTTTAGCGGTAGGTGAACCAGCACCTCAAATGTATGAGATGATAGAGGTGGTAAATGAAGTATTACCACAGAACAAGCCTAGATATTTGATGGGGGTTGGTACTCCTATAAATATATTGGAAGCAATATCAAGAGGAGTTGATATGTTTGATTGTGTAATGCCAACAAGAAACGGTCGTAATGGTATGATTTTTACGAGTGAAGGAACCATTAATATTAGAAATAAAAAATGGAGCCGTGATTTTTCCCCTTTGGATCCAAACGGAAGTTCGTATGTTGACCAAACTTATTCAAAAGCCTACGTTAGACACTTAATCCATTCGGGTGAAATATTAGGATCTCAGATCTGTAGTATTCACAATTTGGCATTCTATCTTTGGTTGGTTGATACTGCACGTCATAAAATTGAAGAAGGTAGTTTCTATGAATGGAAAAATGAAATGGTTGAGAAGTTAGGAAGACGTCTATAATTTCAACTAAAAGAGATCTTTTATGTGTGAAATTTTAATTTGAAATTTCACACATAATATTATATTCTACAATTTTGCTATTATTTATCCCAAGCAGAAGAATAATTCAAATAAGATATTAATTCTTAAAAAAATATAATTAACCAATATTTTTATAAGTATTTAATATAAATTATTTCATACAAGTCTTACATTGACATAATTTCATTACTTTAGTCAATCCAAAAAAAATGAACTGAAGATAATTAATAAATATTTGTTATGATTAAAAAATTAGATCTATATATAATACGAAAATTTCTAGGCACTTTCTTTTTTGCAATACTTTTAATCATAACTATCTCGGTTGTATTTGACTTTTCGGAACATATAGATGAGTTTATCGAAAAGGATGCGCCATTTTCGGCTGTTATTTTTGATTATTACCTAAATTTTATTCCATACTTCGCCAATTTATTTAGTGCTTTGTTTACATTTATTGCAGTGATATTCTTTACTTCGAAAATGGCTTACAATTCCGAAATTATCGCAATATTGAGTAGTGGAATCAGCTTTAGAAGAATGTTATTTCCTTATTTTATTTCAGCATTAATTATTGGTTCTATGTCATTTGCTCTTAGTAATTATATAATTCCACCAGCAAATAAAAAGAGAATCGAGTTTACGATGAAGTATATAAAAAACAAATTTGTAAACAAGGAGAAAAATATTCACAGGCAAATCAAACCGGGTGAGTATATATATATGAGAAATTGGGAAAATTCAAACAAGGTTGGTTATAAATTTAGTATCGAAAAGTTTGAAGGTAAACGATTGGTATCAAAGCTTACTTCTAGAAGAATAGTTTGGAATTCGGATAAAAATAAATGGAAAATAAATGACTATTTCATTCGAAATATCGATATTGAGGGTAACGAAACATTTGAAAAGGGAAAAGCTAAGGACACTACCCTGAATTTTTTACCAAAGGAATTTGGATCAAAAAAATATGTTGTTGAGGCAATGACTCTTCCTCAATTAAATGATTATATTGAACAACAGACCATGAGGGGTGATTCGAATATAAATGCATATAAAATCGAAAAATACAAAAGATTCTCGAATGCCTTTTCAGCATTTATCCTTACTCTTATTGGTGTCTCACTTGCTTCAAGAAAAATTAGAGGAGGTATAGGTTTGCATCTTGGACTTGGCTTGCTGTTGAGTTTTTCATTTATATTGTTTATGCAGATAACCGTTGTTTTCGCAACCAATGGAAGTATGAGTCCGATGTTAGCTGTATGGCTACCGAATATAATATTTGCCTTTATTGCTGGCTTCTTGTATCGGGTGGCTCCAAAATAAAACTGTTAGTTTATTAACAGAAAAAAGCAGATAAATGATTTTTATTCATTTATCTGCTTTTTTGTTTATAGCTGTTCTTCTAATCTTTCGAGTTTTATGCCTCTCGAACCTTTTATTAGTATATGGTTATTGGATATATCATTTAATATTTTTGATTCAAGAAGTTCTTCGCAAGATTTAAAGAATTCTATTTTTTCTGTTTTATGTTTGCCAAATTCTTCTCCGACAAGTATAATTCTATTTATATCGAAATTCTGTAATTGATTTATTATTTTCAAATGCTCTGCTTGTGAATAAGAACCTAGTTCTCGCATATCACCCAAAATAATCGTTTTATTAGGACTGTTCAAGTTTGAGAAATTATTTAAGGCTTCCTTCATACTAGATGGGTTTGCATTGTATGCATCTAGGTATAGAATATTTCGTTCTGTCTTTTTAAGTTGTGATCTATTGTTATTAGGTTGATATTTTTCTAGTGCCGATTTTATCTTTAGATTATCTACTCCAAAATATTTACCTACAGAAATTGCAGCAGCTATATTTTCAAAATTATAAGCGCCTATCAGTTTTGTTTTAATGTATAGTTTACCTAGTTTATCAGATATTTCAACAACTACAAAAGGAGAAGCCTGAAGTATTCTTAATTTACAATCGAAATCGTTGTATTTTATAATCTCTAAATTTTCAGGGATATTCGAATTTAATATTTCGTTTTCTTGATTTACAAATGCCTTTGCATTTTTGTCTTTCAAGTATCTGTACATTTCCGTTTTTGTTTGTATCACTCCCTCAAAACTGCCAAATCCCTCTAGGTGTGCTTTTCCTATATTGGTAATCAAACCGTAGTCAGGTTGGGCTATCTTGCATAAAAAATCAATTTCTCCTGGGTGATTTGCACCCATTTCTATAACAGCAATTTCAGTGTCTTTTTTTATATTTAACAGACTTAAGGGTACTCCAATATGATTGTTTAAATTACCTATTGTATATACTATTGAGAATTTTTCTTGTAGGACAGAAGCTAATAATTCCTTAGTGGTTGTTTTACCATTTGTGCCTGTTATAGAAATTATTTTTGTGCCTAGTTCTTTTCTGTGATAATTTGATAATTCTTGTAAGCATTTTAAACTATCTTCAACAAAGAATATTTTTTCGTTGTTTGCATATTCCTGATTATCTACAATGGCGTATTTACAGCCTTTTTCAATAGCTTGTTTTGCATATTTACTACCATCAAAATTATCTCCTTTTAAACCAAAAAAAAGTTCTCCTCCTTTTATTAACCTAGTGTCTGTGCATACTCCATTTGATTTTTCAAATAAAGAGTAGATGTCTGATATATTATACATAATTATATTTGATTTTGTTATGTAAATGTAATATCATTTATTGAATTAAACCAACCTAAAATTTAAGTTGACTTTATATTTAGTTCGTAGTTAAATAAATAATATACGCAGATTACTAAGATATCCGCAGATGTACCGATATATCCGCAGATTACGCAGATGTACTGAGATATCGGCAGATTACGCAGATTTACGCAGAGAAATATCTTTGTGATTTTTTTGTGTTTGTGCATGTTCTATTCATTTTTTTTAATAAAGAGGAGATTTGTGGCATTTAACAATAATGTTTTTTGTAACTTATAGTTGGTTGAAGAAGAGAGTATACTTATTTTAATAATATATGCATATTATGTTGAATTAGGTAGAGAAAAATCTGCGTAATCTGCGTAATCTGCGGATAATAAATTAAAAATATGAATCACAGAGACAAAGAAACCTATGCTATAATAGGAGCAGCTATGCAAGTGCATCAAGAACTAGGTTGTGGCTTTTTAGAGGCAGTGTACCAAGAGGCCTTGGAACGCGAATTTAGACATCAAGCTATCCCTTATCAGCGTGAAGTAAAGCTACCTGTCTATTATAAAGGAGAACAAATGACTACCTACTATAGAGCCGATTTTATTTGCTACAACTCTATTATAGTAGAATTAAAAGCCTTGCAGAAACTATCTGGAATAGAAGAGGCACAAGTAATCAATTACCTAAAAGCATCAAAATTAAATAAATCATTGTTAATTAATTTTGGAACTCAAAGCTTACAATACAAACGATTAGTCTACAATTATTAATAAATCTGTTCAATCTATGGACGAAAAAAATATTAAGGTTAATAATGCTTGATAAATCATAAGCAGAGCGACTTGTTGTATCGCTTTGTAGTTTTGGTTAGATGTTAAATTAAAGTATATTTATGAGGAATCTAAGCTTTCGTAGGAAAGACAAACATTAGTACAAAAAATATTGTAGTTTTAGATATTATAAAAAATAAATAAGTTTACTTTAATTTTTCTAAAGATATGAATATAGAGCAATTACGAGAATATTGTCTGAGTAAAAAGGAATGCACAGAATCATTTCCATTTGATCAAGAAACCTTAGTGTTTAAAGTTTTGGATAAGATATTCTTATTGACTAATATTGAAGGAGAATTTAGATTTAATATTAAGTGCGATCCCGAAAAAGCTATTTTGTTACGAGAGCAATATGCGGGTGTTATTCCTGGTTTCCACATGAGTAAAAAACATTGGAATACAGTGATTGTAGATGGAAGTATTTCAGACACAATATTGAAGGGATGGATCGATGATTCGTATGAACTGGTGGTTTCTAAATTATCTAAAAAATTACAAGCCAAGATAAGGGAATAAAATACTTTGAAAATAACCAAATCATATATGATTCTATCATATAATAAATCTTAAAATACCATGAGAAATTTAATTTTTATCGTTTGCTTTATGCTTGCCGCAAATTTTTCTTTTGCTCAAGAAAAGCAGGATTTAAAATTCACAGATGTTTATGATGTGAAAACAACATCTGTTAAAGACCAACAAAGTACTGGAACATGCTGGGCTTTTGCAACAGTATCCTTTATTGAAACTGAATTGATGAGAATGGGTGCTCCAGAATTGGATTTGTCTGAAATGTATGTTGTTAGAAATGCATATTCAAGTAAAGCAAAAAAATATTTCAGAGTTCACGGGAAAGGAAATTTTAGCGAAGGAGGACAAGCTCATGATGTTCTAAATGAAATCAAAAAATATGGTTTTGTTCCAGAGCAAGCTTATTTAGGAAAAATGTATAACAGAAAAATCCATATCCACAGAGAAATGGTGAAATCTACCAAATCAATGTTGGATGAGATTGTTAAAAATCCAAATAAAGAGATTACTCCAGTTTGGGATGCATCTGTAAATGGAGTTTTTGATACATATATGGGAGTTCGTCCTGAGAAATTCAAGTATAATGGAAAGGAATATACCCCAAAGGCATTCCAAAAGGAAATGAAATTTGATCCTAGCCAATATGTTGAACTAACATCATATAATCATCATCCATTTTATACTCAATTCAATCTTGAAATTCCAGATAACTGGTCTGGTGATTTATATTATAATGTACCAATCGATGAGTTGATGGATGTTATGAACAATGCACTTAAGAATGGTTACAGTGTATGTTGGGATGGAGATGTAAGTGAAAAAGGATTTAAACACAGAAAGGCTATTGCTTATCTTCCAAAGGCGGAAGCTATAGATATGTCTAATTCTGAAATTAATAAGTGGGATAAATCATCTTCAAAAAAATCAAAAAAGAAATCTGCTAATAATGAAGAAGTTGAAGTTGATCAAAACTTAAGACAAATTACTTTTGATAATTACAAAACTACTGATGATCACCTTATGCATATTACTGGTCTTGTAAAGGATCAAAATGGTAAAATGTATTATAAGACTAAAAATTCATGGGCTGATGATAGTAATAAAAATGGAGGTTATCTTAATATGAGTGAAGCTTATGTTAGATTAAAAACTGTAGCTATTATGATTCATAAAGATGCTATACCAGCTAAATTAAGAAAGAAATTAAATTTATAGAATTGATTAGTATAAATAAAAAAAAAGTCTGAATTATTGAAATTCAGACTTTTTTGTAAACTATCCTTATGCAAGTTAAAAGAAAATATCTAATGCAGATTTTTTATCGGCATTAGGTGTCAGAATATTTTTTGAAAGAAAAGTTCATCAATATATTTGTTTCTTCTTTTTGTCCATTGTTTTTTTACACCGTTTTGTTCAAATCCAAATTTCTCGAACAATTGAATACTAGCTTTATTGTCTTCACTTATATTACAATACGCTTGGTTTATTAATAGTATTTCAGATATATAAGTACACACTAGAGATAAAGCTTCACCTGCAAATCCTTGCTTTCGGTCTTTGTTTTCATTTATTAAAATTCCAATGCCGACTCTTGAATTGAAAGGATCAAAATCAAATAAATCAATCAGCCCAACAGGTCTTTTTGTTTTATTGGTTTGAATTACCATTCTAAGCTGTTTGTTTTCAAAAATATCGAGATGACAAGTCTCTAAATATCTTTTCAAGGTGTATATTGAAAATGGCTGTGTCGTATTTCCAAGTTCCCATATTTCTGTGTTGTTTTCCCAATCGTAAAGAAGCTGTAAGTCCTCTGGTTCAATTGCTCTTAGATGTATATTATCTGAAATTAATCTGTTCATTTATTTTTTGTACCAATTGTTTTTTCTTATGAATGAGTCAGAGTATCCTTTTGTTTTTACTTCTGGTAGCTTATTTTTAGCTGTCGTTTTTGTTCTGTATTCACCATAAGTATATCTGAAAAGATTATCTTTTCCTTTGTATCTTTTAATATTATTCACACCTAAATTTGAGAAATAATATAAAGGTTTAGGATCTCTCAGTGCCATAAATTGGATTGTATATTCCAAACTTGACATATTACTTATTGGATTTATGCCAAAGTACTTATCTGTTTTTGTTACAAATGCATCCCAAAATCCATTTTGTAATACTAAATTCATATCTCGAATAGCTTGCGCCTTCGTAGCATACGAACCATAGGTATACCTGAACATACCATTTTTATCTATATATACCTGCATTTTATTTTTCAAACCTCTAAAGAAACCTAGGGATCTAGGTGAATGCAAACATATAATCTGAATAGTGTATTTGCCCGGTCTTGTGTATTTCTTGATTGGAGCAGGTCTCTTTCTTGTTACATAGTTTCTGTATGAAGTGGTTATTCTGCCCGTGATTTCATTTCTAATAAATGCATCCTTGTAGCCTTTGCTTACAACATCAGCAAGTACATCAACTGCTTCAATATAATTATCTAATTTCTTATAGATATATCTGTAAATACCATCCGAACATCTGTATACTTTTATTCCTCGTAGCACTCCCAATTTGTTAGGATTAACAGGGATTCTAGATGCTCTTACCTGTATGTAGTAGTTTAGGCTGTCCTCCTCTATAACCTGTTCAAGGACTGTGTTTTTAACTAAGTCGTATAATTTTTCCTGAATCTCATTGGAGTTGTCAGGTACAAGGCTAGTATCAAGTTTGCGATTCGATCTGAAGCTTTCTTCTTTCAAGTTTCTTCTGTTCAAAGGAGATTCTTTTCTTAATGGTTTTGGTTCTGGTTTTTTTATTATTTGATTTTCAGGTTCAGTCTTAGTGTTTTTTATACTACTTACTTTATTAGTATTATTTTCACTAATTGGTTTGGTTTTATTTATTGGTTTAACTGTTGTTGGTTTTGTTGTTGTTGGTTTTGTTGTTGTTGTGTTAAAACCATTTGTACTTTTAACTGTTGTAGTATTAAATTTATTTGAGCTTTTTATAGTAGTGGTGTTGAAACCGCCAGAATTAACAGCTCTTAGTTTATTCTTGTTTGATTTTGTTGCAATTTTACTGGCGTCATAATCAATTATATCTTTTTTAGCAGTGTATTCTCCTTCATTTTTGTTTTTAAGTATAATATCCTGAAGGGTAATAACATTTTTATTTTCGTTATTAGCGTATTTTTTCGGAACAATAAGATGGGTTCTGTAAGTTTTATAATTTTCTGCAACTATTTCTATATCGTACTCTTGTCCTGCATCAATTACTACTATATATTTTCCAGTAACATTGTTGGGTTCGAACGGACCATTAGTTTTTCCATTTTTGGTAAGATAAATACTAACTCCATCAATAGCTTTTTGGTTTGAATCCATCACCCGACCTTTCAGAACAAATATTTCTGATTTTTTCCTATGTGGCATTTTAACCAAAAATATATCGCTTCTACCAATACTTCCAGTTCTGAAAGAAGCAAAGTAAGCCCTTTTTCCATCAGCAGTTGGAGTGTAATATACATCATTATTGGTCGAATTTATAGGATAACCAACATTTTCTGGTTCTGTCCACTTACCATTAACAAGCTCAGTTCTGAAAATATCCATTTTCCCCATGGTTTTATGTCCATTAGAACTGAAATATAAAGTTTTTCCATCGGGGTGAATACTAGGCGCATCTTCATCATATTCTGTATTGATAATATCTCCCAGATTTGTAGGTTTACCCCATTTACCATTAGGAAGTTTATTTGTTACATAGATATCAGAGCCTCCTTGTCCTCCTGGTCTCATACTGCTAAAGTATAGAGTGTTTCCATCAGCAGATTTCGAACAGTGTCCTTCTTTGTATGGTGAATTTACCCCAACTCCTACAGTTTTAGCCGGAGTCCAGTCCTTGCCCGATCTTTCGGTGACAAATATATCCCCGTTTCTTCCCGTTTTCTGGTTGCTTACGGTTTTGTAAATGTATAATTCTTTCCCTTCTGGAGACAATGTGATTGATGCATCATTTTTGTCAGTATTTAACTCCTGTATCCCAATGGGGCTAGTCCAAGCTCCATCCTTGAAGTAACTAACATAAATGTCTTCGAAATATTGATTGTCGTTGTTTAATTTGCCTCCCGTACCTTTCCTTTTTGATGTGAATACTAGCATACTCTCATCAGCATTTACTCCAGGACTATGTTCAGAGTACTGCGAGTTGATACTGTCACCAAGATTCATAATCGAAATATTTACTGGCATTCTTACTAAATCTAAAGCATTATTTGATATTTCGAGATCTCGAAGTACCTGCTTTCGCATTTCGTAATTTTGTGGAGATATCAATTGTAGAATATCATTGTATATCTTTATCGCTTCTCTGAATTTATAGTTCAGATGATGTGATTTAGCAAGTGCGTGATAAACATCAAGGGGAACATTTTTTTTTCCTTTAGCCTGGATTGCTTTCTCTATGTATAGAGTAGATTTATGAGCTTTGGAAGCAATCTCAAGATAACATAGGCCTAATTTATAGTTTACCTCAAAATTCTTAGGAGACGCCTTAACTAAACTCTCGTATATAAGAGCAGCTTTAGCATAGTCTTCCTCTTCAAAATACTTATTAGCTTTTTCCAATGATTTAATATCAGATACCTTTGTTTTATTTTTAGGTACTGGATTTGCATAAACTAAATTAGTATTTAAAAAAGCAAGGACAAGAATTAATTTGAATATATTTAGCATAAAATATATGTATCTCATCATCTTATATTAAATGTAGCTTTAAATTAGGTTGTTTTAACCTCGTCAAAATTAAAAATAGCACTATTTGATTAAATATCCATAAAATATTGACGAAATAACTTAAATCTTGGCTGTTAGCTTGTTTTTTGTAAATTAATAATTGATTATTGTCTATTTTGGGCTGATTGTTAGCTTAATGTATTATAGTGATAAGTCAATTAAACCTATAATCCCAAATATAGCTGCATTTAATGCGAAAATAAGAACATTTACATTGAACAAAAATATTAATTCAACTAAAATTATAATTAAATGATTTTATTTTACATGTTTTAATATATTTTGTTTATTAAGCTTTTGTATTATAATCAATTATATTAATTAATATAATTGATTATTTTTTTGTGTAAAGTTTCACTCTCATACCCATTACATCCTTGGTTGTTGGATTTTCCTTATACTTTATTCTGTCTGCTGCTATTCCTCTAGATTCAAGATATTCTTTGATTTCGGCTAGTCTTCTTATTCGTAATGGGCGTGCTATTTTTTTTGAACATGATGCTTGATATGCCATGTCTAAATCTACATCTAGGTGGGCATTTACTTTTAGTATATCAATTAATGGTTTAAGTCCAAAGCAAGTAGCATCATTTAATTCTGCCGAATTAGTTGTGAAGTTTATTTGGGACAGAGACATTTCTTTTTGTCCGAAGAATGGCTCCATGAATATTGTAAGCTTTTTATTTTTTTCATATTTGTAATTATAAATAACCTTGCTTAAGTAGCCTCGTTGCGACACGACGATATCATATTCAAGATCGGGGTCAATATCGAATGTAAAATCACCTAAAGGTTTTGATTTTCCGACAATATCAGTTTTGTAGGTCTTGTTTATAATTTGAATATCTACATTTCTAAGGGGTTTTTGGTTGCGACCATTAAGGATTTCGCCTTTTAGTTTTTTCCATTTCGCCTGAGCTAACATTATCTTGAAGAATTTATTTTTCTTTTTGCCCTTGCGATGTTTGTATTCAACTCGTTTACTTCTATAACCCTTTTTTTCGATTACAAAGCTGTATTCTTTATCGTTAAATAATTCGAATTTGAAATTACCATCTTTGTCTGTATAGGTGATATTTTCTTGTGATAGATTGTCTAATAGTATCACCTTTACGCTATCGAGTGCTTGTTTTCCTTTTGCATTTATAACTCTTCCTGAAATGGGCTTTACTTTTGCAATATTATGTCCATATGTGTAAATATCAACATTCCCACTTCTGTCAGAAGAGAAAAATCCTTTGGTGTTATCTTCTCTCACTATAAAACTGAAATCGTCGGCAGGAGAGTTGAATGGAGGTCCTATATTTACAGGAAACGACCATGTTTGCTGAATATAGGCTGATTTGAAAATATCCATTCCTCCTAAACCTATATGCCCATCTGAAGAAAAGTATAAGTAGCCATCAGGTGCAAAGTATGGAAACATTTCATTGCCTGCTGTATTGATATTGGGACCCAAATTCACCAATGGTCCCCACATAAAACCTTGTTTGTGGCTCATGTAAATATCTGTTCCTCCAAAACCTCCTTCTTTATCCGATACCACAAACATCCATCTTCCATCCGCAGATATAAAAGGTTGGCCTACCGAGTAACCCATAGTTGAGAATTGCATGATTTCGGGTTTGTCCCAATCAGTTCCATTATTACGTGCAACATAGGTTCTGTAGGATTGCTTGTCCGTAATTTTACCTTCTCCTTTGTATCTAGTGAAATAGATGAATTTGGAATTAGTAGAAAAACAACACCATGCCTCGTTTTGTTTTGTGTTTATATTGTTTGAAAATAGTGTAGGTGACTCTAAATCTCCTTGTTCGTTGATTTTTGAATGATAAAAACTAAAAGAATTTCCTGTTGTCGAAGAATTTCGAGAGGAAGCAATTATTAATCCGTTTTTGTAGTAGGAGCTAATAATATCATCTTGGTCTGAATTGTATTTTATTTTTCTAGCAATGAATCTATGTTCATCAGTCAAATTAGCCAATTGTTTGCATGAAAGAAGTAGGTTTAGTAGTTCTATCTTTTCATTCTCATTGCCGTTGTATCTTTCTAATATGCTTATAGCTTTCTCGTAATTTTTTATATTCATAAAAAATTTTGCATATTTCATATAGTCGTAGACTGTTGCCATCGAATTGTTCAATATTCGGAATATTGATGATTCTGCTTTTGAATAGTTTTTGGTTTTTATATAGCAGCTAATTAGCTTTTTAAAACCAAAAAAAGAATCAATATTGGCAAGATAATTTTCGTAGTGGGGTATAGCTTTCTGATACTCTTGTTCATAGAAGTATTCATCAGCTAGTTCTATATCTGATTTTTGTGCACTTAATAATAAAAATTGACATATAAAGAAAATAGAAATAATTATTCGTTTTTTCATAGTTTGTTTATAATCTTATTATTTTGATTAATTATAGATACATAATGATTTTGAAATTATTTGTATAGTTTTCAAAATGTACATAATTATTAAAATAGTTTAAATTATTGTATTTTTTTGTTATATGAATGAACCGCAATAATAGCTGTGTACCATATGTATAATATTGGAATAACAGTATTATACATATTTTTATTGCACAAATTTACATATAAAAACTAATAAACTTAATATTATAGATTATTAGCTTGGTAAGATAATGTTTTTTTGGAATTAGTCATAGAAATTACAAATTTTATTATAAGTCAGGATATTGGCAAGTAGAGGGGCATTTTTTAGCTTCTAGTATTAAAAGAGAACTGTGATTTTAAGGATTGGTTTTTTTGTTTTTAGTATTTCAGAGCTAGTTTTGCTTTTTATTTTCTATTATTTTTAGTTGGTAGATGTTTGCCAAAATATCCTATGTGAATTTTATTCTCACCACTATTTGGCAGAAAATAAAGTCTTAAAGCATCAGAAAAGTTTTTAATATGAAAGCCAAAGAACTCTTTCTTATTGTTTACCTCAAAGGTTCTAAGTCTTTTATATCTCTGATTGTTTTTGACCGAATCGGATTCATTAGAAATTCTTAAGTTTGTTTCATCTATGATACTTTGCAAGGAATAATCAAGAGATTTGTTGCAATAATCATTTAATTTTTTCAGAGAATTATACAATTGATTATATACATGTTGGGATACAGAAAGTTTTGAAAGTTGCTTTTCGGTCTGCCCACAAAAACAAAGATTAGGAAATTCCTCGAATCTATTATTCCAGAGTTCGCCTGCATGCCTTAAGCTTTCTTGACGTTCTGATTCTAAATTTGCTAATAGAGTATTTAAATGATCAACAGTACTACAATTAGCAATATCATTCTCATAGCTTTTTTCACCTTGATCACTAAGTTCATTGATTTTGATTTGTAGTATTTCAGTTTCCCATTTCGAATCAGACAAGCAACTGAGAGCTGTTTCGTCTAATAAAAAGCAAGCTAGTAATGCTTTAGCTTGAGTGGTGTCATCACTAGGTAAATGAGCTTCTGAAAGATCAAATCTTTCTTTTATATCAATTAAATCATCAGGTATTAATGGAGATTTGGTTTTTTGTATAAACGACTTGACATAATCTCTAAAAGTTTTGTCTTGTGATTCTAACCATTCACGCATAGTATTATCTTCAGTAACTTTCAGCTCAAACCAACCCAAATCAATTTCATCAGTAAATATAATTGCATCCACTTTTGAATCCAATGCCTTTTTAACGATTTTTAGAAAATCAAAAAGCTTTGAATTTAAGTCTTGATCTGACTTAAAAGGTAGTGAAAGATCATTGAAAATTAAATATGCCATTATTTTTCAAGTAATATATTTAATTGTTTTTCCCATTCATCCATAAATCCTTTTGGCCATTCATCAATTCTTCCATTTTCATCAATAAATAAAGGAATAACATCAGTTTCATGAGTATTAGAGTTAATATCTCTTTGAAAAAAATATAGGGCAGTATCTTCAGAGTTTATTATTTGTTGTTTTACTGCAACTCTAATTCCATTTAAAACATGGTCACTATGTGATTCTAGTATTAGCTGAACTCCTTCTTGAGCAACTAAAGCACAAAGATGCCCAATTCTAGACTGACCAGCAGGATGTAAATGAGATTCGGGATTTTCAATTATTAACAAGTCTCCTTTTTGAGACATTAATAATGCAGTAATTACTGGTAATACATAAGTTAGACCAAAACCTACATGAATAGGTTTGAAGCTATCTGTATACTCATCTCTCTCTTCAAATTGGTATGAGATGCTCGCACTTTCAAGGTCTTTATGATAAGTCGCATTAATTTTTACCCCAGGAGATAATTCTGCCATCCATGCACTTACATTATCTATTAGCGTATCTGATTTTGCTTTAGGATGTTTTAAATTGATATTATTGATTACTTTGTCTTGGAACTTAGCAAGATAATGCGCTGTGTATTCTCCTGTTTTTCCAAGAGAATTTAATTCTTCTACAAAATATGAAGATGTTTTATATTGTATCTGAGGATTTATTCTATTGGCACATAGATATTGAAATCTTTTTGAAAAAAGAGCTTTTTCGTCCAATTTAAGATTGTCATTTATGTTAATCATATTAAGACTAAGTACGTCTTTGTCAAGTGATGCATCAAATTTAACACCAAGATTAGTTTCGTAGTTCCACTCTACATCGAAGTAAATTCCCTCTTCAACATCTGAATCAATAGAATATACATCCTTACCTAATCCTAATTCAATTAAATCGCCTCTTAAAAATAATCCATTTTCAAAATTAGAATTTTTAAAAGACTGTCTCAATAATAATAATATTTGAATCACTGATGATTTTCCTAGTCCATTTAAACCAGATAATAATGTTAATGGAGCTAATTGAATTTCAGTGTTCTTTAATGTTTTATAATTTTTAATTGAAATATTAGTAAGCATGATCTGTGAATTTTGATATTAAAGTTTGAAGCTCTCTGTGCCTGTAAATAACATTATCTTTATTGTTTGTATTGGCTGTTATTGAGGTATCGAAGGTATTACTTGAAATAAGTTCTCTATATTCTTTCAAAAAATCATTCTTTCTATCCTCTAGTCTTATTTTTTCGTCATCTGATAACAAGGCAAAATTAACTGTCGTAGTTTCAAATAATGACCTGTTTATGACAATATGTTTTTTCTCATCAATTAATGCTTTACTAAAAACCTTGGAATTAAATATTGATTTTGAAAGCTTTAAGCTTTTTTTAAAAGCATTGGTTAAATTTGATAATTCCTCTTCTGTTGCATGATCATTTAAATATTCCATTTCATCATCAAGGAATTGCTGCAAACTAGGTTTGTATGTTTCATATCCATTTCTGTAAAATGCCATAAAACGAATTATTAATTCTTTGTTTAACATTCGTTTTGGAGATACATTAATACAAGCCTTAAACCAATCGCTATCAGCAATATTATTTAACATTTCAGATACATTTCCCTGGTTTAATGCATGCCTAATTTCTTGAGCAGTTAAGCTAAGTCCTCCTGTATTTATTCTATGAAACAAGCTGGTTAATACTTTTTTAGGTGTCCCTTTTTTTATTTTAAAAATAGTAATATTTGTTTCTCTTATTCTTCTTTGGAACGAACGATCTAATTCATCAAAACCTTTTTCTTCTAGGTCATCTAAAAATTCTAGATTTTTAAGTTTTAGACTCTTATTAACCATAAATTTTTTAATAGAGGATAGACGCTGTAATCCATCAACTACAATCCATCTGTTGTCATTTGCAACATCAAAGTAAAAGGCAGGTAGAGGTAGTTTAATTAATATTGATTCAATTAATTGACTCATTCGTGCTTTGTCCCATAGATTTCCATTTCTTTGGAATTCTGGCATTAGGTCAATTTCTTCATATTTTATCCTTTCCGATAATTGTTCTATTGTTGCTTGTTCAACACTTATGTCAACTTTCTTTGGATCAAATGGAGTTAGAATTTTAGGCTCATCACCTTTTTCTTCTTCAATTTGAGTATATGTTTCTTCAATATTTTCTTTCATTTATCTGTATATTTTTCTTCAAAAGTAAGAAAGTTTCAGAAATTACTAAAATATACATATTAAAGCTAAATATTAATTAGTTAAATGATTAACTAATTATGATATTCGTATTGTGCTATATCTATTAAGTTTTTTTACTTCTTTTTTGTTTTCCTGCAGTTCGATATCACCTGATTGGACTTTTTGAATCCTATCGCTTAATATCAAGTTATTTATCTCAAATTTCAGGAACTTGTTAAATCTTGTAGTAGTATTTTTATTTTTCAATTTCCTATTTAAACCACAACTATAAAAAATGTAAAGCTATTTATGCTAAATTTTTATTTCATTATATTTGTCTGGTGGAAAAAATGCGGGGGCTTGTAATAAACATATAATCAGAGTTGTATTTATTGATAATATTTTCCAGCCTGTTTTTTTCATGTTTATTATGTAAGTTGTTTTACTTTGTTGATACCTTTTATTACCTAGTTTTTAAAAGGATGGTATGTTATTTGCTATTGTAAAGTCAAGTTCTTTATATAGTCTTATGTTATTAAGTTTGAAAAATAATTTGACACTTAGTATAATAAATTCGTTAAAAATCAATTATATTTAATGGATATCATAATTTTATATCCAAATCTTACGATATACATTTATTTAAAATCTAATCTAAACTAAACATTAAATAAAATTTATACTTATGAAAAAGATATTATCAATCTCATTGTGTTTATTTGCTTTGGCAATATTTTCAACTTCATGTGATAGCGGAAGCGATGATGATGATACTGTAGTGTTTGATGAAAATATGTTGATAGGAACATGGAAGTATGAAAAAGATTCTAAAACTACAGAATACGAAAGATTCTTCTCTGAAAAAGGTGATAGCCCATATGAAAATTATAAAAAAGGTGAAGCTTGGGTCGAACCTGAAGTAACAGAGCAAGATGCTCAGCCTTTTGTGTGGTCAATTACCAAATCTGATAATGATAATTTTGCTCAGATTCACCTTTCTGAGAATGGAACTGCATCTCCTGTTACTTATACTTTAACTAAATTAACATCAACAGAAATGTCTTATAAGGATGGTTCTAAGGTTAAGAACTTTACTAAAGTTGTAAAATAATATATTATGCGTATTCTAAAACGAATAGGAATAATATTATCATCAATCATTTTACTTATAGTGCTGGTAGCTGCTGGCGCTATATGGTATCTTTTTACTCCTGAAAAGCTTACTCCACTTGTGGATCAGCAAGCTGAAAAATACATAGATGCTCAAACAAGTATTAAAAAAATAGAACCTAGTTTTTTTGGCACCTATCCTTTTTTTGGAATCGAAATTCAAGATCTATGTATTTCAGAAAAAACTAATTCAGATACAATTGTTTATGCAAAAACATGTTTAGCATCTGTCGATATTAGTTCTTTCGTTTTTGATGGTGATATTAAATTAAATCCATTCTTGCTTGAGGGTGGGTATTTAAACCTAAAAATAGACAAGCAGGCAAAAGCAAACTTCGATATTATGAAGTCGGATGGTACTAGCCAAGCTGAAGAGGAAAGTGCAGCAAGTGACTCATCTAGCTCTATTGGGAATATTAGTTTGGATAATATTAGGCTTAAGAATTTTAGAGCCAAATATTTGGATGAAACTTCCTTGATGTTTGCCGATGTCGATAATCTAAACGCTAATCTTTCATTAAATTATAATGGTGAAGATGTAGATGTTGAAACTAATGTAGATTTGAAAAAACTTATCTTTCAAACAAGTGATTCTTTAGCATTGGACTTAAACATCTCTAAAATAAATCTGAATATTGAGGCAAAAGGAAATATAAAAAATAGTATTGATGCTGAATTGTCCCTAAAATTACCAAACTTTAATTTTGGTATGGAGCAGAACAAGCTTGTATCCAATATGAATATCAGTACTAAAATTCCTCTAAATCTTGATATGTCGCAAATGAAAACCAAAATAAAAAATGCGATTGTCAAGTTTAATGAATATTCTATTAGTTTGGAAGGTTTGGCGAAAATAAATGCAGATAGTAGTATCGATTCTGATATCAAATTTTCTACAAATAACTGGAATATTGAAAAAATGCTTCAATTGGTTCCAGAGGCTTATGCTGAACCAATGAAAGGTCTTGTTGCAAAAGGAATAGCTAAATGTTCAGGAACTGTTAAAGGGAAGTACTCTAATAATAGTTTTCCTAAAATTATTGCTAATTTAGATTACAATAAGGGTTATGTGAAATACGCAGAATTTCCTGCTGCAAAAAATATAAGTACTTCTGTAACTGCATCTGTAGACATGAATGAAAATGGAAAAACGAATCTAGATATTCATTCTGCCTCTGCAAATCTAATGCATAATAATTTTAAAGTTTCAGGACGATTATCCGACTTGATGAACATTCCTGCTTATGATATAAAAGCCAAAGCTAATATTCTGATTTCCGATTTCAAGGATTATATACCTAAGGATATGAATCTACTAGTAAATGGTAGAGTTAAGGCTGATATTCATACAAAATTTAATCAATCTGCTATAGACAAAGAGCAATATCATCGAATTTTTATGAAAGCCGATGTTGCTGCAAATGATTTCAATTTGACGATGGATGATACCATCAAATTGAAACTTCCTAAAGCCAACATAATTGTTGATATGCCTGGGCATAGGAGATTGAATAAAAATTCTAAATTTGTAAATCTGAAAATTGATGCGCCTGATTTATTTGCAGAAGCTTCGGCTAATATGAAAGCTTTAACCAAAAAACTAAAACTTTCGATTGATGTAAATGATATGGTGCCAGGTTACGATATTCCAAAAACAAAACTTAATCTTGAATTTGAAGAACTAAGCGCAAGTGTTGACACTATTGGTTTTAATACCAATGGAGCTATTGCAGAATTTTCATTTGATCCTATCAAAAAAGACAAGAAAAAACTTGCTATTATAAAAGCAGATTTGGATACGAAATCATTGGCTATCTTGAATAGAGAACAATCAATGTTTGATCTGAAAAATTTGAACTCTACAACAAATTTACTTTTTGATGAAACTCAAACTAATCCTCTTTTACAGTGGAATCCAATTGTAGATATGAGTTTTGATGATGGTAATTTCTATCTTGACGAAAAACTTAACGGGAAAATTCCCAATACTTCATTCACATTGACTCCTGAAGCAATGGAGGTAAAAAAGGCTAATGTTATTATTGGGAATTCTGATTTTAATCTTTCAGGTGTACTGTCTAATATTTCTGATTTCTTAAAAGAGAAGGCTATTCTAAGAGCCAACTTTGATTTTGTATCTGATAAAACAGATGTAATGGAATTGATGGATATATTTAATGGTATGGGTAATGAAGAAGCTCCTGAGACTGCATCTGTTACTCATCGACCACCAGAAATCCTAGCTCAAGCTGGTCCAAATCCTCAAGAAGAAGAAATAGAAGAAAAGGATGATCCATTTATGGTTCCTAAGCGTGTTGATTTACATATTAATACTAATATCAGCAAAACTATTGTGAATGGTAATTTGATTGAAAATATTAAAGGGGGAGTTACAGTTAAGAATGGAGCAGTAGTTCTTGAAGAGGTTGGTTTTACTAGTAAAGCAGCTCAAATGCAGCTTACTGGTATATATAAATCACCACGAAAAGATCATTTGTATACTAGTTTTGATTTTCACCTTTTGGATATTAAAATTGACGAACTTCTTAAACTTGTACCATATGTAGATACGATAGTTCCAATGATTAAGTCATTTGATGGAACAGGAGAATTCCATTTCTCTGTCGAAACAAGTCTATATGGAAATTACGAACCCAAAATGTCAACACTTAGGGGAGCAGCAGCTTTTGCTGGTAATGATCTTGTTGTTATGGATAATGAAACATTTGATATGATGGCAAAATATCTACTTTTTAAGAAAAAAACAGTAAATAAAATTGATAGCGTTGGTGTTGAAATGTCCATTTTCCGAGATAGGGTAACTTTATTCCCATTCTTGATTGTGATGGACAAGTATAAAGCTGTAATGGATGGTAGACATAATCTTGATAATAGTTTTGATTATCATATTTCCGTAACTGATAGTCCCTTGCCTGTAAAATTAGGAATGAGAATATCTGGTACTATTGATAGTCTTGATTATGGATTGGAGAAGTGTAAGTACAAAAATCTGTTTAGGCCCAAGAAAGTGGGTGCAATGGAAAAACAGCAATTAGAACTTAAGAAGATTATCTTTAATTCGCTTAAAGCAAATGTAAAAAAATACGATTAATACTAAATCAAAAAAGGCTTCTAAAATTTTAGAAGCCTTTTTTGCAGTATGTTAAATGTTAATCGTAATTGAATTTAAAACTAGAATATATTTTGTCAATAAACAGTACAACGAACAGAGTTATAGGTGTGATTATAAACAATATAGATGTGTTTATAATTTTATTGTAGACTAATTCCAAGATATCTCTTATTGGTTTCAGAATAAAAGCACTTATATCTATCAAGACTTGATTATTAGAGTTTGAAAATACAGTTTGCAAATCTGTGCCTAGTATTATAAAAAATATCAAAGCAAGTCCAGTAAATATTAAAATAAGTTGTTTTCGGCTGTATTTATCTTTTAATTCAGTAGGGTTCGACAACCAATCCTGCATGATATTATCCATTACTTTTGAATTGAAATTTGCAGGCGCCTCTCTCAACTGCGATTTGTCAATATTCTTCATACAGAAGTCATGTAAATCATTTTCTCTTTCGGGTGTGTTTTTCTGCATAATTAATCAAATTAGTGAACTAAATTCTGTATCTAGAATTGAAACAATATGTGAATATAAATTTTTCCTCGCTCTATGAAGCCTAACTTTTACGTTTGAAATTGAATATCCTGTTATCTTCGAAATCTCATTTATGGTATATTCATTAAGATAAAATAGAATTAAAATACTCCGTTCTGTGGTGTTAAGTTTATCGAGTCCTTCGGAAATAAATTTCCTTCTATCTTCTAATTCTATTTTTTCAAAAACATTATCATTCCAATTTAAATCAAATTCAATTTTAGTATTATTTTCTATACTTTCAGTCTTTAGTTTATTTTTTCTTAATCTCGAAATACAAGTATTATACACTATTCGATATAGCCATGTAGTAAACTTAGATTTACCCTCAAAATCACTTAAGTTTTGAAAAGCTTTTAAAAAGCTGTCCTGAGATGCTTCTTCAGCATCTTCCTTATTGCGGAGTATATTGAATGCCAAATTATAAACATAGTTTTTATGCCTGTTTACAATATACTCAAAGGCGGCAGGATCACCTTTTTTTACATCTTGAATACAATGACTATCTGAACTGTAATCCATTTGTTTAGAGAAAATAGTTAAATTCTATCTATAGAGTTTAATAAAATTTGAAATAATAAAATGTTACGATTTCAATTAATATTGCTTTAATGCACACTAGTATAAATTTCTGTAGGAAACCATAAAATATGCAAGAACTAAAATTAATAAAATCAATGATTGCTTCAAATATATTTTATCTAGATATTATAAAATTAAAGTTTATGTTCATTTAGACGCATCACTACTGCCAAATGTTACAAAACAGCTCCAATTTTTTTTTGTAAAAATAGATAGACAATAGATAAAAATTATATCATTGATCCTTTGTATTTAACTATTATGTAAAATGAAAGAATTATTAGATTTAAAGAAAGAATTAGAGAAAAATAATTTCGAGGTCTATTTGGCAGAAAACCCAGAACAGGCTTTTGAGGTATTTGTAAATAATATTTTATCAATGCTTGATTTGTCAAGTATATCTTATGCAGATTCTAAAACAATGATTAAGACAAATGTTATAGAGTATATCAAAAATAATAAGCAGTATCAATTTATTGATACCTTTGATCCGGATCATACTTGGAAGGAGCAGATAGCGCAACGAAAAAGAGCACTCAACTGCGATCTTTTTTTAACCGGAACTAATGCAATTACCAAAGCAGGACAGTTAGTAAATTTGGATATGATAGGTAATAGAACCGCTGCATTAAGTTTTGGACCTCGAAATATTGTTCTTTTTATAGGGAAGAATAAAATAGTTGAAAATCTTGATTTGGCTTTCAAGAGAATAAAAGAGAAGGCAGCTGTTGAGAATGCTAAAGCACATCCAAAACTAAAATTAGCCTGTCAAAAAACGGGAGTTTGTGTTGATTGTCAAAGCCCACAACGAATATGTAATACTTGGACAATTACAGAAAAATCCTATCCGAAAAATAGAATCAAAATTATTCTGATAAATCAAGATTTAGGATTTTGATATCATTATTTGAAAAAAATCGACAGATTCTGTTTGACAAATAATCATATACAACATTCTGTTTATATATTGTGTCAATTTGTTCTTTTTTGTATAACAATAATCAAATTAGAATAAATTAATTTGAAAAGCTTTCGATCTTATAAAAACAACCTAAAAATAATACTGTTTAGTCAGGCTTTTGTTGTCTGTGTGGTATGTTTTTAGAGCTTTTTTTTACACAAAATCAAATAATTACTCAAGATGTTGTTAAAATATTAGAAATATAAGTTTATTCTTAAATGTTTTCTTACTTTTGCCAAACAAACAAAATATTTGTTAAAAAAACACTAACAATATTTAAAATTTAACTACATAATTATAGTTAAACATAAAAGTTTGTTTTATAGTTATTTCTATTTCATACATTAATTCATTATTTGATATGGCAAGCGAAAAGTTTGTTACCCGTCACATTGGACCTCGAAACGAGGATATACAAACAATGTTAGAGACTATTGGGGCTAAATCAGTTGATGCCTTAATCGAAGAGACTATCCCTTCAAACATTAGGTTAACTAAGGATCTTGATTTACCAAAACCACTTAGTGAATACGAATACTTTGCAGAAATAAAAAGAATCGCAGCTAAGAATAAATTATACCGTACTTACATCGGTCAAGGTTATTATGGAACTATTACTCCTGCTGTTATTCAACGTAATATCTTGGAAAGCCCAGGGTGGTATACACCTTATACTCCATATCAGGCAGAGGTATCGCAAGGTAGATTGGAAGCATTATTAAATTTCCAAACTGCAGTTCTTGACCTTACTAAAATGGAACTTGCAAACTGTTCTCTTTTAGATGAAGCTACAGCTGTTGGTGAGTCTATGTATATGATGCAAGCACTTCGTTCTCGTGCTAAGAAGAAAGCAAAAGCAAATTCTGTTTTTGTTGATCAAAACATGTACAAGCAAACATTTGATGTTCTTAAAACTAAAGCTGAACCTCTTGGTATTAAATTAGTTATTGGAGATTATAAAACTTTCGAATTTACTGAAGATATTTTCGGAGCTATAGTTCAATATCCAAATGCTAAAGGTAGTATTGAAGATTACGCTGAGTTTACTGAAAAAGCTCATGCTGCTGAAGCTCTAGTTGCTGTTGCTGCTGATTTATTGAGTTTAACTCTTTTAACACCTCCAGGAGAATGGAATGCTGATATCGTTGTTGGTACAACTCAACGTTTCGGTATACCTATGGGATTTGGTGGTCCTCATGCTGCATATCTTGCATGTCGTGAATCATACAAACGTAATGTTCCTGGTCGTATTATTGGTGTAACCAAAGATGCACAAGGAAACAATGCTCTTCGTATGGCTCTTCAAACTCGTGAACAGCATATTAAGAGAGAAAAAGCAACTTCGAATATTTGTACTGCTCAGGCATTACTTGCAAGTATGGCTGGTTTTTATGCTGTATATCACGGTGCTGAGGGTCTTGTAAATATTGCAACCGATATTCATTCTGCTGCAAAAACTTTAGCAGTTGAAATCGAAAAATTAGGATATAAACAAAATATTGTAAACTTCTTTGATACTATCGAATTTACTGTTCCTAATTCTGTTTCTATTGAAGATATTCAAAGCCTTGCTCTTGAGTACGAAATCAACCTAAGATATATTGATGATTATACTGTATCTATTTCAACTGACCAAACTGTTAATGAAAAAGATATCGTTGATATAATCAATGTTTTTGCTAGAGCTATAGGTAAAGACGAAATAAAGTCAATCGCTGTTGAAGAGGCTATCAGTTTTGATAAGCAATTTAAACGTGAAAGTGATTTCTTAACTTTAGATGTATTTAATAAGTATCATTCAGAAACTGCAATGATGAGATACATCAAAAATCTAGAAAGAAAAGATATTGGTCTACAAACTTCAATGATTTCATTAGGTTCTTGTACTATGAAATTAAATGCTGCTGTTGAAATGTTACCTATTTCATGGCCTGAGTTTGGTGCTCTTCATCCATTTATTCCTTCGAACCAAGCTGAAGGATATTCTGAATTAATCTCAAATCTTGAAAATTGGTTATCTGTTATCACTGGTTTTGCAGGTTGTACTTTACAACCAAATTCTGGTGCTGCTGGTGAGTATACTGGTTTAATGGTAATCAGACAATATCAAATTGATAGAGGCGAAGGTCACAGAAATGTAGTACTTATTCCTGCTTCTGCACACGGTACAAATCCTGCTTCGGTAACTATGGCTGGTATGAAAGTGGTAGTTGTGAAATGTGACGAAAATGGGAATGTAGATGTTGAAGATCTTAAAGCTAAAGCTGAAAAACATACAAACGATCTTTGCGCATACATGATTACTTACCCTTCTACTCACGGTGTATTTGAAGAAGGTATTAAGGAAATGATGGAACTTATCCATTCTCATGGTGGACAAGTTTATATGGATGGTGCTAATATGAATGCTCAGGTTGGTTTAACTAATCCTGGTGCAATTGGTGCTGATGTATGTCACCTTAATTTACACAAAACATTTGCTATCCCTCACGGTGGTGGTGGTCCTGGTGTGGGTCCTATCTGTGTTGCTGAACATTTAGTTAAGTATCTTCCTTCTCACTCATATGTGAAAACTGGTGGTGAAAAAGGAATTCATGCTGTTTCGGCTGCTGCATTTGGTTCTGCTAGTGTACTTCCTATCACTTATGGATACATTTCTATGCTAGGTGCTGAAGGCCTTAAGGAATGTACTAAAATGGCAATTGTTAACGCAAATTACCTTGCTTCTTCATTCCAAAAAATGGGATATAAGATTCTTTATACTGGAAAGAATGGTAGAGTAGGTCACGAAATGATTTTTGATTGTCGTGAGTTTAACAAAACCGTAGGTATTTCAGATACTGATATCGCTAAACGTCTAATGGATTATGGTTTCCATGCTCCAACTTTATCATTCCCTGTTCATGGAACTTTAATGGTAGAGCCTACAGAGAGTGAGCCTCTTGAGGAATTAGACAGATTCATTGAAGCTCTTGCAAATATCAATAAAGAGATGCAAGAAATTGAAGATGGTATGGCTGATGTTGTTGATAATGTGTTGAAAAATGCACCTCATACACATCTTCAAGCAACAGGAGATGAGTGGAATCATAGCTATTCTCGTCAGAAAGCTGTTTATCCTCTAGGATGGGTTCCTGCAAATAAATTCTGGCCAACAGTAGGTCGTGTTGACGATGCTTTTGGTGATAGAAATCTTGTTTGTACTTGTGCTCCTCTTGAAGCATATGTTGAAGCTGAAAATAAGATTTAATACTTATTGTTATATATAAAAAAGGTCGTCAATAATTTTTGACGACCTTTTTATTTATAATTGTTTTGCTGAGTTAATCGGTATGATTTGTATTGTTTAATTCTTCAGATAACTTCTTGGTTATTTTATTGAAATAGCGTCTGCTTCCAAAAGCAACAACCCACTTTATTCCTTGTATACTATTGGTAATAAATATTTC
The DNA here is from genome assembly GCA_025210485.1 of Marinifilaceae bacterium. Lineage (GTDB taxonomy): Bacteria > Bacteroidota > Bacteroidia > Bacteroidales > Marinifilaceae > JAOARN01. The sequence continues at coordinate 70,774 of JAOARN010000121.1, read as the reverse complement.
ATCGGCATTCTCAAGATCCGAAATTCTTAAATCAGCATCCTCATAGCACACCATACCTTTTTTTGCTGCCATTTGAATTATCTGATCTTTAATAATTCCATCTATTCCTCCGTGTTTTATCGAAGGAGTTTGTAGAACTCCATTTTTAATTACAAATATATTTGAGCTAATAGTCTCCGAGATATAACCATCATTGCTTAATAGTGCTACTTCGTCCAAACGATTTTGCTTAGCATAAAGTCCAGCCATTGTATATTGTGATGAGTTACCTGTTTTAAATTGAGATATGGGTGTGTATTCTGATCTAAAATCTGAATATACGCCTATATTCAAACCTTTTTTATTGAGCTTGTACGAGTTATCATCTATTTCCCAAATTTGAATAAGGTACGAAAGGCTATTGTTTGTTGGGGTGTATAAGCCACCACTGTTACGAAATATGCTAATTCGTATTCTGTTGGATTTGAATAATTTGTTTTTATGTATGAGTAAAGCTATTTTATTCTTGATGCTTTCTTCAAGATTTCGAGGAACATCATATGAAAGAACATCCATAGCATTTCTAAGTCTGCGTAGGTGTTCGTTTATATAGTATAGCTGGGTACCTCTACTTCTAATAGTCTCGAAGATAGAATCACCATATAAGAATGCTCTATTATCTGAAGAAAATAAAAATTCATCTTCTTGATAAAATTCACCATTATAACACAAATAATTAGCCGTTGTCATATTTTTACCCTTCCTTTTTTTATAGATCTTGATTATAATTCAATGCAAATTAAGTAATAATTGATTGGATAAAATAGTATAATTATAAAAACTACTTATATATTTATATTATCATAAGATTTGAATAGGGCTTTTTCATGCAAGCTAGTATTTTAGAAATTAAATTTTATGTAAAAGCTTGTTGTGTTTTTTATTTTGAATTAAGATCAAATATTAACTAAAATTAAATCTGTTTAGCAATTTTTATTTATAATATTTCTACATATATTATAAATGGATTCATTGGCATTTATCTTGTATGATTTTTTTAAATTGGCTGCATCTCCTGCCTCAATATCTCTTTTACTATCTCCAATTAAGTATGATGCTGATAAATCGATATTGTGTTTTTTTGCTGCTTCAAGTATCATTTTGGGCGATGGTTTTCTGCAATCACATTGCTCGATAGAGTCATGATGAGGACAGAAATAAAAATCGTCAATGTAGCAATTGTTGTTTTTTAAAATATTTTGCAAATATTCGTGAACTTTGTTCACCTCCTTGCTAGTGTATATTCCTTTTGCAATACCACCTTGATTGGTAACTACTATTACTTTAAACTTATTTTGTTTTAGAAGTGAAATTGATTCTATAATGTCCTTGTTGATTATAAAATCTTCAACTTTGTAAGTGTAATATTTTCCTGTGTCATTGTTAATTACACCATCTCGGTCAAGAAAAACAGCCTTGTGCATATTAGAAATTTAGAAGATTATGAAGGAAAAGATTTATGAGCTTTGGATCAATTAAAATAGGAAAAAGAAATCCATACACGGCTCCGCAAAAATGAGCTGAATGACCAATATTGTCAATATTCTTTTTGTTCATATAATAGGAATAAGCAAGATATGCAATCCCAAATATAATCCCTGGAATGGGAAGAACATACATAAAGTAAATTTTTTGATAAGGGGCAAAGAATATACAAGCAAATACTATTGCAGATGTTGCTCCTGAAGCACCAAGTGCATTGTAATAACTATTGTTTTTATATTTAATGAGATCTACTATGCTCGAAACTACGATGGCACTAACATATAGAAAAATAAAATATAAATTAGCTTTTGCCCCTATGATTCTGTCAAAATAAGATTCTAAGGCAGTCCCAAAGAACCACAGAGTAATTAAGTTAAAAATCAGGTGATTCCAATTTGAATGAATAAAGCCATGACTTATAAGTCTAAAGTATTCCTTCTTATGAACAATTAAATATGAGTTAAATATGGATTTACGAATAAGCTCTGAATTTTGAAATCCTAGATAGCTGATTAAGCCTGTTATTATAATGATTATATAAGTCATTTCAAGTTTTATTAATTTATAGCAGCAGCAAATTTATATTATTTCGCTAATAAAACTATTATTTTCAAAATTGATATTATAACATTATACCTACTTTAAAGCCAGCAGTGAAATGAATTAGTTTAGAATATCCAGCATCGTGTTTTATCCCATGCCAATCGTTTTTCTTATTTTCAACATCTATGCTACTATCCGTTATTACATCTTTGTATCTGATGTTTCTTTCAGCTAATCCTAGTCCAAGGTAAAAATCAAATGATACTATGTCTGCAGTTAAAGATTTGAAGCCTAATTTCAAATGTCCACCTCTTTTCAATTTTCGATATTTTGCTTGTTTGAAATCAATCCTGCTGCCATTTATCTCATCATTATAATAGGAATTATAGATTTTATGCTCAGAGTGTATGTAAAAGTATTCAAAAGCTCCATACAAAGCAGTGTTTTCTGATTTGAAAACATATTGCTTTATTTCAGGACGGATAACATTAAATTTATAATCATCATCACTTTCAATGGAACGAAAATCAGATGATTTAGTCATGAAACCTGCAAAACCATAATCTAAACTCAATGCCAATCCTGAATCAAACATATATTCGCCACCAAATCGGAAGTGAGGGGTATAGTCAATTAATGTACTTGGAACAACATAAATAGAGGTATGCTTATTTCCTAATATATCCTGAGAAAAGATACTCGATGAGAAACAAATAAAACTTAAACATATCAGAAATACAATTTTTTTCATAGTGTACAATTTAGCAAGTATAAAATCATAGTTAAAACTTTTTCTTTTAGTTCGGGAAATGATAATATTATGAAAAGCGAAATATTTAAAAAAATGTTAAACATTTTTCGTGTTTGCCTTAACAAAATATTCATAGTTGATTTCAAGACCTAAAATGTTAGTATTATGCTTGAATTTTTATTTGTCTCCCGAATTTGTTAAAACACTTTCACCGATTCAAATATTTGATTTGATACTTATTATTCTTATAAATAATTAAAATAGTATGATTTATAAAATCAATATTGGTGTATACTCAAAAACTAAGCCATTAAAATATAAACAATGTTAATTTTTGAAAAGAATACAAATACAGCTTAAAACCTACATGTTTCACAACATTCTGAATATTTTAAAACAATGTTATTTAGTATTGCATATACTTTAAAACAATGTTTGAAAATTGATTTGAGTATTGGAGAATGTATAGTTATGTTAATAATATATTCCGTCTTTTTTCAAGCATATTTTTAATAAGTGATTGTGGAAAATTGAAAAATAAAAAATATCTAGTTCTGAAAATATAAATACTGGATGAAAATAAATAAAGCTATAGCTTGTAAATTATAGAATATCAAGCTATAAGTTTTAATTAAATGGGCTATGATAAATTGAAAGATATCTCGGTATATTTTGTTTGGTCTACCTAATTTTTATGATTGGAATATCAACTTGAGTTCTAATTAATGAAAAAATTCTTTAATAAACTATGTTTTTAGTTGAATATAAACCCCCTAGTTATATTTGATTCTGCTGTAAAACACAATTTTGAATTATAAAATCAATTGATTTACCTTTGCTGCGCAAAAAAAGGAAAAAAGGCAATCTTGAGTCAATTATGGATTTTTTTATTTAATAGAAAAACATAGATAACTCAAGATAATTAGGGATTACCTATAAAAAAAATGCAAATATGAAAATCAAGCTGATATTGTGTATGGGAAGCTCCTGTTATGCAAGAGGGAATGAAGATAATCTTGATTTGATCAACCGATATTTAGAAGATAATAATCTATCCGAATATGTTGATTTTAGAGGACAATTGTGCTGTGGAGATTGCCAACACGGACCAGTATTGCATATTGCAGATGAAAAAATAGTGGATTTAGATAGTAGTTCAATTACTAAAATACTTGATGAAAGCTTGATGAAACTAGTGAAGCAGAGAGTCGATAAAAAATAAAGACGGATTAAACTATTAAAAAATGTAGCCATGAAACATCAACCAATTTACACCGAAAATACCAATTGTCAGGATTGCTATAAGTGCATTAGAAATTGTGATGTTAAAGCTATTAAAATTAAGTCGCACAAAGCATCAGTTATAGACGACTTATGCATTGCATGTGGAAAATGTATAGATGTTTGCCCAGCAAATGCTAAAAAAATGCGTAATGATATTAGTTATGTCAAAATGCTTCTGGCTCAAGGAAAAAAAATAATAGTTTCTCTGGCTCCCTCATATTTATCGGAGTTTAACGGAATCTCGAAATCAAAAATGATTTCTAATCTCAAGAAGATGGGGTTTCATTCTGTTTCTGAAACAGCTATTGGAGCAGAGATTACAACATCAAAAGTTCGAGAATGGTTAAAGGAAAAAACTAGCGGAGTTTTTTACTCATCATGCTGTCCTGTGGTTGTTGAACTAATATGTAAATATTATCCTAATCTAAAAGAAAAGATTTCTCCATTTTCATCTCCGGTAATTGCTCATGCTGAATTTCTTAAAAAACAGATAGATAGCGATACTGAGATTATATTTATTGGTCCTTGTGTTGGTAAGAAAAAGGAAATAGATAAATACCCTGAACTTTTATCTGCCTCTTTAAGCTTTAAAGAATTAAGAGAATGGGCAAAAGAAGAAGGTTTAGACTTTGAACCAGATAACCAAGACTATAAAAAAGAAGAATTTTACCCATTTGAAGCAAAAAATGGTTCCGTATATCCTATTGATGGTGGAATGATAGACGGTTTGAGTAAAGGAATAGAAGCTCTAAGTACTAATATGATGTCATTTTCTGGATTGGATGAAATAAGAGAAATTTTGGACAATGCCGAAAATTTTGATACAGATAAAGCTCTGTTTCTTGAATTAATGGCATGTAAGGGAGGTTGTGTAAATTCATATTCATCATCTACTAAAGGTGCTATTGCTCAAAAAAGAATAAAGATAATAAGCGATAATAAAATAAATAAAGAACAAGGATCATCCATCAAGCAAGAAGATGCAAAGGAGATTCATATTAAAAATAAATTTTTACAAGAAGGCATCGAAAAAATAAAATCTTTAGAATATTCAGAAGAACAAATTCACGATGCCTTGAAATATATAGGAAAACTATCCGATGAGGATTGTCTTAATTGTGGAGGATGTGGATATCAGTCTTGTAGGAATTTTGTAATTGCCTTATTAGAAGGTAAAGCCGAAAGAAATATGTGCGTTTCTTATATGCGTAATGTAGCTCAAAATAAGGCAACTGTTCTACTGCAAAAAATGCCGTATGGTGTAGTTATAGTCGATGATAGACTTGAGATTGTTGAATCTAATTTGAATTTTGCTAAAATGATGGGGGAAGATGTTGAAAGAATATTTCAACTCAAACCTGGATTGGAAGGTGCTGATATGAAAAAGTTATTTCCTTTTCATAAATACTTTTCAAATCTAATACACTCAGGCGAAGATGAGGTTCAAAAAGATATAAGGTTTGGTGATAAACTATATAGTTTATCAATTTTTACACTTCAGCCTAAGCGTTTGGTATGTGGCATAATTCATAATTTAAAAATGCCAGAACTTAGGAGAGAAGAGGTCATAAAAAGATCGCAAAAAGTAATAAGAAAGAATTTGGAAACTGTTCAGAAAATTGCATTCCTAATGGGAGAAAATGCATCCGAAACTGAATCAATTCTGAATTCAATTGTTGAATCATATAAAGATTAGCTCTTTTAACAGAATTATTTGTGCAGAATTATGGAAAAATATTTCGTTGAAATAGCATATAATCAAATAAAAAAAGATGGTAAATCTGTCTGTGGAGATGTTTTTCTTTCTAGAAAAATAAAGGCCGAAAACAGATCTATCGCAATTTTATCAGATGGATTGGGAAGTGGTATAAAAGCTAATGTATTAGCTACAATGACAGCTTCAATGGCAATGAATTTCACGAAAATTAATGAGCCAATAGAAAGAACAGCTGAAATAATAATGAATACACTCCCTGTTGATAGTGAACGAAAAATATCATATGCATCTTTTTCTATTCTGGATATCGAAAATTCAGGAGAAACAAAAGTCGTAGAATATGGCAATCCGCAGTTTATATTAATACGAAAAGGAAAAGATACAAAGATTGATCACAATATTGTAGAAATACAAAATAAAAACATCAGACTATATAAGCTCAAGGCGGAAAAACAAGATAGAATAATTCTATTTTCAGATGGTGTATCCCAGTCAGGAATGGGAAAGGAAGATATGCCTTTTGGTTGGCAAAATAAAGAGATTAAAAAATATATAGAGAATTTAATAAACGAGGATAAATATATATCTGCCCATAAGCTTTCAAGGGCAATAGTAAATAAGGCAAAAAAAAACGACTCGTACGTATCTAAAGATGATATTACCTGCTCGGTGATATATTTTAGAAAACCCCGAAAAGTATTGGTGTGTACAGGTCCTCCTTATAGAAAAGAAAGTGATAAATTATTGTCATCCAAGATTAATAATTTTGAAGGAAAGAAAGTCGTTTGCGGTGGTACAACTGCTTTAATTGTTTCAAGAGAATTAAAAAAAGAGATTAATGTAGACTTAAAATCCTCTGCAAATGGATTACCTCCTGTATCATATATGGAAGGAGTGGATTTAATAACAGAAGGAATATTAACTCTAGGTGGGGTTGTAAAAATACTTGAAGAATACAATAAAGAGGATAAGCTTGAAGATAGTCCAGCAGGGCGATTAGTTGACTTATTCTTGCTTAATGATGAAATAAATTTTTTGGTAGGAACAAAGATAAATGATGCCCACCAAGATCCTAATCTTCCCGTAGAATTGGAGATAAGGAGAAATGTAGTGAAAAAAATTGTGTGTCTTTTAGAAGAAAAGTATTTAAAGAAGGTAAATGTTGAATATATTTAAGCTAATATTATATCAAAATATTATATGGTTTAAAAAAATATTCTAACACATTTAACAATTTAATACTATGAAACACAAACTAGAAGTAAAAATTTGTACAGGAACTTTCTGCACAGTGATGGGCGGTTCGGAATTATTATTATTAGAATCGAAATTACCTGAAAGTTTAAAAAATAAAGTAGAAATATCAGGTGTAGTTTGTACTAAGGATTGCGAAAAAGGAACAAATAAAAATGCACCTATAGCTATAGTCGGTGAAACGGTATACGATAGCCTAAATATTAACAAACTGCTAGAAGCTATAAATAAAGAATTAAATAAGATAGAAACAGAATAAAGAATGGTTAATGTTTTTATTAATACATGGTTTTTAATAAATATTAATCATCCATCAATATGAGATACTTTGGTATCTGAATTGAAAAATAACATAATTTTAAACCAATATAATAGCAAGAGATGGCTTTTACAAATAATGCAAAGTTAATTAGAAGAGAGATGATTTCGAGGGTTTGCGAACTTTTGGCAAATGGCGAATTGGAAGCCAAAATTGATCGAATCCCCGTTGAAATGGTACCTAAGGATAGTGATAGCGTAAGATGTTGCATCTATAAAGATAGAGCTGTGGCAAAATATAAGCTAATGGCATTATTAGGTTTCAATATTTGTGAAGAGGAAGATGAATTAACTCCATTGTCTGATTATGTAAGAATGGCAATGAACAGACCGGAATTAACAAAAAAGGTATTAACGGTTGTTGATATTGCATGTAAATCCTGTGTTAATCAGAGTTATATCGTTACGAATATGTGTAAAGGTTGTTTGGCTAGACCATGTATGCTAAATTGTCCGAAAGATGCAATTAGCTTTATTGGTGGACAAGCACATATTGATCCTGATAAATGTGTTAATTGTGGTATATGTCAACGTGAATGTCCTTATCATGCTATTATTCACCAACCAATTCCTTGTGAAGAATCATGCCCTGTAGGCGCTATTTCTAAAAACAATGATGGTGTTGAGCATATCGATAGAAGTAAATGTATCCATTGTGGTAAATGTATGACAGCTTGCCCTTTTGGTGCAATCATGGCTAAATCTCATCTGGTTGAAATTTTTAAATCCTTCCATGCTAAGAAAAAAGTTGTTGCTGGTATAGCTCCTGCAATATTTGGACAATTTAACGCAAGTAAGGAACAGATAATTGAAGGAATTAAAAAAATTGGTTTTAGTGATGTTATTGAAGTTGCTGAAGGTGCTGATATTACTGCAGAACATGAAGCAAAAGAATTTATCCACGAAGTGGTAGAGGGTGAACAAGATTTTATGACTACTTCTTGTTGTCCTGCATATGTTAATCTTGTGAATAAACATTTACCTGAACTTAAACCATATGTTTCTACTACCAGATCTCCAATGCACTATACTGCACAATTAGTGAAAGATCAGGATCCAGATTCAATATTTGTTTTTGTTGGTCCTTGTGTTGCAAAACGTCAAGAAGCATTCTATGATGAATATGTTAATTACGTACTTACATTTGAAGAATTAGGTGCTCTTTTTGTTAGTAATGGTGTAGATGTTAGTGCCATAGAAGATATTGAAGAAATTAATAAAAATATATCAAAAGAGGGTAGAGGTTTTGCCTTATCTGGAGGTGTTGCAAATGCAATTAAATCTGCCGTTTCTGCCGATACAGACTATAGACCTGAGCTTATCAATGGTCTTACCAAGAAAGAAATTAAGCTTATGAAAATGTATAATAAGCGTAAGCCTAATGCTAATTTCATTGAGGTAATGTCATGTGAAGGTGGTTGTATTGCAGGTCCTGATATTATTACTAATCCTAAGATAGGTAATAAATATTTTGCAAAGAATAATAAGTAATACTGTTTAAAAATTAGATAGAAAATCAGTCAATGCAGTTATCATTATTTTGATAATTGCATTGTTTTAACAGTGATAACTAAGAATAATTAGGTTTGTTAATATATTTTCGTTCAGTTGAAAGAGTTGGGTTGTAGTCTTTTTGCCATAACTGCAGCTTCAGCTTTTTCAAAACTGATTTTAGTTGAATTTATTTATAAGATCAGTGTAAAATCTTATAAATAAATTCTTTTAAAAGTTCTCCCGAAGAATTAGATAAATTATCCTTCCCCTTATACTTAAGATCATATTTTCGTATCATTTCAATTATATACACCAATTTTACAGGAGGGTAATTCTTTGCTGCAATTTTATACTCCTTTACAAAATATGGATTAATTTTTAATTCATTTGCCACCTCCTTGTCATTGTTCTTGTTCGGTAGAAAGTAAAACTTCAATAACTTTGAAAAATAAGAAAACAACATTGTCAAAACTAAAGGAAAAGGATTGTTCTTCTCATTATTTATAAAATAATATATAATTTGATTTGCTTTATAAACGTCTCTGATCCCAATAGCTTTCTGTAATTCAAAAATATTAAAGTCTTTAGAGATACCAATATATTTTTCGACATGATCTGAATTTATGTTTTTTATATTGTTGACAAGTATCTTTTCAAGTGATTTTGTGATTTTTTTCAAATCATTACCTAAATACTCTCCAATCAAATGAGCTGCTTTGTTGTCTATTTTTATAGACATATCCTTTAAATACATAATTATCCACTCAGGAACTTTATTGTCATATATTTTTTTTGATTCAAAAAGGACAGCGTTTTTTGAAAGAGCTTTATACAGTGCAGTTCTTTTATCTAAGGATTTATGTTTGTATGCTAAAATTAGAATGCAGGAAGGATTCGGAGACTTTACGTAATTTGCTAATTTTTCTATAGATGCTAAGCTTTGTGCTTCTCTTACCAGTACAAGTTGTTTCTCCGACATCATAGGGAATCGCTTAGCAAGATTAATTAAATCTTCGACCTTAATGTCCTTACCATATACAATAGTTTGGTTGAAGTCTCTTGCATCTTCATCTATACAGTTGCTAACCATATAGTCCGTCAAAAGATCAATAAAGTATTCTTCTTCTCCCATGAAGAAATATATAGGTCCAAATTCTTTGTTTTTTAGTTTGGATAAAATTAAATGTGCTGACATCTATCTCTAAAATCTTAAATGTTTTACGGAAAAGTGTTTCTCCTCAATCTCTTTTAAGGAATCAATTCCTATTTTTAAATGCAAGTTTACGAAATTATCTGTAACTTTTTCATCGCTTGTCTGTGTTTTAACACCTTCCGATATCATTGGTTGGTCAGTAACTAATAATACTGCACCAACAGGTATTTCATTGTAGAAGCCTACAGAGAATAAAGTGGCAGTCTCCATATCTATTGCCATTGCTCTAGTTTTCCTAAGATATTTTTTAAATCTATCATCATACTCCCATACTCTTTTATTCGTTGTAAATACAGTTCCTGTAAAATAATCTAAACCCATTTCGGAGATAAGTTGAGATGAGGTCATCTGAATACTAAATGCTGGCAGGGCAGGAACCTCAGGGGGAAGATAATCATCCGATGTTCCCTCGCTTCTGATTGCAGCTATGGGTAATATAAAGTCCCCTAGTTTATTTTTTCGTTTTAGTCCTCCACATTTGCCAAGAAAAATAACAGCTTTAGGACTTATTGCACTTAATAGATCCATTATTGTTGCTGCATTTGGGCTTCCCATACCAAAATTTATGATTGTAATATTTTCAAATGATGCATTTGGCATAGCTTTATCTGATCCTGAAATTTCAACCTGAAATTCAGACGCAAATAACTCTACATAATAGTTGAAGTTGGTAAGTAAAATATATGATGTGAATTCTGATAATTTTCGTCCAGTATATCTAGGGAGCCAATTCTCGACAATTTCTAATTTTGTTTTCATATTTTATTTTGGGTTTTAATAAATCTAAATGGCATTATTCAATTAGAAATACCAAAATAATAAAAAATATAATATAATGCTTATTATATTGATAATTGTAAATGATAATGACTCAATGATTTTAATATTTGAGTCATGTCTTGTCTTTTTTATTATGCTTTTATTTATATAGTTGGAGGAACTATTTAAAAATGGAATTAGTACATTTAGGCAAATTTTAAAATACAATTATGTTAACTTTTATTATATCTATCAGTATTCTGATATTGGCTTATTTTAGCTATGGTAAATTTATTGAGAAATTTTTTTCGATTGATGATTCTAAAATCACTCCAGCAATAAAATTAGAGGATGGAGTTGATTATATTCCTATGAAGAAGTGGAAAATGTTTACTATTCAATTTCTAAATATTGCTGGTTTAGGTCCTATATTTGGTGCTATATTAGGGGCTATGTATGGACCGATTTCATATATCTGGATTGTGTTAGGATGTATTTTTATGGGTGCTGTCCATGACTATTTTTCAGGTATGATTTCAATACGACATAATGGAATAAGTATGCCCGAGATAGTCGGAAAGTACCTAGGAAATACTACAAAATACCTTGTTTCGATTTTTACCTTGATGCTTCTAATATTTGTAGGTGTCGCTTTTGTTAATGGTCCTGCATCCTTACTCGCAGCTATGACTAAAACTTCCATGACTTGGTGGCTTTATATTATTTTTGCATACTACCTAATAGCAACCCTCTTGCCAATAAATAAAATTATTGGAAAAATATATCCCTTATTTGGGATTGCTTTGTTGATAATGGCAGTTAGCATTGCAGTGGTGATGATATATATGCATTTTCAGGTTTCAGATTTTAGTCTTAATGAAATTAGTCTATCTAGTTTAAAAAATATGCATTGTATTCCTCATAAAAATATTCTATTTCCGATGATGTTTATTGTGTTATCATGTGGTGCCATTTCGGGTTTTCATTCTACTCAATCACCTATGATGGCAAGATGTATGACCAAAGAATCATATGGACGACCAGTATTTTATGGCTCTATGATTGTTGAGGGTATTGTTGCTATGATTTGGGCTACAGCTGCAATGAATTTTTATGGTGATGTAGATGGTTTGAATCAAAGTATTAATTCAGGGGTTAAACCTGCACAGATTGTAAATCTAATTTGTAATACATGGTTAGGTAAATCTGGTGCTATCATTGCAATAATAGGAGTGATTGCCTGTCCTATAACTACTGGAGATACTGCATTTAGAAGTGCTCGTCTTAGTTTAGCTGATTTATTGAAGATTAATCAATCAAATATAAAATCAAGATTATATATTTCCATTCCTTTGTTTATTGTAGGTTTTATTCTTTCTCAAATTGATTTTGCTACAATATGGAAATATGTTGGTATTTCTAATCAAATACTTTCCGTGATAATGCTATGGACTGCTTCAGCCTATTTGATGAAAAATAATAAAAATCATTTATACTTAAGTATTCCTGCTTTATTTATGAGTTTGGTATGTTCTTCTTATATTCTGGTAGCTCCATACTCTTCTGGAGGCTTGTTTTTGAGTCCGCTATTGGCTTACAGTTTATCTGTAGTTTTCTCTATATTTCTTTATATTTTTATGACTGTGTTTTGGAAAAATAGAAATTGTTAGGGTATAAAAAAAAGCGATAGTTAACAACTATCGCTTTTTTTGTGTTATATGCTTGGCTTATTTTTTTACTTCGTCTTTTCTTGGTTTCCCTACATGACTCATCGCACATCTAAAACCTATATCGTCAGTTGCTTCTCTTTGTCCTAAATATCTTCTAGTACTTGGAGACAACCAATAGGCTCTATCTTTCCATGATCCACCTTTGTAAACTCTAGTTTCATCTGTTACAAGACTTGAATATTCACCTTTGGCACCTCCTTTGGCATGAACATACATTCTGCCCGAGCCACCTTTCTGATGATCTGGATTATTCCATTGTCCATCATCTACGATACTAGACATTACGTCACCATCTTTATAGTTACGGTTATCAGCAGTATGATAATTTTTACGACCAATTAATTCTTCATCTGTTTGAAGTCTTCTTCTTAATCTACCTAAAGAGTCTTTTTCAACTACATTCCCATCCGAGTCTCTAACCAATGTAGTAAACACGTTACCACGATAAGGATTAAATTCGGCAACATCTTGAGAAGACATAGGTCTATATACATCAGCAACCCATTCGTTTACATTACCTGACATACAATATAATCCATAGTCGTTAGGCCAAAAAGATTTAACAGGCATGGTAATGTCACCACCATCATTTAATGAACCAGCAGTACCCATATAATCACCTCTACCACGTGCAAAGTTGGCCATCATTTTACCTCTGTCTTTTAGGTTTTCATTTCTAACCCAGTGACCATTCCATGGATATATTCTTCTACTTGTAATTCTTTCTTCCGAAGTATTTCCTACAAGTCCTAGAGCAGCATATTCCCACTCGGCCTCGGTCGGTAGGCGGTATTTAGGTAATAAAATACCATCATTCCATCTTACAGGTCTTTTATCTTCTCCATCAGGTCCAAGATTATCTAGATTTTCTTTGACGCTACCGATGTATTTACCAGCTAAATAAGCATCAGTGTTAAAGTTGTTTTCATCTTTCTGGTTTGGATCAGGATTAAGTATACCTTTTTCAATAAGAATTTGTTCGTTAACTCTGTCTGTTCTCCATTCGCAATATTCCACAGCTTGCTCCCATGATACGCCAACAACAGGATATTCAGCATATGCTGGATGTCTAAGATAATTTAAGACATAAGGTTCGTTATATGCTAGTTCATTTCTCCAGACTAAGGTGTCTGGCAATGCTTTTTTATGCACAGAAGGATATGATACATATACTCTTTTTAACCAATATAGATATTCAAGATAATCTACATTTCTTACTTCGCACTCATCTATATAGTATGATGGAAGAGTAACGCGTCTTGGAACATTATTCCATTCAGATAATACATCTTGTTGTGTTTGTCCCATGGTGAAGCTACCACCTTGAATGTATACAAGACCTGGTCCTGTTTCTTGATGATAACCTGAATTATGCTGAAATCCTCCGTATTCTTTACTATTATATGGCATGCCAGTAGTAGGTGATTTTTCCCCACCTCCTAGAATACCCATCTTGGAGCAAGATTGTGTAAAAACGGACAAAACAACCGCAATAGCAACAAAAATGTTAGTTTTTAATTTCATAGGTAGATAATTTTTAAACTAAGACATCTGCCAAGCAATACAATTAAATTAATTTCTAAATTGAAATATATTATACTCTAATTATAGATAATATGCAAATGGCTAAACTAAAAGCAACTTAATTAAAAAAATATTCACATTTATAGTTAAATAAATGCTGTTCGTCTCAAAAAATAATTAATTCAACAAATATAACTAAATATAGATATAAATTATTGTGTTCTGTTTTACTTTTTTCCAATTAATTTCAAAAAATTATGAAAACTTACACTAATTTACTCTTATTTAACAGTATGCTAAAATGCTATACTGAAAAATAATTAATTTATTATTAAGATTAATATTCCTTTTCATAATAACGAATAAAACACACTAAATATTATTCGTGGAAATATTTTTAATTATTAAAATACATGATTTTATATCAAATATTGGTTTTATCTGTTCTTCAATAATAAATATTATAGTGAAATAGGTTAAGCTTTTTGTTAACTTTGAGTTTTGTTTTTTATTAATTATCTAATTCTCATAATTGAAAATTATAATATCTTTATTATAATAAATAAATATGGTTTTTTTAAAAATTACACTTAGAATATCATGAAGCTAAAGCCTATTCTTATATTACTACTTTTTCTTATGTATAGTAACATTTTGTTCTCACAGAATAATTTTAAGTTAAAATGGAAATTAGATGAAATAAAGTTGAGTAAATCTGAGTCAAGAAAGATAATATGTTTTGAGAATAATTGTGATTACAATTATGCTGATAATCTACCAGTATTTTCCTATAGTTTTGAAGTAACAGGAACTAATTATACCAATATAAGAATAGAGAACGATATTTTTGAAAAACTAAACCAAGAGGAATTAAATAGTATTAATGTATCAAAAATCGAATCGCAATTCAATATTAAAGTAAAATCATACCATTCCCGAAATAAAAAGTATTTGTTGGTTAGTTTTTGTCCAATTAGAAAATCAACTTCGTCAGATTACTCAAAATTAATAGATTTTAATTTAAGACTTTTATCAGAAAGTAATTCAACAAAGAATAGAAAAAAAAGAATGAAGACCTATAAGTCGTATTCTATTTTATCTTCTGGCAATTGGAAAAAAATAGCCGTTACTAAGTCGGGGATCCATAAAATTAGTTACGAGCAATTGATTCAGTTTGGTATTACAAATCCAAAAAATATTAGAATATATGGACACGGAGGTGGAATGCTTTCAGTGTATAATAAGGATGAAGATAAGGATGATCTTCCTCTGAATATTATGTATATGAATAAAGGTGACGATAATATATTTAATGAGGGCGACTATATATTGTTTTATGCAAATGGTCCAACAAACTGGACTTATAATAAGGAAGAGAAGATTTATGAACATCAAAAAAACATATACTCAGATAGTGCTTTTTATTTTATTAGCTCAGATTTAGGAGAGTATAATTTTCCTAATTCAGATATAAATTTCCCTGAATCTAATCAAGAAATTAATTTTTATGATAATAATCAATACTACGAAGAAGATAAGTATAATTTATTAAATAGTGGTAGTTTATGGTTAGGACAAAAGATGGACATAGAACAATCAAGCTCTTTTGGGTTTAATTTTCCAGGAATACTACAAAATAGCTTATACGTAAAGGTTCGATCAGTGGCTCGATCAAGCGGAAATCCAAGTTTGAATATTAATTATAATTCTCAAGAAATTGGGAAACTCCAATTCAATCCGGTTAATTTAAGTTCATATACATCCCGGTATGCTAATTTACAATATGGGAAATATGAGATTGCAGGATCCTATAATGAACAAGTGAATATAGGGATGTATGCTGAAAAAGACTTTCCTTCTGATATAATCTGGCTTGACTATATTTCTGCACATGCTAAATGTGCTCTTAATCTGAAAGGAGAACAATTGAGTTTTCAATCTTCTGAAAGTATTGGATATATTGGTACTGTGAAGTATAATATAACAAACACAAAAACTAGTGATATTATATGGGAGATTGGAGATAGTGAAAATCAGAGATTAGTGAAATCAAATTTTTCAAATTCTATTACGAGTTTTACTGATTTGCCAAATAAATTAAAGAAATATGTTGTTTTCAATCCACTGAGTAAAGATTTTCCAGAGGTCTTTTTATCGTCTGAGGTGAAAAATCAAAATCTACATGCTAGCCCTGTAGTAGATTTAATTATTGTTAGCAACCGTAGATATTTAAATCAAGCTAATGCTCTTGCAAATCTACATAGATCAAAAGATAATCTTTCATCAATAGTGGTAGATGTAAATCAAATTTACAATGAATTTTCATCTGGAAGTCCAGATATTAGTTCTATTCGTAATTTCGTAAGAATGTTGTACACAAGAGGTCAACAACAAGGCAAATTGCCAAAATATCTGCTTCTATTTGGAGATGCATCATATGATAATAAAAATATCACAGGTAAATCAACCAATGACATTCCTTGTTATCAAAGTTTTGAATCACTAAGTCCAGTTGAGAGTTTCGTAAGTGATGATTTTTTTGTTTTTATGGATGAAGACGAAGGTGGACACCAAGGATTAGTTGATATTGGAGTTGGAAGATTAGCTGTGAATTCAGAATCTGAAGCAACAGATATAGTGAATAAAATTCAGAAATATTATAATTCTGAATCAGGATCATGGCAAAATAAAATATTGTTTATAGCTGATGATGAGGATGGAAATATTCATATGCGAGATGCAAATCTTTTAATAGAATATGTGCAGAATAATAATCCATCTATTAATACAAAAAGCCTTTTTCTTGATAGTTACCAGCAGCTTAGTTCGGCTTATGGTCAGTCTTATCCACAAGCAAAATCAGATATTACAGATAATATAAATAATGGATGTTTAATCGTAAATTACACTGGTCATGGTAATGAATATGGCTTATCGCATGAATCAGTGATAAATATACCAAGTATCAATTCATGGACAAATAAAAATAAATTAACTGTTTTTGTTACGGCTACTTGTGAATTTAGCCGATTCGATAATCATGAATTAAAATCTGCTGGCGAAATATTAATGTGTAATCCCGATGGAGGAGCTGTTGGAATGTTGACAACAACAAGGTTGGTTTATTCTACTCCAAATTTTGATTTGAATAAGAACTTCTATATTGCATTATGCGACCTATCAAAATCAGAGGATGATATTCGAATTGGAGACTTAATGAGAATAACAAAGGTGAATTCTAATACAGGTATCAATAAAAGAAATTTCACTTTACTTGGTGATCCAGCATTGAAAATTTTGCTTCCAAAGCCAAACATATTAACCACAAAAATAAATAATGTTGAGCTTGCATCTTTTAGCGATAGTTTTATGGCTATGAGTGAACAACATATACAAGGAGTTGTTACAGACTCAAAAAACAATAAGTTGCAAGATTTCAATGGTTATATTTACCCCGTTGTGTATGATAAGAAGCGTCAACTCGAAACCAAAGGTAATGATGGTGATCCATTTGAGTATGAATCCAGAGATGCTGTTATATTTAGAGGAAAATCAAAAGTGGAAAAGGGCGAATTTGAATACAGTTTTTTTGTTCCAAAAGACATAAGCTATAAAGAAGGTGATGGTAAAATTATTTATTATGCAGATAGGACGGAAAACCAACGAATAGGTAATACACAAGGATTAAAGGTAGGAGGGAGTAATCCAAATCCAATAATTGACAATAATGGTCCAGTAGTCCAGTTATATATGAATAATTATGATTTTGTTGATGGTGGATTAACGGGTAGTTCTCCAACATTAATTGCAAAATTAGAAGATGAAACAGGAATAAATACCATAGGCAATTCTATAGGGCATGATATAATTCTGAAAATTGATAATAAAGAAGAAATAAAATTAAATGATTATTATATTTCTGATTTAAACAATTATAAAAAAGGAGAAATAAGATACCAAATGAAATCTTTGGAATCTGGAGAACATACATTATCTCTTAAGATATGGGATAATATGAATAATTCAAGTCAAGAAGAATTAAGTTTTAAGGTTGAGAATGACGAAAAGTTGATTATTCGAAATTTAGTAAATTATCCAAATCCATTTACAACTAATACAAAGTTTATATTTGAACACAATAAGGCAGGTTCTAATTTAGATGTTTTAATTCAGGTTTATACGGTTTCAGGTAAAATAGTAAAAACAATATCAGGACAAATACAAAGTCAAGGCAATATAGCTCAAACTATTGAATGGGATGGAAAAGATGAATATGGAGATCAGTTAGCGCGTGGAGTTTATTTTTATAGATGTAAAGTTAGGGACTCACAAGGAAATACAGTAAGTAAAATGCAGAAGATGTATCACTTATAAATTATAAAAAATTGATGTTGGTTATAAAAACTTAAACATTAATCAAAAAATAATAAAATTTTAACAATGGTTAATTAAAATTGAAAAAAATTCTTAGTTTTGTGAAACTACTAGTAGATAAGAAAAATCGAGCATTCATTTAATTAAAAAGAATTTATAGTAATATAATAGACCTGTAATTAAGAATCTTTAATTAAATCGACCTATAAAAAGTTAATAAATTTTATTAATTTTGCAGCGAATTTGTAATAAAACAATATTATATATATGGAAAAGACAAAAGTATTGTTTGTTTCTCAAGAAATAATGCCTTATTTGCCAGAAACAGAAATGTCAGCAATAGGAAGACAACTACCTCAAGGAGTGCAAGAAACTGGTAAGGAAATAAGGACTTTTATGCCTCGCTATGGTTGTATAAATGAGAGAAGAAACCAACTGCACGAAGTTATACGTTTGTCGGGTATGAATCTTATTATTGATGATACCGACCATCCTTTGATAATTAAGGTTGCATCAATTCAGGCTGCAAGAATGCAGGTTTACTTTATTGATAATGAAGATTATTTCCAAAGGAAGAAAATTCTTTTAGATGATAATGGTGAGGGATTTGCAGATAATGATGAAAGAGCAATATTTTTCGCAAGAGGTGTTCTTGAAACTGTAAAAAAACTTAGATGGGCTCCAGATGTAGTTCATTGCCAAGGCTGGTTTACTGGTTTATTACCTCTGTATTTGAAAAAAGCATTTAACGAAGATCCTCTATTCACTGATACTAAAGTTGTGTTCTCTGTTTATGATGATGAGTTTCCAACGCAATTTGCCGAAAATTTCCACGAAAAGGCCATTGTTGAAGGTGTAGAGCCAAGTGATGTTGAAATATTAAAAGAAAGAACATATGCTTCGATTAATAAATTAGCAATTGATCAGGCAGATGCTATAGTTATGGGAAGCCCAGAAGTCAATCAAGAAGTTAAAGATTATGCTTATGCCTCGGGTAAACCAGTTATAGGATACAAAGATAAAGATGAATATGTAGAAGCTTATTCTAATCTTTATGACGAATTAGTTAAATAAAAAAACACCTATATACTAGTAAAAAAGCTCGACATTAAGTCGAGCTTTTTTATTTATGATATAACACTATTATTTTTTACTTTTGCCTTCCTTAATTATTGGTCTAATAAATATTAAATCAATAATATCCCTCTTTTAAAGATTAAACTAATATATTAACTAGTTGAATTTTTAAAATAGTGTCAAAGTATTTTAATGAAATAAATAATCAAATCTTTAAATAATTAAAAAATGGAAATTCCAACTAAGTACAATCCTGCTGATTCGGAAGAAAAATGGTATAAGCATTGGATGGAAAAGAGATTTTTCCACTCAGAGCCTGATAGTCGTGAGCCTTATACAATAGTAATTCCACCACCAAATGTCACTGGTGTCTTGCATATGGGACATATGCTAAATAATACGATTCAGGATGTATTGGTCCGCAGAGCCCGTATTAAGGGTAAAAATGCTTGTTGGGTTCCTGGTACTGATCATGCTTCTATTGCTACAGAAGCTAAGGTTGTGAACAAACTAAAACAAGAGGGGATAAGCAAATCTGATTTAACTAGAGATGATTTTATGAAACATGCTTGGGAATGGAAAGAAAAGCATGGTGGTATAATACTAGAACAATTAAAAAGATTAGGTGCTTCTTGTGATTGGGATAGAACTAGTTTTACTATGGATGAATCTCTATACGAATCTGTGATTGATACTTTTATTGATTTGTATGAAAAAGGACTTATTTACAGAGGTGTTAGAATGGTTAATTGGGATCCAGCTGCTCAAACTGCTGTTTCTGACGAAGAAGTTATTCATAAAGAAGTTCAGTCCAAATTATATTATTTGAGATACCAAATCGAAGGTGAGGATAATTATTTAATTATTGCAACTACTCGACCAGAAACTATACTTGGAGATACTGCGGTATGTGTAAATCCAAAAGATGAGCGATTTCAACACTTAAAAGGTAAAAAAGTTATTGTACCTCTTGTTAATAGAACTGTTCCAATTATTCAAGATGAATATGTGGATATGGAATTCGGTACAGGTGCTTTGAAAATAACTCCTGCTCACGATATTAATGATTACGAAATAGGGCATAGACATAATCTCGAATCAATAGATATATTTAATGATAATGGAACATTGAGTGAAGCAGCTCAGATGTTTGTTGGAATGGATAGATTTGAGGTTAGAGATGCTATTATTCCAGAATTGGAAAAAGCAGGCAATCTTGAAAAAATAGAAGACTACGTAAATAAAGTAGGTTATTCAGAAAGAACAGATGCAGCAATTGAGCCTAAATTAAGTATGCAGTGGTTCTTAAAAATGACCGAGCTTGCTAAGCCTGCTCTTGAGCATGTAATGAATGATGATATCCAATTACATCCAGCTAAGTTTAAAAATACCTATAAACACTGGATGGAGAATGTGAAAGATTGGTGTATCTCTAGACAATTATGGTGGGGACAAAGAATACCTGTTTATTACCTTCCTGAAGGAGGACACATTGTAGCTAAAAATTCAGACGAAGCAATACTTAAGGCTAAAGAGAAAACAGGAAAAGATTATACTGCAGATGAATTAAAACAAGATGAAGATGTATTAGATACTTGGTTTTCTTCTTGGTTATGGCCTATATCTGTATTTGATGGAATTAGAAATCCAGATAATAAAGATATAAATTATTATTATCCAACAAATGATTTAGTTAGTGGTCCTGATATTTTATTTTTCTGGATAGCTAGAATGATTATTGCTGGTTATGAATATAAAGGTGAAAAACCATTTAATAATGTATATCTTACAGGAATAGTTCGTGATAGTCAACGTAGAAAAATGTCTAAATCATTAGGTAATTCACCAGATCCTCTTGATTTGATAGCAAAGTATGGTGCTGATGGGGTACGTGTAGGAATGTTACTATGTTCTCCTGCAGGTGGAGATTTATTATTTGATGAAAGTTTGCCAGAACAAGGAAGAAACTTTATCACTAAAATATGGAATTCATTCCGATTGGTTAAATCATGGAATGTTGAGCAGATAGAACAACCAGAATATGCACAAATTGCTGTAAAATGGTTTGAAGATAAACTATCAAAAACATATGAAGTACTAGAACAACAATTCGCTCAATATAGAATTAGTGAAGCATTGATGACTATCTATACATTGATTAGAGATGATTTTTCTTCATGGTATTTGGAATCAGTTAAGCCAGCTTATGGACAACCTATTGATAAATTAACTTATGAATCAACAATCTCCATTTTAGAAAGATTAATGCAGTTAATTCATCCATATACACCATTTGTTACTGAGGAGATTTGGCAATTACTTTCAGACCGTAAAGATGAAGAAAGTATTATGGTGTCTGTTCTACCTGAATTCAAAAAATATGATCAAAATTTAATTTCTGAGTTTGAAAAGGTACAAGAAATAATAACCAATGTAAGAAATATCAGAAAGAAAAATAATATTGCTTTCAAAGAATCTTTAGTTCTTGACTATAAAAATACTAGTCATAATTCAACATATAATGCTTTGATTAGTAAGATGGCTAATTTGTCTGAAATCAAACATGTTGACGAGAGCGAAAAAGGTGCAATTTCTTTTATTGTTGATTCAGTAGAATATTTTGTTCCTCTAGGAGACATGGTTGATATCGAAGAAGAGATTTCAAAAATTGAAGAAGAATTAAAATATACTAAAGGATTTTTGATTGGTGTTAATAAGAAGCTTTCAAATGAGAGATTTGTTAATAATGCACCAGAAAAAGTTGTTGCTGTTGAGAAGAAAAAACAACAAGATGCTGAAGCTAAAATTAAAGTTTTGGAGGAAAGATTAGCTAGTTTAAAATAATGTTAAGCTAAAAATAATAGAGTAAAGTGTTAGCCTTTTAGGGTTAACACTTTTTTTGTAATGTATTTTGTGCAATTAAGTTGTCTTTATCTGAATTAAAATTATCTCATATAGTATATTTAAAAATTAATTTGTGTTTTATCGCAATGTTGTTTACAGTAACTAGGGTTACGGTAATATGAGTTACTATAATTAGATATCTGTATGAGTTTTTAAAAGTTTTTCAATATACACCATATTCAAAATAGCATTAAGTCTCTTTGACCTAATACTGGCCTTAAAAGATTTATCCTTCTTCAATATGCTAAGAGTGATTTTTATTTATTAAAGAAATATTCTCAGAAGAATTACCCTCTATCTTCCTTTGCTTATCTTGATTAACAGAGACATCTATTTGCCAATGCAGATTATTTTCAACACCCTAATGTTTCAGTGATAATTCTCGAGCTTTATTTGGATTCAGGTTCCCATTTGCTATGTAGTATCTTTCTGATTTTTGAATAGTTCCGTCTTTCTTTATATATCTTTCTGATTCGACATTTATAACACAAGTTAAATTCTGCCAACGCTTCGGTCTTTCTATGTGCTAAAAATCAGTAATAACAGAAGCTTTTCTGGTTTCAATTCTACTATGTCCAAAATCAAAATCTTCGATTTTATCATCGCATTCGAGAAATCTATCTTTTATATTTTCATACAACTCTTTCTGATTTTCCTTTGCTATTAACATGTATGTGTCGTCCAGAAAATCAATATCTTTTGCAATTTCTGTTTGACAGCCCATTGCATCGATAGTTCAAAACATTTATATAATTCAAGTTTATCTAAAAGCATTGTAATTGCTGTTATTTCGTTTTATTCTACACCTACTTTAATCGATCAAATGAAATTCTGGCTGTATTTGCCTATGCTGAAACAATATGAATCAATGATTTATTCCCTGTGTTTTCCCCGCCCCTAATAATCCTTTCATCGATACTTATAATCTCACGCTTAGCTATTTTAGATATATACTTTACCCAATTCACAAAATATTTAGTTAGTTTTTCTAAACTGATATGATTATAAAAACGACTAGTTGTATCTTTTGAAGGTATGCCATTCTCATATGGGAAAATTTTTCGCAACCATTTGATTTTTTTGTTTCCAAAATTAGAAATATCACCTCAGGTTTGAAAATCCACAAATGCTTGCTGTAATAGTTGGAGATATTATTTTAATCAAAAATTTATTTTACACTCTTCGCTCGTCTGAAATCCTCTAGTTCTGAAAAATACTTATTTATTGTATTCATTCTTGTTTTATATCACCGTTATAATATTAAATATAATTTTAGAAACACGGAAAACTAATATAAATAACAATATTTACGTGTTTTAAATATGGATCTACGCTCTCATGAGAAAGCCCATGCTCATGAAATGTATAGAACTAGTTGGTATTTTTTATTGTAATGTAAGTTACAGTAATCTGTGTTACGGTAATGATAGTTACTATAATTTGATTTAATATAAGTGGAATTATTGTTAGATTTGCTATGTAGTTATTATGCAGATATTTATGTGTGTTATGGGTTTTTTTCTAAGGTTCTGTTTTTTTTAATCAATTGTAGTGAGCTAAATTTTTCAAGTTGTCAGGCTTTGTATATTTACAATATAAATTACAGCAACTCTTGTTATGGTAATACCCGTTACTGTAACGAGAATTACTACATGTCAGTTATTACAAGTTTATTTACGATTGAATATTATAGAAGTAAATAATTTATTGTCAGCTAGTGGATTACTTGAGCTTATAAAAACATCTGATATATTACTCTGTAGATATTCTTTAATTATTAACTTTCAAATAAATATTTGGAAATCAAATTCAAGTTATAATAGCCATATAGTAAGGATTACAAGTTGTATTTTATAGTAACAGGAGTTATCGTAACAAAGGTTGCGTTATTAAATAACAAAAAAATATAGTACCTTTGTCATTATAGTAACCCAAATTACAGTAACCTGCATTACTATAAAATACTTTTAAATATTAGAAACATGAAGTTTTATAATCGAGAAAAAGAGCTTGCATTACTAAAAAAATACGAGAATAAATCAAAGAAATCCGCACAAATGACATTTATGTTAGGTAGGAGGCGTATTGGAAAAACAAGCTTACTTAATAAATCAGTTCAAAACTCAAGGTCTCTGTATTTTTTTATTTCAAAGAAGAGTGAACCTCTTTTATGTGAGGAATTTGTGAATGAAATAAAAGATAAGCTTAAAGTTGAGGTTTATGGAAAACTAAGTAGTTTCAAAGAGGTTTTTGGTTTTTTGATGGATTTATCTACTAAGGAACATTTTACTCTTATTATAGATGAATTTCAAGAATTCAATTTTATTAACCCTGCTGTGTATAGCGAAATGCAGAATATTTGGGACTCAAAAAAGAATAAATCATCTATTAATTTATTGATTTGTGGCTCTGTATATTCTTTACTAATTGAATTGTTCGAAAATTCTAAAGAACCTCTTTTTGGTAGAGCTACAGCAAGGATTCATCTACAGGCATTTACAATAGATACACTTAAGGAAATTTTAAATGATTATTACCCTGAATATACAAATGAAGATCTTCTTGCTTTTTATTTAGTTACAGGAGGTGTAGCAAAATATGTTGAACTTTTAGTGGAAGAAGAGTGTTTTACAAAAGAGAGTATTTTAGATTATGTATTTGCAGAAAATTCCTTATTCCTAGATGAAGGTAAAAATGTCTTAATAGAGGAATTTGGAAAGGAGTATGGTAACTATTTTTCAATTCTTTCATTAATTGCATCTTCTAAAACATCAAGGGTAGAAATGGAGTCCATACTTGAAAAGAATATTGGTGGTTTTTTAGATAGACTTGAAAAGGATTATAGTTTAATAGAAAAAGTAAAGCCAATCTTTTCTAAGCCAAATAGTAGATCAGTAAAGTATAGAATAAAAGATAATTTCTTGAATTTTTGGTTTAGATTTGTTTATAAGTATAGAGGTGCCGTTGAAATAGGCAATATTAAATATCTGAAAAATATTGTTGAACGAGATTATAATACATATTCAGGAATAATATTAGAAAAATATTTTTTTAATAAGATAATTCAAGATAGATATTATGGTACTATTGGAACATATTGGGAAAGAGGAAATAAGAATGAAATAGATATTGTAGCGCTCAATGAAACTGACAATAAAATAGCCTTTATAGAAGTAAAACGAAATAAAGATCGAATAAATTTGGAAATTTTAAAGAATAAATCCTCTTCAATTGTAAATAAATTTAGAGAATATGAAATAGAATACATAGGCTTGTCTTTAGATGATATGTAAAGTTTATATAATCAAAAGAACTAGTTGTGTATGGAATCATAATTTAAGTTACTACGAATGAAGTAAATCACATTGATATAATTACACTATTATAAAGAGCAGTAAATATCGGATACAGCTCTTTATAATAGATAATTAACAGTTTGTATAGATATTTATAAAGTTTGCATAAAACTGTCCCAATCTTTCCAGATTACTTCATATCCAGTATTTTTTATAGCAGTTTCTATTTCTTCAGGAGTCCGAGAATCATCAACTGAAAACTGTTCTAAACTATTTGTATCTTCTGTATATCCACCAGGGTTTGTTTTTGATCCAGCACTATAAGAGGTAACTCCATATTTTATCATCTTATCTCTAAAACTAGCTTCTTCACGAGTAGATAAGGAAATTTCGACAGATTCTTTAAATAAACGATAAGCACATATTAATTGAACCAAGTTTCGTTGATTTGTTTTATGATTTGGTTGAAAACTTCCAGCATGAGGTCTTAGCCTAGGAAAAGATAGAGAGTATTTGGTTTTCCAGTAGTTACGTTCCAAATAATCTAAGTGCATTGCAGTACAAAAACTATCCGTTCTCCAATCTTCGAGTCCCAACAAACATCCAATTCCTATTTTATGTACACCCGCTATACCCAATCTGTCTGGAGTTTCTAGTCGATACTTGAAATTCGATTTTTTCCCTTTAGGATGATAGGATTTGTAGGTTTCTTCTCTATAGGTTTCCTGATAAACATAAACTGTATTTAAATTTTCTTTTACTAGGCTCATATATTCATCAGTTTCCATTGGCTGAACTTCGATAGATATGTGTGCGAATATTTTTTTCAGTTCGGACATAATATCTTTAAGATAATTCACTCCACAATTTTTCGAATCCTCGCCTGTTACAAGAAGAATATGTTCAAACCCCATCTTTTTTATAACATTTGCTTCTTCGATTGCTTGGTTTGTATTTAAGATAGTTCTGTCAAATTTATTAGAATGATTGAAACCACAGTAAACACAATTATTGTTGCAAGAATTAGATAGATATAGAGGTATGTAAAATTGAATGGTTTTTCCAAAACGTTTTTGACTGAGATACATACTTTTCTCAATCATTTGAGCTAAATATTTTTCTGCAGAAGGAGAAATTAAGGCTTTAAAATCTTCCAAATTTAGACTTGTCTTAGATAAAGCTTTTTCAACATCTTCATCTCTTTTAGAATATATACTTTTAGTCATTTCATTCCAATCATGACTCTTAAGTATATCGTAAAAACTTTTTTTCATTATTCTAATCCTTCAAGAAAATTAATAATAGGACTACTGGCATTAGCAGAATATGATGCTTCTGCTAATTTTGCTTTATACGCCATACGTCCCGATTTAACAGCTAGCTTGAAAGCTTCAGCCATTTCTATAGGGTTTTTTGAAGCGGCTATGGCTGTATTTACAAGAACTGCATCAGCACCTATTTCCATTGCATACGCAGCATGCGATGGAGCACCTATACCTGCATCAACAACTACAGGTACATTTGACTGTTCGATTATTATTTTCAAAAAGTCTATTGTCTGGAGTCCATTATTTGAACCTATAGGAGAACCTAATGGCATTACAGCTGCAGTTCCCACATCTTCAAGTTTTTTACATAACACTGGGTCGGCTTGAATATATGGCAAAACAATAAATCCTAGTTTAACCAATTCTTTAGTAGCCTTTAATGTTTCTTCACTATCTGGTAAAAGATATTTTGGATCTGGATGAATCTCCAATTTCAACCAATTAGTTTGTAATGCTTCTCTTGCAAGTTCTGCCGCAAAAACAGCTTCTTTTGCTGTTCTGACACCAGATGTATTTGGAAGTAAGTTTATTTTATCGGGATTAATATGATTTAAAACATCATCATTTTTATTATTAATATCAACTCGCTTAAGAGCCACTGTTACCATTTCTGTTTCTGCAGATTTGATAGCCTTTTCCATTAAATCATTAGAGCCAAATTTTCCTGTTCCTAAGAATAATCTGGATTCAAATTCTTTGTTTGCTATTATTAAGTTTTTCATGTATTTAAATTTTTAATAATATTCTTTCAAGAGTATTTATATTATGATATTTTAGTTTTAAGTGTGTTTTCTATTTTTTTCAAAATATAACCAGATATAGCCGCTCCTGATAAACCGATATTTATAATCTGAGTAATATCATCATAGTTTATTCCTCCAACTGCAATCAATGGAACTTCATAGTTATTGAAATTCATGTAGTCAACTATTTCATTATATTGACTAGGCTGAATGATTGGACTTAGGTTTTTTTTTGTTTTTGTATACCTGTATGGACCTAATCCGATATAATCTGCACCTCTCTCTATTTGGAGTTTAACATCATCTAGGTTATTTGCTGTACCTCCGATAATTATATCTTGGGAAAGAATCTGTCGTGCCTTATCAACCGGGGTATCTTTCATTCCTAGATGTAAACCATGGGTTTTAAACTGTTTTGCAAGTTTTACATTATCATTTATAATAATTTTTCCATCATATTGTTGGGCATATTTCATCGCTTTTTCTAGTTCTATACAAATATCTGATTCTGATTTGTTCTTCATTCGTATTTGCACCCATTCAATACCTCTTTCAAATACTAATTTGGCTTGCATTGAATGACTAATGTTTTTATTATCTTGACTTATATATTGTAAGTAGGGTTTCTTCATATTTATACTTCAAATAATTTATCAATTCTTTCAAATATTAAATTTGTATTTTTAATTGTCTCGATGTTCCAGATGTAACCTAAAACTGCGATTGCTTTAAATCCCCATAATTGAACCAATTTCATATTTTCCGCAGTTATGCCACCTAATGCAACAATTTTTGATAGGGGATTCTTATCTATAAATTCTACTATTTCCTTAGATTCGAAATTCGATTTATAATCTATTTTTGAAATACTATCAAATATTGGACTTATAAACATGGTGTTAAAGTCGGATTGGCAGCTAAGTATTTCTGTAAAAGAGTGACAGGATGTTGATTTTATTGCTCCTTCAAATTTATTCGCTTTATTCCGACTATAGGTGTTAAAGTGGAAGTTTTTTAAGCTAGTAATATTATTGAAATCTTCATGATAGTTGTGAATAACTAGCTTTTCCCAATATTTTTCATTTATACTATGAATAAATTTCATATACTCATCTCTGCTAGATTGAGGTTTTCTTAAATGTAGTTTTATTGGATAATTTGCTAAAATATTATTTATTATAATTCCTTCATTACTAAAATACTGAGGAAAACTAATTATTCTTATTTCCATATTTTACAAATATATATTACTACCAGAATTTTCGAATTCAGCTGATTTTTCTTTTGTTTTTTCAGCCAATTCCCTTACCTCCATAGATGCGCGCATTGAACAAAAGTGTTCTCCACACATTGAACAAAAATGTGTGGATTTATACCCTTCGTCAGGTAAGGTCTCATCATGAAATTTCATTGCCTTTTCACTATCCAATGCCAAGGCAAATTGGTCTTTCCATCTAAACTCAAACCTTGCTTTACTCATAACATAATCTCGATACTGAGCTCCTGGAAATCCTTTAGCTATATCTGCAGCGTGTGCCGCCAACTTAAATGTAATTACTCCTTCTTTTACATCATTTTTATCAGGAAGTCCTAAATGTTCTTTTTGCGTTACATAACATAGCATTGCAGTACCATAAGCTGCTATCATTGCTCCGCCGATAGCTGAACTGATATGATCATAACCTGGAGCTATATCTGTAACCAACGGACCTAATGTGTAGAATGGGGCATTATCACAATGTTCTCTTTGTTTTTCCATATTCTCCTTTACCATATGCATTGGCACATGTCCTGGTCCCTCTATAATTACCTGCACATATTTTTTTCTAGCTATTTTGGTTAATTCACCTAAAACTTCAAGTTCGCCAAATTGGCTTTTATCATTAGCATCTGCCTGTGATCCTGGTCTTAAACCATCACCTAATGAAATAGCAACATCGTATTTTGATAGTATATCACAAATATCTTCAAAATGGGTGTATAAGAAATTTTCTTTTTGATGTTGAAGTATCCATTTCGCCATTATAGATCCTCCTCTTGATACGATACCTGTAGTTCTGTGAATTGTCATCGGTATATGCTTCCATATTAAGCCAGCATGTATTGTAAAGTAGTCAACTCCCTGTTCGCATTGTTCTATCAGAGTGTCTCTGTATATCTCCCAACTAAGTTGTGATACATCACCTTTTACCTTTTCTAACGCCTGATACAGAGGTACTGTACCTACAGGAACAGGGCTATTTCTGATTACCCATTCTCTAGTTTCGTGGATATTTTGTCCTGTGGATAAATCCATAATAGTGTCAGCTCCCCATCGAAATGCCCAAACAGCTTTTTCTACTTCTTCATTTATACTAGATGTTGTTGGTGAATTTCCAATATTTGCATTTACTTTTACTAGAAAATTCTCACCAATTATCATGGGTTCTGATTCTGGATGGTTGATATTAGAAGGCAAAATTGCTTTCCCTTCTGCAATTTGATCTCTTACAAATTCAGCATTTATGTGAGTAACTGGAATTTTAGAATATTCTTCGTGAGCTTTATGTTTCTTATAATTTTCTTTTATTTCATCGATTCTTTGATTTTCTCTTATGGCAACATATTCCATTTCGGGTGTTATTATACCTTGTTTTGCATAATAATACTGGCTCACAATCATTCCATCCTTCGCTTTTAGTGGTGTGTGATTATAATTTGTAAACCTTATTTTGTCTAAACTTTTATCTTCAAGTCTTTTATTCCCATATTCTGATGATAATTGGTTAAGTGTGCGAACATCTTTTCTTGAATTTATCCATTCCTTTCTCAACTTGGGAAGTCCCCGCTTAATATCTACCTCGTAGTTTGTATCTGTATAAGGACCAGATGTATCATAAACAGTTATAGCAGGATTACTTATCAAATTACCTTCTCTATCTTTTGTATCGGATAGAGAAATTTCTCTCATAGCTACTTTTATATTATGTATATTACCTTTAATGTAGATTTTTTTAGAATTTGGAAAATTTCCAGTTGTGATTTCTTTCATAGATATTTATTTTAGATTAGGATTTTTTTTGATACAAGAATTGTGTTGTTGTAAAGAATTAATAATGAGACATTTGTGGTTTAGCTCGAATAAAGATTGAAGTCGACAAACTATAATAAAACTATAAGTTCATCTTTATTTTGATATTTAATCGAATAAAAAGTATTAAATAAATATATCTTTTGTTAATTAGATATTTTTTAACAATGATAATCTAATTAATAAAAATGTACTAACTAAACTTATAAACCTTAACTATCTTTTAATTACCCTCCGCTAGTAGCAGAAATTATTAAAATATTATCATTTTCCTTTAGAGAAAATTCAGGAATATCACTAAAGCGCACGATTCTATTATTAACAGCGACGGCTATTCCTTGCTTTATAGCAATTGAATTTGATTTAAGTAAGTTTATCAGACTATTGTTGGTAATTTCTAATTGATTACCATTAAGAATAATGTTCATTGAATAATTAAATTGTGGGGAGCACAATTATGGTCTCACATTCCTTAACAGCATTACCTGCTCAGGTTCGGAGGGTATGATCTCAGCCGTAAGGCACCCCTTGTTTATTATATACTGGCAAATTAATATTAATAAAATGAATTATTCAAATATTATTTAACTTATTTTTAAAAGAAAAAAAATAACGTTCAAAACAACAAATATATTAAGTTGAATGTTTATTTATATGTTGAAGTTGTTTAAAGTCATAAATTACATATAATTAAATCGTTTGTATGATTAAGTTTAGTTATATGATTATTATGCTTAATAAAGATATGGCGAATGTTAGAAATTAAAACAATAACAAATATATATGCCATATTTAGCCTTTGTTAATACATGGAATAATAGTAAAGTTAAACTCTATGAGCTTGTAAAGTCCATCAGATATCGTTTTAAAACGGGCTGTCAGTGGTGTGAGATACCATAAAACAATTTTTAAGAGTTAAATATAGTTGGAATAGTATTTACACCCATTACCGTAAATGTTGTAAAGATGGTAGTTGGGATATAATATGGCAGAGACTATTGGAAAACCATAAATCGACATTAGATATGTTATCTGTTCAGGTAGATGGAACTCACACAGCTGCATAAGGTGGGGGAGAAGCAGTACCTTATCAAGGAAGGAAAAAGAATAAAACAAGTAATATGTTAATTGCATATGATAGTGATGGTATACCAATAGATCGTAGTGAAGCCATATCAGGAAATCATAATGATGCATTTGAACCAATAGAAAACTTTGAAGATATGATTGAATTTTTTAAAAAATCCAATATCTGTGTAGATGTCTTTGCCTTAAAGATGACGCTGGTTTTGATACAGTTAAATTTTGTAATTCTCTTTTCAAACATGAAATTCTAGGAGTATTGATAATAATAAACGTAATATTAAGATGAAATTTCATTACTAGATGAGTTGTTATACCAATAAATATCTGTTATAGAAAGAACAAATGCATAGCTTGACTCTTACAAAGCAATATTGGTGCGATTTGAAACAAAAAACAGCTAATTGTCCAAATAATATTTTGCTTTTAATTTATCAAACTTAATTACAAAAATATCTGGCTTTTTTTCCATATAAACCAAGTGAAATAGGTTTTCATATCTTTTACAGGTTTTCAAAATATAATTCACAGAGTTATATACAGTACTTACAACAAGGTAGTCTACTTTATCTTCTACTAATTTTTCTAGTACCTCCTTTGGGTTATCGGTCATCGGGTATCTGATACTATAACAGTCAGAATAAAGGTTAAAGACAGTTGGTTTTCGGGTTGCAACAATAATTTTGCCTTTAGGATATTTAGATTTAAACATATTGGCTATTTTTATATAATTGGTATAAACCCACTTGTAAGATTTCTCCATTTTTTTATCCCTATATCCAATATCAGAAATTATATTCTTTGAAGACAGTAACAATATACCGATCATTATGATTGATAAATATTTCTTATTAGGAATATCAAATCTAACCGATATTGTTTTTTTAAGTATAAATGATATACCACTAATAAAAAAAATGATTAGTACTGGAACAATACCTACTAGATATCTATCTTCGCTAGGTGCTGACCATGATGATATTATGGAAAGGGTAATAAAAATATAGCTTAAAATAAATATTGCCTTTTTCTTAAGTATTACCCACAAGCCAAATATTATTATAGCAAGGACAGAATAACCAATAATAAATTCCCAAAATCGATAGTCTACTTGATAACTTGGATTATATGAAGGGATAATAGAATCAGGAATAGCTCTAGATATAAGCATATTTATATTTTTAAAAAACCTTACAATAAATTCTATAAAATCTAACCGCCCTTCTTCCACTCGCCACATATTTTTAGCCATTATTTTATCAAAATAACTTACGGAATTAAGATTGTATATTTTATTCCGTATAATCCAGGGTAATGAAGAGATGCAAAATACAGAAAAATATAATATAGCATGCCTATTTTTTTTTAGTAATATAAGACATAAAAGAATTGCTAATACAAGAGCTATGGACTGAAATCTTATATGAAATATGAAAGAAGACAATAAAATCAGAGCTAAGAAGATACTATCCTTGTATATAATTGGACTTGTCTTTCGATAGCAAAATTTATGAAATAGATATATTATAATTATGGAAAAAAGTATATATGATGGTTCGGTCATCATTTTGTTTGTAAAAGCTAATACAATGTCATTCACCGATAAAAGAATCAGGCTTATGGTAATAATTATTTTATTATCTATATAATACAAGAGTAAATAATATAACAGAATTATTGATATTCCAAGGAATATACTGTTCATTACCTTTTGAACTATTACAGAATTAGTAAACAGCATTGGAACTGCCATTATCAAAGGGTATGCTGGACTTGCAGTACTTATAGGCTTTTTATCTGCAGTTAACATGTTAGAATATCCATAACCTTTGGAAATGGATTTAGCCATGTTGAAATAACGAATATTATCACCATTGGGATCAACTCTTTTGTCGAAGACATTAATTTGAACAATAAGGTATAATAATAATATAGGAATTAGATAAAATAGATTATGATTTGACTTAAAAGCTTGCAATAGTTTCATCTTTTTTTGTTTCTTGATATTCGTATTGAATTTTTTCCGTATCTAATTTCCATAAATTATCTTTGGTGGTGATATTAGATAATAGATTATCGACAATTGTCATTGCGCATAAAACACTATGATCCATATTGTTATATTTATGCATGCCGTTTCGCCCTAATAAAAATAAATTTGGAATCTTATTTACATATTCAATTATCTCATCAATGTGCTTATATGCTTCTCCAAAATAAGATGGATAAGTTTTAGGATAAGAAATTACCACAGAATCAATGATATCCTGTTTTTCAATAAATTGAATCTGGTGCATTTCAGATATAGCAAAGTTTTTCATTTCCGTTTCGCTCATTGACCATAGGTCATCGTTTTCGTCACAAAAATACTCCAAGCCAATCCAAACTTTATTTATATCTTTAACCATATAGGGAGACCAATTGTTGAATATCTGAACCCTTCCACATTTTATGTTCTTTTCTTGTATATAAATCCAATTGTCTGGAATTACATTATTAACTGTTTTTAAACCAGACTGATTCTTTAATTTTAATTTATTTAATAATAAACCAACGGTTATGAATGATCTGTATTGAAGATTTTGAGATATGTTATAAATGGGCTCGGGTAGGTTGTTTTTGCCTATTGCATTAAATAATTCAGATATTGGCATGGTTGAAAATACATAGTTAGCTGATAGATGCTGAAGACCTGTTGAATCAATATAAGAGATAGAACTAACTCTTTCTGAATCTAATTTAATATCGATACATTCTGAATTTATATATATTTCCCCACCTTTTTCTTTAATTAATCTAGCAACTTCTTCCCAAAGCATTCCTGGTCCATACTTTGGATAAAGAAACTCTCCAATTAGACTTGTAACAGTATTTTTGTTTTCTAGGCTTCCGTTTTTCCATTTTTTAAGCGCATGTTTTAAGCTTTCCATAACTGAAAGCTGCTTTACTCTTTGATTTCCCCATTCGGGAGGAATTTCAGAGCATGGTACACCCCATACTTTCTCTGTATAATCTTTAAAAAATATTTTATATAAAACATCCCCAAAATTATTTTTAAAAAAATCCTCTAATGATTTTACTTTTAACGGATATATTTTTCTATATAAGTACGAAATTAAGATGTTTAATATTCGTACAGGTCCAATGTTTACAAATAGGTTCCAACTTAGACTTATTGGATAATTAAAAAGTTTAGAGAGAAATAATATGCGCGATAATCTATTTCTAATAAGAAAAAGTTTATTAGTTTTTTCTGGATCGGCTCCATTAGGAGCTAGGTTTTTATTGTGGAGGTATTCGGGATAAATTTCTTTTAGAATTTTATCCTCTATGCTTATTTTTGATTGCTTTGGCAAAATATTTGACCACCATTCTACTACACGTTCTGACTTTGAATAAAAACGATGACCTCCAATATCAATTTTATTTCCTTTGTAATCTACTGTTCTAGATATACCTCCCATATAGGAGCTTTTCTCAATTACAATAGGTTTTATATCTGTTCTCGTGATTAATTCATAGGCTAGACTGAGGCCAGCTGGACCTGCCCCAATAATTACCCCTATCTTTTTTCCCATATGCAAATATATTTAACTAAGCTTGAATCACTTTTATAAATTTAGCATAATAAAATGAAAAAACACAAAATTAATTAGCTTCTAGATAAAGATATTGAACTTAAATTAGGAAATTATAATGTTATATCTATGTTTGTTATATCTTAACGAATATTTAAATTAATGGAATATAGTACTGTCAAATAATATACAACAAATATAAATACAAGAAAGATTAATATTTATTTTACAGTATAGAATAAAATAAGATTTAAGAATTAAAATAAATTTATGATAATTAACTCCTAAATCTTTAAATATTAAACATAAAGATATGTTGGCTATTAGAGAACTTCACTCAAGTTAAAACCTTTGTCAAACTTAATACCTCTATCTGTTTTCTTGACTTTACCACATTGATTATAGTAATCGTGCTGAAAAACAATGATGTAATCATTTTCAAAAGCTTCCTGTAAGAAATCTTCTTTTTCTTTTAAACTTACAATAGGCTGAGTATCATATGCTGAAATCCATTTAGGATTCATATTTGCTGCTGTAGGTATAAAATCGCTAGTAAAAACTATAGTTTTTCCATTATAATCAATGTAGGATGCTAGTAAACCTGAGCTATGTCCATAAAAATGATTTAGTCTTATGCCTTCAATTATTTCAATATCCTCTTCTACAAATTTCAACATCCCTCTTTCATATAAAGGCATGATATTTTCTTTAAAATATGAATCGGCTTCTCTGTTATTTGGTTTTATATAGTTTTCCCACTGAGATTTACTTAGCCAATGATTTGCATTCTCAAAGACAGGAATTAATTCATTATTGTCATCATATTTTACAGCACCTCCACAGTGATCAAAATGCAAATGAGTAAATATAACATCAGTTATTTGTTGAGGCTTATATCCTATATTTTTTAAGGACTTTATTAAATTATCATCCCCAAATAAATGTTGTGATTTAAAAAACTTATCGCTTTGCTTATCTCCTGTTCCTGTGTCTATAAGTATTAGTCGATTATCCTTTTCTATTAAAAGACTTCTCAAGGAACATTTACATAAATTCTCATCATCAGCCTCATATTTATTTGACCACATAAATTTAGGCACTACGCCAAACATAGCACCACCATCACATTTAAAATTTCCTGTTTCTATATTATATATTTTCATAAATTTATTAGCTTAAGAATTTACATATAAAAATACCCAGTGACTTTTCACTGGGTATTTTTATATATAGTAAAATTTATAAGTGAATTTTATTCAATTACAAATTTATATTTTAATATTATTCAGTTGCTGGACTAGCTGCTGCATCAGTTGCTGAATTTCCGGCAATAATAGCGTTCAACTTTTCTTGAAGTGCTTGTTTTGCAGCCGCACCAACTTGTTTATCTACAATTTCATTATTTTTCAAAAATAATATTGTAGGAATATTTCTGATTCCATATTTAGCAGCTATAGCAGGATTAGCATCTACGTCAACTTTTACGATTTTAACTCTTCCTTGATAATCTTCTACTAACTCATCCACAACAGGACTTAACATTCTACATGGTCCACACCACTCAGCCCAAAAATCAATAAGGACAGGTTCTCCTGCAGCTAGAATTTCTTCAATATTAGCATCAGTTCCTTCAATTGCTTTAACATTATCACTCATAATAATCTAATTTTAAGTATTGTTTGTTTAAATATTTTATATTGCAAATTAATTAATTTTAAATTCCACACCCGCTGTTTCTCTAAAGAAATTAAGAACATCATCTGTGATATTAATCTTGCAGGATCTAGAGAACATCTTCACCTTGACGTTTTCTTTGTCAAATATATTAAAATTTAGTTTTACATTACCTTTATTCTCTTCAAAAAAGTTAGCGAGTTCTACTACTAACTTCTCCGTTAAATCTTCAACTGAAATATCAAGGGTTATCTCTTTTAATTTATTATCACGAACCTCATTCAACAAAGATATTGATTTTATTTTAAATTCTAATTCTTCTGAATCTTTTGGCCAGCTTCGTTTCTGAACTCTACCATCTATAAAAATAGACAAATCCTCAATTAGAAAGTTGCCAAAATCTATGTAATCTCGTCCAAAAAAGGCAAGTTCAAATGAGTCTGAAAAATCTTCTATGTGTATGATTGCAAATGGATTGCCAGTCTTTGTGGTGCCTCTTCGCACCGATGTTACCATACCTGCAATTGATACATCCTTATCTTTAAATTGCTCTAAATTATTGTTTAATTCAGATAATCGTGCATTACAAAATGATTCTATATCTAATTTATAATCATCCAATGGATGTGCTGATAGATATATTCCAATAAGTGATTTTTCTTTATTTAGTTTCTCTAGTTTATTCCAGTCCTCGCACTGAGGTATTTTGGGATGTTCAATCTGGAATTCATCCATGTTACTAAATAAACTTGCTTGAATTGTATTTTTTTCATTTTGAACTTTGCTACCATATTTGCTCAATCTCTCTATAAATATTTTATCCGTATCATCCAAGGCAAAATATTGACTTCTATTAAGTTCGAAACTATCAAAACCTCCAGCCATTGCAATATTTTCCATTGTTCGTTTGTTAAGAGTTTTTAGGCTTACTCTTTCTACGAAATCAAAGATATCTTTAAACGAGCCTTGTTCTCTTGTCTTTATCAAGTTTTCTACTGCACTTTCTCCAACTCCCTTTACTGCGGCTAATCCAAATCGAATAGCACCGTCTTTATTTACCGTAAATCTTGCATGCGATTCATTAACATCAGGACCAAGTACTTTTAAACCCATTCGCTTACATTCATCCATAAAAATGGTGACCTTGGTTATATCTGAAAGGTTACGACTTAAAACTGCTGCCATAAATTCGGCAGGATAATGTGCTTTTAAAAATCCTGTTTGATATGCGATATAGGCATAACATACCGAGTGTGATTTATTAAATGCATATTTTGCGAAAGCTTCCCAGTCTTTCCATATTTTTTCTATAATTACATCTGCTTTTTCTATGTCATTTCCGCATGGCTCCATGAATTCTGGATTATTATGACATCCATCAACGAATTTGACTTTCAGTTCATCCATCATTTCTTTTACCTTCTTACCCATAGCTTTTCTCAATGAGTCGGACATACCTCTTGTAAATCCTCCCAAAAGCCTCGATTGAAGCATTACCTGTTCTTGGTAAACTGTAATGCCATAGGTGTCTTTGAGGTAATTTTCCATTAGTGGATGATCATATACTATATCTTCTTGACCATGTTTCCTTTTAATAAATGAAGGGATGTACTCCATTGGTCCAGGTCGGTAAAGGGCATTCATAGCAACCAAATCCTCAAATCTATTTGGTTTTAGTGCTCTAAGATGTTTCTTCATACCAGGGGATTCAAACTGGAATATACCTGTTGTTTCGCCTCTTGAAAAAAGATCAAATGTTTTTTTGTCTGCAAGTTCTACCTTGTCTATATCTACATCTATACCTCTTGATAGTTTTATATTAGCTATTGTATCCTTTATTATAGATAAAGTTTTCAACCCTAGGAAATCCATCTTTAACATTCCTACAGGCTCAACAAATCTACCATCGTATTGAGTTATAAGTAAATGGTAGTCGTTGGCTCTCATTACTGGTATGTGTTCTGTAAGACTATCTTTACCAATAATTACACCACAAGCATGAACTCCTGTTTGGCGTACTGAACCTTCTAAGGTTTCTGCAAATTTTAATGTTTGTGCAATTAATTGATTTGGAGAATTTTTTGCTTCTGCTAATTCTGGCTCTTCTGCAAAAGCTTTACTCAAACTAACTTTTGGTCCTTCGGGCACTAGTTTAGCCAAATGATCTGCATCTTGTAGAGGTAATTTTAGTACTCGTGCAACGTCTCTAATTGCCATTTTTGCAGCCATTGTCCCAAAAGTAACAATATGGGATACTCTTTCGTGACCATATTTTTCGGTTACCCAGTCAAGAACTTGTTGTCTACCATCATCATCAAAGTCAATATCCACATCGGGCATAGAAATACGATCAGGATTCAAGAAACGCTCAAAAAGAAGATCGTATTTAATTGGGTCTATATTTGTAATCTTTATGCAATATGCAACGGCTGAGCCTGCTGCGGATCCACGACCTGGACCTACAATTACTCCCATATCACGGGCTGCTTTTATAAAATCCCAAACTATTAAAAAGTAGCCAGGAAAGCCCATCTTCCTTATTGTTTCCAATTCAAAGTCTAGACGCTCTTGAATCTCTGGAGTTAAATCATCTCCCCATCTATCCTTTGCACCTTCATATGTTAGGTGTTTCAGATAATCATCTGGATCATCAAAGCCTTCAGGTAGGGGGAAATCAGGCATCAATGGTTCTATATTTAATTTATATTCCTCGACCTTTTCTGCGATTTCAAGTGTATTTTCTACTACATTTGGCATATCCGAAAACAAGTCTTGCATTTCTTCAACAGACTTTACATATTCTTGTTTTGTATATCTCATACGAGAGGGGTCATCCAAATCTTTTCCTGTATTAAGGCATATAAGTAAATCGTGGGCGTCAGCATCTTCTTTATTCAAAAAGTGGGTGTCGTTTGTTGCAATTACTTTTA
This sequence comes from Marinifilaceae bacterium, assembly GCA_025210485.1. GTDB lineage: Bacteria > Bacteroidota > Bacteroidia > Bacteroidales > Marinifilaceae > JAOARN01. The sequence goes on along the minus strand of JAOARN010000121.1, from coordinate 30,606 downwards.
GATTAAATTCCTCTGCTAATTCTAATATCTTTTTGTTACACAATTCTTGATTATCATAAATGTTTGCATTCATGATAGGGTCATTCGTTTTATGTCTCATTACTTCCAAATAGAAGTCGTCCTTGAATATATTCTTATACCATGTGATAGCCTCTTTAGCCGCTTCTATATTTCCCGACATAATGTTTTGTGGAATTTCTCCACCCAGACAAGCTGAACTTATTATTAAGCCTTCGCTATATTTTTCTAATAGTTCGCGATCAATTCTTGGTTTATAGTAAAATCCATCAATATAAGCAAAAGAAGCAAGTTTCATTAAGTTGTGGTAACCTTGCTTGTTTTTCGCCAATATTATAAGGTGATAACCAGCTCTATCTTCCTTCGATGATTTTTGAAATCTATCTCTTCGAGCAACATAAGCTTCTATTCCAATAATTGGTTTTATGCCTTTCTTTGTAGCTTCATCGTGAAAGTGTTTGGCTCCAAACATATTACCATGATCGGTTAGTGCTATTGCTGGCATTTTTTCAGATATTGCTTTATTGATTAGACCTGATATGCTTGTGGCTCCATCTAATATTGAATATTGCGAATGAACATGTAAGTGTACGAATGAACTCATGAAAACTAGATTGATTAGAATTGACTGACAAAAATAATGCAATGAATAAGTATCACAAAATTTTCATGATTCAGTTGGGAAGTTTTTTTTAATATTGACTAATTGTATTATTGCTTATTTCTGTAAATCAAGTATTTGTGTTGTAATTTAAGAATCATCGTAGAATACAATCTGGAAATAAAAAAAATCAATAAAAGATATTTAATATTTTAATTTCATGAAATGTGTTAATAAATATTATATTTGAGGATGAAAAGATTGTAAACTTTTGCATATATATTATTCGCAACCGACCATTATATCAATCTATATTTCTGATTTTTATATAATCCAATTTTAAAACACTGTTTTTTTTTATCGTATATATAAAATATATTTATTACTATAAACCAAATAAATAGTAAATTTGGTAATAGGATTAATTCGCAAATTAATAAAATTTAAACCTGTATATAACAAAAACTAAAATAAGATGAGATCAAATAATGAATTTGAAAAATTTGCTAAAGGTCATATGGGTATTAGCAGCCTAAGTCTTGACAAGTATACTTCTGTTACAAATAGTTATATTTCACCAACCATTATTGAGGAAAGACAACTTAATGTAGCTTCTATGGATGTCTTCTCTAGATTAATGATGGATAGAATTATCTTTCTTGGGGTTCCTATTGATGATTATGTAGCTAATATAATTATGGCTCAATTATTATTTTTAGAATCAACTGATCCAGAAAAAGATATTCAGATTTATTTCAATACTCCTGGTGGATCAGTATATGCTGGACTTGGAATATATGATACTATGCAGTATATCAAATGTGATGTAGCTACTATATGTACTGGAATGGCAGCTTCAATGGGTGCTGTTTTGCTTGCTGCTGGTGCTCATGGTAAAAGATCAGCTTTAAAACACTCTCGAGTTATGATACATCAACCTATGGGTGGAGCTCAAGGACAAGCTTCTGATATTGAGATAACAGCCAGAGAAATTCAAAAACTGAAAAAAGAATTGTATACTATTCTCTCAGATCATTCAGGAAAAGCTTTTGATAAAGTTGAAAAAGACTCAGATAGAGATTATTGGATGACTTCTCAAGAGGCTCTTGAATATGGTATGATTGATGAAATTTTACTTAGAGAAAGAAAATAAACTACACAATAAAAAAATACGAAGTTAGGTATACTTCGTATTTTTTAATTTCAAATCCAACTTTTTTAGAAAACATCTCATCAGTTTATTTGTATAGCTAAATTCTATAGGTTTAATTATAAAGTATCTTATTTTTTAAAAATAGTATTCATTTTAATCTCACAGGAATTTCAAGTTATTTTATTGTTGAAATAGTTAGCAATTTTGTTTATTATATTGCCACTTATTTCTCAAAATACATATAAACGAAAAGTTAATGCTCTAATAAACTGATTTAACGATTTTTTCTGTATAAAATTATTACTAATTTTGCTGACCTAAAATTAAAAGTTTTATGGATAAATGCTCATTTTGCGGTAGACTGAAAAGCGAAACTCTTATACTGGTTTCTGGATTGGATGGTCATATTTGTGACAGCTGTGCTGAACAAGCCTACGCTATTGTTCAAGAAGAAAATAAAATACACAACGATATAGATCTTTCTGAATTAAATCTCTTGAAACCTAGAGAAATGAAAGATTTCTTAGATCAATATGTAATTGGTCAGGACGATGCAAAGAAAAATCTTTCAGTTGCTGTTTACAATCACTACAAAAGATTGAAACAAAAGAAAGATAATGATGATATTGAAATTGAGAAATCAAATATCATATTAGTAGGGGAAACTGGTACTGGGAAAACTCTTTTAGCACGTACTATTGCTAAAATGCTACAAGTTCCTTTTACTATTGTTGATGCAACAGTTCTTACCGAAGCTGGATATGTTGGTGAAGATATTGAATCTATTCTGACTAGACTGTTGCAGGAAGCCGATTATAATGTCGAAGCTGCTGAAAAAGGAATTGTTTTTATTGACGAAATCGATAAAATTGCAAGAAAATCTGATAATCCTTCAATTACCAGAGACGTCTCGGGTGAAGGAGTTCAACAAGGTTTATTAAAACTACTTGAAGGATCAATTATTAATGTTCCTCCTCAGGGTGGACGTAAACATCCTGATCAAAAAATGATTCAAGTTAATACCAAAAACATACTTTTTGTTTGTGGTGGAGCTTTTGACGGAATTGACCGAAAGATAGCTCAACGACTTAATACTCAGGTAGTAGGTTTTAATGCTGGAAAAACTAGAGAAACCATTGATCAAAGTAATTTCTTGCAATATATTGCTCCACAAGATCTAAAATCTTTTGGTCTTATTCCTGAGATAATAGGCCGTCTTCCTATTCTTACATATTTAAAACCTCTTGACCGAGAAGCTTTAAGAAATATTCTTACTGAGCCTAAAAATTCAATTACAAAACAATATAGGAAGTTATTTGGAATGGATGACATCGAACTAAAATTCGAAGATTCTGCTCTTGAATATATTGTTGATAAGGCTATAGAATTCAAATTAGGTGCTCGTGGTCTTAGGTCTATTTGTGAGGGAATTATGATGGATGCGATGTTTGATCTTCCAAGTACTGATACAAAAAATCTAACAGTTGATCTTGAATATGCGAAAGATAAATTCGAGAAAATTGATCTTAAAAAGCTTAAAGCAGCTTAAATAAAAGAACGTAAGAAAGCACTATAATATAAACTTATAGTGCTCTTTTTTGAAATAAAAAAAGAGCTATATGATTAATATCAAATAGCTCTCTATATATATGTTTGTTTGGATTACTTATTTCTCCCTAATAAATCTTTTTTTGAAACAGTAGTTACAAAATCTTTTAAATAATAGGGTTCAAAATATGCAGTATCTTCAAAATCTTGATTCTTATATTTCTGATATGACTTATTAATGCTTCCTATTGAGGAGCAAAGAATATCATCAATAAAAACAGCATTAGTAGATTTTATCGTATTTTTACATTTGGATGCTCCATCACCAAAAAAGATAATCTTATTATTTTCTAGTAAATCCGAAAAAGAATTTTCATCTACAATAGTTGCCTGAATTTTCTGAATAGAATTTCCATTTATATCGTATACAGCATTATAAACTTCCATTCTGCGAGCGTCAATCATTGGGCAAAACAAAGTTTTTTCGTCAATTAAGTCCACTTTGTTAGACTTGCATAATTCAAACAAAGAATACAAGGTGCTCACAGTTACAACTGGAATATTTGCTCCAAATGCAATACCTTTAGCTGTTGACACGCCGATTCGTAAACCTGTGTATGAACCAGGTCCTTTATTTATTGACACTGCAACTAAATCAGTTGCTTCTATAGAATTCTTTTTCAAGATTTCATCAATAAAAACAGTTAAATGGCTAGCATGTTTCATTCCCTGCTTATCTTCGATAGCGTCAATTAACTCACCATTCTTACTCAAACATACCGAACAAACTGCTGTCGAAGTATCTATATGTAAAATATAATCCATCATATATTTTAAAGATATTATTTAAATTAACCTAGTTTCTCACCAAAAGCAAGATCTCCAGCATCACCGCAACCAGGAACAATATATGATTTTGAGTTTAATTCAGGGTCGATAGCTCCCATCCAAAGTGAAATATTCTCGTTAGGTAATACTTTTTTAATATATTCAATACCTTGTTTACTTGCCAAAACAGAAACAATATGAACATGTTTTGGAGTACCTTTTTCAAGAATAGCTCTATAAGCAACTTCCATTGAAGAACCTGTAGCTAACATTGGGTCTGCCAAAATAACAACTTTTCCATCTACTGAAGGAGATGACATATATTCGAAGTTTATTTTAAACTCTCCATCTTTAATATGTTTTCTGTAAGCTGAAATAAAAGCATTTTCACCTCTGTCAAAATAATTTAATATACCTGTATGCAATGGCAAACCTGCACGAAGTATTGAAGCTACTACTACAGTATCGTCTTGTAAAGGTATGTTTGAAGTTCCAAGAGGAGTTGTGATAGGTTTTACACTATATTCTAGTGTTTTACTAATTTCGTAGGCAAAAATCTCACCAATACGTTCAAGATTTCTTCTGAATCTAAGAGGATCGTTTTGTACCTCTACATTTCTAATTTCAGCTATAAATTGGTTAATCAAAGAATGATTTTCTTCTGCACAATACAACATGATATCTATTTTTTATTAAGCTGAGTGCAAATATAGTTATAATCCTCAATGTTTTTAGTTTAAGTAAATAATTTTTTAAACATATTTTTTAATTTAACTATTTTTAAAGAATAAAGGCATCTTGTAATACCTATAAATAAAGCTTAAACAGATGATTGTTGTTAATAATCTTATTTTAAAGAAACTATATTGTAAGTCTTTTTATTGTAGTATTCCATCTAAATCGAACCTGAATAATTCATATGCTAAATCATACTATATGAATCCATCCAAACATTTTTTGCAACTTATGAAAAATTTAAGAACAATAACCAAATAGTTTTTATTTAGATGGATTAACTAATTATCTCTAATCTTTTTTTTTTCAAAAGTTTATTAACTTTGCAAATCTTAAAATAAATATAGAATTTAACTAAAAATATAAAATACCCACTATGGAGTACAATTTTAAAGACATTGAAAAAAAGTGGCAAGATTATTGGGTTAAAAACAACACTTATAAAGTTGATATAGATAACTCAAAGCCAAAATTTTACGTACTTGATATGTTTCCTTATCCTTCGGGTGCAGGTTTGCATGTTGGGCATCCTCTTGGATATATAGCTTCTGATATATACTCTAGGTATAAAAAACTTAAAGGTTTTAATGTACTCCACCCAATGGGTTATGATGCTTATGGTCTGCCAGCGGAACAATATGCAATTCAAACTGGACAACATCCTGCAATTACAACAGAGACTAATATAAATAGATACAGACAACAGCTAGATAAAATTGGATTTTCATACGATTGGAGTAGGGAAATAAGAACAGCTGATCCTGAATACTACAAATGGACTCAATGGGCATTTATACAAATGTTCAACCATTACTTTAATAATGATTCTCAGAAAGCTGAATCAATTGAGTCTTTGGTTGAGACTTTTGAAAAAGAAGGAAATAAAAAAGTAAATGCAGCTTGTTCTCAGCAAGATATTTTCAGTGCGGATGAATGGAATAATTATAGCGATAAAGAAAAGCAGCTTGTTTTATTAAACTACAGATTAGCATATTTAGCAGACACGATGGTTAATTGGTGTTCTGAACTAGGAACTGTTCTTGCTAATGATGAAGTGAAAGATGGACTTTCTGTAAGGGGTGGTCATCCTGTTGAGCAGAAAAAAATGAGACAGTGGTCGTTGAGGGTATCAGCATATGCTCAAAGATTGTTGGATGGAATGGATAATCTAGAATGGACTGATTCGCTAAAAGAAATTCAAAAAAACTGGATTGGTCGTTCGGTTGGCGCTGAAGTAAACTTCAAAGTTAAAGATAGCGATGTGAACATGGAAATATTCACAACGAGACCCGATACTATCTTTGGTGTTACATTTATGGTTTTAGCTCCTGAAAGTGAGTTGGTACAACAACTTACAAAACCAGAATACAAGGAAAAGATTGATAACTATCTTGAGCAAACTAAGAAAAGAAGTGAGCGTGAACGTATGTCGGATGTAAAAACTGTTAGTGGTGAATTTACAGGCGCATACGCAATACATCCATTTTCAGGAGAGGAAATTCCAATTTGGGTTAGTGATTATGTATTAGCTGGATATGGAACTGGTGCTATTATGGCTGTTCCAGCTCATGATAGTCGCGACTATGCTTTTGCTAAGCAATTCAATATTCCAATCATTCAAGTAGTTTCTGGCGGTGATATCACAGAAGAGTCGTATGATGCAAAAGATGGAAAATCAATTAATTCTGATTTTCTAAATGGACTTGAAGTTAAAGATGCTATAGTTAAAGCAAATGATGAAATCGAAAATAGGGGATTAGGTAAAAAGAAAATCAATTATCGTCTTAGAGATGCTATTTTTAGTCGCCAAAGATATTGGGGAGAACCATTCCCAGTTTACTTTGTAGATGATATGCCTCAAATGATGGATCTTGAAAAATTACCTCTCGAACTACCTGAAATTGACAAATATCTTCCTACTGAAAGTGGTGAACCTCCTTTGGGAAGAGCTAAAGAATGGAAAACCGAAGAGGGTTATCCTATTGAATTAAATACTATGCCTGGTTTTGCTGGTTCGTCTGCATATTACCTAAGATACATGGATCCTCGTAATAACGATAAACTTGTATCAAATGAAGCAAACGAATACTGGCAAGATGTAGACCTGTATATTGGAGGTACGGAACACGCTACTGGACACCTTATTTATTCTAGATTTTGGAACAAATTCCTTTATGATATCAATGAGGTTTGTAAAGACGAACCATTCCAAAAACTAATTAATCAAGGAATGATTCAAGGTAGATCAAATTTTGTTTATAGAATAAAAAACACAAATAAATTTGTTTCGTTTGGTCTTAGAAAGAATTTTGACACTACTCCAATTCATGTTGATGTTAATATTGTTAGAAATGACATCCTTGATATGGAGGCGTTTAAAGCATGGAGACCTGAATTTAAAGATGCGGAATTTGAATTAGAAGATGGTAAATATATTTGCGGACACGCTGTTGAGAAAATGTCGAAGTCATTGTATAATGTTGTAAATCCAGACATTATTGTAGAGGAGTATGGCGCAGACACTTTACGATTATATGAGATGTTCTTAGGTCCACTTGAGGCTCATAAGCCATGGGATACTAATGGTATTGATGGTGTTCATAAATTCCTTAAAAAACTTTGGAATTTATTCTTTGATAAAAATAATGAATTCAATATTTCTGACAAAGAAGCTTCTAAAGAAGAACTAAAAGTACTTCATAAAACAATCAAAAAAATTCAAGATGATATTGAAAGATTTTCTTTTAATACTTCTATTTCTGCATTTATGATTTGTGTTAATGAATTAAACTCTTTGAAATGTAATAATAAATCGATTCTTGAAAATCTATTATTATTATTGGCTCCTTTTGCACCTCATATCACTGAGGAGTTATGGGCTAAAACGGGAAATACAGAAAGTATTACTAAAGCAAGCTTCCCAGTATATAACGAAGAATTTACAAAAGAAAATTCTCATACTTATCCTGTTTCTTTCAATGGTAAAATGAGATTTAAAATAGATATTGATGCTAGCTTTTCTAAAGAAGAAATTGAAAAAATAGTATTAGAATCAGAACTTGCAGCAAAATGGCTTGATGGCAAAACGCCTAAGAAAATTATTGTTGTTCCTAAAAAAATTGTAAACATTGTAATATAGTAGTTTGCATATGTTTATAAAAAAAACCTGTCTAAATTTAGACAGGTTTTTTAGGTTTTATGCAATTTGTTATGTTTAAATAAACTGATATAGATTAATTGTTAAATAAAAGTTCTCTGTACTTTGGTAATGGCCACATTTCATTATCAACGATAAGTTCTAGTTTATCAATATGGTATCGAATATCATTCAGATAAGGGAAAACCTTTGAGTCGTATGCGAATGCCTTTTCGGTGTGGTCTTTAATTATATTGCATTCTTTTCGAGCGTCAATCATATCTTTTACTTTAGCTTTTATTGAAGACACATGTTCTGAAATATCTTTAATTAAGGATTTCCTAGCTCCTGCAAGAGTTTCAAATTCTTCTTTATCGAAAATATCTCTTAAGCCTTGAACGTTAGTAATCAGTTTTGTTTGATATGCTACTGCGGTAGGAACAATATGATTAATAGCTAAGTCACCCAATACTCTAGATTCTATCTGAACCTTCATTGTGAATTTATCCATCTCCACATCAACTCTGGCTTCCAATTCCTTCTCTGTCATTACTCCACTTCCAATCAATGATTTTTTGGACTGTTCACTCAAATATCTTGATAGAGATTCGGGCACACTTGTAATATTAGTCAAACCTCGTTTTTCGGCTTCAATAATCCAGTCGTCAGAATATCCATCTCCATTAAATCTGATAGGTCTACTTTCGATTATGAATTTCTTTAATATCTGAAATATTGCTTCATCTTTTTTAATGCCACCCTCAATCAGTCTATCAACCTTTGATTTAAATTCCTTTAATTGAACTGCCATAGCTGCATTAATTGCAGTCATTGCTGCTGCATTGTTAACAGAAGAGCCAACAGCTCTAAATTCAAACCTGTTTCCTGTAAAAGCAAAAGGAGATGTTCTGTTTCTATCTGTATTGTCTAAAATAATCTCTGGAATTCGACCTATTCCAAGTTTTAAAGCAGTTTTCTCTTCAGGGGTCATTTTTCTTTCGCCAACTTCTTCTACTATCTTTTTCAGCATTCGTGATACTTCATCTCCCAGAAATACAGATATAATAGAAGGAGGAGCCTCGTTAGCACCTAGTCTATGGCTATTTGATTCAGTTAGAATTGAGGCACGTAATAAATCCTGGTTTTTATAAACCATCATTAAAGTATTTACAACATAAGTCAAGAACTGCATATTTCCTTTCGGATTTTTACCTGGAGCCATCAGAACTACACCCGTATCAGTGCTTAAAGACCAGTTGTTGTGTTTACCAGAGCCATTTATTCCCGCGAAAGGTTTCTCATGAAGCAAAACTCTAAATTTATGTCTCCGTGCAACTTTTTTCATTATATCCATCAAGAGCTGGTTATGGTCATTTGCCAAATTTGCTTCTTCAAATATAGGCGCCAATTCAAATTGACTAGGAGCAACCTCATTGTGTCTTGTCTTTACTGGAATACCCAATCTATGACATTCGTATTCTAATTCTATCATATAATTAGTTACCCTCTCAGGGATTGACCCAAAATAGTGATCATCCAACTGTTGGTCTTTTGATGATGAATGTCCCATAAGAGTTCGTCCTGTAAGCGACAAATCTGGTCTTGCTTGATATAAAGATTCATCAATTAGGAAATATTCTTGTTCCCAGCCTAGGTTGGCATTTACTTTAGTTACATTCTTGTCAAAATATTGACAAACTTCAACTGATGCTTCATCCACAGCTGCAAGAGCCTTTAATAAAGGGGTTTTATAATCTAAAGCCTCGCCTGTATATGATATAAAAACAGTTGGGATACACAATGTAGTTCCAACAATAAATGCCGGAGAAGAAACATCCCAAGCAGTGTAACCCCTTGCTTCAAAAGTTTGTCTGATTCCTCCCGAAGGGAAAGATGATGCATCAGGTTCTTGTTGTGCAAGTAGCTTACCTGAAAAATTCTCAACTAAATTTTCACCATCTCTAAATTCAATAAAGCCATCGTGTTTTTCCGCTGTTCCGTCTGTTAAAGGCTGAAACCAATGCGTATAATGAGTTGCACCTCTTTCTGTTGCCCATGCTTTCATACCAGCTGCAACACCGTCAGCTATCTTTCTTTCTATTGGACTACCTGAAGTGTTTGCTTCCTTAACAGCTCTAAACACTTCTGAGGATAAGTATTGACGCATTGCGTCAATATTAAAAACCAACTCACCATAGTATTCAGTTACTTTTTTACTAGGTAAAGAAACAGAAATTGGGTTTCTTGATAATAATTCACCCAGTGCTCTAAATCGAATTGTTGACATATCTTAAGAATATTATAAAATTGCTATCATGCTTATTAAAATCGAGGGTGAAAGTACAATAAAAATATTTTTATAGCAAACCACCCTTGGTTTTCTAGGGGGTGGTTTAGGTATTGGTGTATTTTATGTAGAGGTACCCCTTTGAAAACAGAGTGGACTTTATGATTGTTTGATAATACATCAAATCATAAGAATATTTAAAATATTAGTTACGATTATTTTTTTTCATTATAATTGTCTATGAGGAATCAAAAAAACACAATTAGGAAAAAAATTATATAAGAATGGTTTTGTCCTAAAAAAACATCAATGTCAAAACAAAAAATTACATAATATCATTTTGTATTCCTACACAATTTAAAATTATTCGACTTATATTTGCTTGCTTAAAAATGTTAAGATTATGAAACTCATTTTTACATTATTACTTCTCTATATTTTTTATTTAATTTTTAAAGTTGTTTTTAGACTATACATGATAGGAAGAGGCATGAAGAATCAGAACAAGAACAATTACAGAGCTCAAAAGAATGAAAAAAAAGATGGAGAAGTTACTATAGTTGACTCACCCAACAAGAAAAACAGATCAAAAAACATAGGTGATTATATTGACTTTGAAGATGTGGATTAATAATTTTATAATACCGAAAAATAAAAACAAATAAATATATGGCACAAGAAGATATATTCAAAAAGCTAGTTGCTCACTGCAAAGAGTACGGTTTTGTATTTCAATCATCTGAAATATATGATGGTTTGAGCGCAGTTTATGATTATGCTCAAATGGGTGTTGAGCTGAAAAACAACATAAAAAAATATTGGTGGGATTCAATGGTCTTGCTGCATGAAAATGTTGTTGGTATCGATTCTGCTATATTTATGCATCCTACTACATGGAAAGCTTCAGGGCACGTAGATGCATTCAGTGATCCTTTGATTGATAATAAAGATTCAAAAAAAAGATATCGCGCTGACGTTTTAATAGAAGACTGTATCGCAAAATATGATACAAAAATAGAGAAAGAAGTAAAAAAAGCTGAAAAGAAATTTGGCGATAGTTTTGATAAAACTCAATTTATGGAAACAAACCCAAGAGTTTTGTCAAATTTAAAAAAGAAGAAAGAATTAAATGATAGATTTGTAAAAGCTCTTGAAGATAATGATCTTGATGAATTGAAACAAATAATCATTGACAATGGAATTGCCTGCCCTGTATCTGGAACAAAAAACTGGACTGATGTAAGACAATTCAATCTTATGTTCTCTACAGAAATGGGATCTACGGCTGAAGGTAGCAGTAAGATATATCTAAGACCAGAAACAGCCCAAGGAATTTTTGTAAACTACCTGAACGTTCAAAAAACTGGTAGAATGAAACTTCCATTTGGTATAGCTCAAATAGGTAAAGCATTTAGAAACGAAATTGTTGCTAGACAATTTATCTTCAGAATGAGAGAATTTGAACAAATGGAAATGCAATTCTTTGTTCGTCCTGGAGATGAAATCAAATGGTTTGATAAATGGAAAGAAACCAGAATGAGCTGGCATAAAGCTTTAGGTTTTAGCGATGACAAATACAGATTCCATGATCACGAAAAATTAGCACATTATGCTAATGCAGCGACAGATATTGAATTTAAATTCCCATTTGGATTTAAGGAGGTGGAAGGTATACACTCTAGGACTGATTTCGATTTAACCAAGCACCAAGAATTCTCTGGTAAAAAAATACAATACTTCGATCCAGAGTTAAATAAGAATTATACACCATATGTTGTTGAAACCTCAATAGGTGTAGACAGAATGTTTTTACAAATTATTTCAGAAGCATATTGCGAGGAAACGATTAAAAAAGACGATGGTAAAGAAGACAAAAGAGTTGTGTTGAAACTACCAGCAGCTCTTGCGCCAGTAAAATTAGCGGTTCTACCTTTAGTAAAAAAAGATGGACTACCAGAAAAAGCTCGTGAGATTATTGATGAGTTAAAATTTGATTTTAACTGTCAGTACGATGAGAAAGATTCTATTGGTAAAAGATACAGAAGACAAGATGCAATTGGTACACCTTTCTGTATAACAATTGATCATGATAGTCTTGATGACAACAAAGTTACGATAAGATATAGAGATACAATGAAACAGGAGAGGGTTAATATCTCTGATTTGTACGATATATTGAAAGAAGAAGTAGCACTTAAAACTTTATTTAAAAAATTAAAGTAAAAAAATAAACTCAAGACAAAGGATTGTAATTTTAATATAATCCTTTGTCTCTACCTCGAAAATAAACTACAAAATACTGCTCTTTTTTATATTAGCATTTGCGAATTTTTCCAAACAAGCTAATGACAAATTCAAAGCATTGCCAAGAGAAGTTTTTTCACTAAAAGAAACTATAACAAACAAAATACTCTTTGTGTCATTTGTAATCATTGTTCGCTGTGAATCACTTGTTGGACTCCCAAAATAACCCAACGAATCTTTAAAAACAGGTAATTTACTAATATTGATATCATTTTTACCTATTCCTTTGTATGATTCTCCCTCTGGAGATAAACAGAATTCTATATTATCTCCAATTATTTTTTCCTTATCAAAACAACAAATTCCATATCCTGTTTTTACGGAAACATAATTATTTACATCAACAATATTGTTAATATAATACAAACCTTTGCCTTGAACAATTCTTCGCAGCATAGCTTCTGATGATACTCTGTATCTTGCAGGTTGTTTCCCAAAAGCTTTGTAGGCTAACCTAGTGTTGTATATCGCAGGTATCTTTGCTATATCTTCAATCTTATTCTTAGCTTTAAATTCATCAGCATATTTATTGAATTCAGCTATAAAATCTTGCTTTGATGGTTGTATAGTTACATCCGCTTCAACGACAGCTAGATTTATGGTCGAATAAAGTTCTTTTAAATTATTAGATATTTCTATTTCCATTTTATCTGAATTTTGAAATAAATATAATCCAATTTAATTATATGCAAAAAGGGAGCTGAAAATCCAGGCTCCCTTTTTCTAAGTATTCATATTGTTGATTATACTACTTGAAGTGGCGTTTTATTCAAAGTCATATTGAATATAGCTTGTTTACCACTCTCCAATGTAATAGTAGTTCTCAATTTACATTCGGTTTCTGTTAATGATATTATTTCAAGTACTGTTTCACCAGTGGTTTTTGAAGTCATTGTTAATTTTGTATCGTTATCTGATAATGACCACACTCCATTGTCAGCACGTGTTTTATCATTTTCATCTTTTATTTTTCCGTCTGTAAGACTGTAATTTCCATCTGCTGATAATATATATTCATCGTCAAACATATGAGATTTAAGTATATTCTGAGTATCTCCATCTATAGTTTCTTCCTCTTTTATGATATACCAAGTACCACTTGTCAGTTTCTTTGCAACTTCACTATCTGATGGTTTTACTTCACCTTTTATGCTATGAGCATATGTTGTAATAATTTCGAATTTTTGACCTAAGAAAGAGGTTTCTATTTTAAGTTTCAATTCAGTTTCTGTTAGACTTACAATTTCGAACTGGCTTTTTTCACCTGATTTAGATTTACCTTCAATTTTTGTATTATTACTTGTAAACTTCCATGTTCCTGTAGATTCAGAATTTAAATCGTCATCGTCACACACAATCTTACCATTAGTAAATTCATATGTGTAATTATCTTTGAAATTATACTCATCATCTAATTCGCAGTCAGTTAGGTCGTCAGTAGTGCTTTCTCCTCCAGCTTTAGTTACTGAACCTTGCTGATACCATGGTGATTTTGTTAATAAATTCACCTTTGTCATATCTACCGTATCATCATCGTCATCACTACATGAAACAAATAAAGAACTAAAGGCAACAGCAGCCACTAATGATAATTTTCCAAATTTGGAAAAGCGTAAAGTTTTTTTCATAATTTATAATTAAGTTTTATTTTAAACTAAGTGTTTTTTAAAATTAATTAAAAAACGCTAAATGCTACTTAACAATAAACATACCAAAACACCTTCTTTTTCTTATTTTTATGTAAAATATACCGTGAATTTAAATACCTTGTACGAAAATAATTGATGTATAGTTAGTTATTGTTTAATAGAATCTAAAGCTTAAGTTACTTGGCACCATGTGATTTTTAATGAATAATAAAATTATATGCAGATACTTCTTCGGTTATTAAAATTTGGTTTTCTAAGGTCTACCGATTTCTTTACAAAATCGTATTGCAAATTAAACGATAGTATTTGTTAGGTATTGCTAGTTTGGATTACTAATATATCTGAGTATGATTTACCAACCATAAACGGTGACATCAAATTCATTCTGCAGAAAATATGACTAACAAATCATATCAAACAGTTTGAATAGTTTATTATGCCTTTTATTATGGTGATCTGATTTTTAATAAATAATAAAAGTATATGAAAATCCTTCTTCGTTTATTAGAATTTGGTTTTCTAGCGTTTACAGATTTCTTTACAAAATCGTATTGCAAATTAAACGATACTATTTGTAAGGTATTGGGCGTTTGGCATACTAATATATCTGAGTATAATTTACCAACCATAAACGGTGACATCAAATTCATTCTGCAGAAAATAAGAATAACAAATCATATCAAAACAGTTTGAATAGTTAATTATGCCTTTTATTATGGTGATCTGATTTTTAATGAATAATAAAATTATATGCAGATACTTCTTCGGTTATTAAAATTTGGTTTTCTAGCGTTTACAGATTTCTTTACAAAATCGTATTGCAAATTAAACGATACTATTTGTAAGGTGTTGGGCGTTTGGCATACTAATATATCTGAGTATAATTTACCAACCATAAACGGTGACATCAAATTCATTCTGCAGAAAATAAGACTAACAAATCATATCAAAACAGTTTGAATAGTTAATTATGCCTTTTATTATGGTGATCTGATTTTTAATGAATAATAAAAGTATATTCAAATATTTAAAAATTATATTTTATATTCTACATTTGATAAATATCTAAAAAATTGCAAATATTTACGTGGAATTTTAATTATACTTTTCAGAAAAAGATGGCAGATAAACAAGTAACAGAAAAAATAAGTTTAGCTAAAAAGTTTATAACTGATACCAATACCAGTATTTTCTTGACAGGGAAAGCAGGTACTGGCAAAACAACTCTTGTAAAAGAGATAATAGATCTGCCCATAAAGAGAAAGATAATAGTAGCACCGACAGGAGTTGCGGCACTAAACGCTGGTGGTGTAACTATTCATTCCATGTTTCAGCTTCCATTTGGTCCGATTGAGCCCGATGACGAATTGTCTGCAAGTAGTTCTAAAATGCGAAAGTCCAAAATCAAAATCATTAAGACTCTTGATTTGCTTATTATTGATGAGATAAGTATGGTGAGAGCTGATGTGCTTGATGGGATTGATAAAATTTTAAGAACTGTTCGTAAATCTAAGCAGGTTTTTGGTGGGGTGCAGGTTTTAATGGTTGGAGATTTGCAGCAGTTGCCGCCTATCGTAAAGGATGAGGAGTGGGATATTCTTAAGAATTATTATAAATCAATGTATTTTTTTGAGAGTAAAGCATTAAAAGACTCAGGTTATGTTTGTGTTGAATTAGACAAAGTTTTTCGACAAAAAGATGAGGATTTTGTAAAGATACTAAATGCCGTAAGAGATAATAATACCAACTTCGAAATACTCAAATTACTTAACCAGCAGTATATTGAATCGTATGATAATGAAATAGATAGTGAGATGATTTGCCTTACTACTCATAATTCTTCAGCTGACGAGATTAATTATAGTAATCTAGAGAAAATTTCCTCTAAAGCATTCTCTTTTGATGCAAATGTAGAAGATTCATTTCCTGAACATATTTTTCCAACAGCCAGGCAGTTATCTTTTAAAAAAGGAGCACAGGTGATGTTTTTAAGAAATGATAGTTCGGAAGAAAAAAAATACTATAATGGTAAAATAGGTATAATTACAGGAATAAACGAAAAGGAAATAGTAGTTAAGTGTAAAGAGGATAATTTAGAAATAATAGTGCATCCTGAAAGATGGGAAAATATCGTATATAAGCTCAATGAAGAAACAATGGAAATGGAGGAGGAGGTTGTGGGAAGTTTTACTCAATATCCTTTAAAATTGGCTTGGGCGATAACAATTCATAAAAGTCAAGGATTGAGTTTTGATCAAGCATATATAAATATAAGTCAGGCATGGAGTCATGGTCAAGCTTATGTTGCTTTAAGTCGATGTCGCAGTTTGGATGGATTGGTATTAGGGTCAAAAGTGTATAAAGAAAATATTATTTGTGATTCAAAAGTAGTTGATTTCAACAAAAAGATTCAAGATAATCAGGCTGATTGGGATGTTTTTGATATTCATCGAAATAGATATTCATTAGATTTATTAAAAAGTTTGTTTGACTTTGATGCTTGTTTATATGAACTATCAGAAATGCAAAGAATGATGCAGAGGAGCATAAATAGTGTAAGTGCAGAGTATTATAAATTGGTGAGCGAAGTGATTGTTGAATTTGAAAATCAAATTGTTATTGTAGGTAATCGATTTATAAATTGGTTGTATCAAACATTTCAGCAGTATGGTAAATTTGAGGGAGTTGATGAGATAGATAAAAAACTAAAAAGTGGTGCGAATTATTTTTTAGAAAAAGTACCTGAGATACTTGATTCTGTGTTGAGTGCCGAGATTGAAAGTGAGAGACTTACGCTCGAAAAGAAAATGAAAACTCAAGTTAAGATTATAAATGAATTATTATATGTTAAAAATACATGTCTAAAATTAATATCCTCTGGTTTTGATATAGATATATATATTGAAACTAGATCAAAGGCCTTATTGGAGGCACCAAATGTAAAAAATTCGAAACCTAAAAATATAATTAGAAAACTTGAAAATAAGGAATTGTATATAAGATTGAGAAATTGGAGAGAATTATTATCGAAGGAAAGCAATATTTCTATTTCTGCAATTCTCTCAAATTCCGATTTGATAAATATATCAAATAATTTACCTGTTAATAGAAAAGAGTTGATTGCGATAAAAGGATTTGGAAAAGTTAAAGCTGATAGGTATTCTGTTGAATTATGTCGAATGGTAAATAATTATATTTCTGAGATGAATATCGATAAAAATTAAGAAAAAGTAAAAAGGGCGGTAACCACCTCCGCCCTTTCATCTAACTATTAACCAAAATTTTTAATCAAGGAGAAGAATCGCAAAAAATTATTCTCCGAGCCACAAAGATAAAATCAAATATTAACTATTCTAGTAATATTTGTGAAATTTTAATATTTATATTCTTTCCAATTAAGAAGTTGAAAATCTAGTTTTGTTCAGATATTGAGTACTTTACTTGTCGATTATATATTCTTTCATGAAAAAGTCGAATCATATATGTTAAAGATGAAGTATTGATAAGATTTTAATCTTACATTTTAGATAAATACATTAATTTATTTCGAAATAAAAGAAAATTTGAAGTAACATAATAAATCTGTAAATTGAATTTTTTTATTATAAGGCAGGTATTTGTTTTAGACACTTAAAAATTGAATTAAACTTTTGTATGGCTCACTATCTTAGTCTTTTACACTCTCTATAACACAATCGTAAATTAGATATTATGAAAAAAATATTTTTATCAATGCTACTAATATTCGTGATTAAATATGCATTCACACAATATAGAAATGATAAATTCCTAGTTGGAGCTAATTTTGGTATAGCATATCCCTTTGGAGATTTAAGTAAAATTTCAAAATTAGGTTATGATGCACGATTTGATTTCAAAACCTTTATAAATAAGAGAATTGCAGTCGGATTTGAGACAGGTTATCAGAGATTAGGAGGAGATGACGAATTTTGGGATGGATCTAAATTTGGAGAATATAATGTTAAATTCGAAATCCTACCTGTTTTATTTTCGGGTAGTTATTTTTTTGAGACCCTCGATCGTGATTTTAAGCCATATATTTCATTAGCTTTCGGATACTTTTTTTTTAAGAATAGAGTGGACTTTGATTCAGCAAACACTAATCCATATCCAAGTAATTCGGCTTATCCATCGCAGTTATATAAAATCAAACATAATAAATTTGGTGTCAATCCATCATTGGGATTTATATATATGATAAATAAAAGATTTTGCTTTCATACCAATCTGAAACTGAATTATATTGCAGGTTTTCCTGAAACAACGAGTGTTAAAATTGAACGTACGAATGTGATCGACAAATCATATAAGTACTATACAGTAGATGATTATAAAACGGGATTTGAGATTTACCAAAGTTTAAGTTTTAATATAGGTTTTTATTATAGATTAAATAGACTATTCTAGGAAATCTTAAGTTCAAATTCTTTCGCAATAAGAATAAACTCCTGAATTATCTGTCTCTCAATTTCCAATTTTTGCAAACTGTTTTCAGCCTTTATATGAAAATTTAAATTTATGCTGATTTTTGTGCTTTGAAATCCTATGTATTCAATAACAAAATCATTACAGCTCTTTAGTAGCTTGTGTTGTTTAATATAAAAATCCATGAAAATTAAGTAGAGATCTAAATTAGTGCTAGAAGAATTTATAAGTTTGGAGCTGTTGTTCTTAAAAACATTAAGCTTTAATCGTTTAAGTTGTTCTTTTTCAATTATTAACTTGTATTCGGAATTGTTGATAAATTTTATATTTTCTATTTCAAAACTCAGAGTTTTAGAAATTAATCGGTCTGTAGTATTTGCAAAACTTCTGTTATTGATAAAGCTGTTTGATAATAAGCTTGAAATTGGAAGGCAAATTTCTTTATTTTCAGAATTGATTATTTTAACTAGATTTAATTTTATTTCTACCACCTTACCAATTATCTTTTGAGATGGAATCTCTATCCAATCATCTATTTGAATCATATTGTTTATACTTAACTGCAATGATGCT
Organism: Marinifilaceae bacterium; assembly: GCA_025210485.1. Lineage (GTDB taxonomy): Bacteria > Bacteroidota > Bacteroidia > Bacteroidales > Marinifilaceae > JAOARN01. The sequence continues at coordinate 11,328 of JAOARN010000121.1, read as the reverse complement.
GCCAAGCCTGATATTGAATCCTTGAAAATTATCATAAGTATTGCTGAAAGTGCTGCGATGCTTGTAAATATCTCTTTTAATCCAAAATTTACCAGAATTCCAATTGTATAGATAATACCAAATACAAGAACCAATAATCTTAAAAGTTCAGTATAGCTCTTTATTGGTTTTTTCTTGGAGTTTGGGTATAGAGAATAAATACTATCAAATATTAATATAGATTTTAGTATTATGCTTACAATCATTGTACTATAGCAAAGTTTGATTATTTTATAAACTGTATAAATTTCAAAAGATTTAGCCATATTGCAATAGGAGTAGTTTATTAGTATAATAGAAAAGATAATTGCTAATTGATTAGCTATTTTTCTTTCTTTTATTATTTTATTCCAATTTTTTCTATTTGATTTTAAGATACTTCTTATTATAAAATTAAAAAGTATTTTAAATAATGGAATCATTAATATTGCAATTATTATAGTAGAAATAAATTGAATAAGATCTACAATTATTGGGGTTTCAATGCTATGTCCAAAATATTTAAGCAAATGCTCAAAATAATCGATTATGTAATCTTTCATTATTTATCCTTTAATCATTATATGAATAGTCGAATCAACTTACCCAAGTTATTTATAAACCTATTTAGCCCCAAAAAAAGATATTAAGTCTAGTATGTTGGTTATAGCATAATAGTTATCAAATTAGCTGAAAGTAAATTGATTCTATCTAAAAATTATTGTTAATAATCTTCCAATCTCAAATTTCCTTTTGGTGAAATAAATTTTTTTTTATTAAATTTATATATACTCCACCAGTCAAAAATTAGATAGTTAATAATCTATTATACCCTTTAAGCCTAATAGATTATTTTGTTATTCTTCATTTTTATAATCTAGAAAAGATTACAAAATCATAAATGATATTAAGTTTAAATAAACAAACTGTAAAATGAGATTATTTCAAAAATTATGTACAGCTTTTATTTGTCTGTTTCTGATATTTGGGTTAAAGGCTCAAAATGATTTAGAGGTAGGTTTGATTGAAAAATTAGGAAATCATTTGTCGGATTCATTGATGGTAATTAATATAAAAGGCGATACGGTGAGATTGGTAGATCAGATAGATAAGCCTACCGTTATTATGATGGTGTATTATAGATGTCCAGGGATTTGCAGTCCATTATTAGATGGAGTAGTTGAAGTTGTTAATAAATCTGATTTAAAACTTACCGAAGATTATCAAGTTTTAACAATAAGTTTCGATTATAGAGAAGGAGCCGATTTAGCAAAACGTAAATCTATAAATTACCGTAATTTAATAACAAATCAAACAAACACAGATGGATGGAAGTTTTTTGCATCGGATAGTATAAACTGTCGAGCAATCACTCAAGCCTTAGGCTTTAGATATAAAAAGATGGGGAATGATTATTTGCATCCTGGATGTATTATGATTACGAGTAAAGAGGCTAAAATTACCAGATATCTAAATGGAGTGTATTTTCTACCATTTGAGTTTAAGATGAGTCTGATTGATGCAGCTGAGGGTAAGATAGGTCCTACAGTTAATAGGCTTCTCGAATTTTGTTATTCTTATGATCCTCAGGGTAAAACCTATGTCCTTAGTATAACAAAGGTAACAGGAAGTATAATAATATTTATTTCTTTACTGGCATTTTTATTTCTTGTTTTCAGGCGTAAAGCTTAAATATATAACCTCATAAAAAACATGCAAACATCTAATCATATCAGCTACCTCGATCACCAGACTAAGTTCAAGGGTTTAGCATCATGGATTTTCTCAACCGATCACAAGCGAATAGGTCTATTGTACTTGTATAGCATGCTTCTGCTATTTAGTTTAGGCGTAGTACTTGGACTTTTAATGAAGATAGAATTGATAGCTCCAGGAAAAACTATTTTTGGTGCTCAAACTTACAATAGTTTCTTTACCCTACATGGAATAACAATGATTTTTCTTATTGTTGTTCCAGGTTTACCAGCTGTTTTTGGTAATTTTTTTCTTCCCATAATGATTGGAGCAAAAGATGTTGCCTTTCCTAAGTTAAATTTGTTGTCATGGTGGATATATGTATTTGGGGCAATTGTAGCAATTAGTTCTCAGTTTATGGGAGATGGCCCCCCAGATACAGGATGGACATTTTATGCTCCATATAGTTTTAAGACTGCCACTAATATGTTACCAGCCGTTTTGGGAGCTTTTATTCTAGGTTTCTCATCTATTGCCACAGGTATCAATTTCATTGTTACAGTTCATAGGCTTCGTGCTCCTGGAATGCGTTGGATGAAAATGCCATTGTTTCCCTGGGCTTTATATGGGACTGCATGGATTCAAGTATTAGCAACTCCAATTGTAGGCATAACTCTTTTGTTGGTAGTTTTGGAGAGACTGTTTAATGCTGGTTTTTTTGATCCTGCATTGGGAGGTGATCCAGTCTTATATCAACATTTATTTTGGATTTATTCTCACCCTGCTGTTTATATTATGATACTACCTGCGATGGGGGTTATATCTGAAATAATACCAACCTTCGCACGAAAAACTATCTTTGGTTACAATGCAATAGTTATTTCAACTCTTGCCATTGCTTTTGTTGGATATTTTGTTTGGGGACATCATATGTTTACTGCAGGAATGAGTGGTACAGCACTTTATACATTTTCGATATTGACTTTCTTTGTAGCCATACCTAGTGCAATTAAGATATTTAATTGGGTTGCCACATTGCATAAGAGTTCTATAATTCTTGAAACTCCATTTATATGGTCATTATGTTTCCTTTTTGTGTTTATGATTGGAGGTTTGTCAGGTATGGTATTGGGAGCTCTTTCAGCTAATATTTATTTGCATGATACAGCTTTTGTAGTTGGGCACTTTCATTATATTGTATTTGGTGGAACGGGGTTTGCATTCTTTGGTGCTTTGCATTATTGGTTTCCAAAAATATATGGAAGAATGTATGACAAGTATTGGGCTAATACTGGTTTGGCAATATTTTTTGTAGGTTTTAATTGTCTATATCTACCCATGTTTTATATGGGTATGATGGGAATGCCTAGGCGATATTATGATTATTTAGAAGAGTATCATTCTCCAAATATTATATCAAGTTTTGGTGCTTTATTTTTAGCTGCAGGTTTACTAATTATTATTATCAACTTGTTCAGATCTGCTAAAAATGGAGAGATTGCTCATGCAGATCCTTGGAAAGGGAAAACACTAGAATGGACAATACCAAGTCCGCCAAGTCTTGAAAATTTTGATGAAATTCCTAATGTAAAAAAACATCCTTATGATTATGATGACTAGTACTCCACATATACACCGAGATGACGAAGGTGATAAGATTGGAATGTGGATATTTATATTTACAGAACTTTTGCTTTTTGGCGGCCTATTTATTTGTTATTCTGTATATAGATATCTTCATCCAGATGAGTTTAGACTTGCGTCTATGCAATTATCTATTTCTGTGGGTTTTCTGAATACTGTTGTTTTACTAATAAGTTCAATGACAGCTGCTATGAGTATAACAGCAATAAAGACAAAGAATAAAAGTTTCTGTATTTTACTTTTATTAGCGACATTGTTGTTAGCTGGTTTTTTTATGATAAACAAATACTTTGAGTGGTCAGGCAAAATATCCCAAGGTTTGTATCTTGGTTCTCCTATTTTACATGAGGCTAGTAGAGGTGAAATTCTATATTTTGCTTTGTATTATGCAATGACAGGTTTACATGCTCTTCATATTATAATTGGAATGGCATTGATAGTATATGCAGTTTATATGATATTCAAAGATAAATTGGTTCATGATGATAATGTTTTGCTTGAGAATGTTGGATTATACTGGCATCTAGTCGATTTGATTTGGATTTTTCTATTTCCTCTGTTTTACTTAATACATTAAAAGCTATGTCACCAAAACATATAACAGAATACAAAAGCTATGTTGGAGTTTTAATTGTTTTACTGATTTTAACTATTCTGTCTGTAGCAATTACATATATCGATTTGGATGAATATACTGTTGCTGGGGCTTTAATTTTGGCTTCAGCAAAATCCTTATTGGTACTGATGTATTTTATGCATTTAAAATTTGAGAAAAAATTTTTTGTTTTTATGGTAGCCAGCGTATTTATTCTTTTTACTGCTGTTACTATTATAACTTTTTTGGACTATTTATACAGATGATATGATAACTTGTAATATTTCAGACGCTTCTAATTTTGTTGACATTGTCGATACTTCATTTTATGTTATTTTGGGTATCATTTCCTTCTTTCTTGTGGCAATCACATTTGTATTAATATTATTTGTATTTAAATATCGAAAAACTCGTAATCCTAAGGCTACTCAGATAAAAGGGAGTGTGATACTTGAAATAATATGGACAATTATACCATTAGCATTGGTGATGGTAATGTTTTATTATGGTTGGATGGGTTACAGGCCTATGAAAGATGCTCCTGATGATAGTTTTAATATTGAGGCTGTTGGAAGAATGTGGTCGTGGAAATTTAACTATCCTAATGGTAAATCAACAGATACCTTGCTTGTTCCATTAAATAGGAATATAAAACTTGATCTTAAAGCCTTGGATGTTATTCATAGTTTATACATTCCAGCTTTTCGAATTAAACAAGATATGGTTCCTGGGAAAACTGATTTTATGTGGTTTCGACCAAGTAGAAAAGGAGATTATGAGCTTTTTTGTACTGAGTATTGTGGGCTTAGGCATTCGAGTATGCTTACTTCTGTCAAGGTATTGGATAGTGCTGATTTTTATAATTGGTATGTAGATACAACAGCCGTACGAATTGCAAAATCTGACAAGCCAGGAGCTTTGGGCTTTCAAATAGCAAAGAAAAATGGATGTTTAGTTTGCCATTCTGTGGATGGTTCCAAATTAGTAGGACCTAGTTGGAAAGGTCTGTATGGTGGTAATAGAAAACTTAAAGTGAAAGGAAAAAAAATAGAGCAAATAGCAGATAGTGCCTATATAGTAAAGTCGATTTATTACCCTAATGATGAGATTGTTGATGGTTATAGTAAGGGCTTGATGTTATCATATAAAAATGAGTTAAAACCAGAAGATATTTCAGAAATTATAAAGTATTTAAAAACCCTTACAGATTAGTCATATATCTTAATTAGAAAAGCTCAGAATTTTGAAATTATTCAAAATTTCTGAGCTTTTTCTATTTTATTATATGATAATGTTCAGACTAAATCATCATCTTTATTTAATTTGTCCATAAGAAAATAATTAACAAGAAAAGCGAAACCTAAAAATAGAGCAATCATTGAAATATAACTAACTTCTTCGCTAAATATATCCTTAAGGTATAGGTAATTTCCAACAATCAATCCAATGGCCATTCCAATTAATAAAATTCCATATCTAAGATGCTGAAATTTGTTACTTTTCTTTTCGGGAGCATCATCCAAATGCATATTATTCTTTATTAACGCCATTTTTTCACGGTGTTTATAAATTATATATAATATTAATGGACCTACTCCAAATACACTTATCATACCAAATATTGCCTCAATATCCATAATCAATATCTTTTAAAAATGTGAATAATAAAATTAAAAAAAGGGGCTTAATCAATTCATTTTGTACAAAATTGTTTTCAGATATTTTGACGCTAGCTTTGGATAGAAGGTTACATTTATAAAATCAAATATTCAAAAAAGTAGTGAATAAAAAGTTTTTTAAGAAGACACAGATTTGAATACTTTTATTACAATAGAGAAGAATGAGTTTACAAGGATATTTTAAATTATTATGAAATATAATTTTAGTTTTAATATTCAAAATTTAGGTATTCTTGTATTTTTTAGATTTGATTAAAGTGGATTATATAGCTAAAGCAAAACTTTTATTTAATCATCTCTTATTAAGAGGTAGATTTGAATATATTATGCGCTCTTTGTTTTTTCTGTCTAATTAGTTGTCAAACAAGTAATATAAATTTAGAAATTATATGATATTTGTATTTGTAATAATATTTGTCAAAAGAATAAAACCTACAAAGATTTCGTTACTAAATAATCTCTTAAAACTAAATATAATAAGAAATGAAGATTGAAATCTTAATAGTAGAAGATGATTGTGAGTTGCAATCTTCTATGTCAGAATATTTGGAAAGTTTAAATTTTAAATGCGTAATAGCACATAGCTTAAAGGAAGCAAAACAAAAGTTTGAGCGAAAATTATTCCCAATAGTTCTACTTGATTTAGGTATGCCGGATGGCGATGGACTTTCTGTAATTCCTATTATTAAATCATTATGGGAAAAAACAGGTATAATTATTATTTCGGCTCGCGAAAAATTGGAGGATAGAGTCGATGGATTAGATTTGGGTGCAGATGATTACTTAGTCAAACCTTTTCATCTTTCAGAGTTGAATGCTAGGATTAATGCTTTGCTTAGGCGTAACTTTAAAAAAGTAGATAAAACAATTGAATTTGGTGAAATTATTGTAAATACATCTCGGAAACTTGTGAAAATAAACAATATAGATATAGAATTCACGAAGAAAGAGTATGAAATATTAGTTTTTTTTCTTGAAAATAAAAATAGAGTTATTACAAAAGAGAATTTATTTGAATATGTTTGGGGTGAAAATTCTGTATTTATGGATCATTCCGATTTTATTTATACTCAAATAACACGATTGAGAAGGAAATTAAAAAAATATACTTCCAAAGATTATATAAAAACTATTTATGGGTTTGGTTATCAATTAAAACAATGATACTTTATGAAGCTAATTTCTAAGATTAATAAAACTTTTTTAATTTATGGTTTGGTAATATTTATACTTACAGATTTTATAATCATTTTTATTGGTGATTATTTTATCCAGGATGAATTAGATCAGCAATTGAGTTTGAAAGTAAATGAGATTAGTAGTCATATAAAGAAACACGGAACTTTTACTAATATTTACCCAACGGATATATCTATGCAAATAGACGAATGTATTCCGCATAAATTTGAACATAAGGATACTGTAATTTATACCTATGCAGAGCAACAGGATACTCCTTTCCGTGAATACTCAGAAGTTCAAGAAATTCATGGTAGATATTATCTGATTACAACTCGTATAATGAAGATGGAATATGATGATGTATTTGCTATATTTTCTAGCTTTATCAGCATATCTTTATTTTTCTTATTTGTTTTTGTTCTAGTTTTTACCAATAGAATGAATCTTGTTATATGGAGAGATTTTAATGATAATTTAATTCACCTCAAAACTTTTACATTTAATTCAAGGCAGGAGTTGAAGCTGAAAAAGACAAATATTTATGAATTTGATTTTCTTAATTCTGTTTTAGAAGAGATGTCAAATAGGTTGCGAAGGGAATATTCCGATTCAGTAGAGTTTTCAGCAAATGTAGCTCATGAGTTGAGGACTCCTTTGGCCGTAATTCAGAGCAAATGTGAAAATCTTTTTTCAAAACAAACTATGAAAGAAGATGATATAATAGAAATAAGAAATATATATACAAGTTCGCAAAAGCTATCGTATACAATAAACTCACTTTTAACGCTTTCCAAAATAGATAATGATTTATTTAATAAAATGTCAAATGTTTCTGTAAATGATCTAATTAAGAGTAAACTTAAAAAGCTAAATGATATCATATCTTATAATGAGCTTGAAATTAGCATTGTTGAGAAAGGGGAGTTTGTTTGTTTAATGGATTTGCGTTTGGCAGAATTATTTGTTAATAATTTAATTGGTAATTCTATTAAGCATATTGAAGGAGGTAAAAAAATGGAAATATTGATAAGTGATAACTATTTCTCTATCTCAAATTCAGGTTTAAAATCATTGGTGAGACCAGATTCTGTTTTTGATTTTTTGTACAAAGAATCAGAAAATAAAGAATCATCAGGAATAGGTCTTGCTATGGTAAAAAAAATAGCAGATTTGTATGGCTTAGAGTCTAATTATAGATTTGATGATAAGAAACATATATTTTATTTTAATAAAATAGAAACTCCTTAATTTTTTAATTTTGAAACCTCCGATTATTTGAATAATTTTTGAAAAGCGGTGATATAATCTGTAATTCTGCATAAATATAAAATCCATGTTAGAATTTTGTTAGATTTCATTCCTTCTTTTGAATTCACTAATTTCAAAAGATCTAAAATATGGAATCAAAAAAAATATTCAATAATAGATTTGGTGCTGTCATTCTATTTAGCTTATTGTTTATCGTAATATCATTTCTTGTTAGAAGTTTATTGCTAATTTTAGAATTTTCAGAAATTGATTTTAGTTTAATTCTTATACTAAAATTATATACATATGGAATTTTCTATGATATCATTGCCTTGTCCTATTTTATTAGTCCATTTTTAATTTATCTTCTAATTATTCCAAATAGAATATTCAATTCAAAAATTCATCAGTATATTTCCTACTTGTTTTTTATATTATGTATTGGTATACTAATTTTTTCTTCGATTGGGGAATATTTTTTTTGGGAGGAGTTTGGAGTAAGATATAATTTTATAGCTGTTGATTATTTAGTATATACACATGAGGTGATTGCAAATATTCGAGAATCTTACCCAATGCCAATTATTATTATTGGGATGTTGATAGTCTCAATGCTTATATTTTTATGTCTAAAAAAATACTTTGATGCTAGTATGGTATCTAAAACACAATTTATATTTAGACTTGAAATATCTTTGTTACTTTTAACGATTCCTGTTCTTTCCTTTTTTTATGTAGATAAGGATACATTAAATATTGAACGGAATAATTATTCAAATGAATTAGCTCACAATGGTATATATCAAATATTTGCAGCATTTAGAAACAATGAATTAGACTATAAGAAATTTTATATGTCAATTTCTGACAAAAAAGCATTCTCGAATTTGAGAAAATTAATAAAGACTAAAAATTCTAATTACCTGATAGACACTGTTTTTGATATTAGGAGAAAGATAAGCTATAATGAACCAGAAAAGCATTATAATATAATGATGATAACTGTAGAAAGTTTAAGTGCATCATTTCTCTCACGTTTTGGTAGTAAATATAGTATCACTCCTAATTTAGATAGCTTGATAAAACAATCATTATTTTTTAATAACTTCTATGCAACAGGAACCAGAACTGTCCGAGGTATGGAAGCTTTGAGTCTGTCTTTACCTCCAACTCCTGGTTACTCTATTGTTAAAAGACCAAAGAATGAAAATATGTTTAGTTTGGGAAATGTCCTAAAATCAAAGGGGTATGAGAATAATTTTATTTATGCTGGGAATGGCTATTTTGATAATATGAATTATTTTTTTAGCAATAATGGCTATAGTATAATTGATAAATCAGATTTTGAAGAAGATGAAATAAGCTTTGAAAATGCTTGGGGTGTGTGTGACGAAGATTTATTTTCGAAAGCAATAAAAGCTGCAGATGAGTCTTTTGCAAATGGAAATTCATTTCATAACTTCATTATGACAACATCGAATCATAGACCCTATACTTACCCTGATGGAAAAATAGATATCCCTTCTCATACTGGAAGAAAAGGAGCTGTGAAATATACAGATTACGCAATTGGTCAATTTATAAAAAAGGCGAAAGCAAAAGAATGGTTCAAAAATACTATATTTGTTATTGTTGCAGATCATTGTGCATCTAGTGCTGGTAAAACGGATTTGCCTGTTGAAAAATATCATATCCCACTTATTGTATATGCTCCATCGATAATTCAAGCTAAAGAGATTAATTACTTGTCTTGTCAGATAGATTTTGCACCTACAATTTTAGGTATTTTGAAGATGGATTATGTGTCAAAATTTTTCGGTAAAGATATTCTAGTGGAAAATCCAAATAGGGCTTTGTTTGGGACTTACCAGAAAATAGCCTTGTATGAAAATAATATGTTAACTATACAGATGCCTGTAGCAAAGTGTAAAAATTACAAGGTGATAAATTATAATCAACAATTAACAAAAATAAATAATCACGTCTTGGTAGATGCCATTAGTTATTATCAATCTGCAAGTTATTTATTTAGGAATAAGCGCTATAATTTCAATTAAGCTAAAAATGAAAAAATATAAAACTCTTATAATTATAAATCCTATTTCTGGTACGGGTAAACAAAATAATATTGGTGAGAAAATAGAAAAATATATTAATAAAGATAAATTTGAATATAATATTAAATTTACCGAGTATAGAGGTCATGGCGATATTATAGCAAAACAGGCAATTGAAGAAAGATATGAGCTTGTAATAGCTATAGGAGGAGATGGTACAATTAATGAAATAGCTAGATCTATAAATGGAACTGATGTTGGATTAGGAATAATTGCCTGTGGCTCAGGTAATGGTTTGGCTAGACATTTAGGCATTCCTTTGAATGTTAAAAAAGCAATACTCCATCTTAATGAATCTGAATTCATGTTTATAGATTCGATGAATATTGAAAATAAACTATCTTTTAATGTCTCTGGTCTTGGTTTTGATGGACTCATAAGTCACGAATTCGATAAAATGAACAATAGGGGACTTCTATCATATATGAAAGCTTGTGTGAAATGCTTTTTTAATTATAAAGAGCAGAATTATTTTATAAATTATGATGAATTTAATTCTAAAGAAAAAGCAATGATGATTTCAATTGCAAATTCATCTCAATTTGGAAATAATGCCTCTATTGCCCCTCAGGCACTCATAGATGATGGTTATATGAATTTAATTATATTGAGAAAACCTAAATTATATCAAATTCCAATTTTGATAATTCTTTTGTTCCTAAATAAGATAAATAAATCAAAATTGTATAAGGAGATTGTTTGTAAGAAAGCAGAAATAAAAGTCGATAAAATATTTGCGCATATAGATGGTGATCCAATTGAATTAAATGATAAAATAAAAATAAAAATTTTAAAACATTCACTGAAGATAATGAATAGATAACTTAATAGTAGAATCAGCTTCAAAATAATGTCACCTTTTGTGGTTGGTATTTCTTTCTGTTAACATTTCAGGTTTTTTATAGTTTGGATTATCAGCATATAAGCAGATGTGTGTGACTCTTTAAATTCAATGAACATAATATTGTAGGTTTTTGTATTTCGTATTGAAAGGTCTTATTTTATTGATTTTTAATTTGTTTGGATATCTTTTATAATCATAATATTGATGGATTATATTTTACCCACCATTAACGATGACATTATTTCTTAGATTTGGAGTCTCATTCATATCTCAGTCTCTTATAGGGTTAAAGATGTTAATTATTTT